>DASZUG010000039.1:0-83334 GCA_035547755.1 Rhizobiaceae bacterium
TCTCCTGCGAGACATCGATCCCCACCACAACAGCGTCCATCTTCTCCCATCCTTGCCTAATCGGGCTTCGCTTGCGGCCCAGGCGACTGTTCGGGTTCGATGGAACGGCGGACGGCGACACAGGCTCTCCCACGGGCTTCACGGCCCAGAGGTGTGTCGTGCTTCCGTCCGCCACCGCATCCCTAATCATAGCAGATCCGGCAAATGTTGAGTTACAAGGATGGGAGCGAGGCATAGCGACCGGCGCATCCTCTCCCCTTTTCAGGGGGAGAGGTGTCGAGCGAAGCGAGACGGAGGGAGGGTTGAAGGCGCGGAGCGCCGAGGGCAATAACCTTGCCCTGACATAGGCGAGATGGTTCGCGAAGCGGATCGGCAAGGACGGCCCCTTAATCTTCACAGCTCCGCCTCCTCGACCGTATCAGCGCCGAGGCCAATGAGCCTGTCGCGCAGCCGCAAGGCCATATCGGGCGTTTCGGGCATCGCCACGGCCAGCACAAACCTGTCCTGGCTGGCGCGCGCCGAAAGGCGGGCTTCGAAGAACGGATGGTTGAGGCCGGGCAGGCCCGTCGACCACAGAAGCGCTGCGAGGCCGAAGACGCCGGCCATCAGCACGCCGAACTCGAAGGGAAAAAGCGGGAAGACCGGCCAGCTGTTGTGCGGCCGGGAGCCGGAATCGAACGGGAAGGCGATCGTCGCGCTGTACCATTCGATGAACCAGCAGAGCCCGGCCGTGCCGAGTCCGCCGACAAGCATGGCGGCGCGCACCGGGAAAGGGCTCGCGCCGAGCGCCGCTCCAAGGCCTTCGACGGGGTAGGGCGTGAAGGCGTCGACGATCTGGATGCGTTCCTCCCGCAACTTCCCGATCGCATCGACCAGCCTTTCTTCCCCTCCGAATTCGGCGAGCAGCACAGCGGTCATGAGGTCGCCTCCCGCTGCACCAGTTCTTTGACCTCGTGCATCGACACGACCGGGAAGAAGCGGGCGAAAAGCAGATAGAGGAAGGCGAAGAAGCCGAGCGAGCCGAAAAGGACGAACCAGTCCCACAGCGTCGGATAGAAGAGCCGCCACATCGACGCGATGTAATGATGCGACAGCGTGTTCCAGACGATCAGGATGCGCTCCAGCCACATGCCGATATTGATGAGGATCGAGATGATGATGATGGCGGGTAGGCTGCGACGGGCCGAGCGGAACCAGAAGGCCTGGACCGCGATGCAGTTGCAGAAGATCATGATCCAGTAGAGGGGGGCATAGGCGCCGGTGAACTCGAAGCTGAGGAAGCGGCGATCGACCCCTCGACCCGAATACCATGCGCTGAACCATTCCGTGGCATAGGAGAGGAACATGACCGTTCCGGCCATCAGCATCACCTTCGCCATGATCTCGAAATGGCGGGTCGTGATCAGCGCTTCGAGATCGAGGCCCCAGCGCACACCGGCGCAGAGCACGACGACCATGGCGAAGCCGGAATACATGGCGCCGACGACGAAATAGGGCGGGAAGATCGTCTCCTGCCATCCCGGCATCAGGCTCGCCGCGAAATCGAGCCCGACGATCGAATGGACGGAGCAGACGAGCGGCGTCGCGAGCGCCGCCATGGTGCGGTAATAGGTCTGATAGATGTGCCAATGGCGCGCCGAATTGCGCCAGCCGAGCGCCAGCGCGCCATAGAAAATGCGCTTGCCTGGCGTGATCGCCCTGTCGCGGAGGGTCGCGAGATCGGGAATGAGGCCCGTGTACCAGAAGATGATCGAGAAGAGCAGATAGCTGAGGATCGCCCAGAAATCCCAGATGAGGGCGCTGCGCCATTGTGGCCAGAGCGCCATCGTGTTGGGGTAGGGCGCCAGCCAGTAGAAATAGAGCGGCCGGCCCATATGCATGATCGGCATCAGGCCGGCGATGGCGACGGCCATCAGCGTCATCGCCTCGGCCAGGCGGTTGATCGCCGCGCGCCAGTGCTGGTGCGTCAGGAGCAGCATGGAGGAGATCAGGGTTCCGGCGTTGCCGATGCCGATCCACCAGACATAGTTGGCGATCGGGTAACCCCAGACGACGATGGAATTGTTCCCGAAGATGCCGATGCCCTTGGCGAAGAGATAGATCATCGAGCCGAAGAAAAGGACCGTCAGCAACGACGCGACGATCATGGCGATCCACCAGCGGCGCCAGCGCCGCCGGTCGAGCAGCGGGCCGCTGACGAGCGTGTTGACCGCATCGATAGTGTCGACATGCGTCAGCCGTTCGACCTTCTGCGCTCTTACGGCATCGCCTGCCGACGGCAGCGGTTGGGCGCCGGAAACGATCGCGCTCATGCGCTGCCTCCCGCGAGTTTCGGATTGGCGTTGCGCACCCGCGCCAGATAGGTCGTGCGCGGGCGGGTTCCGAGTTCTTCGAGGAGCGTGAAATGCCGGGGATCGGCGCGCCGCGCGTTCACCATGGACCCCTTGTCCTGCAGATTGCCGAAACTGATGGCCTCAGTCGGGCACGCCTCCTGGCACGCCGTCTTGAGTTCGCCATCCGCGATTGGCTTGTCCGCTTTTTCGGCGTCGCGCCGCGCGCCGCTGATGCGCTGGACGCAATAGGTGCATTTTTCCATGACGCCGCGCGCCCGGACGGTCACGTCCGGGTTGTTGCGGGCCGGCATCGGGTCCTTGCCGAGGTCCTTGTATTCCTGGCCTGAATTATAAGCGAACCAGTTGAAGCGCCGTACCTTGTAGGGGCAGTTCGACTGACAGAAGCGCGTGCCGACGCAGCGATTATAGACCTGGTCGTTCAGCCCCTCCGTATCATGCACGGAAGCTTCGACGGGACAGACCGGTTCGCAGGGCGCTTTCTCGCATTGCATGCAGGGCACCGGCTCGAAGCCATGCCGTGGCTCTTCCGCCGTGCCGATGTCGTAGCTGTCGATGCGCAGCCAATGCATCGCCCGACCGTTGGCGACCTCATCCGGTCCGACGATCGGAACATTGTTCTCGACCTGGCAAGCGACGACGCAGGCGTTGCATCCGGTGCATGCGGCCGTATCGATGACCATGGCCCAGGAATAGGGATCGCGCGGTGGCGGCGGCACGAACAGGCTGGGCTTCGTTCCACTGGCGGGGAGCGATCCGCCCGGCGCAACCTCCGGCAGCAATTTCCTGAGATCGCCTTCGAGGCTGAAATGCATTTGCGTGGAGGGGATCGGCGCCCTGCGGCCCGTCTTCTTCACCTGGATGCCGCGAATGACGTTCCGCAGGCTGCCGGGCGAAAGGAGGCGCGGGTTGTAGCCGAGCCCGTTTCCGATCGCTCCCGCGCCTTCCCGGCCATAGCCGAGCGTCAGCCCGACCACGCCGCGCGCCTGTCCCCGATCGATCCGCAAAGGCCCTTCGATCTTGCCTGCCGACGAACTTATCGCCAGCACGTCGCCATCCGAAGCGCCAAGCGCCGCGGCGTCTTCGGGCGCGAGGGAAACGGCGTTCGTCCATGTGCCTTTTGACAAAGGTTTGGGGCATTCCTGCAGCCACGCATTGTTGGTGAAACGACCGTCATAGATGGTCTGGTCCGGCTGGATGAGGGCGACGAAGGAGTTGCTATCGGCAGGCGCATCCAACGGCGGCTGACTCGGCGCCGGCTGGCTGGTCTCCGTGTTTCCCGCCGACAATGCGAATTGCGGCGACCGCCCCGAGACGACGCCCTTTACAAGCGCATTGCGCCACCAATCCTCGAAGCCGGCATCCTGCGCGCCTTGCTTCCATGTTTGGCGAACGGTGTCATAACCCGATGGCGCAGTCTGGCCGGCATAAAAGCCGAGGATCTCATGCTGCGAGCGCGTATCGTAGAGGGGCCGGATGAGCGGCTGGACGATCGCGACAGTTCCGTCGGCCGAGGTAAGGTCCGACCATGCTTCCAGCGGATGCGAAAGCGGCAGTTGCCAACGGCAGAGATCGGCCGTCTCGTTGTCGTAGAGGCCCGCATGGACGGCGAAGGGAACCTTCTTTAGCGCCTCGGCGAATTTTGCGTCGGGAGCGGCGTCGAAAGCGGGATTGCAGTCGAGGAGAAGAAGGTTTTGCACCTTTCCCGAATGCAGGATCTCCTCGAACGCGGCGAAGGGTTCCGGCCGCAATTGGGCGGGAAACGTCGCTGCCCGATCGAACGGCGCGCCGAGCCGCCTTCCCGATTGCAGCACCGCCTGAACCGTTTCCTCCCTCAGCATCGGACCGGGCAGGAGAAGGCCGCCGGCCCCCGCGCCCTGCAGGTCGGCGATCATTTCATCGACGAAATGTCTCGCGCCCTTATCGAGCGGCAGGGGCGATCCGGGATGGCCTTCCAGCCGGCCCACGATTTCCATGGCGAGCGCGTCGATCTTGTCTGGCGGAAGGGTCAGCCTGTGGTCGGCATTCGCTCCCGTCAGCGTCCATGTGGATTCGACGGCGTAGAGCCTCGACATGCCGCCCGGCGATTCCGGCATGCGCCCCTTGATGAAAGCCCGCGACACCATGATCTGCATCGGCCCCGGACCGAGCGGATCCGCGCCGAGACAGACGATGACGCTGGCGCGGTCGAGGCGCGGGATCAGCGAGCGCGCACCTTCGGCCCCGCCGAGTGGATCGTAAGCGAACCATCGCGTGCCGGGATATTGCTGCTTGAGCGAAGCGATCTGGCCGAGCAGTGTCGGCGAGGCCACTGTCGAGGTCACGAGGTGAAGGGGGGCTTCGCCGCGTTTCGCCTTGCCTGACCATTGCTGGAGTTCGCCCAGGAACTCCGTCCATCCATTTATCGGCTGCGTTCCCCGGATGTCCCGCGATCGCTCGGGATCGTAGAGTTCCACAAGCGCGGCCTCGGCGAAGACATCCGTCGAGCCGAGGCTGGCCGGGTGACGCGGGTTCCCCGATACTTTGACCGGCCGGCCATCGACCGCCTTGACGATGACGCCGCGCCCATAGCCGCCGAGCGGCAGGGCCGTCGCATAATATTGCGGCTCGCCCGGCACGAGGCCTTCCGGCATGTCCACATAGGGCATGTTCTTCTCGGCCGGCGGCGAGCAACCGGCCAGCGATGCCGCCATGCCGCCGGTGAAAAGCTTCAACGCCGCGCGCCGGCTGATCTCCAGCCGGGGGGCAGGTGCTGCAGAGCGCGCGGCGATGTCGGTCATCTGTGGCACGTCGAGCAATCCGTCATGTTTCCGGTTTCGATGACGTAATGGCGCAACAGGGCAACGGCCTTTTGCGGGTCGTTCTGCGGGTCGGGAACGTGCGGGTCGAAAACCTCGGACACCGGCCTGAGATGCGGACCGGGATCGCGGTGGCATTTCAGGCACCAGCCCATTGTGAGGGGCGCCTCTTTCATTGTGAGAGGCTGCTTGCTCATGTCGCCATGACAGGTGCTGCAGCCGATGCCGTTCTTCACATGAACGCTGTGGTCGAAATAGACGTAATCGGGAAGCTTATAGACGCGGTTCCAGGCGATCGGGATGTCGGTCGCAAGGCTTTGCCGCACCGGTGCCAGCATCGCGACATTGGTGAAGAGCTGCGAATGGCACGTCATGCAGGTATGAGTTGGTGGAAGGCCTGCGAAAGCGGCGTTCTCCACGCCGGTATGGCAATAGCGGCAGTCGAGGCCGATATCGCCGACATGATGCTTGTGGCTGAAGGGGACCGGCTGATCGACATAAAGTCCCATCAGCGTGGCGTAGGGAGAGGCATGAAGCTGATAATTGATGGCGAAGATGAGGACGACGACTACCGGAATGGAGACAAGTACAGCGAGCGCAATCGTGTTTGCCCGCGGTTTGAATACTTGTGCCATGGATTGATATGCCGAACGCTGGTCGTTTCGTTATTCGGAAATAAACCTCTTCCATGCCGCCAGAATCCCGGCGTCATCAAATGGCCCCTCAAAGCTGCAAACGCCCAACCCAGCCGGGCCGGCCTCATCACATCAACAAGATCGGAAGTGGAACTCCTCCCCTCGTCGCTTGTTCCCAGCGGTAAAATTACCGCTCGCACCTTTGGTTCCGAAAATAATCCTCGTGGAATAAAAATGTGAATGGAGGCGCGGCGCTGGCGGAATCCACTCCGCGCCAATTCAGTCAGCGCAACCTACGCCTGACCGTCGCTTGAAAAAGTATGCCGGCCGCGGCAATGGCGGCCACGGTTGCCAATGTGCCGATCGCAGCGGCACGAATGTCGTTCCCCGACCACATCGCCACCGAAGACGCGGCGTTCTTGCCGAAGGAGCCGCGCGTGCGGTGCAGCCCATGCACTGCGCTGAACAAATTGTTGCGGCGGTTCGCTGAAACCGCGCTGCGGGTCTGCTGCGCCTCTATCCCCTTCTTGGCGAGATAGCGGTCGACCACGGCGGGAAAGGCCATGCTCGCCAATATGGCCTTGACCGTGCTGACGCCCAGCCAATATTCCGGCGCATTCCCTATTGCTGCGTTGAATACGGCCTCGGCGATAGCCTCGGGCTGGAATACGGGAGCGACCGGGCGCGGATCATGATCGACATGGGTTCTCGCCCAGTCGAATTGCGGCGTGTTGACGGCCGGCAATTGCACCATCGTCACGCGTATATTGCTGCCGTCGTGAAGCAGTTCCGTGCGAAGTGCATCGTTGAAGCCGCGAATGGCGTGCTTGGCGCCGCAATAGGCCGCCTGCAACGGAATGCCGCGATAGGCAAGAGCCGAGCCGACCTGGAGGATGAGGCCTCGATCCCGCGTCTTCATGTGGCTGAGCGCGGCCATCGTGCCGTAGACGAAGCCTAGATAGGTCACTTCCGTTACGCGACGGAATTCTTCCGGCTCCATGTCCGCCACGCGCGAAAAGACCGTCGCCATCGCATTGTTGATCCAGATGTCGATGGGGCCGAGTTCCTCCTCGACGCGCGCGGCGGCGGCGAAGACGGCATCGGCATCCGCCATGTCCGTCGGGACGGTGATCACCCGGCCTCCAGCCCTCTCGATTTCCTCCCGGGCTTCATCAAGCGAATCGGGGTCGCGCGCCATCAACGCGATCGACGCGCCGGCCCTGGCAAAGCGCCTGGCAACGGCGCGGCCGACGCCCGCCGATGCGCCGGTGACGACGACGATTTTCCCTCTCAAGCGATCGTTCTGGCGGTGCGATCGGTTTTGCGGCATGACGGCGAGGTTCATCTTCACTCCTGATAGGCGATGGTGGAAAGAAGCGCGACGCGCGCGTCCCGAGAATCGAGGCGCGTATGCTGGACGACGACGGGTTCGGTGGACATCAGAACCGTCGCATAGTCGGTATCCCGTGGAATGGGTTCGGGATCTTTCAGATCGTTGAAGCGAAGATGGAGAGTCCGCCGCGCCGATACGATTGCCCGATAAGGTCCAACCGGATCGCGATCGGCGAAATAGATGGTGATCTCGACTTCGGCATCGCGGTCGCCCGCGTTCAGGATGCAGGCCGCTTCGTGGGAGATGAGCGCCGGGTTCCCTTCTATGCCGCTGCCGGGGATATGGCCCTCGGGGATGGCCCAGACGCGCGAGCCGATCGCCGCCATCTCAATCCTCCATCCTGATCAGCGCGAGGCCGGATTCGGGATCATGTTTCTTACGCAGATGCGCCGGGGATTCGGTTAATATGACTTCAAGCGTCGGGCGGACATTCGCCTTTCCCAGGTGCCCGGCCATGGCCGAGCCGTCATGCCTGCCAAGGACGGTGTGGACGTGCAGGGCGGCCTTGCCGTCCGGGGATTCGGCGACATCGCCGATCAGCGATGCGACCTCCACCTGTTCGCGGACGGGGATGTCGCGATATTCCTTTGCTTCCCAATCGAAATATTTCAGCACCGCCTCGCTGAAGGCGCCGATCGCGGAGAATTGCGCGGCGAGAATGCCTTCGGCTTCGACGAAGCTTTTGAGGCACGACATCGCCTCGTCGCCGCTCTCCATGATGATTGCATAGGTTTTCTGGCCATTCGCAGTCGCGAGAATCTTGCTTTGCACGGGTTCTTTCCTGCCTCGGCTTTCAAGGGGAATTTTTGGAGCGGCTTTGTTCCTCGTGCGGCCAACGCGTGACGTGCCCCGCTTGTTCCATCCGCAGTGAAAGGGCTGGTGTCCGGTGCGAATGGCAGTCAGGACAGGCGAGGGAGGAAAGGCCGAAAATAGCAGATGCAGGGAACAGTTGGCGTGACTGGTCGTTACAACACCGGCCGCCCACATGCCGGCCGCCCTTCCGCTCGGGTTCACCGCCCTAGGCACGAAAAAATCTTCCAGGGAGTTACATCGATGGCCGCTCGTACAGCATCCGACGTTCTCGTTGACACGCTGATCGATTGGGGAGTGGACACGATTTTCGGCATACCCGGAGACGGCATCAACGGCGTCATCGAGGCGCTGAGGAAGCAGCAGGACAAGATCCGCTTCATCCAGGTCAGGCATGAGGAAGCGGCGGCCTTCGCTGCTTGCGCCTATGCGAAATGGACGGGACGTCTCGGCGTCTGTCTCTCCACCTCAGGGCCGGGCGGCATCCATCTCCTCAACGGCCTTTACGACGCCAAGCTCGACCGCCAGCCGGTCCTTGCCATCACCGGCCTTCAGTTCCATGACCTGCTCCACACCTTCACCCAGCAGGATGTCGAACTCGACAAGCTCTATATGGACGTCGCCGTCTACAACGCCCGCATCATGGGGGCGCAGCATGTGCAGAACACGGTGGAGTTGGCATGCCGGACGGCGCTTGCCTATCACGGCGTGTCTCATGTTACGATTCCAGTCGACATCCAGGCGGAGGCGGTGAGCGCCGATCCACGGTCGGAACGCAACATCCCCAATCACGTTTCCGAAATGATGGCGCGCTCGGGCCAGTTGCCGAACGAGGACCAACTGGCGCGCGCCGCCTCCATTTTGAACGCGGGAAAGAAGACGGCGATCCTGGCGGGGCAGGGCGCGATCGGGGCAGGCGACAAGCTGACGGCCATCGCCGAGCGGCTGGGCGCGCCTGTCATCAAGCCTTTGCTCGGCAAGGGCGCTTTGCCCGACGACAGCCCCTACGCCACGGGAGGGATCGGCCTGCTCGGCACAAAACCCTCCCAGGAAGCGCTGGAAGGATGCGACACGCTTCTCATCGTCGGCAGCAGCTTCCCCTATATCGAATTCTATCCGAAGCCGGGAAAAGCGCGCGCGGTCCAGATCGATCTGGACCCGCAATGCATCGGCCTGCGTTATCCCGTGGAAGCCGCCCTTGTGGGCGATTCCGCCAAGGTGCTCGATGTGCTTCTCCCGCGCCTCGACTATCAGGAAGACAGGTCCTTCCTCGACCAGGCGCAGGAGGGCATGCGCGAATGGAACGCACTTCTCGAGGAGCGTGGGACGCGCCAGGACAAGCCGATGAAGCCGCAGGTCGTCGCGCATGAAGTGAACAAGCTTCTCGACGACAACGCCATCATCGCCACCGATTCCGGCACCATCACCACCTGGGCCGCACGTTATTTCCAGATCCGGGAAGGGATGAAGTTCTCCTGTTCCGGCAATCTCGCCACCATGGCCTGCAGCCTCCCCTACGCCGTCGCGGCCGCCGTCTCCCACCCTGACAGGCAGGTCGTCTGCTTCGTCGGTGATGGCGGGTTGACCATGCTGATGGGCGAACTCGCCACCTGCATGAAATATGATCTAAACATCAAGATCGTCGTCATCAAGAACAACGCGCTCGGCCAGATCAAATGGGAACAGATGGTGTTCCTCGGCAACCCGGAATATGTCTGCGAACTGCAGCCGATCGATTTCGTGACCGTCGCCAGGGGCTTCGGCCTCAAGGCTTATTCGATCGATGATCCGGCGCGCTGCGCCGAGACGTTGCGGGAAGCCTTCGCCACGCCCGGACCTGTTCTGGTGGAAGCGGTCGTCGATCCGCACGAGCCGCCCATGCCGCCGAAGGTCAAGCTGCGGCAGGCCGAGCACTTCGCTGAAGCACTGGCGAGGGGGACGCCTGCCCGTGGCAAGATCGCGCTGACGCTTGCCTCCGACACGGTGCGCGAACTCGTCTGAGCGACGCGATGCCTCGCCCGGACGCTGCCATCAAGAGCGTAAGCGCTCACGCCTTTCGCATTCCGACCGATGCGCCGGAAGCGGATGGTACGGCAAGCTGGAATTCCACGACGCTGGTCCTCGTCGAGCTTGAAGCCGGTGGACAGACGGGGATTGGCTTCAGCTACGCAGCGGGCGCGGCGACGGCAATCATTCGCGGTAAGCTGTCGCAAGTGATCAAGGGCGAAGACGCCTTCGACATACCCCGCCTTTGGCAGAAGATGGTCGGCGCGGTGCGCAATATGGGGTGGCGCGGCGTCTGCGCCTCGGCCATCTCGGCAGTGGACTGGGCGCTGTGGGACCTGAAGGCGAGACTGCTCGACCTCGCTCTCGCTGATCTCCTCGGAGCGGAGCGTCCCGCCGTTCCGATCTATGGCAGCGGCGGCTTCACCTCCTACGGCGATGAAAGGTTGACCGACCAACTCGGCAATTGGGTGGAGACCGACGGCTGCCAGGCGGTGAAGATGAAGATCGGCAGCCATCCCGAGGACGATCTGCGCCGCGTCCGCGTCGCGCGAAGCGCGATCGGCGATGCCGAACTCTATGTCGACGCCAATGGGGCGTTGGAGAGGAAAAAGGCGCTCTGGTTCGCCGAGCGTTTTACCGAATACAACGTCACCTGGTTCGAGGAGCCGGTTTCGAGCGATGATCTCGAAGGCCTCCGCCTGATGCGGGACCGCGCCCCGGCGGAAATGGACATCGCCGCCGGCGAATATGGATACGAGCCCTTCTATTTCCGCCGGATGCTGGAAGCCGGCGCGGTGGACGTCCTCCAGGCGGACGGGACACGCTGCTGCGGCCTGACCGGATTCCTGCGTGCAGCCGCGCTTGCCGACGCGCATTCCATTCCCCTTTCCGCCCATACTGCGCCGGCCCTCCATCTTCATGCCGGCTGCGCCGCCCCGCGCTTCAAGAATATCGAATGGTTTCACGATCATGTGCGCATCGAGCACATGCTTTTCGACGGTGCGCCGGTCCCAAAAGGAGGCGAGATTTCTCCCGACCTCTCCCGGCCGGGCCTGGGGCTGGTTTTCAAGGCGAAGGACGCCGAGCGCTTCGCCGCTTGAACGATTGCAAGGACCCGGAGGCAACATGACGTATCACATGACCGACCGCTATGCGCGATCGCCGCTCGAACGGCCTGCGACGGTCAAGGCCGCACGGCGGCTCAATCGCGCCGCCGGATTGCTGGCCCTCTCGGTTCTTGCCGACAGCGCCGTCGAACATTATCGGGGCTCGTTCAAGAACAAGGCGATGTTCACGCCGCTGGTGGTCTCGACGCTGACGCTTGCGACCAGCCTGCATGGCACGTCCGATTCAAGACGCGCCGCTCATTTCGGACGCGACGCGACCTATCTCGCCGCCGCGCTCACCGGCCTGATCGGCACCGGCTTTCATATCTATAACGTGACGAAGAAGGTCGGCGGCTTCAGCTGGCAGAACCTGTTCTACCGCGCGCCGCTCGGAGCGCCGATGGCCATACTTCTGTCGGGCCTGCTCGGCTTCTGCTCGGAACGGGTGCGGGAAAGCAAGCCGGGCAGGACCCCGAGGATTTTCAGTTTGCCGGCGGGGCGGACCATGGCCGCGGTGGCCGGCGCCGGCCTTCTCGGCACGACGGGAGAAGCCGGATTGCTGCATTTCCGTGGGGCGTTTCACAACCCCGCGATGTTTTTACCGGTCTCGCTGCCGCCATTCGGCGGCCTGCTGCTGGCGAGGGCCGCCGCCGGGCCGGGCGGCCGCGCACACCGCTTCACGCGCTGGTGGATGCGGCTCCTGACCGTCATGGGCTTCGCCGGCATGGGCTTTCATGCCTACGGCGTGTCGCGCAATATGGGCGGCTGGCGCAACTGGAGCCAGAACGTCTTGAACGGCCCGCCTCTGCCCGCCCCGCCAAGCTTTGCGGGGCTTGCGCTCGCGGCGCTCGCGGCGCTGCGGCTGATGAAGGATCATCCCGATGCGTGAGCCGCCGCGTCGCCACTCGCGCTACCCCGATTACGACGTGCTGGAAAAGCGCGGCACCCCGTCATGGAACGACAAGACGCGCGAGGTGATTGCGCGCCGCCTGGCGATCGGGTCGCAGCGCCCCCAATTCTTTACCGCCGACGAATTCCTGACCGTCGATGCAATCGCCGCGCGCATCGTGCCGCAGCCGGAAGGGCGGCCGCCCATACCGGTCGCCGGCCTTGTCGATGAAAAGCTTCATATGGAGCGGGCAGACGGCTTTCGCCACGCCGGAATGCCGAAGGAGGGAGAGGTCTGGCGCATCACGCTTCATGCCCTCGACGTGGAATCCGAAGCGGCGCACGGAAAGCCCTTCCGCAGTGTCGGCGATGAGGCGCAAGACGCCATGCTTGGCCGCATGGAAAAGGGCGATTTGAAATCCGAAGCCTGGCAGGGGCTTTCCTGCGCCGATCTCTTCAAGAACCGTATCGGCCGCGATCTCGTTTATGCCTATTATTCTCATCCGAGCGCCTGGAGCGAGATCGGCTGGGGCGGACCGGCATCGCCGCGCGGCTATGTCCGCATGGATTTCGACGAGCGCGACCCTTGGGAAGCCGTCGAGGTCAAGGACGCCGCGACCGAAGAGCGCGGCGATGGCTGACGATCCGATCCAAATGCCGCGCGCCATCGATGGACGCGCGCCCGATGTCTTCCGCCCCGGCGGCTGGGTGCCGATGCGCTGCCATGGCGATGACGAGGAAGTGGATTTCGTCATCGTCGGCACCGGCGCGGGCGGCGGCACGCTTGCCTGCAAGCTCGCCGAATATGGGTTTTCCGTAATCGCGCTCGACGCCGGCCCCTATTTCCGGCCGCTTGAGGATTTCGCCTCGGACGAATCGGAGCAGACCAAGCTCTACTGGACCGACGACCGCATCGTCGACGGCGACAATCCGCTGCAACTCGGCAGCAACAATTCCGGCAAGGCCGTGGGTGGTTCCACCGTCCACTTCGCCATGGTCTCGCTGCGCTTCCGGCCGGAATGGTTCAAGTCGCGCACGTTGCTCGGCTATGGCGCCGACTGGCCGCTCGATTGGCGCGAGATGTGGGAATATTACGCGGAAGTCGAGGATGCCCTGAAGATTTCAGGCCCCGTCACCTATCCTTGGGGCCCAAAGCGGCCGCGCTATCCCTATCGCGCGCATGAATTGAACGCGGCCGGCCGTGCGCTCGCCCTGGGTTGCGAAGCGCTCGGCATCAAATGGACCGAAACGCCGATTGCAACGCTTTCGGCGCCGCGCGGGCTGGCGCACCCTTGCGTTTATCGCGGCTTCTGCGTGACCGGATGCTCGACCAACGCCAAGCAGAGCGCGCTCGTCACCTGGCTGCCGCGCGCCATCGCGGCCGGAGCGGAAATCCGCGACCTCGCCATGGTCGGCCGGGTCGAGGTTTCCACGGCCGATCGGGCCACCGGAGTCCACTATCACCGGCAGGGGCGCTGGCGTTTCCAGAAGGCGCGCAATGTCGTCGTCGCCGGCTATGCCATCGAGACGCCGCGTCTGCTCCTCAGTTCCGCGACCGATCGTTTCCCCGACGGCCTCGCCAACAGTTCGGGATTGGTCGGGAAAAACCTGATGGTGCAGTCCAATCAGGCCGTCTGGGGCGTGATGGACCAAGAGGTCCGCTCCTACAAGGGGCCGCCGTCGCTCGCCATCACCGAGCACTGGAATTACGAGGACAGGGGCAAGGACTTCTTCGGCGGCTATTGCTATATGAGCCAGGGGCCGCTGCCGCAGCTATGGGGCAACACGCAGTTTTCCGCCCACGGCCTGTGGGGCGATCGGCTCAAGCGCGCCATGGAGGATTACAACCATGTCGTCGGCCTGAAGATCGTCGGCGAAATGCTGCCGCAGGAGAACAATCGCGTCACGCTGGCCGACGATGTCGATCAATACGGGCTGCGCATCCCGCGCGTCACCTATTCCTGGTGCGACAACGACAAGCGGCTCATCGAGCATTCGCTTCGTTTCATGAGCCGGGCGCTCGAAGCGATCGACGCCAGGGGCATCTGGAGGCAGGAAGACGATACCTGCCATCTGAACGGCACCGCCCGCATGGGCGCCGATCCGCGCACGAGCGTCGTCAATGCCGATTGCCGAAGCTGGGATATACCCAATCTGTGGATCTGCGACGGTTCCGTTTTCCCGACGGTCGGCGGCGTCAATCCGTCGCTGACGATCCAGGCCATCGCCTGCCGCACCGCCGACCGGATCAAGGCGATGGCGCGGTCAGGCGAATTGTAAAAATGCTTTTCCCCTCCGCTCGCCATCGAACAGCGAGTGGAACGGCTTTCCTCCCCCGGCGTTAGGAACAGCAAAGGGACGTCCATCTGGAAGGAACAGGTCATGCGCAAGTTTCTCTATGCGACTGCTGCTCTCGCCCTCATCGCCGCGTCGGCCGCCCATGCGGATGAGCGCGGCAGGACAACCGCTGGCGCAATGGTGGGCGGCGCGACGGGCGCGGCCACCGGCGCCGTCATCGGCGGTCCCGTCGGAGCGGCTGTCGGAGGCGTTGTCGGCGCCGCGATCGGCGCGGGCAGCGTTCCCCATCACGTGCGGACATATATTGTCGAACACCCTGTCGAATCGGTCCGTATCCAGGGCCGCATCGAACGGGGATCTGAGCTCCCCGACAGTGTGGTAATTCATGAGATCCCGCAGGATCCCGACTATGGCTATGTCTATGTCGATCAACGCCCGGTCGTGGTGAAGATGGATAGCCGCAAGGTGGTCTATGAAGGCGACGTAAGGGCGGTGGACAGCGATGCCACCGCTGCAGTGCGCGTGGCCCAGCCGCCGGACGAAGTCATCACCTATGTCGAAAAGCATCATGTTCGTCCGGTAAGGGTCGAGGAACGCGTAAGGGTGGGCACGGTCCTTCCCGATACGATCGATCTGACTCCGGTGCCGGACGATCCGGACTATGGTTACGTCTATGTCGATCAACGTCCGGTCGTCGTTCGGATGAGGAACCGCGAGGTGGTCTATGAAGGTGACGTAAGGGCGGTGGACAGCGATACCACCGCTGCCGTGCCTGTAACCCAGCCCCCCGACGACGTGATAACTTACGTCGAAAGGCATCACGTCCGTCCGGTAACGGTCGAGGAGGGCGTCAGGGTAGGTACGGTTCTCCCCGGCACGGTCGAACTGACGCCGGTGCCGGACGATCCGGACTACGCCTATGTCTATACCGACGAGGGCCCAGTCCTGGTCAGGAAGCAGACGCGCAAGGTCATCTGGGTCCATTGATCTCCGCTTGTCCCGGGCGCCTTGCCGAGGCGCCCGGTTGACAGCTGTCAACCGGAAGCGGCGGCCATATTCAATGGCTTACCGTTGGCCCTCTGCCCGTTGCTCCGACAATTCCTCGAAGCCCGGCGCATTGACGGCGCCCTCGCTTCGGTCGCGATAAAGCGCCGCGCGGGCCAGAAGCATCAGCGTCGCCGGCGTGGTGACGATCACGAAGGCGGCGATGAGTATTTCATGCAGCACCGGCCGCCCCTCGGTCACGGAAAAATAGATTATCGACGCGATGGCGACGCCACCGATCCCTCCTGTCGTGCCCAAAGTCGGCGCATGGACGCGCTCGTAAAAGCTCTTCAGACGCACCGCGCCGATCGCGCCGATCAGCGTCAGCCCCGATCCTATGACGAGGAAAAAGGCGACGCAAAGCGCCACCCAGACCGGTAGGTCGGAACTCATTCGATCACCTCGCCGCGCATGAGGAACTTGGCGAGCGCCACCGACGAAACGAAGCCGAGCAACGCAATCGCGAGCGCCACCTCGAAATAAAGCGTGCTGCCGGTACGGATGCCGAAGGTGAGAAGGAGGAGCATCGCGTCGATATAGAGCGCATCGAAGCAGAGGACGCGGTCCTGCGCTCGCGGCCCGCGCACGAGGCGGTAGAGCATGCAGGCCATCGCCGCGATCAGGAACGCCTCCGAAATGCCGATGGCCCAGGCGAGAATGACGCCGCTCATTCGAATATCTCCAGCAACAATGATTCGTAGCGCCCCTGGATCAGGTCGATCCAGTGTTGTTCGTCGACGAGGTCCAGCACATGGATGCGCAACCTGCCGCTTCCCGGATGATATTCGATCCAGGCCGTCCCCGGCGTGCTCGAGATGATGCAGGCGAGGATCGCGAGCGCCGTCCGGTCGCGGAGCTTGAGCGGGATCACGACGAATCCGGCCGCGCCTCTTCCCCGGCGACCGAGCAGGATCAGCCGCGCGACGGCGATGTTGGAAAGGACGATGTCAACCGCCACTCGAAAGAAAAGTGGGGGTATTTTGCGCCAGCGCCGCAGCCTCGGCTTGTCCGGTTCTAGCGCCGCCATGAGACGGGAAGCAACAAGCGCTATTATGATGCCGAGCAGCACATGGCCGGCCGAAAAGCCGTTCAGCAACAGCCACATGACGAACAGTGATGCCGCAAGCAGCGGATAGGGCAGCAGGCGGGTCATGGCCGCTCTCCCGATGCATCGGCTTCACGCATGGCGCCCATCCTTGCAGACGCTGAAAGCACATCGTGTCTATAGGCGTCAGGCGCATGCAGCGCGCGCGCCGTCGCATCCATGTAGCGCATGGCCGGGCCGCCCGCGACGCTAAGGGCGGCGGTAAGGAGGAGGAGCGCTGCGACCGGGGCGATCTCGATGAAGCGAACGCGCGGCACGATCACTTCGAGCGGCGTCCAGAAAGTCCGGATTCCTTCGCGCATCATCGCCAGCAGCGTCGCGAAACCGCCCATGAGGAGGAGGGCGGTGAAGACCCATGACATGGCCGGAATGCCGGCGTCCGTCGGGGTGATGTCGAAGAGCGCCCTGATAAGCGCGAATTTACCGATAAAGCCCGACAATGGCGGCAGGCCGGCAAGGAGCAGCCCGCAGACGCCGAAGCAGATGCCGAGCGTCGCGAGCGTGCCGGGAATGGCGATGCCGATCTCTTCCTCCGGCTCTCTTTCCTCCTCTTCGTCGCCATAGGCGTCCATCGTCACCGAAAGGACGGTAGCCGCAGGGTCCCGCGCCCGCTCGACCAGTTCGATCAGGAGGAAGAAAGCGGCGATCGTCAGCGTCGAACTGACGAGATAGTAGAGCGCTCCCGACGTCACCGCGACATCGGCCATGCCGATGGCGGCGAGCAGCGTGCCGGAGGAGACGAGAATGGAATAGCCGGCGAGCCGCCCCATCGCCTGAGAGGCGAGGATGCCGGTCGCGCCGAAGGCAATGGTCGCCATTCCGCCGGCAAGCAGCCATTTGTCGCCGAAGCCCGCCATCGCGCCGGCGTCGGCGCCGAACATGAGCAGCGACAGGCGCAGGATGATATAGACGCCGACCTTGCTGAGGATGGCGAAGATCGCGGCGACGGGCGCTGCGGCGGCCATATAGGTGCTTGGCAGCCAGAAACTGAGCGGCCACATACCGGCCTTGACCAGAAAGGCGACGCCGAGAAGCGCGCCGCCGGCCTCCAGAAGCGCCTGCCGATCAGCCGGCACGGCGGGAATGCGGACGGCAAGGTCGGCCATGTTCAGCGTGCCGGTGACGCCGTAGACGAGGGCGACGCCGATCAGGAACAGCGACGAGGCGGCGAGGTTGACGACGATGTAATGCATGCCGGCGCGCACGCGGAACGGATTCGCGCCGTGCAGGACGAGGCCGTAGGAGGCGGCAAGCAGGATCTCGAAGAAGACGAAGAGGTTGAACAGATCGCCGGTGAGGAAGGCGCCGTCGACCCCCATCAAAAGGAACTGGAAAAGCGTGTGGAAATGCGGTCCGGCTCGGTGCCAGCGGGCCATCGAGAAGACCAGCGCCGCGAGCGCGAGCACGCCGGCGAGAACCAGCATCAGCGCCGCCAGGCGGTCGAGCACCAGGACGATGCCGAAGGGCGCCGGCCAGTTGCCGAGCAGATAGACGGATGTCGAGGCTTCGGAAGCGTTCGCGCGGCTGAGCAGGACGGTCGCAACGGCCGCCAGAAAGACCGTCGAGACGAGGCTTACCGCCGCTTTGAAACCATGGCGGCGCTCATCGAACAGAAGCAGGAACGCTCCCGTGACGAGCGGCAGCAGGACCGGTACGATGATCAGATGATCGGCAAAGGGCATCAGCGCCGCTCCTTGCCGTCGACATGGTCGCTGCCGGTCAGGCCGCGCGAAACCAGCAGCACCACGAGGAACAGCGCCGTCGTCGCGAAGCCGATCACGATCGCCGTCAGCACAAGCGCCTGCGGCGCCGGGTCGGCATAGGCGGCGGGATCGGCCGCCCCGTTCAGGACCGGCGGTGCTCCGACGCGCAACCGGCCCATCGAGAAGATGAACAGATTGACGCCATAGGCGATAAGCGAAAGCCCGACGATGACCTGATAGGTGCGCGGACGCAGGAGCAGCCAGACGCCCGAGCCGACGAGGACGCCGATGCCGATGGCGAGCGTCAGTTCCATCAGGCGCGTTCCTCCGCGGCTTCGCTCGCGATTTTCGCCGCACGCAGGCGTCGGATCGACTGGTGCGCGAGCGCGATCAGCATCAGCACCGTCGCGCCCATGACGAGGGCGAAGACGCCAAGATCGAAGAATATGGCGCTCGCGGCGTGGAGCTTGCCGATGAGCGGCAATTCGACATAGCGCGAATGCGAGGTCAGGAAGGGGTAGCCGAAGAGCCACGAGCCCGCCCCCGCCCCCGCGGCGAGCAGGAGCCCGGCTCCCATCCATCTCACCGGAAGCACCTTGAGGTGCGATTCCACCCAGCGCGTGCCGGCCGCCATATATTGCAGGATGAAGGCCGCAGCCATGACGATGCCGGCGACGAAGCCGCCGCCCGGGAGATTATGGCCGCGGATGAACAGATAGGCCGCAAAGACGATGATGACGGGGAACAGCCATTGCATGATCACCGACGGAACCAGCAGATATTCGCTGACCGTATCGCCCGGCTTGCGCTCCGGACGCGCCTCGTCGAACGAGGTCTGGATTCGCTGCTGTTCCGGCGCTTCGATGCTGTCGGGGGCCGGCCGGAAACGCCGCAGCAGCGCGAAGACGGTCAGCGCGACGATCGCCAGAACCGTGATCTCGCCGAAGGTGTCGAAGCCGCGGAAATCGACCAGGATCACGTTGACGACATTGTTTCCGCCGCCGCCCGTATAGGCGTTCTTGAGGAAGAAGGACGAGATGCCGCCGTCCGGGGGCGGGCGCGTCATGACGGTATAGGCGGCGAGCGTCATCCCTGCACCGGCCAGAACGGCCATTCCCAAATCGCGCGCGCGGCGCAACCCGGCCGCTGCCGTCGCGATTTCGGCCGCCTTGCCGGGGAAGCGCTTCGGCAGCCAGCGCAGCCCGAGCAGGATGAGCACGGAAGTGACGATCTCGACAAGCAATTGGGTGAGCGCAAGGTCGGGCGCGGAGAGCCAGACGAAGGTGATGCAGGTGACGAGGCCGGCGCCGCCAAGGAGGATGAGCGCCGCCAGACGGTGAAATTTCGCCATCCATGCCGCCCCGAGCGCCGAGATACAGCCGATTGCCCACAGCGCGGCGAAGGCAGGATCGACGGCGGTCGGGATCATCGGTGTGCCTGAGCCGGATTGACTGGCCCAGAACGGCCAGATCGCCGCAACAAGCGCGATCAGCACGAGGAGCCGCAATTGCGGCTGGAGCCGCCGCGTTCCAAGAGCGCTTTCGATGAACCGCGCCCATCGCCAGGACAGCGTCACCAGCGCGCGTTCGAAGATGTGCTGTCCCTTGAGGCGGCGGAGCAGGGGCGGTCCCGCCTCGCAATAGGCGAGATAGCGCCTGAGCGCCAGATAGAGAATGGCGCCGAGGGCCAGCGCCAAGACGCTGAGCGCCAGCGGCAGCGTGAAGCCGTGCCAGACGACAAGGCTGTAGGTCGGCGTCGCCGGCCCGAGAACGGCCATCGTCGCAATATGCAGGAATGGCCCGAGGGTGCGGCCTGGGATGACGCCGACGACGAGGCAGACAGCGACGAGGAACAGGATCGGAAGCCGCATCAGGAAAGGCGGCTCGTGTGGCTGGCGCGGCATGTCGGCGGGCACCGCTCCGAAGAAGACGCCGTGGATGAAGCGGATGGAATAGGCGACCGCGAAGGCGCTGCCGATCACCGCAGCATAGGGCGCCGCCGTATCGAGGATCGAGATGGCGTGCGTCTCGATCGCCTCGGCGATGAACATCTCCTTCGACAGGAAGCCGTTGAGGAGCGGCACGCCCGCCATCGCCGCGCTCGCCACCATTGCCAGCGTCGCCGTGATCGGCATGAAGCGGAAGAGTCCGCCCAGCCGCCGCATGTCGCGCGTGCCGGCTTCATGGTCGATAATGCCGGCCGCCATGAAGAGAGACGCCTTGAAGGTCGCGTGATTGATCATGTGGAAGATCGCCGCGACCGCGCCGAGCGGACTGCCGAGGCTCAGCAGCAGCGTGATCAGGCCAAGATGGCTGATGGTGGAGTAGGCGAGCAGGCCCTTTATGTCCTGCTGGAAGATGGCGAAGAAGGCGCCGAGCACGAAGGACGCCATGCCGGCTACTCCGACGATCCAGAACCATTCGGGCGAGCCGGCCAGCACCGGCCAGAGCCGCGCCATCAGGAAAACGCCCGCCTTTACCATTGTCGCCGAATGCAGATAGGCCGAGACCGGCGTGGGGGCGGCCATCGCCTCGGGCAGCCAGAAATGAAACGGGAATTGCGCGCTCTTCGTCAGCGTGCCGATCAGGATGAGGACCAGCAGCGGCACGTAGAGAGTGCTGGAGCGGATGCGGTCGCCCGAGGCCAGCACCGTATCGAGATCGTAGCTGCCGACGATATGGCCGACCAGCAGCACGCCGGCGAGCAGGCAAAGCCCGCCGAGACCGGTGACGGTCAGCGCCATGCGGGCGCCGTCGCGCGCGCCGGCATTATGGTGCCAGTAGCCGACCAGCAGGAAGGAAAGGATGCTGGTCAGTTCCCAGAAAACGACCAGCAGGATCAGATTGCCGGAAATGACGATGCCGAGCATCGCCCCCATGAAAGCAAGGAGGAGGGCATAGAACCGGCGGATCGGATCGGCCGGCGCCATGTAATAGCGGGCATAAAGGACGACGAGGAAGCCGATGCCCGAGATGAGGACGGCGAAGAGCCAGGCGAAGCCGTCCATCCGCAGCTTGAAGGCGAGGCCGAGCGCCGGCGCCCATTCGGTGGTGCTGCGGATGACATGCCCGGCAGCGACGGCGGGGTAGCAGAGCGCAACGAGGACGAGTTCGCCGACCATCACGACGCCGGCAAGCCACGCTTCCGCATTGCGTGAGTTCGGCGGAAACATTGCTGCAAGAACGCTCCCCGCAAAGGGCAGAGCGATCATGAAAACCAGCAGAATGTCGTCCGTCTTCGCCTGCAGCGCCCCGTTCTCCGCGGATCGGGAGCCGCCCGATCCCGGCCATTATGAGTGACTCGGGCGGTGGGCCGCAAGCCGTCCATTCGACGAAACGTTATCCGAAGCAGGGCTTGAACGCCGGCTCGACTCACCAATGGCGAACGATATCGGCGAGGGTGATCGAGCCGACGACCTTGCCATCCGCGTCCGTCACCGAAGCCCGGCGTTGTTCCCCTTCCGACAAGCGCTTGGCGGCAGCCTCCAACGTCATGTCGGCGGGAAGGGATATGCCGGCTTCGCCTGTCGGCGGCTCCATGATGGTTCCAAGCTGGATGACGCGGCTGCGGTTCACCTCCTTCACGAAGGAGGCGATGTAATCGTCCGCCGGCTGCAGCACGATCTCCTGTCCGGTCCCCTGCTGGATGATCTTGCCGTCGCGGAGAATGGCGACCTTGTCACCGAGCCGCAGCGCCTCGTCGAGATCGTGCGTGATGAAGATGACGGTCTTCTTCAATTCCTGCTGCAGTTCGAGCAGGATCGTTTGCATATCGACGCGGATGAGGGGATCGAGCGCCGAAAAGGCTTCGTCCATCAGCAGGATTTCCGCATCCGTCGTCAGCGCGCGCGCCAGTCCGACACGCTGTTGCATGCCGCCGGAGAGCTGGTTGGGATAGTGCCGCTCGAAGCCCTTGAGGCCGACGCGCTCGATCCAATAAAGCCCCCGCCTTTCGCATTCGGCCTTTTTCACCCCCTGGATGCGAAGGCCGTAGAAGGCGTTTTCCAGCACCGTGCGGTGAGGCAGGAGCGCGAATTTCTGGAAGACCATCGCCGTCCGGTGCCGCCGGTATTCCCTGAGCGCGGCCGGGCTCAGCTTGCAGATGTCCGCGCCGTCATAGAGCACTTCGCCGGAAGTCGGCTCGATCAGCCGGTTGATATGGCGGATCAGCGTCGATTTGCCCGAGCCCGACAGCCCCATGATGACGGTGATGGCGCTGGCTGGAATGGTGATGTTGATGTCCTGCAGGCCGAGCACATGGCCATGCTGTTCCATCAGTTCGGCTTTGCCCAACCCGCTGCTGACCTTCTCGACGTAATCCCGCCCTTGCGGGCCGAAGATCTTGTAGAGGTTCTTTATCTCGATATCGCGATCAGCCATGGGCGGCTTCCGCGTGCCGTTGCAGGCGCTTGCCGTAGGACTGGCTCACGCGGTCGAAGATCGCGGCGATGCCGACGATGGCGAGGCCGTTGAAGACGCCGAGCGTGAAATACTGGTTCGAGATCGCCTGCAGCACCGGCTGCCCGAGCCCCGGCACGCCAATCATGGCGGCGATGACGACCATCGAAAGGCACATCATGATGGTCTGGTTGATGCCGGCCATGATGGTGGGGAGCGCCAGAGGCAGCTGGACGTTGAAGAGCCGCTGCCAGCTCGACGAGCCGAAAGCGTCGGCGGCCTCGAGCACGTCCCGGTCCACGAGCCGTATCCCGAGATTGGTCAGCCTGATGATGGGAGGAATGCCGAAGACGACGACGGCGATCAGTCCCGGCACGCGCCCGATCCCCAGAAGCATGACGACGGGGATGAGGTAGACGAAGCTCGGCATGGTCTGCATCAGGTCGAGCACCGGGTTGGCGACGGCCTGGAACCGGTTCGAACGCGCCATGACGATGCCGATCGGAATGCCGATGATGATCGAAAGCGCGGCGCAGACGAGGATCATCGAAATGGTCTTCATCGTGTTTTCCCACATGCCGAAATAGCCGATCAGCAGCAGGGTGACGATGCAGCCCACGACGATTTTCCAACTGCGGCTGGCGACCCACGCGATGGCCGCGACCAAAAGCAGGATGATCGGCCACGGCGTGTGCGTCATGAAGTGCTCGGAGTGGATGAGGAATGACTGAAGCGGAGAGAAGAACGCTTCGATAGGGTCGCCATAGGCGCGCGTGAACGCCAGGAAGCCTCCGTCTATAGCTTTCTTGAGCGCCCGCAAGCTGGTGTCGTCCAGTTGGGGGAATGTCTTCAACCACTCCATGGCAAATCTCTTTGTCGCGTTGGAGGAGACGCTCCATAGAAGGAGCAAGTCATTGCAAAGCGAGGCGCGCAACATGCGCGCCTCGCTTCGCCGTTTCAGAGGTCAGAGGGCGGCCTTGATCTTCTTGGCTGCATCGGCGGAAACCCATTTCGTCCAGAGTTCGGGATGGGTTTTCAGGAAATGCTCGGCGCCGTCGTCGCCGGTCGCCTGGTTGTCCGTCATCCACGCCATCAGCGCGTTGACGGTGGCGTTGCTCCAGGAACGCTTCTTCAGGTAGGACATGACGTCGGGGCCGGCTTTCTCCGAGAATTTCTTCGTCACGAGAGTCACGACCTTGTCGCGCGGCCAGTTATTGGGCTTCGGGTCCGGGCAGGTCGCCACCGTGTTGCAGCTTTTCCAGGCGGCTGCGTCATAGGGTGCGCCTTCGCCGAGCTTCACCATCGCATATTTGCCGAGAAGAGAAGTCGGCGACCAGTAATAGCCGAGCCAGCCCTGCTTGTGCTGGTAGGCTTTTGCCACCGAGCCGTCGAGGCCCGCGGCCGAACCCGTATCGACGAGGTCGAAGCCGTGCTCCTTGGCCTTGTAGGCCTTGAAGAACTGCGTCGTCACCACCGTTCCGCCCCAGCCCTGCGGCCCGTTGAAAACCGCGCCCTTGCCGGGGCTTTCGGGGTCTGGGAAAAGCTCGGGATGTTTCAGCGCGTCCGGAATGGTCTTGATGTCGGGATGCGCGTCCGCGACATATTTCGGGATCCACCATCCCTGCGAGGCGCCGTCCGAGAGAGCCGTGGCCGCCTCGACGAGCTTGCCGTCCTTGAGGCCTTCATTGACCACCTTCGGGATAAGGTCGACCCAGCCTTCCGGCGCGATATCGGGCTCGCCCTTTTCCGTCATGGACGTGATGGTCGGGACGGTATCGCCCTGAATGATGTTGGCGTTGCAGCCATAGCCATTGGTGAGAATGAACTTGTCCAGGCTCGCCAGGACCTGTGCGCTTTGCCAGTTCATGCTGGCGATGGTGACGTTGCCGCAGCTGCCTGCCGCCGAAGCCGGCTGCGACAGTGCGGCCAGCCCGATGGCCAGACAAGTGCCTGCTAGTAGATACCTCATTGGATTTCCCCTTTTCCGAACCGCGATATGGTTTTTCTTGCGCATCCATGACCGCGAAACCTCGACCGTCGCGGGTTCGGAGGCGGTCGCTATTTCCCGGTGCGCGAATTGTTCCAGTCAGCCTGCCCTATGCGTAAAAGCAAGAGCGCTGCGATTGTCGTGAATCTCTTCCTTGGCTCTCCTTTCTATCGTTCGAGAATACGGAGAGCGACCGATGCTCGAGTCCAGCGCCTTCCCGAGAATCGTGATCCGCCGGCCATGGGACGGCTGCGGCTTGTTCGCACCGGCAGGAATTCAATCTTTGTGGACTGGCGGATGGCACGGTTTCGAGCACTGACGCATGTTGAAAAAGATTACCCCAGCGCTTCGTGAAAATTCAAGGAGATATTTCACGCCGCGAATTCTGCTTGCGCTTTCATCACATCAGCAGACCTCATCATGGTTGACGAAAGGCGACATTTGATGCCGCTTTGCCCGGATTGCCCGCGGGATTCCGGTACGCCGATGAAAAATCGCCCTGGGATAATGAAACAGGCGACAGCGCCTTCAAACTGGAACTAAGATATCGCCGATGGAGTTCCTGCAATGAAGGAGACGCACCTCATGGACAAGGAAGATCACATCAGACGGCGCGCCCATGAAATATGGGAACAGGAGGGTCGCCCGCATGGCCGCGACCGGGAGCATTGGGACCAGGCGACGCGGGAATTCGAGAGCGGGCAGGCAGGTTCCCGCCGCACCAACGGTTCGGGAGTCTCGGTCAAGGAAAGCTACGACGAGCGCCGCGACAACCCTGGTGCGACGGGAGAGACCATCCCTCCGCCAAAGCCGAAGCGCCCACGAGCCAAACGCGCTCCGAAGGCGTGAGCCCGGAGAAGTGGGAGCCGGTTTCGTGCGTCCTTCGAGGCTCGCCCAAATGGGCGAGCACCTCAGGATGAGGACCGTTGGCGCTTCCCTCAGACGTGAGAAAGAATATCACCTCTGAAGTGAGTAGGGCACCGATGATCCTCATCCTGAGGTGCGAGCGGAGCGAGCCTCGAAGGACGCACCGGAAAAGCTTTACGCGGCGAAGAGGCTGGCGCCCTGGTCCGCTCCGCTGACATTCGCGCGCAAGGCGCGGAAGAGTTCGCGGCCCGTGCCGAAATCATTCGCCGCGAGATCCTTCGCCGGGCGGAAACGCGCCTTCAGCTCTTCCAATTCCACCAGCACTTCCAGCGTGCCGGCTTCCGCATCGAGCCTGATCATGTCGCCATCCCGGATTTTCGCGATCAGACCGCCTTCGAACGCCTCCGGCGTCACATGGATGGCGGCGGGCACCTTTCCCGAAGCGCCTGACATCCGCCCGTCGGTGACGAGCGCGACCCGATAGCCGCGATCCTGGAGAATGCCGAGCGTCGGCGTCAGCTGGTGCAGTTCCGGCATGCCGTTGGCTTTCGGCCCCTGATAGCGGACGATGGCGATGAAATCCCGCTCCAGCTTCCCCTCCTTGAAGGCGGCCTGCAATTCCTCCTGCCCCTCGAAGACGATCGCCGGCGCCTCGATCGCCCGCCGCTCCGGCTTGACCGCCGAGACCTTGATGACCGCGTGCCCCATATTGCCGGTCAGCACTTTCAGGCCGCCGCTCGGCTGGAACGCCTTCGCGACAGGCGCGAGGACCTTTTCGTCGCGGCTTTGCCCAGGCGCGGGCTCGCGAAGGATCGTGCCGTTATCCCCCAGGGTGGTTTCGACGGCATAGGAGCGCAACCCGTCGCCCCAGATCGTACGGACGTCCTCATGCAGCAATCCGGCGTCGAGCAGTTCGCGGATCAGGAAACCCATGCCGCCCGCCGCGTGGAAATGGTTCACGTCGGCCATGCCGTTCGGATAGACCCGCGCCAGCAGGGGAACGATCTCGGAGAGGTCGGAAATGTCCTGCCAGGTGAGGCGGATGCCCGCAGCAGCGGCCATCGCGACCAGGTGGATGGTGTGGTTGGTCGAGCCGCCGGTGGCATGCAGGCCGACGACGCCGTTGACGATGGCGCGCTCGTCGATCATCTGCCCGACCGGCGTGTAGGCATTTCCGAGAGCGGTGATCTCAAGCGCCCGCTTCGCCGCTTCCCGCGTCAAAGCCTCCCGGAAGGGCGTGTTGGGATTGACGAAGGAGGCGCCGGGCATGTGCAGGCCCATGATCTCCATCAGCATCTGGTTTGAGTTCGCCGTGCCGTAGAAGGTGCAGGTGCCGGGGCTGTGATAGGATTTCGCTTCCGCTTCGAGCAGCGCGGCGCGGCCGACCTTGCCTTCGGCGTGAAGCTGGCGGGTTTTCGCCTTCTCCTCGTTGGAGATGCCGGACGGCATCGGTCCCGCCGGGATGAACACCGCCGGCAGATGGCCGAAAGTAAGCGCCGCGATCATCAGGCCCGGAACGATCTTGTCGCAGATGCCGAGAAACAGCGCCGCGTCGAACATATTGTGGGAAAGCCCGACCGCCGCGGCAAGCGCGATCACGTCGCGCGAGAAAAGCGACAATTCCATACCCGGCTGCCCCTGCGTGACGCCGTCGCACATGGCCGGCACGCCGCCGGCGACCTGCGCGACGCCGCCCGCCTCTCGCGCCGCTTCACGGATCGTGGCGGGATAGCTTTCATAGGGCTGATGCGCGGAAAGCATGTCGTTATAGGCGGTGATGATGCCGAGATTGGGCACGCGATCGCCGCCGAGCGCAGCCTTCTCCGGCGCAGCGCAGGCCGCGAAGCCATGGGCGAGATTGCCGCAGGAAAGGGAGGCGCGGCTGACGCCCTTCGCCGCCGCCTGCGCGATGCGTTCGAGATAGATGTCTCTGGAAGGTTTGGACCGTTCGCGGATGCGTTCCGTGATGGCGAGGAGTCTTTTGTTCGGGCTCATGGCTCGTGCTTCCGTTTGCTGGATGGCGCGGGGCTCCTCCATTCCCTTGCCGTCTGCGGTTTCGTTTACGGCGCCCAGAAGACGTCGACCGGCTTGCCGGCATGCTCGAAGATCGAGCGAATCGGCATGGGGTGGTCGCCCGTGCCGGCAAGCGCCGTCTCAAGCGTCGCTTTCTTTTCCCCGCCCTGGATATGCAGGGCGATGTGCCTGCCCGCGACGAGGCGGGCGAGCGAGAATGTCAGCCGCGGCTCTCCCGCGCTCGCCGCATGGACGGGCAGGATCGTTCCCCGTTGCTCAGGATCGAGCAGGGCGGGAAGGCTTGTCGCGTCGGGAAAGAAAGATGCGGTATGGCCGTCATCGCCCATCCCGAGCACGACGAAATCGAAGGGGTAGGGAAGGCCGGCGACGGCCGCGCTGGCTTCCTTTGCCGCATCCTCGATCGTCGGCGCTGGATGGTAAAGGCCGACGAAACGCGCCTTTGCGGCCTTGTGGCGAAGCAGGTTCTCACGCGCCAGCTTTTCGTTCGAGCGGTCCGACGAAGGCGGCGCGAAGCGCTCGTCGACGAGCGTTATCGTCACCTTCTCCCACGCGATTGCCACTTCCGCGAGCGCCCGGAAAAGCGTCACTGGGGTCTTGCCGCCGGAAACGGCGAGAAGGGCCTCGCCACGACTTTCGATGGCCTCCGACAGCACCTTGCCGATACGGGCGGCAAAGGATTGCGCCAGCGCGTCGGCCGTCGCGAACTCGTGCCAGTGGCGTTCCGCAAGTTTCGTCATGACGATCAGGCGCTTTCATGCCATGTCCGTCCATCGCGCTCGATCAGCGCGACGGAGCCGGACGGACCCCAGGTGCCGGCGGTATAGCCCTGCACTTCCTGCTGCGTGTCTTCCCATGCGGCGAGGATCGGATCGACCCACTGCCAGGCGGCCTCGACCTCGTCGCGGCGCATGAACAGCGTCTGGTTGCCGCGCACCACATCCATGATCAGCCTTTCATAGGCGTCGGGATTGCGGGCATGGAAATTTTCCGCAAAGCTCATGTCGAGCGGCACGTTCCTGAGCCGCATGCCGCCGGGACCCGGATCCTTGATCATGATCCATTGCCGGATCCCTTCGTTCGGCTGCAGGCGGATGACGAGCTGGTTGGCCATGACCCGGCCGGTCGTATCCTCGAAGATCGAGTGAGGGATCGGCTTGAATTCGATGACGATCTCGGAGACGCGCGTGGCCAGCCGCTTGCCGGTCCTGAGATAGAAAGGCACGCCCGCCCAGCGCCAATTGGCAATCTCCGCCTTGAGCGCCACGAAGGTCTCCGTATTGCTTTGTCCGTTGGTAAGCTCCTCGAGATAGCCCTTGACGGGGCCGTCCTTCGACGCTCCGGCGCGATACTGGCCGCGCACCGTCCTCTTCTCCGAGCGCGACGCATCGATCCGTTTCAGCGACCGCAATATCTTCAGCTTCTCATCGCGCACCGCATCGGCGTCCATCGAGCTTGGCGGCTCCATAGCGACGAGGCACAGGAGTTGCAGCATATGGTTCTGCACCATGTCCCGGAGTGCGCCTGCCTTGTCGTAATAGCCGGCGCGCCCTTCAAGGCCGACCGTCTCAGCCACCGTGATCTGCACATGGTCGATATGCGCGGAATTCCAAACAGGCTCGTAGAGCGCGTTGGCGAAACGCAGCGCCATCAGGTTCTGCACCGTCTCCTTGCCGAGATAGTGGTCGATGCGGAAGATCTGCTGCTCGTCGAAGACCTTGCCGATCGCGTCATTGAGGGCCTCGGCCGATCTCAGGTCCCTGCCGATCGGCTTCTCCACCACGATGCGGGAATTGGGAGTGATCAGGGCATGCGACTTCAGCTCCTTGGCAATGTCCCCGAAAATGCCGGGAGCAACCGCGAGGTAGAAAGCGCGGATAGATCCGCTGTCGCCGATCAGCTTTTTCAGATTATCGAAGCCGGCCCCCGATGTCGCATCGCTGGAGACGTAGAAGAGGCGTTCGAGGAATTTCGCCATCTCCTCCTTGTCGATGTCCTTCTCGTCCACCTGCTCGGCTATCGCCTTGCGGGCGAATTCGCGGAAGTCGTTGTCGGTGAGCTTGGCGCGGGAAGTGCCGATGATGCGGGTCGGATCGGAAAACTGGCCTGCGATCTGCCGCTGATAGAGCGCGGGCAGGAGCTTGCGTTCCGCGAGGTCGCCTGTGCCGCCGAAGATGATGAAGTCGAAAGGATCGACGGGGATGATATGGCTCGTCATGGTCTATCGCTTTCCTGCCGTTGGCCCACGGCATGGCCTCTATAATCTAATCGATTTAAAATCGCTACCCGCAATTTTCGATGCGACCTTCTGTCCGGCCGCGCTTGACAGCCAATGCAGTCGGGCGTTTGTCGGCCCGAAGAGGGACAGCGGCTTTTCGCATGTGCGGCAAGTTGCTTCGGCAATGTGGAAGAAGCAAGGAGAAACGCGCCATGGGCACACATCTTTCCGGTACGGTCGCTGAAGGCCTGGCCTTCATGCAGATCGTCGACGGCAAGAAGGTCGATTCCTTGTCGGGAGAGCGCATCGATGTGCGTTGCCCTTCCGATGGCAAGGTCTTCGCGTCGATACCGGCCTCCGGCGCGGCGGATGTGGATCGGGCTGTGAAAGCCGCGAGGCGCGCCTTCGACGAGGGTCCCTGGGGCCGCATGCCGGCCGTCGAGCGTGGCCGCTGCCTGACCAGGCTCTTTCATCTCGTCGAGAAGAATGGCGAGGAACTGGCGGCGCTGGAATCGCGCGATACCGGCAAGCCCGCGCGCCAGGGCAAGGCGGACGTGATCGCCACGATGCGCTATTACGAATTCTATGGCGGAGCGGGCGACAAGATCCACGGCGATACGATTCCCTTCCTCGACGGCTATACGGCGCTGACCTTGCGCGAGCCGCATGGCGTGGTGGCCGGCATCCTGCCCTGGAATTATCCGCTGCAGATCGGCGCGCGGGTGATCGGCGCGGCGCTCGCCATGGGCAACACCCTCATCGTCAAGCCGGCCGAGGATGCCTCGCTGACGGCGCTTCGTATTGCGGAACTCGCGCTCGAAGCCGGTGTTCCCGAAGGCGTCCTGAACGTCATTACCGGCTATGGCCGCGAGGCCGGCGCGGCGCTGTCGGCGCATCCCCTCGTCGACTACGTCACCTTCACCGGTTCGCCGATCACCGGCACGGCGATCCAGCAGGCGGCCGCCATCAACAATCGCGGCGTGACGATGGAGCTTGGCGGCAAGTCGCCGCAGATCGTCTTCGAAGACGCCGACCTCGATGCGGCTCTGCCGGTCATCGTCAACGCCATCATCCAGAATGGCGGCCAGACCTGCTCGGCCGGAAGCCGCATCCTGCTTCAGAAGCCGATCTACGAAAAGATGGCCAAGGCGCTCGCCGAGCGTTTCTCGAAGCTCGTCGCCGGCCCGCACCAGGACGACCGCGATCTCGGCGCCATGGTCAACCCGAAACAGAAGGATCGCGTCGAGAACTATGTCGCCGCCGCGCGCGAGGCCGGCATTGCCGTCCTTGCGGAGGGTTCAATCGATCCGGCGGCGCCGTCCGGCGGCTATTATGTCAAGCCGACGCTTTTCGGGTCCGTCGATCCCGCTGCCGCCATCGCGCAGGAAGAGGTGTTCGGCCCGGTCCTCACCCTTTTCCCCTTCGAGACCGAGGAAGAAGCTGTCCGGCTTGCCAACGATACCGATTACGGACTGGTCGCCGGCGTCTGGACGAAGGACGGGGCGCGGCAGCATCGCGTCGCCAAGCGTGTTCGCGCCGGCCAGGTCTTCGTCAACGGCTACGGCGCCGGCGGTGGCATCGAACTGCCCTTCGGCGGCTTCAAGAGGTCCGGCCATGGGCGCGAAAAGGGTTTCGAGGCGCTTTACGACATGTCGGCGACCAAGACGATCGTCTTCAATCACGGGTAAATCCGGAAATTGAATCCGGGCCGAACCGAGGCTATTTTGGACGCATGAACCGTGAAGCCGTCATCGACACTCTCAAGCGCCATCGAGAGGCGCTGAACCGACATGGCGTGGCCCATGCCGCGTTGTTTGGGTCTGTTGCGCGTGGAGAAGAGCACTCCGGCAGCGACATCGACATCATGATCGACCTGGATCCGGAAGCGCATCTCAGCGTTTTCGACTATGTCGATCTGAAAGAATACATCGCCAGCCTCTTTGAGGGTCCGGTGGACGTCGTCAACAGGGAAGGCTTAAAGCCGTATGTAAGACCTGCGGCCATGCTAGACGTGGTCTATGCCTTCTAGCGATACGGCACGAGTTCTCAGGACAATCGCATACAATGCCCAATTGGCGCGCCGTTTCGTCGAAGATATTTCCTATCAGGCGTTCGCGGCGGACGAACTCAGGCTTTATGCCGTGACCCGTTGCCTTGAGATTATTTCCGAGGCGTCGCGTCGCTTGCCCGACGAAATGAAGGCGCGCCACGCCGATGTTCCGTGGCGCCAGATCGCAGGCTCGGGTAACTTCTATCGGCATGACTACGAGGACGTTCTCCCCGGCATCCTGTGGAATACTGTACTCCATCATCTAGCTGTGCTCGAACGAGCCGTATCTGAAGAACTAGAAGGACAAGTGTAGTCGCATGAATCGTCTCAAGGATAAAGTCGCGGTCGTTACTGGCGCGGCGTCGGGTTTCGGCGAAGGCATGGCGAAGCGTTTCGCCGAGGAGGGCGCGAAGATCGTCGTCGCCGATCTGAATGGCGATGGCGCGGAGCGCGTCGCGAAGGAAATCGGCAGTGCTGCGGTCGCCATCGCCGCCGATGTCTCGAAGCGCGCCGATGTCGACGCCATGGTCAAGGCGGCGACAGATAAATTCGGCCGCCTCGACATCCTCGTCAACAATGCCGGCTACACCCACCGCAATGGCGATCTGCTGAAAGTGGACGAAGCCACCTTCGACCGCATCTATAACGTCAACATGAAGGCGATTTACCTTGCCGCTCTTGCCGCCGTGCCGGTGATGGAGAAGCAGGGCGGCGGATCGATCATCACCACCGCCTCGACGGCGGGCCTGCGCCCGCGGCCGGGCCTTGTCTGGTACAATGCCTCCAAGGGCTGGGCGATCAACGCGACCAAGTCGATGGCGGTCGAGCTTGCGCCGAAGAAGATTCGCGTCAACTGCCTCTGCCCGGTCGCGGGCGAGACGGGGATGCTGGCCGATTTCATGGGCGAGGACACGCCGGAAAAGCGGGCGCTCTTCCGCGCCTCGATCCCGCTTGGCCGTCTCTCCACCCCGCTCGACATCGCCAATGCGGCGCTCTGGCTTGCTTCCGATGAAGCCGAGTTCATCACCGGCGTCGCGCTGGAGGTCGATGGGGGACGGTGTATCTGATCGTCAGAAGCTCCTTCTTCAAATATCGACAGCAGCCGGCTCGCCCATTGCGCGCCGGCCGTCATAGCGCTGCTGCGCTTCCAGCACCCGATCGATATACGTTTCCGCCCAGATCCGGAGCGCATCGACGGCGCCGGTCAGCGTCTGGCCGAGCGGCGTGATCGAATATTCGACCGTTACGGGTACGGTCGCGAAAGCCTCCCTGCCGATGAGGCCATCCCGTTCAAGGCTTTTCAGCGTCTGCGAAAGCATCTTCTGCGAAATGCCTTCGATCCGGCGGCGCAATTCATTGAACCGCAAGGATCGGTCCGCGAGCAGCAGGAGAATGAGCACTGCCCATTTGTCGCCCACCCGGTCGAGCACCATCCGGGTCGGACAATCGGCTGCGTAGGGATTGGGCGCGAGCATGGTTTCCTCGAAGTGACCTGATGAAGAGAAAGTGCCTTCTTTACACAAAGCTCTCTTTCGCACATCTGGTCACTATTGGAAACTATGACAGGAGATGAGAATGAAAGTCGCCCTGATCGGTGCGAGCGGCAACGTCGGCTCGCGCCTTCTCGCCGAATTGACGCGACGCGGCCACAGCGTGACGGCGATCGTGCGCAATCCCGGAAAAGTGGCACCAGGAGCAAATGTCACGACGAAGAAAGGAGACGTCTATGATCGAGCCGGCCTTGCCGATCTGCTCAAGGGGCATGACGCGGTTATCAGCGCGGTCCATTTCACCGCGAGTGACCCGAAAATCCTGATCGACGCGGTGCGCGATTCAGGGGTGAAACGCTATCTCGTGGTCGGTGGCGCTGGCAGCCTGGAAGTCGCGCCAGGCAAAAGGCTCTTCGAGACGCCCGATTTTCCCGAAGCCTACAAGGCCGAGGCAAGAGCGGGAGGCGTCTTCCTCGATATGCTTTTGCCCGAAAAGGAGATCGATTGGACTTTCCTGTCGCCGTCGGCCGTCATTGCGCCGGGCGAACGCACGGGCAAGTTCCGCCTCGGTACGGACCAGTTGCTCACCAACGAAAAGGGAAGCACGATTTCCTTTGCGGATTATGCCGTCGCGCTCGTGGACGAGCTTGAGAAACCGGCGCATTCACGCCGGCGTTTTACGGTCGGCTATTGAGCTGTCGCAGCTTCCGTCGGGGCCGACGCCTCGGAGAGTTCCCGCGGAATGGCGGGAACTTCCGTTCATGATCTTCAGGAATTGGCGGCGCTTGGCCTTGCCGGGCGCGCGCCCGGGCGCGGCTTCTTCTTCGGTCCCGGAATGAGCCCTTCGCGCTGCGCCTGCTTGCGTGCGGCCTTGCGGGTACGGCGGATGGCGTCCGCCTTTTCGCGGGCGCGCCGCTCGGAGGGCTTCTCGTAAGCCCGGCGGGTGCGCATCTCGCGGAACACGCCCTCACGCTGCATCTTCTTCTTCAGCACCCTGAGAGCCTGGTCGATATTGTTGTCGCGTACAAGAACTTGCAATGTCTCTCCAATCTCCGATCATCCAAAGAATCGATCCGCCCTGAAGGGCGGGAGAACACCAACAATGCTGGTGAAAACCGGGGCAAGACACGGGTTTGCCCAAATGCCGGCCTCGAACGGAAGAAGCCACGCATCACATATATAGCGCATATGCCGGCAAATTCCTACCTCCCGATTTTTCAGAAGTTCGGGAGGCGGCGTCAGATCCTGTCCCTGAGGGCGTACCAGTTGAGCGCCAGGAAAAGGAGCGGCGCGCGCAGGCGGCGGCCGCCGGGGAAGGCGGGGATTCTCAGGTCTTCGATCAGTTTCAGCCGGTCGCGGTTTCCCGCGAGGGTTTCGGCATAGAGCTTGCCCATGAAATTCGACAGCATCACGCCATGGCCGGAATAGCCGCCTGCGGAAATGACGTTCGGCATGACTTCCCTGACAAAAGGCTTTCTCGGCACTGTCAAGCCGACGGAGCCGCCCCAGGCGTGGGTGATTTCGACATCCCCGAGATGCGGATAGACTTCCGTGATCTGACGCCGGATGCTGTCCGCGATTCCCGCCGGCTCGCCGGTGGAATAGACCTCGCGGCCGCCAAAAAGCAGCCTGCCGTCCTTCACGCGGCGAAAATAGCGGACGACGAAGCGGGAATCGTCCACTGCCTCGAAGCCCGGCAGAACGGAACTGTCCGCGCCGAGCGGCGCGGTGGCGCCGATGAAGGAACCGATCGGCATGATATGCGCGGCGCTGATGGGCTCCAGCGCTCCGCCATAGGCGTTCGTGGCGATCAAAGCCTTGTCGGCGGTGATCGTTCCGCGATCGGTCGCCACCCGAACCCTGCCGCCTGACGATCGGATTGCCGTGGCGCGGCTCTCCTCGAAGAGATGCGCGCCGGCTTCCGCCGCGGCGCGGGCCGCGCCGACCAGAAGCTTCAGCGGATGGATATGACCCGTGCCGGTGTCGCGCGTGCCGCCGAAATAGCGCTCCGAGCCGAGCCGCTCCGCCGTCTCCCGGCGATCCATGAAGCTGATATGCGGGTAGCCGAAACGCTTCGCCATGATCGAGGCATGCTTTCGGTAGCTGTCGAGATAACGCTTCTTGTGCACGACCGAGAGCTGGCCGGGCAGGTAGTCGATTTCGATCCCGTTCGCTTCGACGAACTCAAAGAGATGCGCCTTCGCCTCCTCTGCGAGATCGAACAGCGCCTTGGCGCGGGTAAAGCCGAGTTCCGCCTCCAGTTCTTCCGCCCAGGCGCGTTGGCCAGTGCCGAGCTGGCCGCCATTCCTCCCCGACGCGCCGTCGCCCAGCCGATGCGCCTCGATGAGGACGACATCGGCGCCCGCCTTCGCGAGATGGTACGCAGCCGAAAGACCGGTATAGCCGCCGCCAACGATCGCCACGTCGGCGCGCCGGTCGCCGTCAAGCGGGGGATAACGCGGCCGTTCGCCGGCGGTGGCTTCGTACCAGGAGAGGCCGGTGGTCACGCGACAGGCAATCGGCAGTCGGCAGTTGGCATTCGGCGGCAGATTAAGAGAATGACCTTCAAGCGATGCGGCTGAAGTTGATCTTCTCTGCCTATCGCCGACGGCCGAATGCCGATTGCCGCCATCTCACACATTCAACAACAGAAACTCCCGCTCCCATGGGCTGATCACTTCCATGAAAGTCTCGAACTCGGCGCGCTTGATCGCGGCATAGGTCGACATGAAGGATTGGCCCAATATCTCCGCCAGGGCTGAATCTTCCTCGAAGAGCGCCACGGCTTCGAGAAGGCCGCGGGGCAGGTCGATCTCGTCTTCATTGACGGTGATGCCGACCGGTGCGTCGGGTTGCGTCTTCTGCATCAAGCCGACCAGGCCGCAGGCGAGCGAGCCCGCAAGCGCGAGATAAGGATTGGCGTCGGAGGAAGGGATACGGTTCTCGACGCGGCGCGCGGAAGGATCGGAGCGCGGCACCCGGAAGGCCGTTGTCCGGTTGTCATAGCCCCATTTCACGTTGACCGGCGCCGAGGCCCCTTGCGTCAGCCGGCGATAGGAATTGACATAGGGCGCGAACATGACGAGCGCATGCGGGACATGGCGCTGCATGCCGCCGATGAAATGGTGGAACGCGTCCGTCTCGCTGCCGTCATCCGCTGTGAAGATATTGCGGCTCGTCTTCTTGTCGAGGACGGACTGATGAATATGCATCGCCGACCCCGGCTGACCCTGGATCGGCTTGGCCATGAAGGTCGCATAGGTGTCGTGCTTCAGCGCCGCTTCGCGGATCGTGCGCTTGAACAGGAAAACCTGGTCGGCAAGCTCGACCGGATCGCCATGGCGAAGGTTGATTTCGAGCTGTCCCGCCCCTTCCTCATGGATGAGCGTATCGATCTCGAGGCCCTGGCTTTCGGAGAAATGGTAGATGTCGTCGATCAGCTCGTCGAATTCGTTGACGCCGGCGATGGAATAGCCCTGGCCGCCGCCGATCGGCCTCCCCGAGCGGCCGACCGGCGGGGTCAGGGGATAGTCGGGATCGGGATTCTTGCGGACGAGATAGAACTCGATTTCGGGCGCGACGACGGCGCGGTAGCCGGCGCGGTCATAGGCGGCGAGCACCTTCTTCAGCACGTTGCGCGGCGTGAATTCCACCGAGCGGCCGTCCTGATGGACAAGATCGCAGATGATCTGCGCGGTCGGGTCGTCCTCCCACGGGACGACCGAAAGCGTCGAGAGATCCGGCAGGAGCTTCAAATCGCCATCGTCTTCGGGATAGGAAAAGCCGTTTCCATCCTCCGGGTAGCCTCCGGAAATCGTCGCCATGAAGACCGCCGAGGGGAGGGCAAGCGAGGTGTTCGAGACGAGCTTGTTCGACGGCATCATCTTGCCGCGGGCGACGCCAGCCTGGTCGGGAGTGATGCATTCGATGTCCTCGATGCCTCGCCATTCGAGCCATTCGCGCGCCTCTTTCCAATTCCTGACGCCGCGCGTGCTCTTGACATAGGAGGGGGTGCGCCCACGAACCGGACGTCCCCCCGGCCGGTTTTTTTCGCTAGCCATCGATCACCGAAGAATTTCCTGCGGTCGTTTTCAGAGTCGGCGCGCATTATCGCACGGGCTGCGCTGCGGCGGAAATCCTGTGTCGCCGAAAATGCGGACGCTTCAGTGCCTGGCCGACTCGATTAGCTGGACAAGGACAGGCTGCAGCCCGTCGACCGTGATCGGTTTCGACACGGTCGCGTTGGCAAATTCCGACAGGAGCGTACCACTGGTCCGGACACCGGGCGTGGAAAGCATGATGAGGAGGGGGAGGGCGTCTCCCTGCTTTATGCGGAATTGCTCGAAAAGGGGGGCAAGGCAATCGCATTCGCTGTTGTCTGCGCCGCAATCGAAAACGACCGTGCCGGGCTGGCGTGCAAGCAACGAATGTCGCGCGTTCTGCGGGGTCTCGCATATCACCTTGAGGCCGGCGCATTCGACGATGCGGCCGATCACCACCCGATTGACGGGTGATACGCCGACGACGAGGACCAGCCCCATATCGGGTTTCTGTGCACTCTCCTTGCCGGACCGACGCCAGGAATAATCCAGGGACTCATGGTAATTGAGGACATCCGGCATATCGTTTTACCAATAAAAAGTTGGTCTCAATGTACGGTTGAAACCGATAGCAACACACCTTTAAAATAATCTTGACGAGCCGCGTCGCAATTTATGCAACCGCCGGTTCTACAGTGAGATGTTGTGGATAAGGCCCGCGGCGGCTCGCAATAACGCTTTGCCGCTGGCGAAGCCGCCAGCGGCAAAGCGCGGCATGGCCCAGATCACGCGGTTGTCGCGACGGTTGCGCCGATCGCGGGATGCGAAGTGGAACCCTATGTTCAGGCAGCCGCTTGGGATTGCGTCACGACGACGGGGATCAACAAGTCTCCCCAGTTCCCGTTGCCGCCATGATGCCTTGCCGAGCGGACGAGTTCGACGGAAATTCCCATCTCGACCGCTTTCATCACGGATTGATTGAGGCGGTGAAGATCGTTCGCCATTGTCCTTATGGCGGCCTGCTGCTCCTCGTTCATGAAATGCGCCTGGTCTTCCGCTCTCTCGCGAACGCGCGTCCTCGTGGTCATTGTCGGGTCCTCTTTGGTGAGGGAAGGGTGCATTCATCCACCCTTCCGGTCTGTTTCCTTTTCTCCATTCACAGCCTTCCGGCAGGCCTGTCTGCCGGCGCCAAGCCCGCCTATTCCGCGGCCGGCCGGAACTGCGCGTGCTCGGTTGATTCCGCCATTGCGGTGGTCGAGGAAGTGCCGCCGGTGATGGCGAGCGAGACGGCGTCGAAATAGCCGGTGCCGACTTCCCGCTGATGCTTCGTGGCGGTGTATCCGCGCGCTTCCGCTGCGAATTCCGCCTCCTGCAATGCGCAATAGGCCGCCATCTGCTTCTCGCGGTAATTCCTGGCGAGGTCGAACATGCCGTAATTCAGCTGGTGGAAGCCGGCGAGCGTGATGAACTGGAATTTATAGCCCATCGCGCCGAGTTCGCGCTGGAAACGGGCGATCGTCGCTTCGTCGAGGTTCTTCCTCCAATTGAAGGAGGGCGAGCAATTATAGGCCAGCATCTTGCCGGGATGGTGCCGGCGCACGCCCTCTGCGAATTTGCGCGCCTGGTCGAGGTCGGGTTTCGACGTTTCGCACCATATGAGATCGGCGAAAGGCGCATAGGCAACGGCGCGCGCGATACATGGTTCGAGCCCGTTGCGGACACGATAGAATCCCTCGCTCGTGCGGCCGGCGTCGTAGTCCACGAAGGGCCGGTCGCGTTCGTCGATATCGGACGTGATCAGCTTCGCGGCCTCCGCGTCCGTGCGCGCGATGACCAGGGTAGGGACGCCCATGACATCGGCCGCGAGCCGCGCCGCCACGAGATTGCGGATATGGGCCGAGGTGGGAATAAGGACCTTGCCGCCGAGATGGCCGCATTTCTTTTCCGAGGCCAACTGGTCCTCGAAGTGGACGCCCGCGGCGCCTGCCTCGATATAGGCCTTCATGATCTCGAAAGCGTTGAGCGGGCCGCCGAAGCCCGCTTCCGCGTCGGCGACGATCGGCGCGAACCATGTCTCGACCGAAAGACCTTCTCCTTCCGCCGCCTCGATCTGGTCGGCGCGCTGCAGCGTGCGGTTGATGCGGCGCGCGAGTTCCGGACCCGCATTGGCGGGATAGAGCGACTGGTCCGGATACATGGCGCTTGCCGTGTTCGCGTCGGCGGCGACCTGCCAGCCGGAGAGATAGATGGCTTTCAGCCCGGCACGGACCATCTGCATCGCCTGGTTACCGGAAAGGGCGCCCAGCGCGTTGATGAACGGTTCTTCGGATAGCAGCCGCCAAAGCCGATCCGCGCCCATTTCCGCGAGGCTGTAGCGAAGCGTGGCGCTGCCCCGGAGTCGCAACACATCCGCCGCGGAATAGGGACGTTCGATACCGTCGAAGCGCCCCGCGGGGCAGGAGGGGATGAGTGTGTCAAAATCTGTCATATCAAATCTCACTATTGTCAGGGCTGGTAAGGACACATCTTTTACACGCGCATATAAAACGCTATGGAAAAGCGCTTCTGGTGCTGTAAAAAGGGGAAAATAAGTACGGACATTGACGGTTCGAATTTGTTCGTTTGTCACAATTGTAAAAGAACACAGTGTTGTCGAATTTGTAAAAAACATTTGGTCACGAGGAAGCCCATGGCAGAAAGGAAGATATTCGCCGGACCACGCGTGAGGCGCGCGCGCATGGAGCGCGGGCTGACGCAGACAGCGATGGCGAACGGGCTCGGCATTTCGCCCTCCTATCTCAATCTGATCGAACGCAACCAGCGGCCGCTGACGGTCCAACTCATCCTGAAGCTGGCATCCGTTTACCGGATCGAGCCGGAGGCGCTCCAGGCCGATGAAAAGGCGTCCGTGGCGGCGCTCCGCGAAGTCTTCGCCGATCCCTTGCTGACGGACGAGCTTCCGGGTGACGCGGAACTGGCGGAACTGGTTGCCGGCGCGCCCGATGTCTCCGCTGCTATCGTGAAACTCTTTCGCGCTTACAGGGAGCAAGGCGGCCGGCTTTCGGATTTGTCGGCCCTTCTTGCCAAGGAAGGCAGGGCAACGGCGCTCTCCTCGACGCGGTTGCCTTTCGACGAGGTCAGCGAGGTGCTTGCCGCGCGGCCGAACCATTTCGCCTCGCTCGAAGAAGAGGCGGAGGCCTTTTCGAAACTGCTCCAGCCTTACGACGACCTGGCGGCTGCATTGAAAGCCTGGTTGAAGCGCGAGCATGGCATCAGCGTGCGTATTCTCCCCGTCGCGACCATGCCGAACTGGCGGCGGCGCTACGATCGCCACACCAGCCGGCTTTTCCTTTCCGAACGCCTTTCCCCTTTCGATCGCTTGCGCGAGATGGCGATGGAGGCATGCCTTGTGCGCATGAACGTCGCGATCGGGGTCGAGGTGGAGGCGCTGAAGCTCTCCACCGACGAAGCAGCGAGGCTCGCCCGTTTCGAACTGGCGCGCTATGCCGCGCACGCGCTGATGATGCCATACGAGCCTTTTCGCGCTGCGGCGGAGAGAGAGCGCTATGACATCGATATCCTGCGCTCCCGTTTTGGCGTTTCCTTCGAGCAGGCGGCGACCCGGCTGACGACGCTGCAACGGCCGGGAGCCGCCGCGATTCCGTTCTTCTTGATGGAGATCGACCAGTCCGGGCGTCAGGTCCGCCGCGCCGGCGCCCGGGGCTTCCCCGTCTCTCGTTTTGGCGGCGGTTGCCCTCGCTTGCCCATGTACGCCGCCTTCGCCGAGCCAGGCAGGATATTGGTGGAGGCCGTCGAGATGCCGGACGAAACCGCATTTCTCTGCCTGGCGCGCACGCTCGAAGGACTGCAGGGTCGGTTCGACGAAAAGGTACGCCGCACGTCGATCCTGCTCGGCTGCGAGATCGGGTTCAGGGAGGGGATCGTCTATGGCGACGGGCTTTTTTCATCGGCGGGCGGCGGTGATGCCGCCATCAAGCGGACGCCGATCGGACCCGCCTGCCGGCTTTGCGAAAGAGCAGGGTGTCTGTCGCGGGCCGAACCGCCGATTACCCGGCCATTGGGTCTCGACGAGATGGTGACGGGCCTTTCCGCCTTTGATTTCCAGTAAGCGGTTCGCCAGAGCGCTTTCGTCCAATCCCGCGCATGCCCCTCACCCTACCCTCTCCCCGCAGGCGGGCCGACGGGACGGAGGCGTCACGGCCGGCATCTTCCCCGCTTGCGGGAGAAGATGGCGGCAGGCAGATACAAGGGGCGCTCGCTGCGGGGGCAAATCCGCCCAACGCATCGATAGGACGCCTTTCGATTGCCTTTGGCTTTCCGGCGCTTTAAGTCCAGCGGGCTTCCGAACACATTGAGGTCGGGCCTGATGAGGATTTTTGCCTATAAACCCGGCCATGACGGCCATGTCGCCCTGATCGAGGACGGCAAACTGGTTTTCTCCCTCGAGGCGGAGAAAGATTCCGGCGCGCGCTACGCCCCGATCACGCCCGAGCTTCTGCTGCACGGCCTGTCGCTTTGCCGGGATGTTCCGGACGTGATTGCCGTTTCCGGCTGGATGAATTCCTTCCGCCCCATGGCCGATCCGGTCGGCGCCGGCTATTTCGGCGTCGGCCCCGAAGCGATTGCTCTCGAAACCCGATCGTTCCTCGGCCGGGAGGTCAAGCAGTTCTCGTCCTCCCATGAGCGCTCGCATCTGATGGGCAGCTACGCCATGTCGCCCTTCGAACAGGGCGCGCCCTGCTACGCGCTCGTTTGGGAAGGCGTCATCGGCGCCTTCTACCGTATCGATCGGGATCTCGCGATCACCAGGCTCGGCACGCCGATGACCGGCCCAGGGCACAAATATGGTTTCCTCTACGGGCTGGCCGACCCTTCCTATCCCGCCGACGCGCGAAAATCGCGCCGTGAAGACGCCGGCAAGCTTATGGCGCTCTCGGCCTATGGGCGCGAGCGCGCGGAAACGCCGGAGGAGCGCCGGCTGATCGAGCGCCTGATCGCGCATGACGCCACGAAAAGCGCGCTGAGAAAAGCCGACTATCGCGACACGCCTTTTTTCGATATCGGCCTCGACGATCCGTCTTTTCGCGATCTGGCGCGCCGTTTCCAACTGGCGGTCTTCGAGCGCTTCCATGATTTCGCCAGGGATCGTTTGAGGGAAGGCCTGCCGCTTCTGATTGCGGGCGGATGCGGTTTGAACTGCGACTGGAACAGCCTTTGGCGCGAAAGCGGCCTTTTCGCCGACACCTTCGTCCAGCCTTGCGCCAATGATTCCGGCTCGGCGATCGGCACGGCGGCGGATGCGTGGTTTCATCTGACCGGAAACGCGAAGATCGACTGGACCGTCTATGCGGGCGAGGATTTTATCCATGATGGCGCGGACCTGACAGGCTTCGAGGCGAGGCCACTCGATTTCGCTGAAGTCGCCGGCGAACTGGCGAATGATGCGGTACTCGCCTGGGTGCAGGGGCGCTACGAGATCGGTCCGCGCGCGCTCGGCAACCGTTCTCTCATTGCCGCTCCTTTCACGAAGGAGACGCATGCGCGCTTGAACCATATCAAGAAGAGGGAGGGCTTCCGGCCGATCGCGCCGATCCTGATGGAGGAAGAACTCGACCGCCTTTACCGACATAACGGCCCCAGTCCGCATATGCTTTATTTCCAGAGAGTGAAAACGGATGCGCTCCAGGCTGTGACACATGTCGACGGGACCGCGCGCGTGCAGACGGTAAGGCGCAACCAGAACGCCGAAATCCATGCTCTGCTCGACGCCTTCCGCGCGCGGACGGGCTTTGGCGTGCTGTGCAACACCTCGCTCAACTTCAACGGGAAAGGCTTCATCAACCGGATGAGCGATCTTGTGCGCTATGCCCGCGAAACGGACCTCGACGGATTCGTCGTCGGCGACAGGTTCTACCGGAAGAAGTGAGCGGACCGAACCGTCACCCGCCACGCTGCAGGATGACGTTTTCCTTCGTCGCCGCCTTTTCCTTGTAGCCTCTTTCTTTCAGGAAAGAGACGCAGTCCGTCTTCCACCGCTCCTTCAATGCCGTTTCGACCATGACCGTTACCGGCCATAGCGTCGGCTCGGCCATCTCGTAATAGGGAAGCAGCGCCTGGTCCTCGAAGCCCTCTATATCGACCTTGATGACGTCAGGTCTCGGCAGCCCGGCGTTCTCGATGAGGGTCTTCAGCGGGCGCATGGTGATGGGAACCGAAACGTCGGATGCACCCCCTTCGCTCGCCAGAAGAGAGGCGCCGCCAATATTGCCGCCGCCATCGAAGCGAAGCAGCGCCGTTCCCTCCTCATTGCCCGCCGCGACATTGAGTACGACGATATTGAGCGCCTCGTTGGCGAGGATGTTGAACCTGAGCTTGGCATAGGTGCGCGGATGCGGCTCCAGCGCGACAACCCTGCCCGCCGGCCCGACGAGCCGTGACGCCCAAAGCGTGTAGGTGCCGACATTCGCGCCGATATCGACGAAAACGGACCCTTTCCTGACGAAAGGAGCGAGAAGGGCGCGTTCGCTCCTTTCGGGTAACTGGCGCTGCCCCGTGATCACGCGGTCGCATCGGTTTTCGGTGGGATAGGCTCGGAAGCGGATACCTTCCGCCATGATGTCGAACGGGCCGGCGCGGGATGCGCCGAGCTTCTTTCTTATCGCCTTTCTCAGCCGGGACGAAAGGAAGCCTGTCGTCGCCGTGGACCAGACGATCCGGTCGAGCGTGCCCGGCCGAAGATCGCTGAACCGGGTCTCGATGTCGAGATGCGGTTGCGCGCGGCCAGCCGACGGGGAAATTCCCTTGTCGGCAGCGGAGTCTGAAGGCGCGTCCATGGGACCGATCAAAGCGCGTTCGCGGCGGTTTGCGACGGATTGGCCGATTGCGCGGCGCGCGTTTCCTCGTCGAGTACGGCCCGCACGGAGCCGGCGATGACCTCGCGCTCGGCCGCCGACAGATCCTCCGCCTTTTCCCCGTCGGCAAGCCGCACCGTCACCTCCCTGTGGGCGAAATGAACGCCTTCCTTCTGGAACGTCTCCTGGATCAGTGAATAGATCGCCTTGCGGGTGACGAACTGATCGCCCGGCCGGGTCATATATTTGACGCGCACGATCATGGCGGAATCTTCCATCGAATAGACCCCTTGCGACTTCAACGGCTGGATGAACAGGGGTCCGAGGATGGGATCGTCGAGCAATTGCTGGCCGATCTTCTTGATCAGTCGGCGGACTTTGTCCACGTCCGTATCGTAGGTCAGCCTGAGCGGCAGCTTCATGATCACCCAATCGCGGGAATAGTTGGTCAGGTGATGGATCTCGCCAAAGGGAACGGTATGGAGGGCGCCGCGATGGTGCCTGAGTTGGAAGGACCGCATCGATATCTTCTCGACCACGCCTTTGACCTTGTCGAGTTCGATATATTCGCCCTTGCGGAACGCATCGTCGACGAGGAAAAAGGCGCCGGAGAAGATGTCCCGGATCAGCGTCTGCGCGCCGAAGCCGATGGCGATGCCGACAACGCCGGCGCCGGCGAAGAGCGGCGCCACGTTCACCCCTATATTGGACAGGACGAGCGTGAACGCGAAGATCACGATAGCGAAGATGATGACGTTGCGGAAGACGGGCAGGAGCGTGGCGAGCCGCGACTGTCCCTTGCCCATCCCGCCCTCTTCCGCGGTGCTGCTTTCCTGCTCGTCCTGGTTTCCGCCTTCTTCGAGGATCTTGTCGTCTATATAATTGTTCACTGCCTTGTAGCCGGACGCCGCAAGGAAGATGACCAGCAATATGTCGAGCGCCGACGACAGGACGTCGCCTGCTTCACTGCCGCTCCGGATCCCCCAGATCCGGGCGATCGCCGCGACCGAAAGGACGAGGACCACGGCCAGGATCGCGTTCTCGAAGAAGCCCTGGAAGGCAGGCTTGAATTCCCTGGTGCGAGGTTTCGGCTTTTCGATCAGCGGGTGGATCGTCATTTCCTCACCCGCTTCGAGAACGTCGCGCTCGTCCTCGCTCAGGCTTTCGGCGAGTTCCTTGGCCGCCACGGCCCTGCGCCAGGCGCGGTGTTCGGCGAGCGCCTTGAGGATCTGGTTGCGACGGAAATTGGCCGCACGCGCTTCATAGGCGATTTCAAGCACGAAGACCGCGAGCGCATAGACGAAGAGCGCGGCAACGAAAACGATGAGGGGAGCGCCGACGAGGACGTAGCCGCCCGGCAGCCCGAGCGTCAGGCGCACCGAACTCATGAACCATGCAAAAGCCAGATAGACGATGATGAGCGGCAGCCCCGCGGAAGCGACCAATCGCCTCCAGCCGGGCTTTCTGTCCGGATCGCCTGGTCCGAGCAGAATGTCGTGAAGCTCCTGGCGATGGACGATCGCGAGTCCGGCGAACAAAACAGCGCTGATCAGCGCTCCGACCACCAAACCGAGCCTTTCGGCGTCGAGATTGAGATTGAGTTCCTGAATCCAGCGCAGAATGCCGACGACGAAAGCGGTTACGGCGAGCACGAAGGTCGTGTGCCTGTAAAAACGGATGGCGGCCTGATCGGAGAGGTTGATCAGACGGTGATTGGGAACGTCGGGCGCGAAAAAGTTGAAGAAGATGACGGATCGCAGGATCTTGTAGCCGACATAGGTCGAGATGATGACCAGGATCGTCTTGCGGGAAGGGATGTGGCCGTAATCGAAGATCACCTCGACCAGGATCGCCGTTGCGAACATGATGCCGGTGGCGATGAGGATCCAGCCGGCCCGGCCGAGCAGATAGCCGAGCTTCCGCGACCGTCTCGTCTCGTCGGGATTGAAGCGGTAGCGGAAATGGTCCCGGCCCCACCGCGCCGTCGCCCTGAAGAGCAGTGTTCCGAGCATCAGTCCTCCGACCGCCGTGATGATGGCGCGGGCGAGCCATTGCAGGGAATCGCTCATGCCCGTGGTTTTGAGGACAGTGGGAAGGCCTTTCAGGAACAGCCAGGTATTATGGGAGAGTTCCCTCAGCTTATAGCGGGCGCGAAGCAGATTGTCGCTGGTCATCGCCATGCCCATCGGCACATCCGTCACATCCGACGCGGCGGGCTTCGATCCGCTGTTGGGTTGGACCACGATGACGGTCGCGCCGCTCTTGCGCGCCTCGTTGAGGAAAGTATCGAGCGATGAGGATTTGCTGCTGGAATGTGAAAAGGAAAGAGACGGCAAGCCCGCCGCAATTGCGTCCTGTCCCGTCTGTAAGGCAAAGGACACGAGCAGGGTGATTGCCAGCAGGCGGAGGACTGCCATCAGCCGGCCCCTGTTGAACGCCCCGCTTCCATATTCTATTCGACGTGCCAAAACTGACCGGTCCGCCACAGGATCTGCCTATCGGTGACTATGTTTTCCTCCCCCTTTTACGCTATGCGCCACGGCGAAACCAGTTGGAACGCCAAGGGGTTCTTCCAGGGTCATTCGGACATTCCACTTGCGGAGACGGGTGTGCGGCAGGTGGAAGAAAACGGACGCCGTTTCAAGGCGCATCTCGAGACGGTGGGCATCAGCCCGTCCGCTATCGCCATCATTTCCTCGCCCCTGTCACGCGCGATACAGTCCTCGCGGATAATGTGCGCGGAGCTCGGCATACCGGAAAGCCGGCTGGCAACCGACCCTCGCCTGAAGGAAGCGTCTTTCGGGCGTTGGGAGGGGCTGACGACATTCGAAGTCAAGGAACGATTTCGCGAGGAACGCCGGCTGCGGAAGGAGGATCGCTGGAATTTCGCTCCGTCCGGAGGGCAAAGTTACGCTGACATTTCATCCGCAATGGGCGATTTTCTACAGCAATTCCAGCAAAGGTGCGCAGCGGTCTTGTGTCCGGAATTGCGTGAAAACAATGAGATAGAGCATTTTCGTGATCCAGGGGAAAATGGAAACGCTCCGGACGGGATGAGCAGCAATCATCCCGTGTTGATCGTGACCCATACCGGCAACATCCGGGTCGCGCTCGCAATGCTGCAGGGGCTCGAACGGGAAATGGCGATGGCCGCGCGAGTACCGCAGGATCGCCTTCTCTACTGGGACGGCAAAGTCGCGGGCTGGATTTGATTGTGCTATATCCACAATTTGTCGAAACAGGCGAGTGATCGTGGAATAATCGCGACGACAAGCTGGGGAACGGGCGCCGCATGCGGCGGCGCGCATAAGAAGAACAGAAAGAACGGAAGGCGATAGGGAGCGAATTTGCCGGAAGAGTTTGACCTGCTACGCGTGGAGGATTTGCGCATTTCGATCGCGTTGCAGCGCGCCGGGCTTGAAGTCGTCAAGGGCGTAAGCTTTCGTGTGCCGGCGGGCAAGACCGTGGCTCTGGTGGGCGAGTCCGGCTCGGGAAAATCCATTATCGCGCAAGCCATTCTCGGCATCCTGCCGCGTGTCGCGAGGATTACCGGAGGACATATCAATTTCAGGGACAAGAAATGCGCCCATGGCGCGATCGACATAGCTGCCCTCGATCCGGACAGCAGCGAGATGCAGGCGTTGCGGGGGGGACGGATCGCCATGATCTTCCAGGAGCCGATGACGTCGCTCTCGCCGCTCCACCGCATCGGCAACCAGGTCGAGGAAGCGCTTGTCCTTCATCGCGAACTTGACGGGGCGAAAGCCCGAACCATGACGGAGGACATGCTGAGGCTTGTCGGTTTCTCCGATCCGGCCCGCGCCTACGACATGTACCCGATGGAACTCTCGGGCGGCATGCGCCAGCGCGCCATGATCGCCATGGCGCTCATCTGTCATCCCGCTCTTCTGATCGCCGACGAACCCACCACCGCGCTCGACGTCACGGTTCAGGCGCAGGTGCTCGGCCTGTTGAAGGACCTTCAGCAGCGGCTCGGCATGTCCATGCTCCTGATAACCCATGATCTCGGCGTCGTCGCGAACATGGCCGACGAGGTGGTCGTCATCTATCATGGCGAAGTCATGGAAGCGGGCAGCATCGGCGACATCTTCCGCGCTCCGGGACATGCCTACACGCGTGGCCTGATGCGCGCTGTCCCCGATCTCGATACGCCGCGGGACGCGAAGCTCGAGGCCTTGCGTGAACTGGAGCAGGACATTCCCGATACCATGCTGAAGGGCAGGCGCGATCATGCGAAAACAGGCGTGCCGCTCATCTCCGTCCGCCATCTTACAAAATCCTTCTCGATCCGGAAGGGCAATTGGTGGGGGCTGGGCGAGGCGAGGAAGGTGTTCGCCGTAAACGATGTGAGCTTCGACGTGCGTCGCGGCGAATGCTTCGGCATCGTCGGGGAAAGCGGCAGCGGCAAATCGACCGTCAGCAAGCTCCTGATGCGCGCCATTCCCGCCGACCGGGGCACGATGCGTTTCGACAATGGCAGCCTCGAATGCAATATCGAGGAACTGGAAGGAGCCGCGCTCAAGGAATTCCGCAAGCACATCCAGATCGTTTTCCAGGACCCCTTCTCATCGCTCAGCCCGCGCTCCACGGTGCTCAATATCCTGCGTGAGCCGCTGGAGATCCATCACGTGGGATCGGCCAGGCAGATCACACGGCTGGCGAGGGAATTGATGAGTCTGGTCGGCTTGCCGCCGACCTATCTCAACCGCTATCCCCACAGTTTTTCGGGCGGTCAGCGCCAGCGCATCGGCATTGCTCGGGCGCTGGCGCTGTCACCCGATCTGCTGATCTGCGACGAGCCCGTTTCGGCTCTCGATGTCTCCGTCCAGGCGCAGATCGTCAATCTCCTGAAGCGCTTCCAGAGCGAACTCGGCCTCACCCTGATCTTCATCTCCCACAACATGGCCGTCGTGAAATACATAGCCGACCGCATCGCCGTCATGCGCAAGGGCCGCATCGTCGAGATCGCGCCTTGCGAGGCGCTCTTCGCCGATCCCGTCCACCCCTATACGCAGAAGCTCCTGACCGCCGTGCCGCAGGCCAATCTCGATCATCCGCTCGATTTCGCGGTACAGTCGGACGAGATCGGCGATGAAACGGCGGATTGGGACGAGGTTTTCCGGGATGACGGCACGTTGAAGCTCGTGCCGGTGGGCGAAGGGCACTATGTTCTGGCCCGCCCCGCCTTGGCGGGAGTCGAGAGGCTTTCGGCGTGAAGCGGCCTCTGGAGCAATTCCAGCAAAAGTGTGCAGCGGTTTTGCGTCCGGAATTGCGTCAAAACAAAGAGATAGAGCATTTCCGTGATTCGGAGAAAAACGGAAACGCTCTATCGCTCTCCAGGCGCGACTTGCTTCGCCTTGCCGGGACGGCCTGCCTTTTGCCGGCCCTTCCTCTGCCGGCCTTAGCCGCGGAAGAACCGGACGATATCGCAAAGGCGGTGACCGACAACAAGCTCCCGCCGCTCGCGGAGCGCCTGCCGCAGAAGCCGCGCATCGTCGATATGGCCCCGCTCGGCAAGAAAGAGGGGCTATATGGCGGCTCGATGCGCATGATCATGGCGAGCGCCGACGATATCCGCATGATGACGGTCTACAGCTACGCCCGGCTCGTCGTCTTCGATAAGGATCTGAACCTCGCCCCCGATATTCTCGATCATCTGGACATCGAGGAAGGGCGGCGGTTCACGCTGCATCTGAGGCCCGGCCACAAATGGTCCGACGGCCACCCGTTCACCTCCGAAGACTTCCGTTATTTCTGGGAAGACGTCGCGTTGAACAGGAAGCTGTCGCGCGGCGGGCCTGTACAAGCGATGCTGGCCGACGGCAAACCCCCGGCCTTCGAAGCGCTCGATGAAGTGACGGTGCGTTATACGTGGGAAAAGCCCAATCCGAGCTTCCTGCCGTCGCTTGCCGGCGCCAACCCGAATTACATCTTCATGCCGGCGCATTACCTCAAGCAGTTTCACAAGCGCTACGCGGATCCCGACAAGCTGAAGCAATTGGTGAAGGAACAGAAGGCGCGCAACTGGGCCGCGCTGCACACGGTCAAGGCGCGGCAATACAAGGCCGAGAATCCGGACCTGCCGACGCTGGAGCCTTGGCGCAATACGATCTCTCCGCCGGCGGAGCGCTTCATCTTCAAGCGCAATCCCTATTTCCATCGCATCGACAAGAGCGGGCGGCAATTGCCCTATATCGGCACCGTCTTTGTCGATATCAGTTCCGCCGACATCATTCCCGCCAAGACGGGCGCCGGCGAAAGCGATCTCCAGGCGCGCTATCTCCGCTTCGACAACTACACTTTCCTGAAGCAGGCGGAGAAGACGCATCCGATCAAGATCGACCTCTGGCGGGAGGGAACCGGCTCGCAGGTCGCGTTCCTTCCCAATCTCAATGTCAACGACGCCGTCTGGCGCAAGGTCCTGCGCGACGTCCGCTTCCGCCGCGCGCTTTCGCTCGCCATCTACCGCCACGAGCTCAACCAGCAATTCTATTTCGGCCTTGCGCACGAGGCGGCCAACACGGTGCTGGACAGTTCGCCGCTCTACAAGAAGAGCTATGACGAGGCATGGTCCTCCTATGACCCGGAGAAGGCGAACGCGCTTCTCGATGAGATGGGCCTGAAGCGCGCCGCTGACGGGATGCGCCGTCTTCCCGACGGCAGGCTCGCCGAGATCATCGTCGAACTGCGCGCCAACAGCCAGGAAGAAGAAGACGTGATGGAACTCGTGCAGGATTACTGGCACGAGGTCGGCCTGAAGGCCTATCCCCGCACGCTCCAGCTCGATGTCCTCCGTCGCCGCTTCCTTGCCGGCGATACGCTGATTTCGATGTGGTCGGGTTTGACGGTGGGGGAGGCGACCGCCGACATGTCCCCCGAAGAGCTTGCGCCTGTTTCCTCCGCCCAGGGCAACTGGCCGAAATGGGGCGAGCATACCGAAACTGGAGGCAAGGCGGGCGAGCCGGTCGACCTGCCCGAGGCGAAGCAACTGCTCGATCTCTACGAAACCTGGAGAATTTCGGAGACCACGGACCAGCGCCGCAAGATATGGGAGCAGATGCTCGAAATATTCACGGACCAGGTCTTCACGATCGGAACCGTCAACGGTGTCTTCCAGCCGGTCGTCTACAACAGGAAGCTCCGCAATCTGCCCGAAAAAGGCGTCTATGCCTTCTCGCCCGGCGCCTATTTCGGCATGTATATGGTAGATAGCTTCTGGTACGATAACGGGAAGGGCTCGAAGTGATCCGCTATATCGCTTTCCGGCTGCTCGCCGCCGTGCCGACCCTCATCCTGATCAGCGCGCTGGTGTTCTTCATCATCCAGCTGCCGCCCGGAAATTATTTCGATACCTATGTCGCCGAACTGCAGGCGCAGGGCGAAACCGTCGATCCCAACAAGATCGAGTACCTCAAGCACGAATATGGTTTCGACAAGCCGGTGGTCGAGCAATACGCCATCTGGGTATGGGACATGCTGCATGGCGATTTCGGCTATTCCTTCGAATATGAGATGCCCGTCACCCAGGTCGTCGGCAGCCGCCTCTACATGACCATCCTCGTTTCGATGGTGACGATCATCTTCACCTGGCTGATCGCCTTCCCGATCGGCATCTATTCCGCCACGCACCAATATTCCTGGGGCGACTACGGCCTGACATTCCTCGGCCTGCTCGGCCTCGCGATTCCCAACTTCCTGCTGGCGCTTGTCCTCATGTATCTCGCCAATATCTGGTTCGGCACGTCGATCGGCCATCTGATGGATGCGAAATATCTCGGACAGCCGATGAGTTGGGACAAGTTCAAGTCGATCGCCGAGCACATGGTCATTCCCGTGGTCGTCATCGGCACCTCGGGAACGGCGGGCATGATCCGCCGGCTGCGCGCCAATCTTCTCGACGAATTGCAGAAGCAATATGTCGTGACCGCCCGCGCCAAGGGTGTCCCACCGCTTCGCGCGCTGTTGAAATACCCGCTTCGCATGGCGCTCAATTTCTTCATCGCCGACATCGGCGGCATCCTGCCTTCCGTCATTTCAGGGGCGGAGGTGGTGGCGATCGTCCTGTCGCTTGAAACGACGGGGCCGCTCCTGATCCGCGCCCTGCAAAGCCAGGACATGTATCTGGCAGGCTCCTTCCTGATGTTCCTGGCGACGCTGACCATCATCGGCGTGCTCATCTCGGATATCGCGCTGGCGCTGCTCGATCCACGCATAAGGCTGCAGGTGAGGCAGACGCGCTGATGGATGCCAGCCTGAGCCCCCTGCCGCCGGACGGCGCCCCGATCGTCCATTACGTTTCGCCGAAGCCTTTCGACCCGAAGGCGATCGAAAAACTGTCGCCGATCCAGGAACGCGTCTATCTTGCCTCGCAGCTTCGCCTCATGTGGTGGAAGTTCAAGAAGCATCGCGCGGCGGTCTATTCCGGTCTTTTCCTGCTCATCCTCTACGCCTCGATCCTGGTCAGCGAATTCATCGCTCCCTACAATCTCAGCCACCGCCATGTGGACAACATCTACATGCCGCCGCAGCGAATTCACCTTTTCCATGACGGAAAATTCGTCGGCCCCTTCGTCTATGGCACGCACTATCATTTGGACATGGATACGCTGAGGCGGGAATACCCCGTCGATCGCTCGGTGATCCACAAATTGCGCTTCTTCTGCGAGGGCGATCCCTACCGCTTCTGGGGTCTGTTCGAGGCGCGGTTCCATCTTTTCTGCGGCCCGAAGGACAATGATGCCGTCTTCCTGCTGGGAACGGACCGGCTGGGGCGCGACATGCTCTCGCGCATCATCTACGGCACGCGCATATCCCTGACGATCGGCCTGATCGGCATCACCGTCAGCTTCCTGCTTGGGATCTCGATCGGCGGCCTGGCCGGCTATTATGGCGGCTGGATCGACATCGTCGTCCAGCGCATCATCGAAGTGCTGCAGAGCCTTCCGTCCATTCCGCTCTGGCTGGCGCTGGCGGCGATCATGCCGGTCGATTGGAGCCCGATCATCGTCTATTTCGGCATCACCATCATCCTCGGCCTGATCGACTGGACGGGGCTCGCGCGGGCCGTGCGCTCCAAGCTCCTGTCGCTGCGCGAGGAAGATTACGTCATGGCGGCGGAACTGATGGGGGCAAGCCCGAGGCGCATCATCTTCCGGCATCTCATTCCGGGCTTCCTCAGCCATCTGATCGCCTCGGCGACGATCACCATCCCGTCCATGATCCTCGGCGAGACGGCGCTCTCCTTCCTCGGCCTCGGGCTGAGGCCGCCGGTGACGAGCTGGGGCGTGCTCTTGAACGAGGCGCAGAACATCAATGTCGTGGCGCTTTATCCCTGGCTCATCCTGCCGGTCGTGCCGGTGATCCTCGTCATCCTGGCCTTCAATTTCCTCGGCGACGGATTGCGCGATGCGGCCGATCCCTACCATACGGCGTGGTAGAGACGGCGGGGAAAAGAATCGCGATACAAAGGGTTGGCGCCTGCCGTTGAATCAGTCTTGCAGGCGCTTCACGCTAGAGGCGAGGAGATCGTCCGCCGCTTCGAAGGCGAAGCCCTTCTTCACCTTGAGGTAAAGGATGAGGTCACGCAATATTCGCCAGGCCTGGTCGTCCATAACCAGATGATGGGTCAGGATGCCGAGCGGCGCGCCCCCTCTCTCGCGGGCCTGCCACAGCCGGCGGAGGAGTTCGCCGGCGGCCCATTCGAGGCTGTGCCCCTGACGGCCATTCGCCCAGTCGACGATGTCGATCTGGGTGTTGAGTTCGGGCAAGAGCGTTCCATTCACGTGCCAGGAATTGGTGGATAGCCCGGTGAAGCCGCGTTCATGGATGCGCGCCGCCACATCGGGCGCAATGCGGTTCCAGGGCGGCACGAGAATGCCGGAAAGCCTGTCGCCGAAGAGCTGCCGCAGCCTCTCACGACCTGCCGAAAGCTCCGCCAGAACCACGTCTGGTGATCGATCCCCGCCGAGTTCGATCGCGGGGGCAGGCCCGGCATTCTGACGCTGATGCGCATAGCCATGGACGCAGGGCGTGACGAGAGGTTCAGGGCGGAGCCGTTCGGCGAGCTCGGCGTCCGCCAGCATGGGAATGACCGCAAGGAGGAGCGGCACGTCGAATTCCCGGATGGCTGCAATCAGCCTTTCCAGTTCCGCCGACGGCCGGGCCGCGTCGTCGTCACGTAGCCAGAAGCGCGGCGTGAGGCCGTGCTCCCGCCATAGCTGAAGTTCCGCTTCGACTTCAGCAAAGGCGCTCATGACGGAACAGCCTCACCGTCCGGGTTTATTCCTTTTCGAAGGAGCGGATCGATCGCGCGCTTCAGCGTCGCCGCGGCGCTTGCGATATCGTGTCCGGCGGCGATCGCGCCGGGCCCCGCTGCCGACAGCCGGCGGCGCTTGTCCTCTGACGCGAGCAACACCGAAAGCGTGTCGCGGAAAGCGGCGGCTTCGGCCTCAGGCGCAAGCAGGCCCGTCACACCATTTGCTACCACATTGGAAACCCCGGCCGTGTCGCAGGCCGCGATCGGGAGGCCGAGCGCCTGCGCCTCGAGATAGACCATGCCGATCGCCTCGCCGATCCCCGGCCAGGCCAGCAGATCGCCGACCTGCATCCAGCCGAGCACCTGCGAGCGGGGAAGCGCGCCGGTGAAATGCACCCGGTCGCCGGCGAAAGCGAACATCGCCTCTACAACTTTCCGTTCCGGCCCGTCACCTATGATCACCAGGTTCCAAGACTGGCTTTCGAGGCCAGAAAGCGATTCCGCCAGAAGGCGATAGGATGCCGTCTTAACACCTGGCCGCATCATGCCGACGGCGATGATGATCGGCCCCGCATGGGTGAAAAGCGCCGCCGGGCCGGTTGCCGGGCGCTCCACGGCCCATCCGTCCGGATCGATGAACGGCCTGAGCGGCACGACGCTCCGCATATCCGGCAGGAAGGACCGGAGATAGGATTCGTCCGAAGGCTTGAGGCAGAAGTTGACAGCTGTCAACCGGATGGCGGCCTGAACCGCCGCGCGACCTTTCAGCCAATCGGCGTCGCGTCCCTGATGGGTGCGGCAGGCTTCCGCGCTGGCGCAGGGAATGGAAAGCGCCGTCGCCACCGCAGGACCGAGCCAGTCCGGCGCCTTGCAATAGGGATGATAGGTGAACCACAATTGCGGCCGCCTGTCGCTCTCCCGCCAGAGCTCGATCAGCCGCGCCGCTTCCCGGCGCCCGGCTTCCTGGTGGGCACGGAAGATGTCCGCGCCGGGGCGCTTCTGATACGAGATGAAACGCGACGCCAGTTCGACATCATAACCGGCAGCCGCAAGCGCCGCCATCATCAGCCGCGCGATCTCCCGATCGCCGGACGGGGTCGGATCGTCCGGCGGCTTGAGCGGCGCGTAAAAGGCAATCCTGGCGGCCATGGTCGGAACCGATCTGTCGCACTATCCTGCGCCGGGAACGCGTTCACCCGCAACCAGCCCTGTGAGGATGGCAGCCGTATGCGCCGCGCCTTCGAGATCGATCGCCCGGCGGTCGGGAGCGGGCGCGGCCATCACGCGATCGATCGCTGCCGCCACCGCCTCGGGCGTCTGCTCGTCGTGACCGACCGTCTCGGCAAGGCCGCGCTTCTTCAGCAGCGCCGCGCGTGTGATCTGCTCCGTCTCGATCCCGTCGAAGAAAGGCACGACGATCGCCCGGCATCCGGCGCGGTAGATATCGGCGACCGTGTTGTAGCCGACGCGGGAGATCGAGAGTTGCGCGCGCGCCAGGATGGAGCGGAGGTCCGGGATGAAATCGCGCACCGTAATGCCGTCATCCAGATGAGCCGCCAGTTCGGCCTGGTGCTCGCCGGAGAATTTGAGGCCGGTGATGAGCAGCCATTTCGCGTCGCTCAGGCAGGAACGCCGTTTCGCCTGGGCGGCCGCCATCAAAAGCCTGTGGCCGAGCGCGCCGCCGCCGACCGAAACCACCACGTCGAAACGTTCGCCTTTTTGATCGGTCTGCTTCGGCTGCGGCGAAACGATGCCGGTATAGAGCAGCTTGTCCGAAATCTCCGCCGTCAGCGGAAAGGAATCTTCCAGCCGCACCAGCTTCGGATCGGCATGGACCAACACATGGTCGAAATGCGCCTTGAGAATGTCGACCGTCTCGCGATCCTTGAAGGGCTTGGCGTTGTGTTGGAGGATATCGCGGATGGACGAGACGAGAAGCGGGGGATTGGCGCGCGCCTTGGCCCGTTCCAGAAGCGGCGTCAGTTCGAAGCGCATCTGCCTGCGGCCGAAAGGAAATGCTTCGGTGATCACGGTATCGGGTGCCGTTTCATCGAAAAGGGCGAGGAGCAAGTCGCGCCGACGGTCCTTGTAGGCGTCGTCCACCGCGTTGCCGTCCGGATCCTCCAGCCGGTTGAAGACCTCACCACCCGCCCGTACCGGCGGAAGGAAATGGACCCTTGCGCCCGGAAAATCGAAGCCGGCGATCGGTTCGCCGCCATAAGCGACATCGACGGCAAAGCCGCCAGCCGAAAGCGCCTCGACGATCCGGCTGGCGCGGAAAACATGCCCCACGCCCTGCAGATGCTGGACGTAGAAGAGAATTCTGTTGTTCACGCTGCCCTGCCTTGTCGATGCTGCGCCTCCCGCAGCCCCTCGGGCCTTTCCATGCCCTCGAAAAGGGCGATGAGGCGCTTGGTCGTGGCGGTGTGGTCGAAATCCCTGTGGACTTTTTCGGCGGCGGCGGCGCCGAGCCGGGCGCGGAGCGCGGGATTCCGCCCCGCCCTCTCGATCGCTTCGGTGAGACGTCCGGGGTCGTCTGGAGGCACGAGAATGCCGTTCACATCGTCTTCGAGAAGCTCGGTAATGCCCGAAACCGGCGTCGAGATGCAGGCCAGCCCCTGGCTAGCCGCCTCCACCAGCACATTGGGGAGCCCGTCGCGGTCGCCATTGGCGGCAATGCGGCAGGGCAGCACGAAAAGATCGGCGGCGCGATAGGCAGCAAGCACCTCCTGCTGCGGCAGGCTGCCTGTCAGCGTGACGCGGTCCTCGAGTCGGAGGTGGGCGATTTGCGCCTTGAGCGCTTCATGGAGTTCGCCGCCGCCGATCTGGGTCCAGTGCCAATTCAGGCCTTCCGGCAGACGGGAAAGCGCCTCGGCGAGCGTGTTGAGCCCCTTCTTCGCCACCGCTCTTCCGACCGTCAGGATACGGATCGGATCATCGATGCTGGAGCCGTCGCGCACTGAGTGGGAAATCAGGGGACGAGGAAACCGCGCGAGATCGAGACCGTGATAAACGAGGTGGACGCGATCAGGTTTAGGCGCGACTTGCCGCAGTTTCGCGGCTCCGCCGGCGGTGCATGTCACGCTCCATTCCGCGGAACCAAGCTTTTCGCCAAGCTCCCAGTCCGGCGAGGTCCAGATGTCCTTGGCATGGGCCGAGGCGCACCAGCGCAGGCCCCTCATGCCGGCGGCATAGCGGCCCACCGAGGAAGGGGTGTGGATGAAATGGCTGTAGATCCAGCCTGTGTCGCCGGGAAGCTCCGCTGCAAGCACCAGCGCCTGGCCGAAGCGGCGGCCCCGGTTGGCGGTGAAGTCGCGCCTTAAATCGCGCAGCCATTGGTCCCGCATCTGGCGGTAGCCCGGCAGCTTGCGCGCCTTCCACCAGCCACGGAAAACCCTGAGCGGCTCCTGATAGAGATATTCCGGCAGGTAGTTGACCGGCGCCTTTATCTCGTCGTTGATCGGGTGGCGCTTCCCGTCGGCCGGATGCCGCAGCGAAACCAGTTTCAGCTTGAAACCCGACCGTTCGAGCGCCAGCAATTCCTGGGCGATGAAGGTTTCCGACAAGCGCGGATAGCACTTCAGCACCACCGCGATGGATGTGCTCATAGCGACGCCGTCTTCGGATAGGCGGTGGCGTGCGCGGATTGGAAGCGATCGAAGAGGATTTCGGTCAGAGCGCAGATGCGGCTCAAGCCCTCGAGGTCGGGGCGGGCGACGGCCCCGGAGGGGAGGGGGCTATCCATCAGCCGGTTGACGGCGGCGCGGAATATCGATGGATTTTTGGCTTCCTCGATGTCGAGGACATTGACCCAGCCGAACTCCTCGGCCCGGTAGGCGCGGATGCTCTGCTCCCGGCGTGGCGCGGTGCGCGGAACGAAGAGCGCGCGCTTGTCGAACGAGATGACCTCGCAGAAAGTGTTGTAGCCGCACATGCCGATGATGGCGCGGGCATTGGCGACAAGCGTTTCCAGATTGGCGAGGAAATCGACGATTTCGATATTCGGCACGCTGGCCGCGCGCGCCGAAATCTCGAAGCGCTCGCATTCCGTCATGAACGGACCGAGCACGAAGAGATAGCGTGTTTCGCGATCGTGCCCTTCCTTTATCGCGCGCAACGCCGCGGCCATGAGGTCGTGTCCGTCGCCGCCGCCGCCCGCGGTGACGAGGACATGGCCGCTGCCGTAGCGCGCCGCCGTTCCGTCGTCGATATCCGGCAGCGACCGCCTCAAAAAGCCGGTGTAGCGCGCCCGCGCCAGGACGGGCTCATGCAGTTCGATGCCGGCGAGCGGATTGTAGAAGCTGCCGGGTCCGTAGATCCATATTTCGTCGTAAAGCTCTTCGAGGTAATCGGTTATGTGCTTGCGCTCCCACTCCTCCTTGAGGAGTTCGGGCGCATCGAGGACGTCGCGGAGACCGAGGACGCAGATCGCGCCGCGCGCCTTCAGCATGCGCAGCGTCGGCAGCATCTCCCGCGCCAGGCCGAGCGCTTCCTTGTCAACGATCACCATGTCCGGACGGAAGCGCTCAGCGGTTTTTCGGATGATGGCTTCGCGCGCCGCGATCGTCTGTTCGAAGCTCTCGGTCTCATTGGCGGATTGATAGCTGCCGTTGGAGAGCTTCTTCGTGGCGGGGATCTGGACATAGTTCACCCTCGGGTCGAAGGAGAAGGCATCGACCACCGGCGAACCGGAAATGATGGAAATCTCAACATTGGGGAAATGCGTGACGAGCGCATGTGCAATCGTTCGGCTCCGGCGCAGATGGCCCAGCCCGAACGTATCATGGCTGTACATGAGAATTCTAAAGTCGGCGACTGAATCCATACACGACTAGACAAACTAAAAAATGGGGCTCCCCAAAGCACTTTGATAGGCGAAATCGCCCTGGAGCGCAACGAAGCCGTTTTCGCGGTCTTCCGGCGGAGCTTTCACGCTGCTTTCGGACAGGTCGGCATACCGATTGATCCAGACGGGAAAACGACGGCCATCCGTCGCTGGAGGGATTGGAAAAATCCGAAAAAGAAGAGAGATTTTCGGCATGAACGACGTCCAATCGTCTTCGCTTGCTGCCCTTCCTGCCACGCAGGCGCCATCGGCGCGCGTCGGCGCCCTTCTTGTTTTTCTCTCGGCCGTCACGTGGAGCTTCGGCGGTACGATCGGGCGCTTCATCGAGACGCCCGACCACTGGACCGTGGTCTTCTGGCGCTCGACCTGGGCGGTGGCCTTTCTGGTCCTGTTCATGATCGGGCGGGACGGTCCGCTGAAAACGCTGCGTCTGATGCGCGATATGGGCTTTCCCGGTCTGGCCGTGGGTGTCTGTTTCGCCATTTCCGCGACGGCCTTCGTCGTGGCGCTGTCCTATACCACCGTGGCCAACATCCTTCTCATGCAGGCCGGCGTACCGCTGATCGCGGCGCTGATCAGCTGGATCGTGTTTCGCGAGGCAGTTTCCGGCATCACATGGGCGGCGATCGCCGCGGTCATTTTCGGGATCGGGGTGATGGTGTCCGATTCCTTTGGCGGCAAGGTCTCGCCCATCGGCGACGGCCTTGCGCTGACGATCGCCGTCGGATTCGCCATCGCGACGGTCATAACCCGCCGCTATGCCCATGTGCGCATGACGCCCGCCACCTGTCTCGGCGCGATCATCGCAGCCCTCTTCTCCGCCACGCAGGCTTCGCACTTTGCCGTTTCGGGCCACGATATGGGATTTCTCGTGGCGTTCGGCGCGCTCAATCTTGGCCTCGGACTGGCGCTTTTCGCCTCAGGCGCCAGGCTCATTCCCGCTGCGTTCGCGGCCCTTCTCGGAACATTCGAGCCCATTCTTGCGCCGCTATGGGTCTGGCTCGTGCATGGCGAAGTGCCGTCGGAGCGCACGATCATCGGCGGCTTGATCGTATTCCTCGCGGTTCTCGCCCATATCGGGTTCGAACTCACGCGTCGGTTGCGACCCGAGAAACCGGGCGTAACGGGGCTTCCCAATCCGAACTGAAGCCGATTTATCGGCCGCTCGATTATTGAGGCAGGAGCGCCGGAATGGCCGGCGCGACGAACGGGGCGTTCCACACGCCTCCGACGAAGAAGCTGGTGGCCGCCTTGTGATCGGCCGGCTTCAATGTGCCCGAAAGCGCCAGGCCGCCGCCCACATAGGGGACGACGCCGACAAGCGAGAGCGATCCCAGCGGGCCGTCGGCCGTCGCCTTGTCGATCTTCGCCAATCCGTTGATGATTGTCGCCTGGATTTCCGCTCCTCCGAGCTTGACCGATCCGTTGGCGATGTCCTTGAGCGGGAAAAATCCTCCTCCTTCGGCCTTCTTGATGAAGTCCGAAAGATCGAAGCCCTTGATCGTGCCGCCGCCGAGCTTGGCGGACAGGGTCCCGTGTCCATCCCTGAATATGTTGCTCCATGTCTCGCCGATGCCCTTGAGGGAGAAGGCGATGGTCGCGGGGGTCTTGGCAAGCAGGCCCTTGCTGCCGAGCGTCTCCGTCAATGCGCCGAGATCGACATCGGTCGCGTGCAACCGCAATTCGACGTGATTGCCGTCGGGTTTGCGATCGATGTGAAGACCGGCCTGCACGCTGCCGTCGAACGCGGTTGCATCGGAAATGTCGAAGACGGAGAGACCACCCTTCACATGTGCCGTCGCCGCGACGTTCGTCAATGGAATGGGGCCTGCCAGCGCCTTATCGGCTGACAACCTCAGATCGACATTGAGTTTGTTCGCCATCTTGCCTTCGTCGGGACCAGGTTTCAGCGCGGCCACCAGAGGGGTAAAGGCGGTCAGGAACGATCCGATGTCGAATTGATCGAAGGCGAGCGTTCCCGATATGGACGGCGTCGCGCCGAGCATCGAGATCTCGATCACCCCCATGCCCGGATTCTTGTCGAGCGCGATTTCGGCATTGTCGAGCTTCAATCTGCGTTGGTTTCCACTCATATGACTCGTGACCGTGAGGGGACCGGTCGGTGCGCCGGAGGCTATTTCCGAGCCTGACCAGGCCAATACCTGGCGTACCGACGAGGCGGCTATTTTGATCTGGCCGTCGAAATAGGAATTCTGCGACAGGTTGGCGGTGCCGCTGAACGACGCCGCGAGCGTGTTTGAGGAGAGATCGACGCTGAGGTCGGAAGTGCCGCCGCCGAAGAGCAGAAGCGGTTGCCCGAGACTGCAATCGAGGCTGAACTTCTGCCCGCGCCATTTTCCCTTCAACGCTACCGAAGCGGAGCCGCTCAACGCCGGCCAGCCGATTTTTCCCGCCAGATTGTCCACGATCTGGCGTTCCACGCCGTTTTCCTCGATGACGACGCGTCCGCCGCTGATTTCGATCGTTCCGAGGGAATGGGAGGGGAAATCTCCCGTGTCCGGTTTCGTCGGATTTGCGCTGATGGCTTTCTGGGCGGCTCTGATCGCATCGACGATCAGACCGCCTCCGGGGGAAGCCGGAAGATAGAGAAGCCCTTGCGGCGCGACCCGTATGACGGGGCGAATGAAAAGCGCGCTGGAGAATTTGATCTTTCCCATCAGGGCCGCGACGGCGGACAGGTCGATATCGACCCGTTCGGCCTCCACCACGGGTTTCCCCTCATTGCCCCATTCCGACAGGGTGACGTTTTTCAAGACGCCGTGAAAATATGGCCAGACGCGGATTTCGGCGGCGCTTCCCAGCGTCACGTGATAGCCGGTCAGCGCTTCCATCTCCTGCGCTATGCGGTAACGGACGATCTGCGTCGAAGCGAGGAGCGGAAGCGTCACGAAGATGACGGCCGCGGCGAGGACGACCGCGAACATCACCCAGATGGCCTTCTTCACCGCCGTTGATGGCATCCCGCCTCGCCCCGTTCCGCAGGCGGCCGCCGAACCGCCCCGCAAGATACCGGGTTAGAATGCGGATCGCGCCTTTTCAAGGCGAAGCCGGCCGTATCGCCTGTTTGCGAACAATTTCCGCGTCGCAATTTGGCATATCCATGCAAGTTGCAGTGCAGCAAGGCGTCTTGCCCGGCCTTTGGCGGAGGTGCATAAGGCGGCAGAATGTGGAGGTGTATTGATGAGCGAAAAGATCCCCCTTTGGGTTCCTTCGGAAGCGGCCGTGCGAGCCGCTCCGCTGACCGCGTTCATGCATGAGGCGTCGCGCAAGAGCGGCCTCGCGCTGAACGATTATGATGCGCTGCATCAATGGTCGGTGGAGGACAGGGAGAGTTTCTGGCGCCTCGTCTGGGAGCATTGCGGCATTATCGGCGAGCGGGGCGAGCGCGTTGTGGCGGATGGCGAGCGGATGCCCGGCGCCTCATTCTTTCCCGACGCGCGCTTGAATTTCGCCGAAAATCTGCTGCGTCGGAGCGGACCAGCGGATGCCATTGTCTTTCGCGGCGAGGACAAGGTCGAGCGCCGGCTTTCCTGGGATGAATTGCATGTGCTGGTCTCTCGGCTGCAGCAGTTTTTCCGTTCCGAAGGCGTGAAGGCCGGGGACCGCATTGCCGGAATGATGCCGAACATGCCCGAAACGGTGGCGGCGATGCTGGCGGCCGCGTCGCTCGGCGCCATCTGGTCGTCCTGCTCGCCGGATTTCGGGGAAAAGGGCGTTCTCGATCGCTTCGGCCAGATCGAGCCTGTGGTCTTCTTTGCGCCGGATGGCTATTGGTATGCCGGCAAGCGGACCGACGTCGGCGAAAAGGTGGCCGCCGTGCTTTCCAAGCTGCCCTCGGTGCGCAAGGCCGTGATCGTCGATTATCTCGGCGACGCCGCGAAGATTGCCGCATCCATGCCGCGCGCCACGACGATGGCCGGGATCGTCGCTTCCTTCGAGCCGAAGCCGCTTTCCTATGAGAAAATGCCCTTTTCTCACCCGCTTTATATCCTTTTCTCATCCGGGACGACGGGCGTTCCGAAATGTATCGTCCACTCGGCCGGCGGTACGCTGATCCAGCATCTCAAGGAACATCGCCTGCATGCCGGCGTCAGGGCAGGGGACCGGTTCTTCTATTTCACAACATGCGGCTGGATGATGTGGAACTGGCTGGTCTCCGCGCTTGCCTCGGAAGCGACGCTTCTTCTTTATGACGGCTCGCCCTTCCATCCGGATGGCAACGTGCTTTTCGACTATGCTGAGACGGAAGGCATGACCTATTTCGGCACCTCGGCGAAATTCATCGACGCGCTGAGAAAAGCAGGGCTAAGGCCGATCGATACGCATGATCTGTCCGCCGTCCGCGTCATTTCCTCGACCGGTTCCCCGCTTTCGCCGGAGGATTTCGCCTATGTCTACGAGGCGGTGAACAAGGACGTGCATCTGGCGTCGATTTCCGGTGGAACCGACATCGTCTCCTGCTTTGTCCTCGGCATCCCAACGAAGCCGGTATGGATCGGAGAGATTCAGGGGCCGGGGCTCGGCATGGCCGTGGATGTCTGGGATGACGACGGCCGCCACGTGGTGAAGGAAAAGGGGGAACTCGTCTGCACGAAAGCCTTCCCGTCCATGCCCGTCATGTTCTGGAACGATCCGGCGGGCGAGAAATATCACGCCGCCTATTTCGAACGCTTCGACGATGTCTGGTGCCATGGCGATTTCGCCGAGTGGACCGAGCACGGCGGGATCATCATCCATGGCCGCTCCGATGCGACGCTCAACCCCGGCGGGGTCAGGATCGGCACGGCCGAGATCTACAACCAGGTGGAGCAGATGCCGGAGGTCGCGGAGGCGATCTGCATCGGGCAGGATTGGGACCATGACGTGCGCGTGGTGCTTTTCGTCCGGCTGGCGCCTGGCATCGCGCTCGACGAAGATCTCGAGAAGCGGATCAAGGCGAAGATCCGCACCGGCGCCAGCCCCCGCCATGTCCCCGCACGAATCGTCGCGGTCGCGGACATTCCGCGCACGAAATCGGGCAAGATAACCGAGCTTGCCGTGCGTGATGTCGTCCACGGCAGGACCGTCAAGAACAAGGAAGCCCTCGCCAATCCGGAGGCGCTGGACCTTTACAAGGATCTGCCGCAGTTGAAAGAATAGCGTTCGCGGATCGACGGGCTCCACAAACAGGTGAGGGGGTCGATTATCGGGTTCATCCCAGTCGAAGCCTTGCAACCGAACAAGGTTAACGATCGGTTGCCAGCCTGTTTACCTCGATTTCACAGTTGGTACACTTTCGTAAACTGCCGAAGATCGCGGTAAGGAGTTGTTAGGAATTGCAACAGATAGTCGAGCTATCCGGAGGGAGTTGAAGTCTTCCTCGACGTTGAATTTTGACTTACCCCGTTTTGCACAGCATGAAGAATCTCGACGCCCCCAACCGGGGCGTCTTTTTTTGCTTGAGATTTGGTCCGTCGCTGTTGCGGCACCGAAGACACGGAGGCGCTTGAGTTCCGATACGGTATCAATCCGCAAGCACCCGCGTCGAAGGGAAGGAAATTTCCACCAGCGTGCCTTCGCCGGGCGTCGAATTGATCGAGAAGCGGGCGCGGTTGGCTTCCACCATGGCCTTGGTGAGCGGCAGGCCGAGTCCGGTTCCGTCGCCACGCGGCCGCTTCAGCGCGTTCAGTTGCTTGAACGGTTTCATCGCCTGCTCGATCTCGACCTGGCTCATCCCGACGCCGGTATCGCGCACGCGCATCACCACCTCGCCTGAAGGCTCATAGGCTGTCGAGACGATGACCTGGCCACCGGCCTGCGTATAGCGGATGGCGTTGGAGAGCAGGTTGAGCGCGATCTGGCGCATGCTTCTCAGATCGGCGACGACTTCCGGCAGGCGCGAGAGGAAGCTGGAGCGGATGATCACCCTTTCGCGGTTCGCCTGCGGCTGCATCATCGCCACCGTCTCGGCCAATGTTTCGTTGAGCGATACCGCCTCGTAATTCATCTCCTGTTCGCCGGCCTCGATCTTGGAGATGTCGAGGAGATCGTTGACCAGATCGAGCACGTGGTTGCCGGAGCGGTTTATGTCGCGCAGGTAGTCGCGATAGCGCTCATTGCCGACGGGTCCGAATTTCTCATCCATGATCAGTTCGGAGAAGCCGATGATGGCGTTGAGCGGCGTGCGGATTTCGTGGCTGACGCGAGCGAGGAAATCGGTTTTCTGCGACGAGGCGCCCTCGGCGAGCGAGCGGGCCTGGGTGAGTTCTTCCTCCGCCCGCTTCCATTGCGTGATGTCCCGCACGACGGCGCAATAGCCATTTTCGTCCGGCAAGCGGCCGATCGTCATGAAAAGCGGGATGAAACGCCCCTCCGCCTCGCGGCCGATCAGTTCGAGGCCGTCATTGAGAACGCTTGCCACGCCGTTGTCCGACAGGCTGCTCAGATAATCCCGCGCGGCGCGCTGGCTTTCGATGGCGAAAAGGGACGCGAAGGGTTTTCCCGCGACTTCCGCGCTGTCGAAGCCGAAAAGCGCTTCCGCGGGGCGGCTGATGGAGCGGATCGTTCCATCGTTGTCGATGAGGACGACGCCGTCCGTGGCTGTATCGATGATGGCGCGCAGTTCGGCAAGGTGCGATTGCAGCGTCCCGACATCCGGCGCCGCTTCGACCGGCGTCTGCCCGGCCACGGCTTGTCGGGGTTGCGTTTCGGCACGCCTCAGCGCCATCAAAAGCGCCTTGCCGTTTTCCCATGGGACGGATTGCAGGAACGCCTCGACGGGAAACGTCTCGCCGCTCCGGTGCTTCAGGCAAACTTTCCGCTCCTTGCCGGTCTCGTCGAGGGTGGGATCGGCGAAAAGTTCGCCCAGCCCCCCTGCGGAACGCACCTCTTCGAGCGAGGAATAGCCGACAAGATCGAGAAAATGCGGATTGGCGTAATGCAGGACATCCCCTGAATGGACGAGGATGGGCAGCGGCAACCGCGACAGGATGGTGGAATAGAATTCAGGCTGGACGTGGGCCGGTAGGAAGAAGGCCGATGGCGTCGCATGGCGCGCGGGAGCATCGGGCCGCGGTTCGGGGATGTCTTTTTGTTCTTCGCTGGCAACAGGCGCTTTCGGCGCTTGGCTCGGGGGCTCTTTTCTCGCGTCCGTTGCACCATTCTCCGAAGACGCGCGCGCTTCGTCCGCCTCGGGCGGGTTTTCCGCGGCGCCTTCGGCCAAGGTCGATATTTCCGAGGCGTCTTCCGGTCCCTGATCCCGCTTTTCTTCCGCGACGGAATCCTGTGCTTCCGTTTCCTGCTGGGAAACCGTCGGGAGCGACGGCCGTATTTCGGCGCTTATCGGCGTGGCGGAATTTTTTTCCTGTCCGCTTTGTTCAGGAGCCTTGGCCGCGCTTTCCTTTTTCAGGCGCGCACCGATTTCCTGGAACGCGTGACGCTCGGCCGAGGAAAGGCCGCCTTCGGGGAGCGTGGGACGATGCTCCGCGAGCCGGATGATCTTGTCGCTCAGCCGCCTTTCGGGGCCGCGTTTGACGCTCAATGCCGGCGGCTCGCCCTTGAACGGGTCGTGGGCCTCAGGCCCGCTCGCGGCCTGCTCCTCCGGCTGCGCGTGACCGGTCACGGCCGGGCTGGCGTCATTTGCAGGAATCTGGGCCGCTTCCGTTTTCTCCGGCGCCGCCGATGAGAGTGATGCTTCCGTGGCATGCGGGGGAGAGGGAGGCACGGCGACTGCCTCGCCGAAGCGTGCGACGCCGAAACCGCGGAAGCCTTCGAAGACGCGCTCCCTGCCATAGATGGGCAGGCCGGCGAGATCGACTGGGACGGCGAGCGTCGTTCCTCTTGCCGGCCACATGACGGAGCGTCCCGACCAGGTATCCCGATGATCCAGAAGGCGCGCGATCTCCCCATCGAGATCGAAGCCAAGTTTTGTCGCGACTTCCGCGAAATGGCGCCCGATGATTTCGTCCGCCGAGCCGCCGAGCGTGCCGACAAATTCGTCGGATATCGCATTGAAGCGGCCATCCGCATCCGTCCGCCAGACGAATTTCATCGGCGTTGACGGCAGGCCGGGTTCCACGCGCGTTGGTGCGGCAACCGTCTCCTGTTTGATCGCTTCCTCGCCCCCGGATTGAATGGAGGGGCCTCTTTCCCGCGGGGAGTCGGGTCGCCGCGCGGCCTCGTCATCCTCGCTCTTGAAATACCAATGATCCTCGTGGTCAGGATCCTTGTTGTTCCCGTTGGCCGGAACGGTACGCGCCGTTTTTTCGGTGTCCGGTTCCGTGTTTATGGGGTCGTGTTCGGGTGGAGTAACGCGTTGTTCCTGCGCGATCATGGCGGGTTGCGATTCGGCGTCGGATGCATCAGCCACCCCTTCCACCATGACCACGAGATGAAGAGCCGGATCGTCCGTCAATCGCGCGATTCCGGCTGGAACGCGGTGTGCTCCCGCAGGAACGAGTTTCTTCACCAGCCGGTCTTTCTCCCGCGCGACCTCGTGGACAAGCTCCAGGATCGCCTCACGGTCGAGCCCCAGTTTGGCGGCGCTGCGCGACGCCGCTTCGATCTTGCCCTCCGCATCGACAAACGCGGCGACATAGTCGTCGCTGGCGAAACCCGAGATCGCCCGCTCGGCCGCCGCCTGTTTCCCGCCTGCGGACTGCTCGGCCGGCTCGGCCAGAAGAATGGCGGCCTCGCCACCCGGCAGCGTAATGCCGGAGGCAAGGAAGACGGCGATTCGGCTCGTCAAGCCCTGGATCAGGCGCACCGAAACCGGGTGATCGGCGGGGATCGCGGGAAAATCGCGTGCGGCGCCAATCTGTCGCAATGCCGGCGCGCTGAGACCGGAGGCCGAACCCATGGCCGCTTCCACGGTACGGTAGCCGAGAAGGGCGGCGCCTGGGCCGTTCGCCCAGATGATCTCGTCGAGAGACGTGGACAGGATGACCAGGGAATCTCCGGCCGCAAATCTCTCCCGGACCGGGTCGAGGACAGCGATATCTATGAACGAGTAGCTTTCGGAAGCCATGCCTGATCCTAAATCGTCATTACGACGTAAGCACCCGAATCCTAATGGCCAACACGGCTCTAAGCTGGTTAACGCATTGTTAATATGCAGAACATCGCCTGCCGTCCACACGTGCCTTTTGCCGGGCGCGGCTTTTCGCCGGTTTGGTTAATGGAATTGTGCGTTGCAAAAAAATGTTGCAATGCACAAAAGCAGGTCTTATATGATTGGCCGGACGTAGCCAGTTGCATTGCTGCCTTCCATGATGGCGGGCAGCCACCAGATCGAGGTTTCTAACATGAGCAAAGTTTCGACAAAACCTGCTCCCGCGGCAGGTTCGCAAGAATACCCCTCCTTCGACGCCAGCAAGACCGTGGACCAGTTCCGGGCTTTTGCGGAAAAGGGCGTCGAGCAGTCGCGCGAGGCCTATGCCAAGCTGAAGGCCGGCGCGGAAGATGCCCAGAAGACGATCGAGACAACCTTCGAGACGGCGAAGACGGCGGGCGTCGATCTTTCGCTGAAGGCGATCGCGGCGTTTCGCGCCAACGCGGAAGCGGACCTTTCGCACCTTGAAGGGCTCATTGGCGTGAAGTCGCTTTCCGAATTCTTCGAACTTCAGACCTCCTATCTGCGCAAGCGCGTGGAGATGGCGATCGAGCAGACGAAAGAGATGCAGGTGGCCGGTTCCAAGGCCGCGGAAGAAATCTCGAAGCCGCTCAAGGGTTCGTTCGAGAAGGTGGTCAACAGGCTGAAGGCGGCCTGAAGCTTTCTTCGGCCAAAAGTCGAAAGAAAACGGGCCGCATTTGCGGCCCGTTTTCTTGTGGTCAGGTCGACTTCTTTATCTTTTCCTTCACGTCGCCATAGGTCTTCTGCACCTTTCCCGCGGCCTTTTCTCCGGCGCCCTTGGCTTCCGTTTTTTTCGATCCCGTCATCTTGCCCGCCGCCTCCTTGACCGCGCCTGAAGCCTGTTTGCCGGCGCCCTTTACCTGATCCTTGTTCACCATCGGATATCTCCTGTCTCCGCTGTTGTGCGTTCCCAACGTCTAACGCAAGAGACGGTTCCAATGGCGTCAATGGCGGGCTGCGCCTTCCAGATGTCTGAGCTTGTCGGGATTGCGCATGATGTAAATGCCGGCGACCTTGCCGTTTTCTATCGCCAGCGCGGTCGTTTGCAGCATGCCGTCGGCTTCGCGTGTCACGAAGCCGGGCAGGCCGTTAATGCTGCCGTAGGAAACGAGGCTGGACGGATTCTGGACGAAGAATTGCGCCAGGGCGCGATGCACGGTCAGCACCTTTTCGAGGCCGATAATCGGGACGGTGGCTGCGGAGCGCTTGCCGCCGCCGTCGGAATAGATGACGACGTCGGCCGCGAGCATCGATTGCAGCCCTTGCATGTCGCCGCCGCGCGACGCGGCGAAGAAGGCCGCCGCGATTTCCCTGCCGCGTTCCTTCGGCACCTCGAAGCGCGGGCGTTCCGCCCGGACATTGGCGCGGGCGCGGCTGGCAAGTTGGCGGCATGCCGCGGCATCGCGCCCGATCGTCGTGGCTATCTCGTCGAAGGCGACGCCGAACACGTCGTGCAGCAGAAACGCCGCCCGCTCCAGCGGCGAAAGCCGCTCAAGCGCCACCATCAGCGGCAGGGTGACGTCGTCGATCTCTTCCTCGTCGGCGCCGACCAGGGGCTCGGGCAGCCATGGACCGACATAGATCTCGCGCCGCCGCCGCGCCGACTTCAAGACATCGAGGCAAAGCCTTGTCACGACCCGGCGCAGGAAGGCCTCCGGCGTCCGCACCGTCTCGCGGGCAGTTTCGAGCCAGGCGATGAACGCCTCCTGCACCACATCCTCCGCGTCCGCGACTGAACCCAGCATGCGGTAGGCGACCCGGAGGAGCTTCGGACGCAGCGGGTCGAATGAGGCCGCTGCGTCAATGTTGAGGTTCGGGGCCGAGGCCATCAGGCGGCGTTCGCCTTCTGAGGCTCGGCCTTGAGCGGGCCGAGCTTGAAGCCGACGCCCAGCTTGTTGAAGGCGTTGATCACGCCGATCATCAGGCTGATGTTCACCTGCTCCTCCGGTGTAAACTGCGCCGCCACCATCTCGTAGACATCGTCGGGCGCATGGGTTTCCGACAGCCTGGTCAAGGATTCGGTCCAGGCGAGCGCGGCGCGCTCGCGTTCGGTGAAGAGATCGCATTCGCGCCAGGCATCGAGCATATAGATGCGCTGCTCGGTTTCTCCAAGCTTGCGGGCTTCCTTGATGTGCATGTCGAGGCAGATGGCGCAGCCGTTGATCTGAGACGAACGGATCTTGATCAGTTCGCGCAGGCTGGGCTCCAGCCGTTCCTGGATGGTCTGGCCATAAGCGATCAGCGGTTTCACCAGGTCGAGATTGGCGTAGGGATTGAGACGCGTGGTCATTGTCATGCTCCGTTTTTCTTGTGACGACGACATGACGAGACAGCGCGTCCGGATGTGACATACGCCGGAATTTTTTTTATGGCGCGCTCCAGAAGACAAAAAGGGCGGCATCGCTGCCGCCCTTTCCGTAAGCTTTTATGCGTGGCTGGATCAGAAGTCCATGGCCGCGTTGGCTATGCGGTCGATGTTGCCATCAACCCTTCACATAGCCCATCGCCTCGACGATCAGACCGCGCTCGACGCGCATGAGGTTCACGCCGCGCACCGAGTTGCCTTCGCCCCATTTGTAGCGCCAGCGGATCGTGGCGCGGTCGCCGGCAACGGAGGTTTCCTCGAGATCGAAGCCGGTGCCGGGTTCGGTGGCGATCCTGCTCCAGCGTCCAACGCAAGCGGCCTTACCGACATGGCGCGCGCCGTCGGGCGCGGGGGTGGTATTCTCGATCACACAATGTTCAGCCACGATGTCGTCCAGCGCGGACGGGTCGTGGCGCTGAAACACGTCGTTGAAACGCTGCATGATTTCCGTGGTTTCCCTGGTTTGTTGATCGAAACGGTCGCTCATAGCGATCTCCTTGCTGTCGTAACTGGTCCGGTCCCGGCGCCGCGTTCGCGGAGGCTTGCCTTGAGCGTAATGGTTTCGATACCGGCGAGCGCCCTCGACACCAGGCAATTCTTCTTCGCGACTTCGGCAAGCTCAAGAAAACCCGCCTCGGCGAGACCGGGGACTTCTCCCTCGGTCTCCAGATCGATGCACGTGATAGTCGGCCCGGCGCTGGTTGCCCCAAGATGCACCTTGGCAATTGTGTGGATGAGGTTTGGGACGTGGCCAGCATTGCCGAGGGCGAAAGTGAGCGCCATGGAAAAACATCCCGCATGCGCCGCGGCGATCAGTTCTTCAGGATTGGTGCCGGGTCCATTTTCGAAGCGCGAGGGGAACGAATATGCCCCTTCGAACACGCCGCTCCCCAGCTTCAGCCGACCCGATCCCTCCTTCAGTGTTCCCTGCCAGCGCGCCTCTGCTTCACGAATTGTCATCGGAATCTCCTTTGATTCTCGGGTGTGTGCCCTCAGGCCGCCCGGATGACGACCTTGCCGAACACGTCTCCGCGCATGAAATAGCGATAGGCCTCGCGCGCCTCGGTGAACGGAAAGACGCGATCGATGACCGGCCGTATCCTGTGGCTGCCGATCGCGGCGCACATCGCCTCCAGTCCTGCACGACTGCCGACGAAAACGCGCGAAAGGCTCGCCATGGTTCTGGAATAGACCTGACCGGGCAGCACCAGATCGTTGCCGTCGCTGTCGATGACGCTGAGCAGGACAATATGGCCGTAGAGTCCGGCTGCGGCGAGCGACTGGCCGATCGTCTTGGGTCCGATCGTCTCGACGACCAGATCGACGCCCTTGCCGCCGGTCAGATCGCGAACCGTGTCCGCCCATTGCGGCGTCCGCGCGTAGTCGATGACGTGATCGGCCCCTAAATCCCGGAGCTTCGCGATCTTCGCTTCGCGAGATGTCGCGGCGATGACTCTGCATCCCATCATCTTGGCGAATTGCAGGGCGAACAGCGCGACACCGCCGGTACCGAGCGTCAGCACGGTCTGCCCGGGATGCATGCGGCGCGATCCGGCTACGGCGCTCCATGCCGTTACTCCGGCGCAGGTAAGCGTCGCCGCCTCTTCCCAGGTCAGATGCTCGGGAACGTGTACGGCCCATTGCTCATCGAGTACGGCATATTCCGCAAGCATGCCGTCCATGGTGCAACCCAACTGGTCGATCAGATCCGGTGTCAGCAATCCGTCGCGCCATCGCGGCCAGTAGCTGCCGGTCGCCCGATCACCGGTCTTGAAGCGGGTGACGGAATTGCCAACGGCGATGACCTCGCCGGCGCCGTCGGAGATCGGGATAACGTCATTTCGAGCGGGCAGTGGATAGGTGCCGCCAATGATCATGGCGTCACGCCGGTTTATCGACATGGCGTGGACACGCAGGACGATCTCAGTCGGCTTCGGAACGGGTACATCCTCTTCCAGCAGGGCGAGGCCGCCGAGATTGCCGGGGCTCTTCAAACGATAGACATGCATGATGAACAATCCGAAGTATGTAGACTGATTTACATATTATGTAGACTGATTGTCATATTCCGGTCAAGCCGCTATTTTCTTCTCCTGACAGAGGATGACATGGCCAACGACACACGCACGCGAATGCTCGAAGCGACGGCGCTGCTGATAAGACAGCGCGGCTATCACGGCACGTCGCTGAGCGATATTCTTGCGGCCAGCGGCGCGCCGCGCGGCTCGCTCTATTTCCACTTTCCCGGCGGCAAGGATCAGCTCGTCATAGAGGTGACGAGGAACAGCGTCGCTGAGGTCGCCGAACGGCTTGAAGAACGGCTCGCAACGGAAAAAAGCCCGGCCGCGGCGATCCGTGCCATCTTTGCGTCCGTCGGGGAGATGCTGGAGAAGAACGATTTCGCCTTTGGCTGCCCGATCGCACCGGTCGTGCTCGACGCAACGACGAATGTGCCGGAGCTCCTTGAGATTGCCCGTTCGGCATTCGAGCGGTGGATCGGCCTGTTGCAATCGTCATTCGCCAAGGCCGGCGTGCCGGAGCCGCGTTCCCGTGCACTGGCGCTTCTGGTGGAATCCTCGCTCGAAGGTCTGATGGTGATTGCCCGCGCCACACGCGATCGCAGCATCCTTCCAGTCGTGGCGGACGAACTGGCGGCAATGGCGGACGCGGCTGTCGCGGCGAATGACGGCTGAATTTGAGCAGCTATTCCGCGATTTGGCCGGTGGTCGGGACGAAAAGCTGGCTGCTTCTTATACGCTCCGCAAGACCGTGCTTGCCCGCAACCAAGCAAAAAGGGCGGCATCGCTGCCGCCCTTTCCGTAAGCTTTATGCGTGGCTGGATCAGAAATCCATGCCGCCACTCAAGCCCGCTTGCGGGCTTGAGCATTGTTGGTTGATGGGCGTGGTGATGGACTTCCTTAGAAGTCCATGCCGCCCATGCCGCCCATGCCGCCGCCGGGCATCGCCGGGGCCGGCGTGTCCTTCTTCGGCGCCTCGGCGACCATCGCCTCGGTGGTGACGAGCAGGCCGGCAACCGACCCGGCGTCCTGGAGAGCCGTACGCACGACCTTGACCGGATCGACGATTCCGAGCGCGATCATGTCGCCATATTCGCCGGTCTGGGCGTTGTAGCCATAGGTGGCCGACTTGTTCTCGAGGATCTTGCCGGCGACGATCGAGGCTTCCGCTCCGGCATTGGCGGCGATCTGGCGAGCCGGAGACTGGACGGCGCGGCGCACGATATTGATGCCGGCTTCCTGGTCGGCGTTCTCGCCCTTGACCTTGATGGCGTGCGTGGCGCGGAGCAGAGCGACGCCGCCGCCGGCGACGATACCCTCTTCGACGGCCGCGCGGGTCGCGTTCAGAGCGTCATCGACGCGGTCCTTCTTCTCCTTCACCTCAACTTCAGTCGCACCGCCGACCCGGATCACCGCGACGCCGCCCGCGAGCTTGGCAAGGCGCTCCTGCAGCTTCTCGCGATCGTAGTCGGAGGTGGTCTCCTCGATCTGCTGCTTGATCTGGGCGACGCGGCCCTGGATCTCGGCCTTCTTGCCGGCGCCGTCGACGATCGTGGTGTTTTCCTTCTCGATGCGGACGCGCTTGGCGCGGCCGAGCATGTTGAGGCCGACATTCTCGAGCTTGATGCCGAGATCCTCGGAGATCACCTGGCCGCCGGTCAGGATCGCGATATCCTCAAGCATGGCCTTGCGACGGTCGCCGAAGCCCGGAGCCTTGACGGCGGCGATCTTGAGGCCGCCGCGCAGCTTGTTGACGACGAGCGTAGCAAGCGCCTCGCCTTCGACGTCCTCGGCGACGATCAGCAGCGGCTTCGAGGTCTGCACGACGGCCTCGAGGACCGGCAGCATCGCCTGCAGGTTGGAGAGCTTCTTCTCGTGGAGGAGGATGTAGGCATCCTCGAGCTCGGCAACCATCTTGTCGGCATTGGTGATGAAATAGGGGCTGAGATAGCCGCGGTCGAACTGCATGCCCTCGACGACTTCGAGTTCGGTGTCGGCCGTCTTGGCTTCCTCGACCGTGATCACGCCCTCATTGCCGACCTTCTGCATGGCCTGCGCGATCATCTGGCCGATTTCCTTCTCGCCGTTGGCGGAGATGGTGCCGACCTGTGCGACTTCCTCGGAAGTCTTGATCTTCTTTGCAGACTTGGCGAGCGAAGCGACGACTTCCGCGACCGCGAGGTCGATGCCGCGCTTCAGGTCCATCGGGTTCATGCCGGCGGCAACCGCCTTGGCGCCTTCCTGGACGATCGACTGGGCGAGAACGGTCGCGGTGGTGGTGCCGTCGCCGGCGATGTCATTGGTCTTCGAAGCGACTTCGCGGACCATCTGGGCGCCCATGTTCTCGAACTTGTCTTCCAGTTCGATCTCCTTGGCGACGGTGACGCCGTCCTTGGTGATGCGCGGGGCGCCGAACGACTTGTCGATGACGACGTTGCGGCCCTTCGGTCCGAGCGTCACCTTCACCGCGTCGGCGAGAATGTTGACACCGCGCAGCATGCGCTCGCGGGCGTCACGGGAAAATTTTACCTCTTTTGCAGCCATTTCTCTCTGCTCCTTGGCTCAGCGAGCCATCATTTCGGATTGGGATTGAAGACCGGATGTCAGCCGATGACGCCCATAATGTCGGATTCCTTCATGATCAGAAGGTCTTCGCCATTGAGCTTGACTTCGGTGCCCGACCATTTGCCGAACAGGATGCGATCGCCTGCCTTGACATCGAGCGGGACGAGCTTGCCGGCTTCGTCACGGGCGCCGGAACCGACGGCGATGATTTCGCCTTCCTGCGGCTTTTCCTTGGCGGTATCGGGGATGATGATGCCGCCTGCGGTCTTCTCCTCCGATTCGACCCGGCGTACGACCACGCGGTCATGAAGCGGGCGGAATTTCGTCTTGGCCATGTCCTTGAACCTCGGATTGGGGTGGTGATAAACGTCTCCTCCGTCCGGCGGAGCCGGCGCGGCGGTTAGCACTCACAAACGAGAGTGCTAACGTGCCGGTGAGATAGAAGTTCGGTTTTTCACTGTCAAGGAACGGCGACGAAGAATCTTTTCGAGAGATCGTGCCCGACCGGTTGCTTGCAATCCCATCCGCCGTCTTTTTGCCCATCGTATCCGGATTCGAAACCAGATGACACATCGCGGCCATTCGGCTAAGCCCGCCGCTGCCAGGCGGATGCCGGCACGAACCGAACAGGAGACCAGATGGCGCCGACGCCTCCCATGATCGAGACGCTCGATCAGATGACCGACCGCTACAAGGCGATCCTGAGCGATGTGTGGGGCGTCGTCCATAATGGCGAGCGGGCCTTTCCGGAAGGCTGTGCGGCGCTCAGGCGCGCGCGCGAACGTGGCCTTGCCGTCATCTTGATCACCAATTCTCCGCGCCCCCGGCCCGAGGTCGAGGCCCAGATGGCCATGCTCGGGGTTCCCACGGAAAGCTATGACGGCATCGTCACCTCGGGCGATGTCACGCGCGACCTGATCCGCGAGGGGCCGCGCCGCATCTTTCATCTCGGAGCGGAGCGCGACGTGACGCTCTATGATGGGCTGGACGTCGAACTCGTCGAGGAGTTCGAGGCCGACGGCGTCGTCTGCACGGGGTATTTCGACGACGAGACGGACACGCCCGAAGATTATGCCGAGCTTCTGCGCCGCCTGCGCGCCAGGAATTTGCCTTTCATCTGCGCCAATCCCGATATCGTCGTCGAGCGCGGCGAACGCCTGATCTGGTGCGCCGGCGCTCTGGCGCGCGACTATCAGCAACTTGGCGGCCGCACGCTGATCGCCGGCAAGCCGCACCGCCCGATCTACCGGGCCGCCCTCAAGATGGCGGAAACGCTGCTGCGCGGCGCGATAAGCGAACGCGATATACTCGCCATCGGTGACGGCATCATGACCGACGTGAAGGGCGCCGAGCAGAACGGCATCGATATTCTCTACGTGTCCGCCGGCATCCATGCGCGCGAATATGGCGAGCCCCACCGGCCGGACGTCGAACGGCTCGGCGCCTTCTTCGCCAAGCACGGACAGCATCCCGTCGCGTTCATCCCGAGGCTGCGCTGAGGCGAAAGGGAAAATGGCGACGCCAGAGGAGAGGATTGCCGGTTCTTTCATAGCGCCCGACATCGTGCGGTTGGGCGGCGTGGCGGAACTGCCCGCTTCGCTTCGCGGCGGGGTTGTCGCGATCGGCAATTTCGATGGCGTCCATCGCGGTCATCAGGCCGTCCTTGGGCGCGCGCTCGACGAGGCCGGCCGCCGCGGCGTGCCGGCGATCGTCCTGACCTTCGAGCCGCATCCGAGAAGCGTCATTCACCCCGACATCCCGCTCTTTCGCCTCACGCCAGCGCCCTTGCGGGCCAGGCTGCTCGCCGCACTCGGCTTCCATGCGGTCGTCGAGCTGCCTTTCACGCGGGATTTCGCAGCGCAGTCGGCGGAGGGCTTCATCACCGATATCCTCGACAACGGCCTCGGCGTCAGCCACGTCGTGACCGGTTTCGACTTCCATTTCGGCAAGAACCGCCAGGGCGGCCCCGCTTATCTGATGGAAGCCGGGGAACGCCACGGATTTGGCGTTACGCTCGTCGATGCCTTCCGGAACGAGGGAGCGGAGGTGGTCTCGTCGAGCCGCATAAGGACGTTTCTCGCGCAAGGAGAGGTGGTCCAAGCCGCTGGATCGCTCGGCTACCGCTTCACCGTCGAAGCGCCTGTCGTGCACGGCAAGCAGTTGGGCCGGACATTAGGCTTCCCGACCGCCAACATGGAGCTTCCCGCCGAAACGGCGCTCGCGCATGGCATTTATGCCGTCCGCTTCAGGCGGGCGGACGGCAGCCTCCACGACGGCGTTGCGAGTTTCGGCCGCCGCCCGACAGTCGATGAAGCGGGCGCCGTGCTCCTCGAAACATATCTCTTCGATTTCTCCGGCGACCTGTATGGCGAAGACTGCCTCGTCTCCTTTTTCGGCTTTCTGCGTGGCGAGGAGAAGTTTTCCTCCCTTGAAGAACTGACCGCCCAGATGCGGCGCGACGAGGAGGAGGCGCGCGCGCTTCTGGCAGGCGTCAGATCTTTTTCCGGGCTCGATTTCGCCGCGACATTCGACGGGCGCTGACGCACCGCCATTCACGCCGGGGCTCGGTCTTTTAAATCAATTTTTACTTGTTCCCCGCAGAACGATCCCGTAGGGCGATATCGGGGCTGGACCCCGCGTGAAGCAGGATCTTGGTTTGCACAAACCCGCGCTTTTGCCGATTCTGTCGCTCGGACTCGCCCTTGGCGTGACATCCGGCGCTCTCGCCCAGGACAATTCATCGACAGGCTCGAGCTGGTATTCCGGAAACTGGTCCCTGACGATCGGCGCGGCCGGGATGGTCGGCCCCGATTTCGAAGGCTCGGAGAAATATATATTGAGCGGTGAGCCGCTCGTTTCCTTCGGCCGGCAGGGGACGGTGACGCGCTTTTCCTCGCGCAACGACAATATCTCCTTCGGCCTGATCGATACCGGCGATTTCCGGGCCGGACTGGTCGGCAAGCTGCTGCTGCCGCGCGACTCCAGCGACTATCGCGGCCTCAAGGGACTGCACGATGTCAAATTCGGAGGCGAAGCGGGCCTGTTCGCCGAGTTCTATCCCACCGATTGGCTGCGCGTGCGCGGCGAGGTCAGGCGCGGCATCATCACCCATAACGGCTATGTCGGCGATCTCGCCGTCGATGCGTTCACCGACGTCACCCCGCGCGTCCGCATTTCGGGCGGCCCGCGCCTGTCGGCAGCGTCATCTGACTATTTCAAGACCTATTACGGCGTCAGTGACACTGAATCGCTCGCAAGCGGCCTTTCGCCCTATTCGCCCGGCAGTGGCTTCAAGTCGGTCGGCGTTGGCGGCGCCATTACATGGAAGACAACGGACAAGGTGACGACGAGCCTGTTCGGCGAATATTCACGCCTGCTCGGGCCGGCGGCGGATTCCAGCATCGTCAAGGAGCGCGGCTCTCCCAACCAGTTCCTGGTCGGCGTTTCCGCCACCTATCGTTTCGACTTCACGCTTCGATGAGAGTGGGCGAAAGGGCTTTATTCCGCCCATTGCCTCGTTTAAAGAGCGCTGCATGAAGATGCGCGCCCTGACTTTCGCGATCGCCATACGAATTACGAGCCCGGCCGTCCGGGTGGCATGAGGCCGCCGGAACGTCCGGGGACTTTGGCGCTCTCATGCGCCGGAAAACATGCCCAAGAAAAAGACATTGACCTGCCGCGGCATTGGCCGCCGGCGACATGATGGCAAGAGCCTGACGACATGAACGATACGTCCGAAAAGATCGACTATTCCAAGACCCTTTACCTGCCGAAGACCGACTTTCCCATGCGCGCCGGTCTGCCGGAGAAGGAGCCGAACCTGGTCGCCCGCTGGCAGGGACTCGACCTCTACAAAAAGCTGCGCAAGGACGCGGCCGGCCGGCCGAAATATGTGCTGCATGACGGTCCGCCCTATGCCAATGGCAACATCCATATCGGCCATGCGCTGAACAAGATCCTGAAGGACGTCATCACCCGCTCCTTTCAGATGCGCGGCTATGATTCCAACTATGTTCCCGGCTGGGACTGCCACGGCCTGCCGATCGAATGGAAGATCGAGGAGCAGTATCGCGCCAGGGGCCGCAACAAGGACGATGTGCCGATCAACGAATTCCGCCGGGAATGCCGCGAATTCGCCCAGCACTGGATCAACGTTCAGTCCATCGAGTTCAAGCGCCTCGGCGTCATCGGCGACTTCGACAAGCCCTATACGACCATGGCCTTTCATGCCGAGGCCCGCATCGCCGGCGAACTGATGAAATTCGCCATGTCGGGCCAGCTCTACCGCGGCTCGAAGCCGGTCATGTGGAGCGTGGTCGAGCGCACGGCGCTCGCCGAGGCCGAGGTCGAATACCAGGATTACGAGAGCGACACGATCTGGGTGAAGTTTCCGGTGGCGAGGCCGCCGGCGGCTGTCGAGGCGGATGCGGGCGTCGCCGCTCGCGGCAAGGTCGATTTCTATCCCGATCTCGAAGACGCCTATGTCGTCATCTGGACGACGACGCCCTGGACGATCCCCGGAAACCGCGCCGTCTCCTTCGCGCCGCGCATCGAATACGGCCTCTATGAAGTAACGGCCGCCGAGAACGATTTCGGCCCCCAACCCGGTGAAAAACTGATCTTCGCCGACAAACTGGCGGAGGAATGCTTCGCCAAGGCGAAGCTTCAATACAAGCGCCTGCGCGGCGTCGGCGCCGACGAACTGGCGTCGATGACCTTGGCGCACCCGCTCGCCGGCTGGGCCCCCACCTCCCCCCTTGAGGGGGAGGATGTCGCAAAGCGACAGGAGGGGGTACAAGCGGCCGAGCGCGGCCTTGACCAATCCCACCCCGATCCGCTGCGCGGATCGACCCTCCCCTCAAGGGGGAGGGATATCCCCTATTCCTTCCCCGTCCCCATGCTTCCCGGCGATCACGTCACCGACGATGCCGGCACGGGCTTCGTCCACACCGCGCCCGGCCATGGCCGCGAGGATTTCGAGGCGTGGATGGATCACGCGCCGGAACTGCGCGAGCGCCATATTGACACGGCCATTCCCTTCACAGTCGACGATGCCGGCTATTTCACCGCAGACGCGCCCGGTTTTGGACCTGACCGCGCTGGCGGACCCGCCCGCGTCATCGATGACAACGGCAAGAAGGGCGACGCCAACAAGGCCGTCATCGACGCGCTGATTGAACGCAATATGCTCTTTGCGCGCGGCAGGCTGAAGCATTCCTATCCGCATTCCTGGCGTTCCAAGAAGCCGGTCATCTTCCGCAACACGCCGCAATGGTTCGTGCATATGGACAAGGAGCTGCCGCAATTCTCCCCCCTTGAGGGGGGGATGTCGGCGAAGCCGACAGAGGGGGTGGGTGCGGCAGCGCGCGGCGCAAAGAAAACGCCGAGTACGGCCGAGGCGACCCCACTCGCCGCGCTTCGCGCGGCACCCTCCCCTCAAGGAGGAGGGAAAGCGCCGACGCTGCGGCAACTCGCCCTATCCGCCATCGACGCCACCCGCTTCGTTCCGGCGGCCGGGCAGACGCGGCTGCGCGCCATGATCGAGGAGCGGCCGGACTGGGTGCTGTCGCGTCAGCGCGCCTGGGGCGTGCCGATCGCCGTCTTCGCCGACGAGAAGGGCGAGGTGCTGAAGGACGAGGCGGTCAACGCCCGCATCCTCGAAGCTTTCGAGAAGGAGGGCGCCGACGCCTGGTTCGCCGAAGGCGCTCGCGAGCGCTTCCTCGGCCCCCGCGCCAACGAGCCATGGATCATGGTCAAGGACATCCTCGACGTCTGGTTCGATTCCGGCTCGACCCACACCTTCACGCTGGAGGACCGGCCCGATCTCAAATGGCCGGCCGATGTCTATCTCGAAGGTTCCGACCAGCATCGCGGCTGGTTCCATTCCTCGCTTCTGGAAAGCTGCGGCACGCGCGGCCGCGCGCCCTACGATGCCGTCATCACCCATGGCTTCACCATGGACGAGGACGGCCGCAAGATGTCGAAATCGCTGGGCAACGTCGTCGTCCCGCAGGAGGTGATGCAGAAATCCGGCGCCGATATTCTCCGCCTCTGGGTGATGACGACCGATTATTGGGAAGACCAACGGCTCGGCAAGAACATCCTGCAGACCAATATCGACGCCTACCGCAAGCTTCGCAACACCATCCGCTGGATGCTCGGAACGCTCGCCCATGACGAAGGCGAGGAAATTCCTCTCGCAGACATGCCGGAGTTGGAGCGGCTGATGCTCCACCGTCTCTCCGAACTCGATGACCTGGTGCGCAAGGGCTATGACGGTTTCGATTTCAAGCGCATCACCAAGGCGCTGATCGATTTCACCGTGGTCGATCTGTCGGCTTTCTATTTCGATGTCCGCAAGGATGCGCTCTATTGCGACGCGCCCTCGAGCGTCAGGCGGAAATCCGCCGTCAATGTCGTGCGCCTGGTCTTCGATTGCCTGGTGAAATGGCTGGCGCCGATGCTGCCTTTCACCACGGAGGAAGCCTGGCTCGACCGGCATCCGGAAGCCGTTTCGGTCCATCTGGAGCAGTTTCCGGTTGTCCCCGGCGAATGGCGGAACGACGCTCTTGCCGCGAAATGGGACAAGGTTCGTGACGTCAGGCGTGTCGTGACCGGGGCGCTGGAGATCGAGCGGGCGAAAAAGACGATCGGCTCCTCGCTCGAGGCTGCGCCGATTATCCATGTCGCCAATCCCGATCTCGCTGCCGCCATCGCCGATGTCGATCTAGCGGAAGTGTGCATCACCAGCGGCATCGAGGTGTCGCGTGAGGCGGCGCCCTCCAACGCTTTCATGCTGGAAGACGTAAAGGGCGTCGGCGTCGTCTTTGCTCCGGCTGCGGGGCAAAAATGCGCCCGCTCCTGGCGCTACACGAACGATGTCGGCTCCGATCCGCGTTTCCCCGACGTTTCGGCGCGGGACGCGGCAGCCTTGCGCGAGCTGGAGGCGTTGGGGCGGTTGTGACTGCTCCGCGCCGCTATCGCTTTGAACAGGCGGATGGGATGCTTGCGTTGCCCTGCCGGGCGCGATGGGGTAGAAGAGCCGGGTTTCGACGCCTTGTTATCGCCGGATTCTCGGATAATAGGGCGAGAGAGGGCGTTCAGGGACATATGTCATCTGTGAGAGGCGGTTCTATAGTGGGATTTTCGCGTAAAGCGCGCTCCGCGGCGCTCGCCGCTTCCGTCGCCGGCTCGTGCATGTGGCTCGCCGGCTGCATGGGCGCACCGACCTACGGTACCGACAAGCCTGCCGACCTTCAGCTTTTCGACGATGTGAGCAACATTGTTCCTATCGGTTCGCTGCAGGAAAAGAAGGCGCCGATCAGCTACAAGCCTCGCGCACCCCTGGTTAAGCCGGCCTCGACGGATGTCCTGCCTCCTCCGCAGAACGACATCGCCAACGCGAACAATCCGCAATGGCCGGAATCGCCGGAGGAACGGCGCCAGAAGATAAGGCTGGCGGCGGACCTCAACAAGTCGAACGGCAGTTACGATCCCCATGTAGCGCCGGACACGAGCAAGCCGGATCAGGTGCGGCGGACCAAGGGCGACCCCATTCCCTATGACCAGGATGCCGATTCCGGCAATCCATCCGGTTGGAAGCCCAATCTCGGCAAGGATGAGCCGACGCAGGTCATCGTCCGCACCAGGGGCAACCCGGTCGTGATGGGCGATTTCAAGTCTCCGAAAGACCAAAGCGCCGATTTCAAGCGCCGCATGGCGGAAAACATGCAGGGCAGCGCGACCGAGCGCAAATATCTGAGCGAACCGCCTCTCAGCTATCGCCAGCCGGCCGCGAGCGCCCCGGTCGGCCAACTCGGCGAGCCCGAGTGGAAAAAGGAACGCGACGCGAAGAAAGCCGCCAAGATCCAGAAAAACAGCTGGTGGCCCTTCTGATCGGGTGAGGCGCAAGGCTTCGCCACTCGTCTTTGGTGCGTCCTTCGAGGCTCGCGGAGCCTGTCCTCGGGCTTGCCAAAGGCAAGACCCGGGGGCTCGCGCCTCAGGATGAGGACCGCTGGCGCCTGACTCCCTCATCCTGAGGTGC
>DASZUG010000040.1:0-2978 GCA_035547755.1 Rhizobiaceae bacterium
TGGATCTCCGCCGTGGTCAGGCCATAGCCCTGCATCTGCAGACGGAATTCCCTGCTTACCGTTGATGCCATTCGCTTCCTCGCTTTTCCATCAGGCATCCAGCCGATCCACGCTTGGGCGGTCGCAAACATCGTAAACGGCCGGCCTCGGCTCTTCATCGAGCCGCCTCAGCGCGTCCATGATCTGATCGAAGGAAACAGGCTCGCTGCCGCCCGGCGGCTGGCGAAGCGCCGGCATCGACTCTATGGCACAGGCGTCCGAGGCCCAGGACGACAGGATGGCCCGCTTTTCCTGAAGGTCGAGCGTTTCATCGGCGAGCACGTCGTCGGGATGCCGGAAATGACGCGCCGGCATGAGCAACCGGTCGAGCGCGAGATCGGATGTTTCGGGTACGAGAGAAGGGATGATCGGCGTGAGATTCTGTCGGTCCATTTTGGTCCTCCGTCTTTCCAAAAACTCCTTTGTACGGTTCCGGTTTCACAGCCTCGCCTGGGGCGAGGGTTCGGATAATTTTGTTCGATCGGCCGGAAAATTCAAGCCGCAAAGTCCCACCGTCGAACGAGATAGCGGCATGATAACAGGCTGTTGGCACTCTCTTGGGACAAGTGCCAAAATTTTTTCCAGATTCTCTTGAAACCGGAAAATTCCCAAACCAGATCGTATGCGCGCGCGATGCCGAAAGGGTCGCGTGAGCCCCGCATCGGCCCGATATTGCCGGTCCGGTGTGGAGGAACCTCAAAAATCTGTTTGTCCAGAAGGAGAACGATATGACGTTCCGTCCATTGCACGATCGTATCCTGGTCCGCCGCGTCGAGGCCGACGAAAAGACGGCCGGCGGCATCATCATCCCTGACACCGCCAAGGAAAAGCCGCAGGAGGGGGAGGTAATCGCCGTCGGACCCGGCGCTCGCGACGAGGCGGGCAAGCTTGTCCCCCTCGACGTGAAGGCCGGCGACCGCATCCTCTTCGGCAAGTGGTCCGGCACCGAGATCAAGCTCGACGGCGAGGACCTGCTCATCATGAAGGAATCCGACGTGATGGGGGTGATCGAAAATGCCGCGACGCTGAAGAAGGCGGCCTGACCGGCGCGAACCCAACATCAACCAGTCAACGAAAGCTGCCTATCGAAGGAGTGAACCAATGGCTGCCAAGGAAGTGAAATTCCATTCCGACGCGCGCGAGCGCATGTTGCGTGGCGTCGACATTCTCGCCAATGCCGTCAAGGTAACGCTCGGTCCTAAGGGTCGCAACGTCGTCATCGACAAGTCGTTCGGCGCGCCGCGCATCACCAAGGACGGCGTGACCGTCGCCAAAGAGATCGAACTGGAAGACAAGTTCGAGAACATGGGCGCGCAGATGGTGCGCGAGGTTGCCTCGAAGACGAACGACCTGGCCGGCGATGGCACCACGACCGCGACCGTGCTTGCCCAGGCCATCGTCAGAGAGGGCGCCAAGGCCGTGGCGTCGGGCATGAATCCGATGGATTTGAAGCGCGGCATCGACAAGGCCGTTGCCGCAGTGGTCGAGGAGTTGAAGAAGAACGCCCGAAGGATCACCAGGAACGACGAGATCGCGCAGGTCGGCACGATCTCGGCTAATGGCGATACCGAGATCGGTCGCTTCCTTGCGGAAGCGATGGAGAAGGTCGGCAATGAGGGCGTCATCACGGTCGAGGAAGCCAAGACTGCCGAGACTGAACTCGAAGTCGTCGAGGGCATGCAGTTCGACCGGGGCTATCTCAGCCCGTACTTCATCACCAACCAGGACAAGATGCGCGTCGAACTGGAAGAGCCTTATGTGCTCATCCACGAGAAGAAGCTATCGAACCTGCAAGCCATGCTGCCCGTCCTGGAGGCGGTGGTGCAGTCGTCGAAGCCGCTGCTCATCATCGCCGAGGACGTCGAGGGCGAAGCGCTCGCCACGCTTGTCGTCAACAAGCTGCGCGGCGGCCTCAAGGTCGCGGCCGTCAAGGCGCCGGGCTTCGGTGACCGCCGCAAGGCCATGCTCGAGGACATCGCCATCCTCACAGGAGGCACCGCCATCAGCGAGGATCTCGGCATTAAGCTGGAGAACGTGACGCTCCAGATGCTCGGTCGCGCCAAAAAGGTGGTGATCGAGAAGGAGAACACCACCATCGTCGACGGGGCTGGCAGGAAGGAAGAGATTCAGGGCCGCGTGGCGCAGATCAAGCAGCAGATCGAGGAGACCACTTCCGACTACGATCGCGAGAAGTTGCAGGAGCGCCTGGCCAAGCTGGCCGGCGGCGTTGCCGTCATCCGGGTCGGCGGCTCGACCGAAGTCGAAGTCAAAGAAAAGAAGGATCGCGTGGATGATGCGCTGCACGCCACGCGGGCGGCTGTGGAGGAAGGCATCCTGCCTGGTGGTGGCGTAGCCCTGCTGCGCGCGGTGAAGGCGCTGGATGTCCTGACAGCGGACAATCCGGACCAGACGCACGGCATCGGCATCGTTCGCCGCGCCATCGAGGCCCCTGTCCGCCAAATTGCCGAGAACGCCGGCGCCGAGGGCTCAATCATCGTCGGCAAGCTGCGCGAGAAGGCCGAGTTCGCCTGGGGCTGGAACGCACAGACGAATGAATACGGCGACCTCTACAAGCAGGGCGTCATCGACCCGGCCAAGGTGGTGCGAACCGCTTTGGAGGACGCGGCTTCCGTCGCTGGCCTGCTTGTCACCACTGAGGCGATGGTGGCCGAGAAGCCGAAGAAGGAAGCCGCGCCCGCAATGCCTGCGGGCGCCGGCATGGATTTCTGAAGCCACTGAAAAGGCTGCCCGCCCCAACCAAGGCGGGCAGCCATTGGAAATGTCCGGGAGCTTGCCATGAACATGATGACAGGCATCGAAACCGTTCCGCCGCCGACGCATGCGGAAGCAGAATTTCTGGCCTACGAGATGGAATGCCGGAACACGCTGAAGCCGTTGCTGGCGCGATTGCTGGAGATGGCCCAATCGGCCGGCTGGAA
>DASZUG010000041.1:0-27652 GCA_035547755.1 Rhizobiaceae bacterium
GCGCCTCAGGATGAGGGAGTCCGGCGCCCTCGGTCCTCATCCTGAGGCGCCCGCGAAGCGGGCCTCGAAGGACGCACTGTCGTGATGAAGGGGCAACCGTCAGGGCTCTTGGTATCAGTCGCCCGGCTTTGCTCCGAACCGCCGCACCAGTTCCGCCATCTCGGCCGCGCCGGCGGTATCGGGGCTCGCCTCAAGCCCTTCGATCACGCCCTTCTGGTCCGTGGCCGGGCGGTTCTGGCTCACCTTCCACTTGCCCTCGATGCTCTCGATTGCGATCTCCAGCCCGATGATTCCCTTGATCTGCGCGTCGATGAACGGTTGGGGAGCGTCGGAAACATGCCATCGATGCTCCCGCGCGCCTTCATGCGTGTCGGTCAGCTTCTTGATCTGCCAGGCCAGCCAATCATGGTCATCGATAATGCGCGCCGTGCCGCGGACCTGCACGATGGCGTAGTTCCATGTCGGGACGACCTTGCCGGTCTCCCGCTTGGTTTCATACCAGGATGGCGTCACATAGGTGTTGACGCCCTGGAACACGACCAGCACCGGCTTGCCGGGATTGTCGCCGATGATCCGCCATTGCGGGTTGGCGCGCGCCATGTGCGCCAGAAGCCTGCCATGCGCACCGGCACCCGCGTCGAGAAGGAAGGGCAAGGGGTCCGCGACCGGCCCATCCGAACCGACGCTGACCAGCAACCCAAGCGAGTGCGCACGGATAAGCTCGTGCAACACCTCGGGGCGCGTTTCGCGAAAAAGAGGCGGCTGATACATGACCTAGAGCATTTCCGCTTTTCTCCGAGTCACGGAATGCTCTATCTCCTTGTTTTTACGCAATTCCGAACGCAAAACCGCTGCGCACTTTTGCTGGAATTGCTCTAGAGATAGAGGAACGCCCGGCGTTCCTCAATAAGTCAGCATAACTGCCCGTTTGGCACAGCCCTCAGGCGGGGCTCGCCGCCTTCGCCTTCGGCGCCGCCTTGGGCCTTGCCGCTGCTTTCGGCTTTGCGGCCGGCTTGGCTTTAGCGGCGGTTTTCGCCTTGGCTGCAGGCTTAGCCGCGGCTTTTCCCTTGGCAGGCGCTTTTGCCGGTTTTGCCACCGCCTTGGAAGCGGCTGCTTCAGGCTCTTCGACGGGGGCGCCCGCCGCGTTCTTCTTGATCGACGCAATGGCTTTCATCGCGGAAGCCTTGGCCGCATAACCTTCGGAACTGAACATGATCTCGCCATTACTGGCGCGATAGCGGAAGCGTGTCTCGCCTTTCTTGTCCTTATAGACTTCGAATTTGGGCATTTCCTAATCCCCTCGGCTGAAGAGCTGATTCGCACAAAAAAACGTGCCACGCGCTCACCAGCATGTCGAGAGGAGGTCAACTGTCGTTTGCTTCTTCGGCAGAATATCCACCGCTGATGAAGCAAAAATCTCGATTTGTTTTATTATCGAAGCCGCTTCGGCCGTGGATCGGCGAGCTCGCCGGCGAGCCGACGGTCGAGATAATCGCTGCATTCTTCTATCAGCAGTTCGCCGTCATTGGAGAAGAAATGGTTCGCGCCAGCCAGGATCTTCTGCGTGATTGTTATCCCCTTCTGAGTGTGCAGCTTGTCCACCAGGCCCTGAACATCCTTTGGCGGGGCGACCTTGTCGGCATCGCCGTGAATGATGAGGCCGGAAGACGGGCAGGGGGCGAGGAAGGAGAAATCATAGATGTTCGGCTGCGGCGCGATCGAGATGAAGCCCTCGATCTCCGGTCGGCGCATCAGGAGCTGCATGCCGATCCACGCGCCGAACGAATAGCCGGCGACCCAGCAGCTTTTGGAATCGGTGTGCAGCGACTGCACCCAGTCGAGCGCGGCCGCTGCGTCCGAAAGCTCGCCCATGCCGTGATCGAATTCGCCCTGGCTGCGGCCGATGCCGCGAAAATTGAAACGGAGCGTCGTGAAGCCGCGCTTCTGGAACATATAGAAGAGATCGTAGACGATCTTGTTGTTCATCGTGCCGCCGAACTGCGGATGCGGATGAAGAACGATCGCGATCGGCGCGTTCTTCTCCTTGGAAGGCTGGTAGCGTCCTTCCAACCTTCCGGCCGGACCGTTGAAAATGACCTCGGGCATACGAATACTCCACGTGCCGCCGCTCATGCGATAGGGTGGCATGATCGCCTTGACGTAAGGCAACCGCCTCCCTAGAAGCTGGCTTAGAACTGTTCAAACTTGAGTGGTACGGTATAATTCCGCGCCAACTCCGCCGCAGAGCGGCTAGATATGACGTCTCGCCCTGTGATTTCAAGGAAATAACGCCATATCTGCTTTGAATGCGGCAAAGAACCGATGAGAGCCATGAAGGCACGAGCCTATCTCGACTGGAATGCAAGCGCGCCGCTTCTGCCGGCCGCGCGCGCCGCCATGCTCGAGGGGATGGATATGGCGGCGAATGCGTCGTCGGTCCATGCGGAAGGGCGCGCGGCCCGGCGGATGGTCGAGGCGGCGCGCGCCGGCGTGGCGGCGCTGGTCGGCGCAAAGCAGGAGAACGTGATCTTCACATCGGGCGCGAGCGAAGCGGCCCAGATGGCGCTGACGCCGGATTACCGCATGGGCCGGTCGCCTCTGAACATGTCGCGGCTCTATGTCTCGGCGACGGATCATCCCTGTATTCTGGGCGGCGGCCGCTTTCCATCCGATCGGATCGGCATTATCGGCGTCGATGCGGACGGCGTTCTCGACCTCGGAATGCTCAGCGCCTCGCTTGCAAAGCACGACAGGTCGGAAGGCACGGCGCTCGTCGCCCTTCATCTTGCCAATAACGAAACCGGCGTCATACAGCCCGTTGCAGAGATAGGCCGTATCGCCCGGGAGGCAGGCGCCGTCATCGTGCTCGACGCGGTGCAGGGCGCGGGCCGCATTCCGCTCGACATTTCCGCCGGCTATGCGGATTTCATGATCCTGTCCGCGCACAAGATCGGCGGCCCGAAGGGCATCGGCGCGCTTGTCGCCGCGTCCGATCTCCTGATGCCCGCGCCGCTGATTTCCGGCGGGGGCCAGGAGAAGGGCCATCGCGGCGGCACGGAAAACGTGCCGGCGATCACCGGTTTCGGCGCGGCGGCGCTGCAGGCTCTGTCGCATCTCGGCGAAATGGACGCGGTGCGGCGACGGCGCGATGCCATCGAGGCGGATATCCTGGCGCTCGCGCCCGACGCCATCATCTATGGCCGCAATGCCGAGCGCCTGCCGAATACCAGCTTCTTTGCCTTGCCGGGACTGAAGGCGGAGACGGCGCAGATCGCCTTCGATCTTGCCGGCATCGCCCTTTCGGCCGGGTCGGCCTGCTCGTCCGGCAGGGTCGGGCCAAGCCATGTGCTCGAGGCGATGGGGCATGACGGCGAGAGTGGATTGCGTGTCTCGATCGGACCGGCGACGACGGAGCGCGATGTGGAATTGTTCCGTAGCGCTCTCAAGGGCATCGTTGCCCGCCGCGCTGCGAGGAAGGAGGCGGCCTGAAGCCGCCAGAACGAGTCTGCCGGCATTGACATGCCGGAGAGATTGCGTGTTCGAGCGTATCGCCTCTGAATGGGGTGTATTTTTGCTGCGGCGCGCACTACATGAGGGCTGAGGCTGCTACGCGGCCGACAGCGACGTTTACAACTGCCGGGCCTTGACCCCGGCGAGGATGGAGAACGCGAATGCCTGCTGTGCAGGAGACGATCGAGCGCGTCCGCAAGATCGATGTCGATCAATATAAGTACGGTTTCGAGACGGATATCGAGACGGACAAGGCGCCCGCCGGTCTGAACGAAGACATTATCCGGCTCATCTCGCAGAAGAAGGGCGAGCCGGAAGGGATGCTCGAATGGCGGCTTGGCGCTTATCGCCGCTGGCTGGCCATGGACGAGCCGACATGGGCGCGCGTGCATTTTCCCAAGATCGATTTCCAGGCCATTTCCTACTATGCCGCCCCGAAGAATATGAGCGGCCCGAAATCGCTCGCCGAGGTCGATCCCGAACTTCTCAAGACCTATGAGAAGCTCGGCATTCCGCTGAAGGAGCAGGAAATCCTCGCCGGCGTGCGCACACAGGCCGACCCCAGTGAACTCGACGGCGAGATCGGCGAGGACAATGTCTATCAGTCCGGCCGCGTCGCGGTCGACGCCGTTTTCGATTCCGTCTCGGTGGTGACGACCTTCAAGAAGGAACTGGCGCAAGCCGGCGTCATCTTCTGCTCGATCTCGGAAGCGATCCGCGAGCATCCGGAACTGGTGAAGAAATATCTCGGTTCGGTCGTTCCGACCTCCGACAATTTCTATGCGACGCTCAATTCCGCGGTCTTTACCGACGGCTCCTTCGTCTATGTGCCGAAGGGCGTGCGCTGCCCGATGGAGCTTTCCACCTACTTCCGCATCAACGAGCGCAACACCGGCCAGTTCGAGCGCACGCTGATCATTGCCGATGAGGGCGCCTACGTCTCCTATCTCGAAGGCTGCACGGCGCCGCAGCGCGACGAGAACCAGCTTCACGCCGCCGTGGTCGAACTGATCGCGATGGACGATGCCGAAATCAAATATTCGACGGTGCAGAACTGGTATCCGGGCGACGCCGAGGGCAAGGGCGGTGTCTATAATTTCGTCACCAAGCGCGGCGATTGCCGGGGCAGGAATTCCAAGATTTCCTGGACGCAGGTCGAGACTGGTTCGGCGATCACCTGGAAGTACCCGTCCTGCATCCTGCGCGGCGACAATTCGCGCGGCGAGTTCTATTCGATCGCCGTGTCGAACGGATTCCAGCAGGTCGACAGCGGCACCAAGATGCTGCATCTGGGCCGGAACACGACGAGCCGCATCATCTCCAAGGGCATTTCGGCCGGCAATTCGAACAACACCTATCGCGGCCAGGTCAGCGTCCATCGCAAGGCCGAGAACGCGCGCAACTTCACCAATTGCGACAGCCTGCTGATCGGCAATGAATGCGGCGCGCATACCGTGCCTTATATCGAGGCGAAGAACGCATCGGCGCGGCTGGAGCATGAGGCGACGACGTCGAAGATCGCCGAGGACCAGCTTTTCTACGTCATGCAGCGCGGCATCCCCGAAGAGGAGGCGATCGCGCTCATCGTCAACGGCTTCGTCAAGGACGTCATCCAGCAATTGCCGATGGAATTCGCCGTCGAGGCGCAGAAGCTCATCAACATTTCGCTCGAGGGGAGCGTGGGGTGAGCCATGTCCCGCTATTGGTTCAGGCCAAAGAGATACGGCTATGGCGCCACGCCCGTTACGTGGCAGGGATGGTCCGTCACGCTCGGAACAGTGGCGGCGATGGTTGCGGTTTCGCTCACCCTGCGGCTTACCGAAAAAAGCGTTTGGACGCTGGCGGCGGCGCTCGCCTTCGATGTACTCGCCTTGGCGGCGCTCGCCGTCATCAGCTACCGCAAGACCGAAGGCGGGTGGCGCTGGCGGTGGGGAAGCAATACCGGCGCGAAGAACGGATGACATTTAGGAATCACAAGACGAGCGGCAGAGCCGCAGTCGAACGCCTGGGAAATTATTATGCTTGAAATCAGAAACCTCCACGCCCGCATCGCCGAGACTGGCACCGAGATCATCCGCGGGCTCGACCTCAGCGTGAAAGCGGGGGAAGTGACCGCGATCATGGGGCCGAACGGCTCCGGCAAATCGACGCTTTCCTATGTGCTCGCCGGGCGCGAGGATTATGAGGTGACGGAAGGCGATATCCTCTTCAACGGCGAGAGCGTTCTGGAGATGGATCCGGCGGAGCGCGCCGCGAAGGGCATCTTCCTTGCCTTCCAATACCCGATGGAGATACCGGGCGTCGCGACGATGGAGTTCCTCAAGGTGGCGATGAACGCGCAGCGGAAGGCGCGCGGCGAGGAGCCGCTGAAAATTCCCGACTTCATGCGCCGCGTGAAAGAGGCGGCGGCATCGCTGTCCATCGACATGGCGATGCTCAAGCGCCCGCTCAATGTCGGCTTTTCCGGCGGCGAGAAGAAGCGCGCGGAAATCCTGCAGATGAAACTCTTGGAACCGAAGCTCTGCGTTCTCGACGAGACGGATTCTGGCCTCGACATCGACGCGCTGAAGATCGTGGCGGAAGGCGTCAACGCGCTCCGGTCGCCGGATCGCGCCATCGTCGTCATCACGCATTATCAGCGACTTCTCGACTATATTGTGCCGGATTCGGTGCATGTTCTCTACAAGGGCCAGGTGGTGAAGACCGGCGACAAGGATCTCGCGCTCGAACTGGAAAAGAACGGCTATGCCGGCGTTGTCGGCGAGGCCGCGTGAAGGGGTGGCGACAATGAACATGCGTGAAAGCCCGCCCCGGACCGCCGCGGAGACGGCGCTCGTCCAGTCCTTCAATGCGCGCGCCTCCGACCTTCCGGGCGATGGCGAAGTGATCGCGGAACGCGATAATGCCGTCGAGATGCTGAAGGCCGGCCTGCCGACTCGTAAGGTCGAGTTCTGGCACTACACCGATCTGAGACGTCTTCTGGCGACCATGCCGGAATTTGATCCGGCGGCGTCCGCTTCGGCAATCCCGGCGCTGCTGCAAGGCTCCGCCATTCTGCCGGTTCTGAACGGAATTGCCGGCAAGGCGACAGCGATCGATGGCGTCACCGTAACGAGCGCGGCGGATAAGCTTGCCGATGGCAGTCTCGCCGCGGTGCTTCCGCCTTCCGGTCCGGATGACGCGGTCGGCGCGATCAACGCGGCGCTGGTCGCGGATGGCTGGTCGCTCGATATTGCCGAGGGTGTGACCGTCCCGCGGCCGATCGAGTTGCAGAATATCCAGGCCGGCGGCCAGGCGCATGCGCGCTTCGCCGTCACGCTCGGCAAGGACGCCAGGGCGACCATCGTCGAGCGCCAGGCGGGCGAGGGCAGCGCTCTCGTCTCTTCGGTCGCGGATGTCGCCGTCGGCGACGGCGCCGAGCTTCTGTGGCTGGTCGTCCAGGAGCAGCCGGACGACGCGACCCAGCTTTCCCAGTTCAAGGCGACGATCGGCAAGGACGCCAGGCTGACGCTCTTCGTCATGAATGCCGGCGGCAAGCTGGTCAGGGAAGAAGTGCGCGTCGATGCGAAGGGCGAGGGCGGCGAATTCAAGCTGCGCGGCGTCAATTTGCTCGCCGGATCGACCCATTGCGACATCACCATGGTGCTCGATCATTCGGCGCCGGCGACGAACTCGACGGAAATCATCCGCAATGTCGTGACCGACAAGGCGGAAGGCGCCTTCCAGGGGCAGATCCGCGTGGCGCAGCCGGCGCAGAAGACCGACGCCAAGATGGCCTGCAACACGCTTCTCCTGTCGGACGAGGGCGGCTTCTCGGCCAAGCCTGAGTTGGAAATCTTCGCCGACGACGTGCAGTGCGGCCATGGCGCGACGGTGGCCGAGATCGACCGCAACCATCTCTTCTACCTGATGGCGCGCGGCGTCGATGAGCGGACGGCGCGCGGGCTGCTGGTCAAGGCCTTTGTCGCCGAGATCATCGAGGAGATGGAAGACGAGGCGATCGTCGAGGCGCTGGAAGCGAAGCTCGACGGTTGGTTCGCGAAGCATGGGTGAGGGATGTGCGTCCTTCGAGGCTCGCTCCGCTCGCACCTCAGGATGAGGGCCGTTGTGGCTTGGATCTGCTCTAATGAGTGCAGTTGATGATAGATGCTGACTGGGCGTTTGGCGAGTAGCACCGACCTCCTCATCCTGAGGTGCGAGCGGAGCGAGCCTCGAAGGACGCACTGAACCATGAAAGTGGAAGACATGGACCAGAAGGTCGAGAACAGCACCTACGACGTCGAGGCGATCCGCCGCGACTTTCCGATCCTGTCGCGCGAAATCCATGGCAAGCCGCTCGTCTATCTCGACAATGGCGCGTCGGCGCAAAAGCCGCAGATCGTCATCGACGCGGTGACGCATGCCTATTCAAACGAATACGCTAACGTTCACCGCGGCCTGCATTTCCTTTCGAATGCCGCGACCGATGCTTATGAAAAGGCGCGGGAATCCGTCCGGGCCTTCCTGAACGCGGGAAGCGTCGAGGAAATCGTCTTCACCAAGAATTCGACCGAGGCGATCAACACCGTCGCCTATGGCTACGGCATGCCGAGGATCGGCGAGGGCGACGAGATCGTGCTGTCGATCCTGGAGCACCATTCGAACATCGTGCCGTGGCATTTCATCCGCGAGCGGCAGGGGGCGAAGCTCGTCTGGGTGCCTGTTGACGATGACGCGATCCTTCACATCGAGGAATTCGAGAAGCGGCTGACGGACAAGACGAAGCTCGTCGCCATCACCCATATGTCGAACGTCACAGGCACGGTCGCGCCCGTCAAGGAGATCGTCCGCATCGCGCATGAGCGCGGCATTCCGGTTCTGGTCGATGGCAGCCAGGGCGCGGTGCACCTGCCGGTCGATGTGCAGGACCTCGGTTGCGACTTCTACGTTTTCACCGGCCACAAGGTTTATGGGCCGTCCGGCATCGGCGTCCTTTACGGGAAGAAGGAAATTCTGGAACAGATGCGGCCCTTCGAGGGCGGCGGCGAGATGATCTTCGACGTCACGCAGGATGTCGTCACCTATAATGATCCGCCGCATCGTTTCGAAGCCGGCACGCCGCCCATCGTCCAGGCGATCGGGCTGGGAGTCGCGCTCGACTATATGCGGGGGATCGGCCGCGAGGCGATCGCGGCGCATGAGGCGAGCCTTCGCGACTACGCGCATGAACGGCTGCGCTCGATCAATTCGCTGCGCATCTACGGCAATGCGCCGGACAAGGGCGCGATCGTCGCCTTCAACCTGGAAGGCATCCACCCGCACGACGTCTCGATGGTGATCGACCGTTCCGGTGTCGCCGTCCGCGCGGGAACGCATTGCGCGCAGCCGCTTCTCCAGCGCTTCGGCGTCACCTCTACGTGCCGGGCGTCCTTCGGCCTATATAACACCAGAGCTGAAGTGGACGCGCTGGCGGAAGCCCTCGAAAAGGCGCGCCAATTCTTCGGATGAACAGAATGACTGAAAGCATGGAAAAAATCTCCGAATCCGGCATTGAGCCGAAGACCGGCGCTGCGGCCTCAGCTTCGGCTGTCCCCGAAGAAGAGCTGGCGCGGCTGACGGACGACATCGTCGGCGCGCTGAAGACGGTCTATGATCCGGAGATCCCGGCCGACATCTACGAGCTCGGCCTCATCTACAAGATCGACATCGAGGATGACCGCTCGGTGAAGATCGAGATGACATTGACGGCGCCCGGGTGCCCGGTCGCGGGCGAGATGCCGGGCTGGGTGCAGAATGCTGTCGGCGCGGTCGAAGGCGTGTCCGATGTCGATGTCGAGATGGTATTCGACCCGCCCTGGACGCCCGATCGCATGTCGGAAGAGGCGCGGGTGGCGTTGGGCTGGTATTGAACGGGAAGGGAGTAAGGGAATAAGGCAGTAGGGCGGTTGGCGCTGGCCTTGAGCTGACACATGAACCTATTGCCCTACTGCCTTATTCCCTTAATGCCTCTGGAACGGAGAAGCGAATGGGCCGGTTTGCAATCATGACCATGACCGACACCGCCGCCGCGCGCGTCCTTGAGATCGTCGCGACGCGCGAAGGGGCGCATGGGGTCCGTGTCGGCGTCAAGAAGGGCGGCTGCGCCGGAATGGAATATACCGTCGATCTGGTGACGGAGCCGAACCCCAAGGACGACCATATCGAGCATGCCGGCGCGCATGTCTATGTCGCGCCGGAAGCAGCGCTTTTCCTGCTCGGCACCGAAATGGATTTCGAGGTGACGACGCTGAGGACCGGCTTCACCTTCAACAACCCGAACCAGACCTCGGCTTGCGGCTGCGGCGAATCGGTCGAACTGACGCCGGCCGATCTCCAGAAACTCGCCGAAGCGCGGGCCGGGGCCGGCGCGTGATGTTATGGGGCCAGGAGGGCATCCGTTGTGGTGCGTCCTTCGAGGCTCTGCCCTATGGGCGAGCACCTCAGGATGAGGGAGGCCAGCGCCTGCGGTCCTCATCCTGAGGCGCGAGCGGGGCGAGCCTCGAAGGACGCAGTGAGACACGGCCGAACTTGCAGCGATGATATAAAGCGCCCCGTCAGTTAATCCACCCACAAGCCGCGTTTCTTGTGCCAGTCGGCGATCGACTCCTCGGGATAGAGGTCGAAGGCGCTGTCGTTTTTCCTGATTTCGGGTTCGACCCAGCCAGCCTTATATTTCAGCATCAGATGGACGCGCTCCGGCGCTTGGGGCAATTCGCTGTCGATCGCCGAGGCGAAAGGATGGACAAGCTCCGGCCATGTCGGATCGTAGAGCCAGAGCGCCGTACCGCACTCGCGGCAGAAGTTCCGCTCGCCGGTCGACGTCTCGCGGACTGGACGTTCGTCATCCTCGATTTCGGCGCGATAGACGCCGATATGCTCCTTGCCACGGATCTTCAGCGTCGCCGCATTCGCCCCCAGATTGAGGGCGTAGCCTCCGCCGCCCTGCTGCTTGCGACAGATCGAGCAATAGCAAAGCTGGTAGGGCATCGGGGTGTGGCTTTCCACGGTGAAGCTCACGGCGCCGCAGCGGCACGATCCTTCGAGCATGACAGGCATGTTATGTCCTCCCGGAATACGATCGATCTGACGATGAAATGGCGCGCGCCGGCTTCGAGGCAACGCCCGGTGCAGAGCCGAATTCAGAGCGCATTTCTGCATATCTGTAAAAACGGGAAAAGAGTGGCCGGCCCGAAGGCCGGCCTGTGAGTAAGGACGCAGCGGACACGTCGGGGAGGGGGCATGAAAAGTCCGCTGCTACCGTCAAACCTTTGCGCCGTCGGTTTGTTCCTTTCACGCGGATATTTTTTTGGCGCAACGCGTGGAAACAATGCCTCGGGGACTGGCGGGTTTCATCTGCCCGGAGACTCGACGCGAGCTCGTCAGCGCACCTTTCCACATTGTAACTTAGCCGCAGGGGCAGCCTGTGATAGCAATGAACCCGTCGGGACAAGTGACGATGTGAGATGGAGTTTGATATGAAGATCCTTCTGTCCGCCGCGGCCGCGACGATTATCGCTGCTGGAACCGGTGTTGCCCTCGCGCAGGACAAACCCCAAACGCCAGCCCCGGACGGGCAGCATGCGCACCGTCACGATGGCATGCATCGAAAAGGGCATCATCGCTTCATGCGCCCCATGGGAACGATGATCGACGTTGAAAAGAGAGGCGACGGCTACAAGGTTCGGGTCGTCTGTTCTCCGAAGACTTCGGCAAGTGATTGCATGGATATCACCAACAAGCTGCTCGACCGGTTTCCGGCGGCGAAGTAAGTTTTGAGCAGCTTCAGTTCGGCAAAGCCCCGGTCGAGCGCCGGGGCTTTCGTCTTTCTGCCATTCTCACTCAAGAGTGATCGACGTGTACCGCAGGGCTGTCCGTTAGCGTCTCGTATGCAACAGGCCCGAAGGGACAACGCCATGCGCGGATTTGGAACAATCGCTCTTCTGCTGATGATTCTCGTCGCGGCAGTCGGCTGCAACACGGTCGGCGGCGCATCTCAGCCCGGCACCGCTGAAATGTCCAATCATGGAGGAGGCGGATATTGACAAGACGCCCCGGCCGAGGATTCCAGGCCGGGGCTATTTTAATGAGCATCTTCGCCGCTGATCGGGCTAGTTCGGACGGGGCATGCGCCGGGATTGATGAACCCTCTCGCGAGCGGAATTGCCGATGGCCAATGCCGCCGAGTTGAGGCAATAAAGCGTTGCGCCCCGATGGCAGGAGAGGCCAGGGGAGCGGCGGTTTGAGAAGAGAGGGAAAATTATGCAGATAAGATCCTACGGCTTGGTCGCTTTATGCGCGCTGGGCCTGGCAATGCCTTTGGCGGGCTGCCAGACCCCGGAACAGTCCGCCATAAGCGCGGAAAACACGTGCTCCGCGCAAGGCTTGCGCGGCCGGCAGTATGAGCGGTGCGTGCGGGCGACATACAACGCCAACCGCGCGCAGTCGCAACAGGCTGAAAACGCCGCGGCGGTGGGGATAGCCGCCGGCGTCGTGGGCGGGGCGCTGATCGGCGGGGCGATTGCCGACAATCATCACTACCATCATTATCACCATTGCTATCACTGCTGGTAGGACAAGCGGGCGGAGCGCGCTCATCAAGCTGGGATCATGATGCGATTCGCATCATGATCCCGCCAATGTGCAAGACGCCCGGTCCGGACGGCGCCAGCCGCCGAAGGCGACCGTTCACCCCAGGGCGACGCATTGTTTCCGATCTTTGCGTGGCCAACTAACCAAACGATATTTATATCAAATTAGCCGCATACGGAGGCATATTCCGTCTCTGCGTGGGGCCGTGCTTTTCCTTTCAGAAAGTTGACATCATCATGACGAACCCACTTATCGAGGCGATCAAGAAGCGCCGCACGCAATATGCCTTGGGCAAGAACCTTCCGCTCTCCGTCGAAGACACGACCGACCTGATCAAGGAAGCCGTGCGGCACGCGCCGTCATCGTTCAATTCGCAGAGTTCGCGTGTCATCATTCTCTTCGGCAAGGAGAGCGAAACGTTCTGGAGCCTCACCCGGGAAACGCTTCGCAAGATCGTTCCCGCCGATGCGTTCGGCCCAACCGCCGAGAAGATGAAGGCGTTTGCCGCGGGGGCTGGAACCGTGCTGTTTTTCGAGGATCAGGACGTCATAAAAGAACTGCAGGAAAAGTTTCCCCTCTATGCCGACAATTTCCCCATCTTCTCGGAGCATTCCGCCGGGATGGCGCAATTCGCCGTGTGGAGCGCACTTGCCAATGCCGGCATCGGAGCGAGCCTGCAGCACTACAATCCATTGATCGACGCCCAGGTCGCCGAGGCGTGGAACGTGCCGTCTTCGTGGTCGCTTCGGGCCGAGATGCCGTTCGGCTCGCACGAGAAGCCGCTTCCGGAAAAGACGTTCATCGACGACGACACGCGTTTCAGGGTGTTCGCCTGATAGCGAGTGCAAGCGCCCGCGGTCGCCGCTGGACCGTTTATCGGCTCAACCTTCCGCGGGAGCGCCTTCCGGAGATGTGCCGCCTGCCTGTAACGCCTCCGCCGCCAGCATCATGAGACTGTATGTCACCTGCTGACGGTCCCAGCCCGCCTTTTCCGCAAGCCGAACCAGCCCACTGAAGGAAGGCTCCAGGGCAAATCGGCATTCAACGAGGTAATGGGGATCGGCGAGGATACAGTTCGGCGGATTGATTGCCGCTTTCGCCATATGGCACCTTTGTGCAAGCGTTCCGTCCCCGCCCTTGATTAAATGACCTGCCGCAGAATGTGAGTCAACCTTCCGCTGCGCGGGTAAAAGCCGGTATAGTCGCGTGAGGGCGCGGAAATACGCTTTGCTGGGCGCCAGCCGCCTCAATGCTCGCCGGCGCGCCTGCGGCTTGGGAAGGGAATGATTTCCGCCTCGGGCCGGCTGTGCTCCGCCGCAAGGATCGCCTCGATGAGCCAGTCCAAGGCCTCGCGGGTCTTGCGGCTGGTGTCGTCGGAGCCGGACAAAAGGTGGTAGGCTTTTTCGAGATGAGCGCGCGCCGCGCCGAAGTCGCTCTTCATAATCCCTCCAGTCCGCCTGGGACGATACTGACAGACCGAGGTAGCGGCTTCGCAAAAATCCACAGTGGGATTTTAATCAACCTCCGGGGGCATCCTATTTCTTTTCAACCGATATGCCGGACTGGTCGATCCTGAGTTCGACGCCCTTCGGCCTGGATTGTTCGTGGACGATATAGACGCCAAGGGCGATGATGATGACCACCAGCGCGCCGATGAGCATATAGAGGCTGTTTTGTTTCAAGGCTTACCTGCGCCACGGAGAGAGAATCAAGCTTTAGCAGCCTCTTATATCACGGCCGGCTCGAGACCAGCCGTGTTGCGACTTCATGGGGGAGGAACCGCTGGTGGCGCTTTTCCAATGCTATGCCGCCCCAGATCATGCCGATCAGAAGATAAAGATGCCGCCAATGGTCGATATCGATGATGGTGCCGAGCCAGATGTGACCGATGAAGACGACATAGGCACATAGCACGTAAGGCTGCCACGGGCGGTCGCGCAGCAGGAGCGGGAAGCCCGCCACGATGGTCCATACGACAAGCGCGAGCCACGAAACGAAGCCGAGCCACCCATAGTCGAGCAGCGCCTTCAACCAGATGTCGTGCGTGTCCTCGCCGAAGATCGTGCCGAAGACCAGCGGTCCGATGCCGAGCGGATGCTCCAGAGCCATTTCGAGACCCAGGCTGTAGCGGGCAAAACGGCCGAGCCGTGCGCTATCGTAGGATTGCTCCAGATGGGCGCGCGACAGGAAGAATTTGTCCACGCCCGGTATCTGCAGGATAGCCAGAACCGCAAGTGCGACGATCACCACGGCGATGATGCTCATGACGATGACACGCAGCCTGAACCTGCCGCTTCGGCTTTGCAGGAAAAGGGCTGCCGTCAGCAGGATGCACGCCGCAACGAAAAGTCCCCATGCGCCGCGCGAAAAGGAGAGCAGGATGCCGAGCGCGATGACGAGAAGGGGGGCCGTAAAGAAGGGAAAGGTCGAAAGCCTGCCGGTCAGGATACGGTAGAAGAGATAGACGCCCGGCAGAACCAGGAACGGCCCGAAGACGTTCGGGTCCTGGAAAAAACCCATTGCCCTGTCGTAGCGGGTGAAGATCTCGGCGCCCGGGAAGGCATGGAAATAGCCGGCTATCCCGAAGCTCGCGGTAACGACGGCCGCGGTGATCCAGGCAATGACGATGAGGTGATAGAAGTCGGGACGCTCCTCCAGAACGGCCGCATAGAAGATGGCCGTCAGCGCCAGGAAGAAGGAGACGGCGAGATAGAGCGGCGTCTGCATCAGGTTCGCCATCTGTGTCATGGCGACCATGCCGCCGATGTTGAACAGAATGAGCATGACAATGAGAGGAGCGATGCCTCTCGAAATCCGCAAGCCGAAGAGCCCCCACACGACGATCAGCGGCGCCATATAGAGTTCGTATGGCGCGGGCTCGTCGATAACGAAGCCGGAGAGAAAAACGCCGAAGAAAATCGCCGAGGCGGCGATCAGCGCAATCAGCTTCGCATTGACGGCTTCGCGTGGCAGCGCGTTCGCGGTGACGGCGCTCAATAGGCGTTTTCCGTATTGAGCAGCTTGATCGGCGTCAGAAGCAGGATCTTCAGGTCGAACCAAAGCGACCAGTTTTCGATATAATAGAGATCGTATTCGGTCCGCATGCGGATCTTCTCGTCCGTATCGATCTCGCCGCGCCAGCCATTGATCTGAGCCCAGCCGGTGACGCCCGGCTTGACGCGATGGCGGGCGAAATAGCCGTCGACGACCTCGTGATAGAGCTTGTTGTGGGATTGTGCGCTGATGGCATGAGGCCGGGGGCCGACCAGCGAAAGGCTGCCGAACAGCGAATTGAAGAATTGCGGCAGTTCGTCGATCGAGGTCTTGCGAATGAATCGCCCGACCCTGGTGACGCGCGGATCGTCCTTGACCACCGCTTTCCTCGCGGTCGGGTCGCATTGGTCGCTGTACATCGAGCGGAACTTGAAGACGTCGATGATCTCGTTGTTGAAGCCGTGGCGCTTCTGTCGGAAGAGGACGGGACCGCGGCTTTCCAGCTTGATCGCGATAGCGGTTGCGATCATGACCGGCGAAAAGATGAGGATGCCGACGAGGCTCAGCACGATGTCGAAGGCGCGCTTGGCGACGGAGTCCCAATCGTTGATCGGCTTGTCGAAAATGTCCAGCATCGGCACCGCGCCGATATAGGAATAGGCGCGCGGGCGGAAATGAAGCCGGTTGGAATGGGCCGACAGCCTTATGTCGACCGGCAGCACCCAAAGCTTCTTGAGCATCGACAGGACGCGGGATTCCGCCGTCATCGGCAGGGAAACGATGAGCATGTCGATGCGTGCGATACGAGCGAACTCGATCAGTTCGGATATGTTGCCGAGTTTCGGATAACCGGCAACCACGGGAGGGGACCGCCGGTTGCCGCGGTCGTCGAATATGCCGCAGATGCGGATATCGTTGAGCGGGTGCTGCTCGACCGCGCGGATGAGGGATTCGGCATTCGTACCGCCGCCGACAATGACCGCGCGGCGCTCCATCCTGCCATTACGCGCCCAGCGGCGGATCAGCCGCGCCATCGCGATTCTCAATACGAACAGAACCGCGAAAGTGGAGACAAACCAGGTCGTGAACCAGAAGCGGGAATAGATGTCGGATAGCTTCAGCAGAAACCCCGACAGCGCGAGCAACGCGAAAGTACCGGCAAGAACCAGCAGAAACCTGCCGGCATAGGTCAGCGGGTTTCTTAGCGCCGGCATCTGGTAGCCGTCGGTGAATTCCATCAGCACGACGGCCACCAGCGAACCGGACAGGATGATCAGGGGGTAATGCCAGAGTATGGGGCTGTGAACACCGACATAGATGAGGCAGGGAATCATTCCACAAAGCATCATCAGCGTGAATTCGACCAGGCGCAGGACGCCGCTGACCATGACGGGAGACGTGGTATCCCGTCTGTACTGGTTCGCGACCTCGCGCGCCACGGCATTCAGGTCCACCGAATAGCCCTTATAGTCGCCGCCATCGTCGAATTTGTGAACGGCGGCGGCCGAATAGCGAAGCGACGGATCGATTTCGTTCATAGGAGCCCACCTGATGGCGGGTGATTAGCAAAAATGGGCTAAGAAACCCTTGATCCGATCATGCGGGTTTGAACGATTCCGTGGCGTTTCCGCCGAGGGTCGCGAGATAAACATGCTCGATCCGCTCGGCCATGACGTCGGCGCCGAAACGTGCCTTCAGATCGTCGATGCCGGGCATGGCGCTGCCGAATGCCGGTATATCGCGCAGCGCGGCAAGCATGCGGGCCGCGAGTTGTGTCCTGTCGGGGAGGATCAAAGCCGGCGAGCCGGCGGGAAATATCTCGGGGATGCCGCCGACGCTGCTCGCGATCATTGGCATACCCGCGGCCAGGGCTTCCAGCACGATGTAGGGCATTGCTTCCGCGCGTGAGGGGACGACGATGATCTCGGCAAGCCCAAACGCTTCGCGCGCCGGCATCGGCGGCAGAAAATGCACAAGATCCGCCAGTTCGAGACGACGCGCCTGTTCGATGTATTTCTGGCGGTCGCTGCCTTCTCCCACCATCACGGCGGTCAGCGGGCGGCCCAGCTTTCCACCAGCTTCGGCGAGGGCGTCGATGAAAATGTCCGGCCCCTTCAGATCGCGCATCATGCCGATGAAGAGAAAATCGGCGGTCGGCGTAACTTTGTCGACGGGCTGGAATTCCGACGCCTTGACGCCGTTGTAGACGAGCGTGAATGGTGCACGAGGCCCGCCGATCTTGCGGCGATAGGTTCTGCGCTCATAGTCGGAAACGAACAGGATATGGTCCGTGAAACGGTCCATCACGCGTTCTATGGCGAAAAAGAACCGGCCCGTCGCGGTGCGCTCATCATAATGCAGGCTACCGCCATGCGGCGAATAGAGGCGGGCTACGCGATACCTGAAAACCCGCAACAACGAGCCGAACAGACGGGCATAGACGCCACCCTTGGCGCCATGCCCGTGCAGAATGTCCGGCCGCAATTCCTTGATCAGTCCGAATGTCCTCAACGCGGCGCCCGCATCGCCGATGCCGATGTGGCGCTGCATCGGCGTGCGATGCACCCCAAGAGAAAGATGGCCCTTCATCTCGGCGAAGAGCTTCGCCTCGAAATCCCCGCCGGTAGTCGAATCGCAGATGATCCCGACGTCGTGTCCGGCGGCGCTTTGCGCTTCGCTGAGATCCCGCACATGGCGGAAGATGCCGCCGACAGGAGAGCGGAAGCAGTGCACGATGCGGAGCCGCGGCTTGTGTCGTTCCTGTTCCACGAAGTTCGGTCAAACCCTGTTGCACCGGGGAAAGGCGTGTCGGTCGCGATACGAAAACATGCCGTCGGTCGCAAACGGGTTAACGTCCGTGGATTCACCGGCCGATCCTTCCGCCATGTGGAGCATCGGCTCTAGAAGAGCCTTTCGCGCACATAGACGGTATCGCCCGGCAGAAGCGGGTCCGAGATCGGCACGCGGCCCGTCATCACCTTGCCATTGATTGAACGGGTGATATCGACATCGCCCTGGTAGGCGCGCGGCGTGAAACCGCCGGCCGCGGCGATGGCCTTCTGAACCGTCATGCCCGGAACGTAGGAATATTGTCCGGCGGCGCCGACTTCGCCCATGATGAAAACCGGCCGGTAGCGGCTGACTTCGACCGAAACGTCGGGGCTGCGGACAAAACCCTTGCGGAGACGCTCGGCGATTTCGCTTTCCATCTGCTGCACCGTATGCCCTCGCGCTGGAACGGCGCCGATCAGCGGGAAATGGATATAGCCAGCCTGGTCCACATTATAGGTGTTGTTCAACCCATCCTGGTCGAAGACGGTCACGCGTATCTGGTCTCCCGCATCCAGAAGGTAAGGTTTGCCGAGAACGGCATGGAAGGCGGTGGGAGCGGGTTGATAGCCCGTGCAGCCGCCGAGAAGCAGAAGCGCCAACATTGCCTGTGAGAGGGGCAGACCGATTTTCATGGCGGATTAAAGCCTTCGACTTGGGCCGGCCGGAGGGCCAGCAAATGCCGCACTCGTTATCCTCCTGTTAGGGTTAATGGTGAGTAAAAATCGCCGCCCCAAAAGCACATCCCCACGGCCCAAGGTCTTTTCCGGCAAAGGAAAGGTAAACCGATCTTAACCTCGCAGTTACCATGTCGCTTTACAGTTTCGGCAAATTGGAGTGGCAAGACATGTCCAGGGCCGAGACCGCAGCGAACGACGTGGATGTCGATCTGGGAGCTCTCTTCTCGAGCCTCGCGAGAAATTGGGTAAGGATCCTGCTCGTCGCTCTTGTCCTCACCGGGCTTGCGCTGGTATTCGCCTGGATAGCGACGCCGCTTTACCGCGCGCAGACGCGAATCCTGATAGAAACGCGTGAATCGGTATTCACGCGTCCTACTGTAAACGACAATGCGGCGGACAACCCCAATCTCGACCAGGAAGGCGTCACCAGCCAGGTGCAGGTGATTTCCTCGACCGATATCCTGAAGGAGGTCGCCAAGAAACTGAAGCTTGGCGGCCGGCCGGAATTCGACGATGCGGCGAACGAGGGGCTTGTGAGCCGGCTTCTCGTCATGGCGGGATTGGAGAGCGACCCACGCCGCATCCCGCCCGAAGAGCGCGTGCTCCAGGCGATGCGCGAGAAACTCAACGTCTATCGCATCGAGAATTCGCGCGTGATCGTGATCGAGTTCTCCTCGCAGGACCCGAAGCTCGCGGCCGCCATTCCCAATGCCATCGCTGAGGAATATATCGCCGTCCAAAAGGGGGCAAAGCTCGAATCGAATAACGACGCCACGAGCTGGTTGCAGCCTGAAATCGCCGATCTCAGCAAGAAAGTGAAGGCAGCCGAAGCCAAGGTCGCCGACTTCCGCGCCAAATCCGGACTGCTCCTGGGGCAGAATAATGGCACGATCACCAATCAGCAGCTTTCGGACATGGCCGCCGAGCTTTCGCGGGTGAAGGCCGCGCGGGCGGATGCGGAAGCCAAGGCGCTGAGCGTCAAGGCGGCACTTGATGGCCGTTCTTCCCTCGGTTCGGTGCCCGACGTGCTGGCGTCGGGATTGATGCAGCGGCTGAGCGAGCGGCAGGTCCAATTGCGGGCGCAGATCGCCGATCTGTCGACGACGCTCCTTCCCAACCACCCGCGTATGAAGGGGCTGGAAGCACAGCTTTCCGATCTCAATGTCCAGATCAGGAACGAAGCCCAAAAGATATTGCAGGGGCTGCAAAACGAAGCGCATACGGCAAAGCTGCGCGAAGACCAGTTGACGGCCGACCTCAATCGGACAAAAGCGGCCGCCGCCCAGGCCGGCGAACAGCAGGTGGAATTGGACGCTCTTCAGCGCGAGGCGAAGGCCGAGCGCGACCTGCTCGAATCCTATCTGACGCGTTATCGCGAGGCGTCTTCGCGCGGCAATCACGATTATCTGCCCGTCGACGCGCGCATCTTCTCCCGTGCGACCATTCCGGCGGAGCCGTATTTCCCGAAGCGAATCCCGATCGTCGCAGCTGCTTTTGTCGCGTCGCTTCTTGTCATGGCGGTGATAACGCTTCTGCAGGAACTCTTCAGCGGCCGCGCCATGCGCCCCGCGGCAGGAGCAAGGATCGAGCCGGTCCATCAGGTGATGATGCCGGCCGCGCGCCCTCCCGCGACTGCATCCGACGCCATCGAAAAAATCGAGAGTGGAAGCCCAATGGAAGCTGGCGATGAGCTATCCATACGGGATGCTGCGGCAAGGCTGGTGGAAAATGAAGCCTCGCGCGCCATCTTTCTGTCGCCGGAGGGGGATGCGGGGGCCGCGGCCTCAATTCTGGTCGCGCGTGAAATCGCCGATGCGGGGCTGAGGGTGCTGCTGCTCGACCTGACGGAAACCGGGGCCGTTTCGCATACGACGCTTGACAGCGATTCCTATGCCGGCATCACGAATCTGCTCTCGTCGGAGGCGCAATTCACCGATGTCATTCACACCGATCTTTATTCGGATTGCCACGTCATGCCCGTTGGAACCGCAGATCCGGAGAAGGCGATGCGCGCCGTCGATCGCCTGCCGATCATCCTCAATTCACTGACGACAGCCTATGACATCGTCGTCGTGGAGTGCGGGGCGGCGGATCCCGAAAGCATTCGCCGTCTTGTTTCCGACGATTCGATAGTGCTCGTCAGCGTCATCGAGATCGTGGACGGCAATGTGGCGGAAACGACGGCCGAACTCGAAGCCGGCGGCTACAAGGATTTCCTGCTGGTGACGCCGGCGGGCTATGAGCCATCCTATCCGCCGCAGCCCGGCCGCACGGCGGCTTAGGCAGTATGAATGAGTTTCGGCCGCGCAGTTCGCGCGGCCGAGCGTCAGAAGCGGTCTTTGATCAAGCATTGGACGTCCACAATCGCCGCGATCCGCCGCCAATCCGCACCGGAACACGGCCGCTTGCGAGCATGATGCCGAAGATGACGATGGCGACGCCCGATATTTGAGAAATGTCGGGCGCCCGACCGAAGATGGCCGCCACGACCAGCGCCGAAGCCGGCACCAGATTGAACATGACCGAGGTTGCGCCGGGTCCCCGCCTGGCGATCCCCACCTGCCAGAAAACGAATGCGAGAACGGATCCGGGCAACGCCATCCAAAGCGTCGATAGCCAGGCGGCCGCGGAGGCATGAAGAGCGACGCTGACCGGCGTTTCAAGCAGGAAGGCGGTGATGGCGAGCACCAACGCGCCAGCCAGCATCGTCCACGCCGACGTTTCGAGCGGCGTTGCGTCCTTTACCCAACGGCGGCAACCGATCGTATAAAGCGCCCACAACACGCTGCCCATCAGGATCATGATATCGCCCGAAGCGAAGTGCGCGCCGGAAAGAGCGCCCACGGTAAGGGCGACGCCGAAAAGGCTGATCGTCATCCCGAGAAGCGCCCGCAGCGATGGCAGGCGCCGCACCAGGATCGAGTCGAGCAAGTTGGTGGTCAAGGGACTTGTTCCCATGATGAGCGCCGCCGTTACCGGGCTGGATGTCTTCATGCCGAGGAACAAAGCGGCGCCGAAGCCGGCGATCCCGACGATCCCCAATACGGCATACGCAACCAGGTTGCGGCGCAATACGGCCCACGAAATGCCTGTCGTCATTGCGAGCCACAGAACGATCGCCGCGGCGGCGATCATCAAGCGGCTTGCCGCTGCGGTCCAGGGCGGAAGATCAAGCAACGCAATCCGCGTCGCCTCGAAATTGGTTCCCCAGAGCACCGCTGCTGTGGCGCTGAGGACAAGTGCTGCGCCCTCGCCTTGAGAGGCGGTGGCGTGATCTAGGTTGGAAGCGGACATGATATCCTCGCCGGTTTCATTTTGGTTCGGCGCAACTTGCCTTATCGAATTTGAAAGGGATATGGAGAAGATTGGCAGGCTGATTTCCAAAAATGGAAAGGCATATGGCTGATTTCAACTGGGACGATTGTCGCATTTTCCTGGCTTTGGCGCGGGAAGGGACACTGTCGGGCGCGGCGCGGCACCTCAAGGCGGGCGTTGCAACGATTTCACGCCGCATAGAACGTATGGAGCGGGTGCTCGGCGTACCGCTCTTTTTGCGCAACCAGACCGGATATGTGCTTACCGACCAGGGGGAAACGATGCTGCCGCGCGCCGAGGCGGTCGAACTCGCGATGATGGAGATGCGGCAGGAGGCGGCCGAGCATACGCAGATCACCGGAACGGTGCGCCTTACCAGCTTCGAGAGCCTTGTCGTGCCGATCATCGTGCCGGCTCTGGCGCCGCTTCTTGAGGCCAATCCCAAGCTGGATGTCGAAATCCTGTTTTCGATCGCCGCGCTGAATATCCATCGCCACGATGCCGATCTGGCGCTGCGCATGGTCCGTCCCGAACGTGGGCACCTCCGCGTGCGCCAGTTGGCGACGCTCGGATTCGGGCTTTATGGTCCACAGGGCGATATGCGGCCGCGACGAGTGGTCGCCTGGCCGGAAGCGGCAAGCCTCGGGACGCTCCAGAATTGGGCCGAGGCATTCGTGGAACCGCAGGCAGCCCGATTTGCGGTGAACACCGTTTGGGGTCAGGTTGCAGCGGTGGGACGGGGGGTCGGGGTTTCGGTGCTGCCCCATTTCCTGGCGCGCGAGGCGGGACTGAAACTGATCGCCGATCGCCTGCCGGGAGGTGATTTGATGCAGCGGCCGATCCTGCTCGTTACCCACGCCGATCTCATCGGCTCGCGCCGGGTGGCGAGCGTGGCCGAGGTGGTTGCGGACGGGATTATAAGGCGGCGCCACGATCTCGCCGAACCGTAGAGCAATTCCAGCAAAAGTGCGCGGCGGTTTTGCATCCGGATTTGCGTAAAACCAAGGAGATAGCGAATTTTCGTGATTCGGAGAAAACGGAAATGCTCTAAGGACAGTTTTCAGCGACGGGATTTTGTCACTATCACGCTTCTCAACCGCCTTGCCCATTGCCAGGCGAGAGGGTTGTTCTTGATGAGGCGCTTGGCGTGGCCAATGGCGGTCCATGCGGCCAATGCGGCGCGCCCCTTGAGCGTCAGAGGGACAAGCACGTCGAATTGCCTGACCTCGACGTTGCACCAGAGCCTTTTGTAAGGTTCGTCGCCAACGCTGAAATCGAAAAAGGGAAAGCCTTCCTCGCAGGCTTGCTTGATATTCTCGAAAAAGAGGAAATCGCCGGGGCTGGCGCCGGTCAGTTCATCCTCGCTGATGCCGCCGAACTCGCAGATCAGCCGATCCTGGGCCGCGCTCATGCCGGTGACGGCTCTCGGCTTTCCGCCGATCTCCAGTCCTTGCAGGAAGAAGGGCGGCTTTTCCTCCGCAAGCGCCGCCTTGAAAAGAATTCGGAAGAAGGTGCGTATTTCGGCGGAGGCAAAGACGTCCCTTACACCGATCACGGCGAAACGCCGGGCCTTCATCTCGAAATAGGCGGAGAGGAGGCGATCGATCTCGCTCTCGTTGCCTCCACGAAAATAACGGTATCCGCCGGCCGCATCGAATTTGCGGATCTGCGAGCGGTGCTTCTTGCATTTGCGCTTGCCGCTGGTGCGGGCGAGCACGGCATCGAATCCGCCGTCGAGATCAACCGCCAAAGCGATGTTCTGGCTTTCTCTGTGCGGCAGGCGCAAAAGCGGGTTGGGATGAGGCCCGATCGCTTCCGACTGACGCTCGAACGCGAGCATGTCGATCTCGGGCCGAGCCCTATGGATCGCGGCGAAGAACGACGCGAACAGTTCCGGCGACGCCGTTGCGAGGAATTCATCGGATGCGGGAAAGTAATTGCCGTTGGCGTGGCTGCCCGCCATGACACGCGCGATGCGAAACGGACCTTCCCTTACAATGGCGAGGCAAAAGGCAAACACCGGCTTTCGCTGCCTTTCGATGAAGGCGAGGAGGCAATCCGGTTTCGCGGCCGAGATCCATGAGCGGATCCAAAGCGGATGTTGCGAAGGCGAGGACGTCGCTTTCGCGCAAAGCGCGTCATAGCGCTTCAGGCCCTTCTCATCCGCATTGACGATCGTGAAGGAAAAAGCCGTGTTTGTGACGTGGGACGAAGCGGCCTGGGTCCCATCAAGACATTCCATATCGCGCCGAAGTGGTTCGGTGGCGCTGGCCATGCTTCATTCCTTCCGGTGCCGCGGAAACGGGACAGCCGATGATGCTCGACTGCCTGCTCTAGCGGCAAAAGGTGAATGAATGATCGACGCTGATTATTGGATGTTGCTGCGCTTGGCCTTGGACGGGGTCAGCATCCATTTGATGATGGCCATGGCCGGGAGCACCCAGAGAAAGCCGGTGAAAAGGAAATAGGCGAAGTGGACGAGCGGACTCGAATGCCCGAGCCGCGCAACGGCGACGAGCGTCGCGGCGATCGCATAGACGATCACGAGGAGAACCAGAATGACGGTTCCGATGAGCTTCCTCAGCCTGACGGGCATGGCCTTTCCTTTTCCGTGCTTTTAGGCTGAAGAAGAAATCCACGCAATGTGCGCCGCGCGACGGCTTGTCGCGTCGATGAAGCTCTGCAAAGAGCATTCTTGGTGCTATTTGAGCCGCGGCAACAGGAATGATGAGAACGATGACCGCAGCGACTTTCGACGCGATGCCCTATGCCGTTCCCGACAGGGTACGCCGGAACCGCGCCCTGGTGCGCGGCTGGCTCTATGTCGTCCTGCTCGTTCTCTTCTGCCTTTTCGTCGTCGGCGGTGCCACCCGCTTGACCAATTCCGGTCTCTCCATCACCGAATGGCAGCCGATCCATGGCGTCATCCCGCCGCTCAACAATGCCGAGTGGCAGGAGGAGTTCGCCAGATACAAACAGATACCGGAATATCGCGCCATCCATTCGAACATGGATCTGGCCGGCTTCAAGCACATCTTCTGGTGGGAGTGGACGCACCGGCTGATCGCCCGCAGCGTCGGCGTGGTGTTCGCAGTGCCGCTGATCCTGCTCTGGGCCTTCGGGTGCATCGAGAAGCGGTTGAAGCCGAAGCTCGTGGGTATCCTGCTGCTCGGCGGGCTGCAGGGAGCGATCGGCTGGTGGATGGTGGCGTCCGGTCTCGTCCACCGGACGGATGTCAGCCAATACAGGCTGGCGACGCATCTGACGACGGCCTGCCTGATCTTCACCGCGACCATGCTGATCGCCCGAGGGCTGGCGCCGCATTCCGAGAAGCCGGCCGGTCGCGGCGTCCGGATTTTCGCAGGCATCATGGTGCTTCTGGTGCTCTGCCAGATTTATCTCGGCGCGCTGGTCGCGGGGCTGAATGCCGGAATGTCCTACAACACCTGGCCGCTGATGGACGGCGCCATCATCCCCGACAATCTTTTTGTGCTGGAGCCCGCCTGGCGCAATCTCTTCGAGAACCCGAAGACGGTGCAGTTCATCCACCGTTGCGGCGCCTATACGGTGTTCCTCTGCGCGTTGGCGCAGATGATCTTCACCATGGTCCGGGCGCCGCGCACGACCCATGCCCGCCGCGCCATCGTCTTCTTCCTGCTCGTCACGATCCAGGCCGCGCTCGGCATCACCACGCTTCTGATGCAGGTTCCGATCGATCTCGGGCTCGCCCATCAGGCGATGGCGATCATCGTGCTCGGCTTTGCCGCCGCTCACTGGCGCGGAACGAAGGGCAGCTATCCGATAGACGAGAGGGAACTGGCTCGCGCCTGACCTCTCAGTGCCGGGTCGTCCCGAGCATCAAATCCATGTTCTGCACCGCCGCGCCGGAAGCGCCCTTGCCGAGATTGTCGAGCAGGGCGACAAGGTTCACCTGGCCTTCGCCCCCGGTGCCGAAGACATAAAGCTTCATGCGGTCGGTATCGTTGAGCGCGGTCGGATCGAGACGGGCGAGCTTGCGGCTTTCCTCCAGCGGCGCCACCTCGACAATATCCTGCCCGGCATAATGTGCGGCGAGCGTGGCATGGACATCGCCGAGCGACGGCGAGCCGTTCAGTTCCGAAAGATAGAGCGGGAGCTGGACGATCATGCCTTGCGCGAAACGGCCGACGCTCGGAGAGAAGATCGGCTTGTTCTCCAGCAATCCGTGCACCTTCATCTCAGGCACATGCTTGTGACGCAGGGTCAGACCATAGAGGAAATGCGGCGCCGCGATATGATCGGGGTTCCGCTCGTCCTCCATCTGCGCGATCAGCTGCTTGCCGCCGCCGGTATAGCCGGAAACGGCGTTGATCGTGACGGGATAGTCCGGCGGAAGGACGCCGGCTGCGACCAGCGGCCGGATGAGCGCGATCGCTCCGGTCGGATAGCAGCCCGGATTGGCGACCAGCCGCGCCTCGGCGATACGGTCCTTCTGCGCCGTCTCCATTTCGGCGAAGCCATAGACCCAGTCGGGATGGGTGCGGTGCGCGGTCGAGGTATCGATGATGCGCGTCGAGTTCACTCCCTCAAGCATCGCGACCGCCTCCCGCGCCGCGTCGTCCGGCAGGCACAGAATGGCGATATCCGCCCGCTTGAGGAAATCGGCCCGCATGTCGTTGTTGCGGCGCTCCGCTTCGGGGATGGAGAGGACGTCCAGGTCGCGGCGCGCGGCCAGACGGCTGCGGATTTGCAGCCCCGTCGTCCCGTGTTCGCCGTCGATGAAGATCTTTGGAAGCATGGCCGTCACTTTCTCGAATGACGGGGAAATAAGGCGAAACGGGTGCGGATGCAATCGGGGCCATGCGGACGTTGCGTCGTGGAGTCGCACTTCGTCCGGTTGCCACAAACCTGCCAAATGCTCGGCAATTCTTCCGAACAGGGGTGTAGCGCAACCTGCCTCCCTTGGGCTTGGGCAAGGGAGAAACGGGATCATGTCCTCCAAGCTGTAGGAGATCCGTACAATGTATCGTACCGCAATCTTCGCCAGCGCCGCAGTCTTGGCTCTTGCCGGCACAGCCGCGGCGCATACCCTTTATCGCGATAGCCATGTGCTGACCGTTCGCCTCCCGGACGGCTCGCTCGAGCGCATCCATTATACCGGCGACCAGCCGCCTGACGTCAGTTTCAGCGATCCTTTCGGCGCGGTTTTCGCGCCGGCGGGTGGTCCCTTCGGCATCGGTTCGCCCTTCGCTGAAATGGAACGCATCTCGGCGGCGATGGACCGCGAAACGGCGGCAATGCTGCGGGAGGCCAGCCGTCTCGACCGGCAGGCCTTCGATAATCCGGACCGGTTGAGCGTGGATTTCCGTCATCTCCCGCGGGGCGTGCAAGGCTATTCGGTGATCCAGACGCTTTCGGGCGACCATGTCTGTACCCGCAGCATGGAATATTTCTCGCAAGGGCCGGGCAAGCCGCCGCGCATCGAGACGAAAACTTCAGGCAATTGTTCGGCCAGCCAGCAGAAGCCGTGGCATACTGCGATCCCGTCACACCGGCCGGCGAACCCCTGGCATCCCTGGGAGCATTCCAATGTGATCCAGGCAAGCTACCAGCCGCATAAGGCAAAAAGGCCCGACGCCGGTTCGCTCCGCCTTGCGGACGCCTCGGTGGAGTAGTGGCGAATTAAGCCGGCGTCGACCGGCACACAGCAAATCGGCCGCTGGCGCCAGCGGCCGATT
>DASZUG010000042.1:0-38181 GCA_035547755.1 Rhizobiaceae bacterium
ACAGGCTCTCCCACGGGCTTCATGGCCCAGAGGTGTGTCGTGCTTCCGTCCGCCACCGCATCCCTAATCATAGCAGATCCGGCAAATGTTGAGTTACAAGGTGTCCGCGAAGCGGACGGAGAGGGGGTAGAAAAGCAAAAAAATTAACCCGAGTTCAGAGCCGTGGGGGATCGATCGTTCCCCTTGACCCTTTTTTAACCGTCAGGCATCGAAGTCCCCCGCCGCGCCTCTGTTGCGAGTCGCGGCGTCGTTTCGACTGGCGAGCGGACGCCGGAGCGAGTCAGGCTTCGTGATCGGCGAGAGAGAAAGAGGAACGGGAAACCATGAATGATGCCGGATCGGCCCCGGACAGCGGAGCAGTTGCCGAATTGCGGCAGTTGATCGAGCGCATCGAGGAAGAAAAAGCCACTTTCCATAAAAACATCAAAGATGTCTTCGCCAATGACCGTAACCTCAAGCCGCCGCTAAAACTGTAATCTATCAGCCTAACCATTGCTTGAATGGCGACACTTCGTCGATTTGAACGATGCGCCTTGGAAGCAGAAAGGATTCAACGAAATGGCAGATGAAATCGCCGAGAACAGCCAGACTGTGGCTGCGGGTCAGCTTCGCGCGTTCATTGAGCGCATCGAGCGTCTCGAAGAAGAAAAGAAGACGATCGCGGACGACATCAAGGAGGTGTATCTTGAGTGCAAAGGGACCGGTTTCGACGTGAAGGCGGTCAGGCAGTTGGTCAGGCTCCGCAAGCAGGATCAAGCCGAACGGCAGGAAGCTGAAGCGATCCTTGACTTGTACAAGGCCGCTCTCGGCATGGTGTGACCGCCATCACATCCGGGCCGAATTCGACGACCACACTTCTGGCCCGCGGGCGATCAAGCCTGGCCTTCATTTTCCGGCGGCACTCCGAGGAATGCCTTTTCCAATTTTCGCTTACCTGCTTGCTGCCGGAGCGCTCCAGGCCAGATGGCGCCCCCCGGTCGCCTGCAGATCGGCGCCGGTGATGTAACTGGCGGCTTCGGAGCAGAATAGAAGAGCGGCGCCAGCCATCTCCGATGGCAATCCGGCACGCTGCATGGGGCTGCAGCCGCGTTCGATCGCCTCCCATGCAGCCGCATCCTCGCGGCGCCATTTGTTGCGCTCCGTCGCAATGAGGCCCGGGGAAAGGTTGTTGATGGTGACGCCGTATGGAGCATATTCACGAGCCAGATTGAACGACAGGTTGTGCTGGGCGCTCTTCAGCGCCGCATAGACCGAGAGCACGGACTCCGGCGCGATCTGATTGACGCTGCCGATGGTAAGTATCCTGCCGAAACGCTTCTCCTTCATGCGTGGCAACACGGCCTGCAGCAGTTCGATGGTGGCTTTGAAGTTCACCTGGATCTGACGTTCGATCTGATCCGCGCTCACCTCCTCGAACGGCGTCCGGTACTGGGTCGACGCACAGACGACAAGGACATCGATGGCGCCGAGGGCGCTTCGTGCTTCGGCCACGCATCGCGCGGCGTTGCCTGGTCTCGCGAAATCGGCCTCGATCGCGATGCCGGCGCGGCCCCGGCGGGTTATAGCCTTTACCATTTTCTGCAGCGCTGTCGCGACCGAAGCCGATATCGGCCTCCCGCGCATACTGGATCGCGACGTCGGCCCCCGCTTCGGCGAAAGCGAGCGCAATCTCGCTTCCAATGCTGACGCTCCCTCCCGTGACAAGCGCCTTACGGCCCGCCATCGAAAAGCGTGCAGCTATGCGGCGATTGTTTTCCAGTTCGTCCTGTCGTGCCATGATTTCCTCAGCTATCTGCTGTTCGCCGGAATTTTCAGGGCGCGGCGCGCTATCGCCTCGTCCCTGCTTCCTCAGTCCGGCATCGCCTGCGTGGCGACGACTGCCGCCGCTTCGCCTATAAGCGGGATATCGTAAATCCGGGCTGCCGTGCGCCGGAAGACCTGATCCATATCGTCTTCCGACAGATGGTCCAGAACGGCTTCGAGATTACGAATTTGATCGCCTACCGGACACATCAGCTTCTCGACGGGATAGTTGGTGGCCCACATGCATCGATCCGGCCCGAACAGGTCGACAACCATGCGGACAGGGCCGCCGATGCGCTCCGGCGCCCAGCCGCGATCCAACACCCACAATCCAGACAGTTTGACCGATATGTTCCGGCATTTCGCGCACTCGCGCATTCCTCCGGCCCACTCATCCATGTCTTCGGGCGTTTCGCGCAACGGTGTGCCCAAATGGTTGATGATGATCTGCTGATCGGGATTGATGCGGGCGAGCGCGGCAAGCTGTTTCAATTGTCCGGGGACGACAAGGATATCGAACGTCATATCGCGCCGCGTCAGTTCCGCGAGGCCGCGTTGAAACTCCCTCTCGTGGATGACGTCCGGAGAGCCGATGAAACGCCATTGCGGCCGCTCGTCCCAGGCGAGAGACATGCGGATACCGCGCATGCGTGAGGAGCGCTGAAAGGCCGAAAGAACCAGGCTGATATCGGACCGACGCAGATCGGCATAACCAACGGCGACGGCGGGCAGGCTATCATCGCCGCCCACCTTGTCGACCCAATCGATCTCCGCTGCGCCCGGAGCTCCGGCATTCGCTTCCACGAAAACCGATGCGACAACGCCAGCATCGGCCATGTCTCGCGCATAATCGGCAACGAGATAGTCCGTCTTCAGTTTCGAATGATCGCCGAAGGGGCGCGGCGGCGAGGCCGGCGCAAGCCACGCATAGGGAAAGTGACCGAATTTCCACAAATGGTGATGAGCGTCGATCCGTTGCCGCAACGTTCAGTCTTTCGCCTGCTAGAACAGACCTATTATTAGTTCTGTTTTTTGACGCCGTCAATCGTGGGTTGGCTCGTGCCCCGACGATACAGGTTTGACACTATTAACAGGATTATATATAGTCCTGTTAATAAGAATCGGACTGAACGCTGTTCAGCCTGGGATGCTGTTCGGGCACATGGGAGGAAGCCATGCTCAGACTGCTTGCCGCTGGGTTCATTGCGAGCGCGGCCATGATTGGAGCCATCGGCATCGCCGCGGCGGATCCGGTCACGATAACGTTCCGCTTCAACGATACCGAGCAGGAGGTCAGGGGCGCGATCGACGAATTTCAGCGCGAAAACCCGGACATCAAGGTCGACCTGCAGCGCATCGGCTGGAAGGATGCGCGCAACCAGTTCCTTCGCGAAGCCGCCGTCGGGCAGGGACCGGATGTCATGCACAGCGCGCAGGTCTGGGTGAAGGAGATGGGCAAGGCCGGCGCCGCGCTGCCGATCGACCAATTCCTGAAGAAGGACCCGCCGCCCAACGGCTTTGGCGACTTCATTTCGCAGGACCTCGCCCGTGGCAATGACGGTCATATCTACGGCCTCCCATGGACGACAGACACCTGGGCGATGGTCTATCGAACCGACCTCCTCAAGCAGGCGGGCATCGACAAGCTGCCGACGACCTGGGACGAACTGCGCGCGGACAGCGCTGCCGTCTACAAGAAAACCGGCAAGGCGGGCTTCGGCTTTCCGGCGGGCAGCTCAGCTTCGGGCGCCATCTGGTTCCTGGCCAATTTCTATTGGTGGTCACATGGCGCGGCGCTGATCGTGCAGAAGCCGGACGGCTCCTATGGCATAGGCGTGACGCCCGACCAGGTCGCCGCTTCGATGAAATATTTCAAGCAATATATGGATGGCGGCGACAACCCGCAGTCCAATCTCGCCGCCAGCGACGCGCACGACCCCTCGATCATGCAGGCGCTCGTCACCGGCAACCAGGCCATGGGCGCCATGCCGCCGAACACCTACAAGGAGATCATCAAGGCCTATGAGGGCGCCAATCCCGGCAAGCCGGTGCCTTTCGAATCGGGGCCGTTCCCGCATCCGGATCATACCAAGAGTTCCATGATCGGCGGGCGCATGCTCGTCATCAATGCCAATACCAAACACCCCGACCAGGCGTGGAAGTTCGTCAAGTTCATGGCATCGGAGCAGGTCTTCGCCAAATATTACAGGACCCAGTTTCCGGCCCAGAAGTCGCTCCTCAAGAAGATCGATTTCGGCGCACCGCTCAAAGGCTTCGCCGAGCAGTTCGAATACGCCCGCACCTGGGGTCCCTATGCCGATGGGCCGGTGCCGATCGGAACGATGTGGAATCTGACGGGCCGCGCCTTCGGAAAGGCGTTATCCGGGCAGACTTCGCCTGAACAGGCGGCCAAGGACCTGTTGAGCGAAATCGAGAAGCAGATGGCCTCGAAAGGCTGATAGAACAATCGCCGCCGAAGAAACGGCCGGCATTGCGCCGACCGTCATTCATCCGGGGATCGAAAGCCCAAGTCGAGCATGCGCGACAGACTTTTCATTACCACGATGCTGCTGCCGACGGTCGTGCTCCTGCTCCTGTTCTACGGCTATCCCATCTTCGACAATCTGCATATGAGCTTTACCGACCTTTCCCTTCTCGGCATGAGGAAGGGCGGCAACTGGATCGGCCTGGCGAACTACCGCGAATTGTTCCGCAGCGGCGATTTCGGCCACATCCTGTTCAACACCTTCGTCTGGCTGACCGCAACGTCGGTGGTCCTGCGCCTGCTGATCGGACTCGGCATGGCCCTGCTGCTGAACACGCGCGCGTTGAAGCTCCTGCGGCTGGCGGCGGTGTCGCGATTCGCGCTCCTCATTCCGTGGGCCACGCCGCCGATCGTCGCGGTGGTCATCTGGCGCTTTCTCCTCGAACGCAACGGCGCCGTAAACCATGCGCTGATCGCGCTCGGGATCGTCGATCATCCGATCGCTTTCCTGGCCGACATGCGTACTGTCTGGCCCTCCCTCGTGGTGATCATGCTTTGGAACACCGTGCCGCTGATAGCACTTTCGCTGCTCTCCAGCCTGCAAACGGTTCCCGACGAATATTACGAGGCTGCGGAATTGGACGGGGCGACGCATTGGCAGAAATTCCGCTTCGTAACCCTGCCTTTCCTGATGCCCTCCATCCTGGTGCTCGGGCTTATGTCCGTCTTCTGGTCGTTCAACAATTTCGTCTATGTCTGGCTGGCGACGGGTGCGGGACCTGGCACTTACACCAACGTGCTGGCGACGGAAGTCTACATCAAGGCGTTCGTCGATTTCCGGCTCGGCTACAGTTCCGCGATCGGCATGGTGATGGCCGTCATCATGGCCGTCTTCGGCATCGTCTATCTGAGGCTGGTGGCCCGGCAGCAACTGGAGGAGGCGCTTTGAACACCTCCGCGCCCTCCCGCTACTGGCGCGATCCCGGAGCGACGGCGCTCGTCGCCGCCGCCTTCCTTGCCATCGTCGTCCTGTTCGTTCTCGTCTACCCCGCCATTTATGTCCTTGTCGGCTCCTTCCGTCCCGGCGGCGGGCTCCTTTCGGCGACGGGCACGTTCACGCTGCGCAATTACACGCGGATATTCCAGGGCGGCTTCGGACGCTTCATCTTCAACAGCCTGGTCATCTGCGTGGCCGCAACGCTCGCCTCGACCATCCTTTCGATCATGGCGGCCTACGCGTTCTCGCGCTTCACCTTCCGCTTCAAGGCGACGCTCTTCATGGGCATCCTGTTCGGTCAGGTGTTCCCCTGGATCGTTCTCATCAATCCGCTCTTCGTGGCTTTCGCCACCATGCATCTGATCAATAGCTATGTTGGCATGATCCTGACCTACACGGCCTTCACCGTCCCGTTCTCGGTCTACATGCTGGTCGGCTATCTCGTAACGGTGCCGAAGAGCCTCGATGAAGCCGCGATCATCGACGGCGCCTCGCGCTGGCAGGTCATCTGGTACATCATCTGTCCGGTCATGCTGCCCGGCTTCGTCGCCACGGCGACCTATGCATTCCTGCTTTGCTGGACCGAATATCTGTTCGCTCTCGCCTTCCTCACACAGACAGACCTGAAGACCCTGCCGCTCGGCCTCTACCAATTCTTCGGTGAGGACAATGTCGACTGGGGCGCCGTCATGGCGGCATCCGTCGTTACCACACTTCCGGTTTTCCTCCTTTTCCTGCCGATCCAGAGCAGGATATCTCCCGGCCGCATCGCCGGGGCCGTGAAGTAATCCGGTGCGTATTCCCGTGGCGATGCTATTGACCGATGCCACTTTGCGACGCGCTCTCCATCAGACGCCAAAAGGGAGAACGGCAAATTGTGGCTTGGCGGGCAGGAGGGGCTCGGCGATACCATCCATGAGCCAGTCTTTGGACAGTCCGGGTGTCGATAGATAAGCTCAAATGGCGCCTGTGCGGAGGGAAATATTTTGAAGGATGCTTCCAAAACTTCGCGAAGACCCGGCCGGATGGGGGCGCTGGAGCGCAGGCAGCGGCTGGGTATCTCGACCTACCGGCGGGTCGCGTCGGTCCTGAGGCGGCGTATATCGACCGGCGAATGGCAGCCCGGGGATCGTTTGCCTGCCCTTGATGCACTCGTCGAGGAATTCAAGGTTGGCCGCGTCACTGTCAGGCACGCCCTCGACCTTCTCGCGGACGAGGGATTGATCGCACGCCATCGCGACAGGCGCGGGAGTTCAGTCACTGCCCGCCCTCTCGACCGCCGCTGGTTCACCCTCGCGCTCGATAACGTCGCGGAACTCGAAACACATTCCTCGTCGATTACAGTGACCGAACTTGACAGCGGTCCGTGGAATAAACCGCTGCCGGTCATGCCGGAGGAAGGAAGGCCGAGCGGCAGTTATCATCGCGTCGTGCATCTGCACCACCATTCCAACTTTCCTCTTCCGGTCGCAATGACTGAAATTCTGATCGATAGCGCGATCTATGCGGGCCTCGACACACACACGGCCGAAAAGCGACCGGTCCTGGAGCGCCTGGCGGCCAGGCACGCCGATCTCGGACACATACGACAAACGCTAACGATCGGGGAAGCGGATCTCGATCTCGCGCGCAATCTCGGCATTCACGAAGCCGCGCCGATCGCCGAGTTGCGCCGCGTCATTCGTAACGGCGCCGGCACGATCGTCTATTTCGGCCATCTTTTCTTCCGCGGCGACCTTGTGCGCCTCGATTTTTCCGTCGACTTGAAGAGTTAGAGCGGTTCAGGATCATGCTCAATAAAGGGATAAGAGCTGGCGTCGATTTAGGCCGCGTTAACGAGATGTCATTTTTCGAACGGATAGACGATCTTCCAGTCTCGCCTCATGTCGACGACGGTCCAGCCGCGTTTCTCGGCTTCGTCCCAAGCCTTGTCTAGCTTGCCGATCGGAGATTTCCGGTCGTAGGCATATTCCCGCTTCGCATCGGTGTGATGGATCAACCCTGCAAAACGCGCCTTGTCGCCCGCAGCCGTCCATTCGAGCATCTGCTGGTCGCCATCGGAATTGCCGAATGAGAAGACGGGCCGCCGCCCGATGAAGCGGTTGATGCCTGCCGGCTTTCCCGGCCCGTCATCGACAAACTCGACCTGCGCCTTCTTCCTGAGAACAGGCGTGCCGCCAGAATTGAATTCGAATTTCATGACCCCCGAGGAACCGACAACCTGCTCGGGCGGAATGCCATAGACCTTCTCCGTCCAGGGACGCATGAAATCGATGCCGCCGCCTGAAACGATGAAAGTCTTGAAGCCATTCGAACGGAGATAGGCGAGGAGCTCCAGCATTGGTTGGTATACGAGTTCGATGTATCTCTTGCCGAAGCGTGGATGCCGGGCCGTTTCCGTCCAGTCGAGCACCGCATCGCGAAATACGTCGGTCGTCATTCCGGCATGCGTAACCGCAATGATCTTGAGAAGGCCTTTTTCGCCGGAGGCCACGAGGCCTTTCATGTCCTTCTCCAGAAGCGCCTTGAACGGCTGCTTCTGTCTCCATTCCGGATGTGAGGGCGCCAGCTTTTTGATCTGGTCGAATGCAAAGGCAACTTGGAAATAGAAGGGCTGTTCAGTCCATAGCGTGCCGTCATTGTCGAAGGTTGCGATGCGCTCCTCTGGAGGGATGAAGTCCGTATTGCCAGCGGTCGTCACATGGCTGACGAAGTCGACGATAGATTTCTTTACCGCTCCGTCGTTCCACGAGGGCAAAGGATCGGGCGCGGAATCCGCCCAGGACGGTGCGGGGATGCCGGCTCCCGCTGCCAGTATTCCGGTCAGGACGAGCCGGCGGTTGACGCTGGTTGGATGTCGAGATTTTCCCGGTCCGGTCCGATTCATGGCGCTTGCCGACGTCAAAAGGCGCATTTGCGGTAGGAGAAGGAGAAATCCGGAAAAGTGGGGTCGAACCGGACGAAATGCTCATGATCGATCAGCTTGAAGGCGACCGAAACCGTCCCGAAGATGACCGCGTTCGAGCAAGTAAGCAGGGCGGAGAGGTGGTTGCCCTCCTTGCGGACGCGTTTGGCCGTGCAGGTCGCGTTCGGCCCCATGATCCTGTTTCCCGCGACAATGATGCCGGTGTTCGTCAGGGAATTCGGATTCTTGAAGCGAACGCCCTTGCCCGATTTCGCGAAGATTTCGGCGCAGTCTGCGCCGCCCATGACCCAAGCTCCCTCTATGAGTTGCATCGAGGCCGCGCCGGCTTGCGGAGCGCCCCAGGCCACTAACAGGATCATGGCGCCCAGGCGGAGATTGCATTTGCTTCGCATCGTCACCTTCCTCCGGTTTGCGGACAGAATTGCAGAGAACAAGCCCCGAAGAAGTACGTAACGGTTACGTTACGCCCGCCTGTTCCCGCGGAACTGATCCAGTCGCAAGGCGAGCCAAGCCGGAATCCGTTCCCGGAACGGGATGGGGTATCAGCCAGCAATGGCGACGTGTTCTTCCCTAGGCAAAGCGGCCACGGGATGTGCTTGTTTCTGGTCGCTGGTTTTCCTCGAAGCCACTGGATGACCCGTGGATGTTTGCCATCCGGCCGCCGGCGCATACCGCGTGCTTGTTACCGTTACGTACTTCAGGATCGCGGTCCCGCCGTTCATGAATGATGTCGTCCAGACGGTATCCATGCTGGTGAGGGACAGAAGGACCGTGATGAAACGTATCGGGTTCGCAGTCGTCCTGTCTTTAGCGATGGCCGGTATTCCTGGCGCAGCGCGCGCCACGGAAGGGGCCCTGGGTCATTACTTTCCCGGCACCTATGTGATGCCGCTCGCCGCGCTGATGCCGCCGCCGGGGCTCTATTGGAACAGCATGGAGGTTTACTACAGCGCCACGTCGAGCCGGAATCTGCAAATCCCTGTCGCAGGTCAGATCCGTGCCGGTCTAAGCGCGGTGATCGTGGGGACGACATTCACGGGACTATGGGTGCCGGATGTCGACATCGCGCCGAATACGTCCTTGTCGTTCAGTGTTTCGATTCCGGTCGACTACGTGCGTGGCCGCGCGCAGTTCGGCACGCGGGAAGTCACGGAAGACCAGGTCGCACTCGGCGACATCATGTTCGCTCCCACGATCGGCTGGCGCTCGGGCAACAACTTCCTGTCGGCCAGTCTTCGCGTATGGGCGCCGACGGGGGCCTACCGGAACGGTGCGCTCGACAATCCCGGCATGAACTACTGGACGTTCACGCCGACGCTTTCCTACACCTATTTCGATATGAAGCGCGGCCTCGATCTCTCGGTCGTCGCCGGCATCGATTTCAACACCAGGAACCCGGACACCGACTATACAAGCGGTGCGCTGGCCCATGTCGACGTCTCCCTCATGCAATATCTCAGCAAAAAGTTCGCTATCGGCGTGCTCGGAGCGATGCTTTACCAAATCGAGGACGACAAGGGCCCCCTCGCCGATCGGTTCGGCGGCTTCCGCGGCCGGTCCTTCGCTGCCGGCCCCATCCTGAAATACACCGCCGGTACGGAAAAGAACCCCGTAAACATCGCGCTGAGCTGGGCGCCGGAATTCGGGCAGAAGAACCGGATCAAGGGCGGCAACGGCGTCTATCTCAGCATTTCAGGCAAGTTCTAGGAGCCCGATCACCATGTCTCCCAGGAAATCCGGTGAAGTCTCGGTGCTCGTTCGGCTGAGAGCGGAGAACTCATTGCACTTCGGATGACAGCAAACGCAGAAGGGAGAAATGGAATGGCGAATTCATCGAAGAATGGAAAATCCAGTAAACCGAACATCCTCGTCATCTGGGGCGACGATATCGGCATCTCGAACCTGAGTTGCTACTCACACGGTCTCATGGGCTACCAAACGCCGAATATCGATCGGCTCGCCAAGGAAGGCATGATGTTCACCGACAGCTACGGCGAACAGTCCTGCACTGCCGGGCGATCCTCCTTCATCACGGGGCAGAGCGTGCTGCGCACCGGTCTCAGCAAGGTCGGCGCGCCTGCGGCGCCCATCGGCATGAACGAGAAGATCGTCACCATCGCGGCGCTGCTGAAGGAACAGGGTTACGCCACCGGACAATTCGGCAAGAACCATCTCGGCGACCTCAACCACATGCTGCCGACCAACCATGGCTTCGACGAGTTCTTCGGCAACCTCTATCACCTCAACGCCGAGGAGGAGCCGGAGATGTACGACTACCCGCCGGAGAAGGACTTCCCGCATTTCCGCGAGAGGTTCGGCCCGCGCGGTGTCATCCATTCCTGGGCGACCGACAAGGACGACCCGACTGTCCAGGAGCGCTGGGGCAAAGTCGGCAAGCAGAAGATCGAGGACACCGGCCCGCTGAACGCGAAGCGCATGGAGACCTGCGACGAGGAATTCGTCGCGGCGGCCAAGGATTTCATCAAGCGCGCCGAAGCCGACGGCAAACCCTGGTTTCTGTGGCTCAACACCACCCACATGCACCTCTATACCCACACCAAGAAAGAAAGTCTCCGTCAGGCCGGCCGCTGGCAGTCGCCCTATCACGACACCATGATCGACCACGACAGGAATGTCGGTCAGATGCTCGACTTCCTCGACGAACTTGGCATCGCGGATAATACTTTCGTGCAGTATTCGACGGATAACGGCCCACATCGCAACACATGGCCGGATGGCGGCATGACGCCGTTCCGCTCGGAGAAGAACACGAACTGGGAGGGCGCTTTCCGCATACCGATGCTCGTCCGCTGGCCTGCCAAGATCAAAGCCGGCTCGATCGCCAACGGCATCGTGCAGCACCACGATTGGCTGCCGACTTTCCTCGAGATGGCGGGCGCTCCCGACGTGGTGGAGAAACTCAAGACCGGCTACAAGGCCATCGGCCGCACCTACAAGAACCACATCGATGGCTACAGCCTTCTGCCTTATCTCACAGGCAAGGATAAGGAGAGCCCGCGCCAACTCTTCGTCTATATCAGCGACGACGGCGATATCCTGGGCGTCCGCTTCGACAATTGGAAGGTCACGTTCATGGAGCAGCGCCTCAAGGGCACGCTCGGTGTCTGGGCCGAACCGTTCGTCCGGCTGCGGCTGCCGAAGCTCTACAATTTGCGCACCGACCCGTACGAGTTCGCCGACACGACATCGAACACCTACTGGGAATGGTTCTTGCGCCGTGACTACATCGTGTTGACGGCAAACATCATCGTCAGCAAGTGGGCCGAGACCTTCAAGGACTTCCCGCCGGTCCAGAAGCCCAACAGCTTCACCATCGACGATGCGATCGAGAAGATGCAGGAGGTCGCGGGCGGCGGCATGCATTGACCGCGCGGGCTGGGCGGCGGGAGCGATCCCGCCGCCATTCCTCCCAACCACGCCTCGCAATTTCAAGGAAATCCGACAGGAGGCGTGAAATGCCACGGGGATTCAAGGGCACGATCAATCTCGATATTCGCGAATCCCGGCAGTGGGATATGTTCTTGCCATCAAGGCGCCTTGACCGCCAGGACGGAAAGCGTGGCCGACCACCGAGGTCTACGTGCCTGGATTATCGATATCGGCGGCAAATAAGGGAACTGAAATGAATGACGATTGCTGCGTGGAAAGGAAAGCCAGGGATATCGGCGGGGTTGATCACCCGAAGGGCGCGCTTGACCTCAATCAAATGGCATGGATTCCCGGCGGCACGTTCCTGATGGGTTCGGATCGCCATTATCCGGAAGAGGCGCCGGCGCACCGTGTGCGCGTCGACGGCTTCTGGATGGACGTTCATACCGTGACCAACCGCGCGTTCGAGCGCTTCGTCGCCGAGACCGGCTATGTCACGCTGGCCGAGAAACCCGCCGATCCCGCCGACTATCCCGGCGCGCTGCCGGACATGCTCGCGCCATCGTCCACGATGTTCAAGAAGCCCCCTGGTCCGGTGGACATGCGCAACCACTACAATTGGTGGGTTTACGTGCGTGGCGCGAACTGGCGGCACCCGCGGGGGCCGGCAAGCTCGATCAAGAAGGTGATGGACCACCCGGTCGTTCACGTCGCCTATGAGGATGCCGAGGCCTATGCGCGATGGGCGGGCAAGGAATTGCCGACCGAAGCCGAATGGGAATTCGCTGCACGCGGCGGCCTGGACGGCGCGGAATATGTCTGGGGTGAAGAACTCACACCCCGCGGCAGGCACATGGCAAATATCTGGCAGGGAGAGTTCCCCTACCGCAACACGGTCGAGGACGGCTTCGAATATACGGCCCCGGTGGGCTCCTTCCCGGCGAACGGCTATGGCCTTTTCGACATGGCCGGCAATGTCTGGCAATGGACGGCGGACTGGTACCAGGAGCACGGCAGCATCGACAGCCCCTGCTGCACGGCGGCCAACCCGCGCGGCGCATCACGCGAGGAAAGTTACGATCCTCGGCAGCCGGGTACACGGATTCCGCGCAAGGTGACAAAGGGCGGCTCGCATCTTTGCGCGCCGAATTATTGCCGCCGGTATCGGCCGGCCGCACGCATGGCGCAACCGGTGGATACGTCGATCTCGCATCTCGGCTTCCGTTGCATCGTTCGGAGCAAATAGGTTCGGGGCACGACGATGGTCCGGCAATGGCTGATCGAATTGACGGAGTTCGTTGTCCCCGTAGTCGATCTGCTTGCGCTTCTCATGATCGCCGGAGGAACGCTTGCGGCCTTCATCAATGCTATCCGCGTCGCGATCGCGCATTCCGGCGACCATCACGCCGCTCGTGTGGTCTGGATGCAATATGCCCGCTGGCTGATCGCCGGGCTGACCTTCCAACTTGCGGCCGATATCATCGAGACATCCGTTGCGCCGAGTTGGAACGATATCGGCCAACTCGCCGCGATTGCGGTCATCCGGACCTTCCTCAACTTCTTCCTGGAACGCGACCAGCGCGATGTGCCGAGTTGCAACGCGAGACAGAACAGCGGGAACCGGAATTGGCCGGATAGGCCGATTCCCGTAATGGACCCCTGGAGCATCGACCGAGAGCATGTTGAACCGGAAAAGGCAGATGGGGGAGAAACATATCGCATTGAAGGAAGGCAATCGACAATTTGCCCAAACGGAGCGCGACGCCGTGGAACAACGCGCCGTCGAATAGTCTGGGCACGTGCGCTGAATTTCGCGCTATTCACGATGCACTCCACGCGATGCGAGCCGCATCGCGCAGGAGAAAATTTGATCTGCGCATCGTGAAGCTGGTTCCGACGGCTGTCCGGACAGTCAGCCAGATGATGGTTTGCTGCCTGCTTCCTGCAGATACCGTTCCGCCAACGCAACCCAGTAGCGGATTCCGGTTGGGATGATCTCATCGTTGAAATCATAATATGGATTGTGGAGCTGGCGCGGCGTTGCTTCGCCCGTACGGCCTGAGCCCAAAAACAGATAGGACCCCGGGATGCTCTTGAGCATGAATGCGAAATCCTCCGCGCCCATCATCGGTTGCATATTGGTTTCCACATTTTCGGCGCCGACGATTTCCCTGGCGACAGCGCCAGCGAATAACGTCTCCTTGTCCGCGTTGCGCAGAACGGGATAGCCGCGTTCAAACAGGAACTCGTAGCCGGCGCCGGCACCCTCGGCCGCGTGCTGCACGATCTTTCCCAATCCCGCTTCGAAGGCGTCGCGGACCGCATCGTTCAGCGTATAAAGCGTTCCACGGACGACGGCTTTCTCCGGGGTCACGTGTACGCTTTGGCGGTCCTTCGGATTGCCGCTTTGAAATTGGGTAATCGAAAGGACGACGGGTTCAGCCGGACTGAGATAGCGCGCCTTGAAGACGTGCATCTCCTGCACGATCCGCGAGGCGATGAGCAGCGGATCCGGAACGTTGAACTGCGAAGCCGGATGCGAAAGCCGGCTGGTGATGCGGAATTCAAAAGTATCGATCGACGCCAGCATCGGGCCTGGGCGCACCATGAAACTGCTGGCCGGCGCATAGGGCAGGTTGTGCAATCCAAAGACTGCCTCGACGGGAAACTTGTCGAAAAGGCCGTCTTTCACCATGGCATTGCCACCACACCGCTCATCGCCGGTTTCTTCCGCGGGCTGGAAGATGAAGCGCACGGTACCGTCGAAATTGCCGTTGCGGGCAAGATAGCGCGCCGCGCCAAGCAGCATTGCGGTATGTCCGTCATGCCCGCATGCGTGCATCTTGCCATCCACCTTGGAACGGTATTCGAACGTGTTCTCCTCGTGGATGAAAAGGGCATCCATATCCGCGCGCAGGCCGATGGCGACCGGGCTCGTACCACGCTTGAGGGTGCCGACCACACCGGTTTCACCCAGCCCGCGATGGACCTCCACGCCGAATTCTTCCAGCTTTGCAGCGACGAAATCCGCGGTCGCATTCTCCTCGAACGCGGTTTCGGGATGAGCATGGAGGTATCGACGCCACTTCGTCGCTTCATCGATGATGCTTTTGTCGATCGTTATGGAGCGGCTCATAGGACACCTCTGACAATTGCTGTTGAAGGAAGATGTGTCGTGTTTCGAAGCCGGGGAATGCAGTGAACATTTGCCCCGCGCGCGGCCTAGTAGACAGCCTCGTAAGAAGCGCAGATATCCATCTGATTTTTGTCTTTCAGGAAAGCCATCTCACCCTCCTTGTGCATCCGGTAGACCTCGGCGAAGGCGGGGGAAAACCAGCCTTTCACGATGTCGTTCGTGCAAAAGCGATGCAGCGCTTCCGGCAGCGTCTGCGGTAATCGGTAAAGTCCCCGCGCGGCGAGCTTTTCTGCCGGAAGAAGCGAAAGGTCCTCTTCCGTCGCTTCCGGACAGGACAAGCCTTCCTCGATGCCCGATACTCCCGCATGGACGACGGCGGCAAGCTGCAGGTGGGGGCTCGCGCTTGCGTCGCTTGCGCGGAATTCGAAATTGAACTGCCTTGCGCGATCGACGTCGCTCATTGCCAGGAGCGGGCAAATTCGGACGGACGCTTCGCGGTCCTGCATCCCGAGATTGTTGAAGGCGGCGCTCCAGCGATGCGGTGTAAGCCGGGCGTAGGAGATGACGCTGGGAGCAGTGAGCGCGAGGAACGAATCGAGGTATTTCAGAATGCCGGCGATGAAGCTCCCCGCGACCTTGGAAAGATTATACCGTCCCTGTGGGTCGTATGTGGCGGGTTTGCCCGCGCCATCGACGAAGCTCATATGGATGTGGACGCCGTTTCCGACACCCGCGGGATTACGAAGCGGCGTGAAGGTCACATCTTCTCCGCAGGCGTAAGCAACCGAGCGCACCACCTCGCGCAGAATCACCGCCTCGTCGGCAGAGGTCACCCCGGAACGCGGATCGTTGGTGATCTCGAACTGATCCGCGCCATATTCTTTCATCACCGTGTCCGGCTCTATGCCGGCGGAACGCAAGGCGGCGATCAGCGCCTCTGCAAATCTGCGCTTTTCGCGGAAAGCAGAAAGCGTGTAGGCGGTGCCGGGACGAGCGTGGCCGTTCTTGAACTGAAACTCATGTTCGAAAGCGCTGATGAGGGAAAGGCCAGAAACATCCTTGAGGCGTTGAAGCGCGTTCTTGAGGATCGACCGCGTGCAGCAGTCCCATGTCCTGCCGTCGGTGTGGCGAATGTCTCCGAGAACAAAGTCCTCTGCCATTCCAAGCGCCTCGTCGCGCAATGTCACGCGCGTTTCCGGATCGGGGATGAGAACCATGTCGCCGAGCGAGCCGAACGGGCTTTGGGCTATGGCATCGAAACAGGTGATCTGTACATTGGTAGGCGCCCAGCCAACCCCGCGTCTCAGGCGTTTCTCCATGTCGACGGCAGGAAATCCCTTGCCGCGCGTCTTGCCAGCCAGATCGCTGGTGCAGGCATAGACAACGTTTTCAGTCATCATCGGAAGTCTCTTCCTTGCTGTCGCCGGACAGGCGGAAACGAATGGCGTCCCAGTCCTCGATACGCTTCCGCGTGGCCGCCCAGTTGGATTCCGAGACACGCACGATGATTGCCTCGACCAGCGTGACAAGACAGACCTGGGTGTCCCAGGCGGTTTCAAGTTCGATCGGCACGGCAAAAACGTGAGCCGCGTGGTCGGCGACCGGCGACATCCACTTGTCCGTGATGGAGACGATCGTCGATTGGCGCCGCTCTGAAATGATATGAGCCAGACTGGCCAAATTCTTCTGGTAGCGCCGCAGGTCGAACAGGATGATTACATCCTGTTTGCGCATCCGCAGCACATATTCCGGCCAAAGCTCCGGATTTGAAGGCATGTGGTAGATGCGGCTGCGGATCTGGCGCAAATGGATCGATAGGAGAAGCGCGATACTGTCGGTGACGCGGCCTCCGAGGATGTAGATGTCGCGCGATGGATCGGAAATCAGTTCGCAGACTTTTTCGAATTGCTGCGGCGGAATGTTCTCCGCCATGTATGTCATCTGGCCGACAAGGCGGCTGGTGTAGTCGGTCAGGAAGTGAGACCCGGTGCTTGGAGCCTCGGTAAGCTTCAGTTCGATCGGCGAAAGCTCGCGCTGTTTCAGTTCGCCGATCAATTGCCGCTGGAAATCCTGATAGCCGGAGCATCCCAGTTTCGAGATGAAGCGCGTGATCGAGGGAGCGCTGACCCGGCTCTTTTTGGCCAATTCCTGTATCGTGACCAGTCCCCCATAGGGATAATCGGACAGGAGGATGCTCGCCACCTTCAATTCGCTCGCCGTCAATTGTTCCATGACCTGCGAAATCCGCACCCTCAGATTGTCTGTCGAATTCTCTTTCCGCATACGCGTCGATATCGCCACCCCTATTGGCGAGACTATCCCATCGTGAAAAAATTAAATCAACACGAAAAATATTGTTGACTTTGATTGATTTTTTTCGTTCCCATTTCGAAGAAAGCGAGATTGTCATACAAACGTGGAGCGTACCGAGATGCTCGGTGCCGAAGGGTTGGTTTGGCCTCTTTCAGGAGCATTGGCCGCCATTATGTCGCGTGGGGACACGATCGATTCCGACGATCTGCCGGGGGTATTGTCATCGACCGACCGCCCTCCGTTCGAGGTGGTCAATGGCGAGGGGCGGAGTCCGGTTCTCCTCGTTTGCGAGCATGCCGGGACGACTGTTCCTGTCTCTTTGAACAAACTCGGACTCGCGGCGGAAATCTTCAGCCGTCATATCGCGCTGGACATCGGTGCGGCGGGCGTTGCGCGGGTGATGGCCGAAGCAATGGACGCGCCGCTCGTCCTTCAGCCCTACAGCCGCCTGGTCGTGGATTGTAACCGACACTTTCAGGCGGCGGATTGTTTCCCGGAAGTAAGCGACACAGTGCCGATTCCGGGCAACATGGATCTGACCCATGGTCAAAAGCGCGATCGGTACGAGGAAATTCATGTTCCTTTCCATCGCCAGGTGGAGTGGTTCCTCGACCGCCCCAACGTCGAGCGGAAGGCGGTCGTGGTTTCGATCCACAGTTTCACGCCGAGCCTGAAGGCGTCCGGCATCGCTCGTCCGTGGGAAATCGGTTTTCTTTTCAATCGCGACGACCGTCTTGCCAGGCGGCTCATGCCGATCGTCGAACGCATGCGGCCGGCTGTCGTGGCGGCATTCAACGAGCCTTATCGGGGATCGGATACCTCCGACTACACAATCCCCATCCACGGCGAGCGTCGCGGGATCGAGCATGTTCTCATCGAGATCAGAAACAATTTGATCGACACGCCCGTGGGGCAGGCGGAATGGGGCGCTCTTCTCGCCGCCGCCGTTTCGGAGGCGGTTTCAAAGGGCGGGAGCGAGCAATGACAGGCCAACTGACGCGGGAGGTGCCACTCGATCCGGCCCGGTCGGCTCTTCTTTTTATCGATGTCCAGAACTTCTCGGCCCATCGCAAAGGCGGCGAATTCCGGGAGATGACGGACGCCGAAATCGAAGCCGGATATGCCTACTATTTCGACCGGCTCGCCAAGATCGCCATCCCCAACATGAAGAGGCTTCAGGACGGCTTTCGGACCGCAGGAATAGAGGTCCTCTATACGACGATCGAAAGCCTGACGAAGGATGGCCGCGACCGGAGCCTCGACTATAAGATCACCGGGTTCAACGTGCCGAAGGGATCGTGGGACGGCAAGGTTATCGACGAACTGACGCCGGGCGATGACGAGATCGTGCTGGCGAAATCGTCATCGAGCGTCTTCGTCTCAACCCATATCGACTACATCCTGCGCAACCTTGGCGTCAGCCAACTGGTTCTTTGCGGGCTGTTGACCGATCAATGCGTGGAATCGGCCGTCCGCGACGCGTGCGACCTCGGCTATCTCGTCACGCTCGTTCCCGATGCCTCCGCAACCTACAGCCAGGAACGTCACGACAATTCGCTGCGCGCCATCAAAGGCTACTGCCGGCAAATCAACACGGCCGCGCTTCTGGCTGAGCTACGCGGATGAACCGGTAATCTCGCTGGTACGAAGAACGGAAAGGGGAAAGTCATGGCAGAAGCGGAAGAGGCGGTAAAAGCCGCATGGGAGTTGCTCGACAAGGAGCGCGACTATGTGACGGAACTGACGCAGGCGATTGTACGCATCCCGTCCGTAAACCCTAAATTCGTCCAGGATCCCGCGCAGAACAACGAGCCTGCGGTGCAGGATCGTCTCCAGAGCGAGACGGAAGCGATAGGATTTGCCACGGAACGTTGGGAGGTCTTTCCGGGCCGTCCCAATCTTGTTTCGGATCTGGCGGGAGACGAGGCAAGAAGCCTTATCCTGTGCGGTCATGTCGATGTCGTTCCCATTGGTCAGAAGGCGGACTGGACGGTCGAGCCGTTTGGCGGCGAGATCAGGGAGGGGCGCCTGTATGGGCGCGGCTCCTTCGACATGAAGGGCGGCGTAGCCGCCTGCGTCGCCGCTGCCCGCGCTATTCGCAAGGCGGGCATCAAGCTGCAGGGCCGGCTTTCGATCCATACTGTGGTCGACGAAGAAGCGGGCGGCTTCGGCGCCATGGATGCGGTGGCGAAAGGGAAACTTGCGAAAGCGGCTATCATCGCCGAGGCGACAGACGGCAATGTCGTGGCGTCCGAAGGGGGCCTTTATTGGGTCCGCATCACGATCAGAGGGCGGCAGGCACATGCCGGCTGGCGTTTCAACGAGATCTGGCCGCAGCACGACGCGCCGGACCGTCCGATCTCCGGCGTCAATGCGGTCGAACTGGCGACCCGGTTCCTTATGGCGTTGCGCAATTACGAAAGCATCCGCTGTCGAACGACCAGCCATCCGCTCGTTCCAGCGGGCCTGAACACAATCAATCCGGGCGTGGTTCGCGCCGGAGCCGGTCTCGGCGATGACGGCCTGCCGATGATCATGGGTAATCCCGCTATCATCCCGGATGTGGCCGTCATTGACCTCGATTTCAAATTCCTGCCGAATGAAGACGCTGGAGAAGTCCGCAAGGAATTCGAATCCTTCGTCCATCATTTCTGCCAGCAGGACCGCTGGCTGCGCGAGCATCCAATCGCTGTCAAATGGGCACTCGGCGATCTCTACTTCCCGCCCATGGACACGCCGGCGGATCATCCATTGGCTGTTTCGCTTATCAAGCGCCACGGAGAACTCGGCAGAAAATCGAGCATAAAGGGCTTCAACGCCGTCACCGATGCCGCCCATTATGCGGGAGCGGGCGTCGCGCCGCTTATCTTTGGGCCCGGCGGGGACGGCGCGCATGGCACGGATGAATATGTGGAGATCAGTTCCCTCCACGACACGTCGAAAACGATTGCCGCCGCGATCATCGATTGGTGCGGCGTCAGATAATCCAGATAACAAAGACAGGGGAATCACGATGAGACTTTTCAGTTTGTCCCTGGGGCTCGCTGCGGCCCTGACGGTTGCCTCGTTCTCAGCAAATGCCGCCGACAAGATCGCCAAGATCGGTGTCCTCGCTCCCTTGACAGGAGGATCGGCGGCGGATGGAAACGAAATGGTCAACGGCGCCAAGCTGGCGGTGGATGAAATCAACGCCGCCGGCGGGATTGCCGGCTATAAGCTCGAAGTGGAAGTGGGCGACACCCAGAACCAGTCGGCCGACGCGGTGACGAGCGCGTTCGAGCGTCTTGCCGGAGATCGCGACCTCAATGCCATGTTCACGGGCTATGCGAGCGGCAGTAATTTCGAAATTCAAATGATGTCCGAACAGGACATGCCCTACCTGATTGCCGCCAATTCTGCGCAGACGAAGGACATCATCGCACCGCATCCGGACCAGTTTCCGACGGTCTGGTCGCTCACTCCTTCCTATGACGCCTACGAGACGGCCATGCTGCCGGTCCTCAAGGAACTGGAGAGCGGCAGTAAGCTCAAGCTTCCCAACAACAAGGTCGCCCTGATCTCTTCCGACAACCCCTATTCCAAGACGATCATGAACGGCTTGAAGAAGAACTTCGAGGCGGCAGGGTGGACGGTAACGTCTTCAGACCTCCTGCCCTTCGGCGAAATCGACGACTGGCGCGCATTCCTGGCGCGCGTCCGCCGGGATAATCCAGCCCTTATCATCAATACCGATTACCAGCCCGGAAATGCGGCGAAGTTCCTCACCCAGTTCCTCGAACAGCCCACGGACAGCCTCGTCTTCATTCAATACGCACCGTCAGTGCCGGAGTTCCTCAAACTGACAGGCAAGCAGGCAACCGGCATCGTCTACGACTCGCTGGGTGGCGTGCTGAATACACCGAAGAACCCGCGCGCCGCTGAAATCATCAAGAAATACAAAGACAAATACGGCAACGAACCCGGCACTTACGGGCCGGCGCTCTACGAGGAAGTCATGCTCTACGCCGATGCGCTGAAAAAGGTCGGCGACCCGACCAAGCGTCTCGAAATCGGCAAGGTGATCGGCGAAACGCACAAGCAGACGGCGAGCGGCATGCTCTCCTTCGATCCGAAGACTCATCTTGCCGTCCAGGGCAAGGACGGCATCCCCATTCAGTTCTTCCAGATCTGGGATGGGAAGCGGATCCTGTTCTATCCGCAGCAATATGCCGAGGGTGATTTCCGCATGCCGCCCTGGATGAAGAAATAGCCTTCGATTATCGGCTACCCGATGTGGCGGCCGATATCTTTCACGCGAACTGTGAAATGATTGCAATGGCTCAGCCAAGCGAGAGCGCGCCGATCCTCGAGGTACGCAACCTGACCCGGCGTTTCGGTGCGCTCGTGGCGGTCGACAACGTATCGTTTTCCATTCGCGCCGGCGAGGTGTTCGGTATTGCCGGGCCAAATGGCAGCGGCAAGAGCACGCTCTTCAACATCATCACGGGAATCCCCTTCCCCCCGAGTTCCGGGGAGGTCTTGCTTGGAGGACAGCCGATCCATCATCTGCCGCCGCATCGGATAAGCCGCGCCGGCGTGTTGAGGACGTTCCAGAAGGATGCGGAGTTCGCAACGCTGAATGCGCGAGAAAATGTCTACGCAAGCGCTGTCTATTGCGCCCAGATGAAGCCCCTTGCCGCACATGAAGCGGCGGACCGCGCACTTGACGATGTTGATCTGCCTCGAAATCGTCGGGGAATGGCTGCTTCTGATCTATCTGTCTTCGAGCGCAAGCAGTTGATGATCGCATCCGCCATAGCGGGCAGACCCAAAGTGCTTCTGCTGGACGAGCCTGCGGCAGGCTTGACCAAGCCGGAGACGGCCGGCCTCGCCGATCTGATCGACACGGTCCGGAAACGCGGGATCACCGTCGTCCTCATCGAACACGTGCTGCCGCTGCTCCTGAAGGTGTCGCAGCATCTGACCGTGCTCAACCAGGGCGCCGTCATCGCTTCAGGCCGGCCAGCGGAGGTGGTGCGTAATCCGCAGGTCGTGGAGGCTTATCTCGGCAAGCGGGAGGCGGGGCTGTGACAAAACCGACGAACGCCTTGGAAATCAGCGGCTTGCGCGCTGGATACGACGCGTCCGACGTCCTTCTCGGCATCCAAATGCATGTGGGAGCATCGGAGCGCGTCGGCCTTTTCGGCCCTAATGGGCATGGTAAGACGACACTTCTCAATACGATATCGCGCGTGATCAGGCCCAGGGCGGGTGAAGTTCGCTTCATGGGCGAACCGATCTCCGGATTGGCGCCGCAGAAGATCGTCGAGCGCGGCCTCATTCATGTACCGCAGGCGAACCGGCTTTTCCCGGACATGCAGGTGCTGGAAACCCTGGAACTAGCGGCTTTCACATCCCGCGCGCGGTCGGACCTGAAGCAGAACCTCGATTATGTGCTGACGCTGTTCCCCCGCCTCGCGGAAAGGCGTGCCCAGCAATGCAAGACGCTCTCTGGGGGTGAACGGCAGATGCTGTCGATCGGCGTGGGGCTGATGTGCGCGCCCAGAATGCTGATGCTGGATGAGCCGACCCTCGGCCTGTCGCCGAAGCTGAAGGATGAGCTGGCCGACGCGATCGCCGGCATTTCCTCACATGGCATCCCTCTGCTTCTCGTTGAGCAGGACATTGCGTTCATCCTGTCGCTCGTCGACCGGATGTATCTCGTGGATCATGGCGAGATCAGCCGCGAGATCAGCCGCGGCGGTGAGGTGGACCACCAGGAAATCATGAACATGTATTTCGGATCGGAGGCGTCATGACCGCGGACACAATCAGCGCCATTATCGTCAGCGGCCTCGTCCTCGGCTCGGTCTACGCGCTGATGGCAAGCGGCCTGTCGATGATCTGGACGACGCTCGGCATCTTCAACTTCGCCCACGGCGCTCTGATGACGCTCGGCGCCTATGTCGCCTGGACGATTTCGAACTCTGCCGGGCTCGGTCTGGGGCTGGCCGCCGGAATAGCCGTTTCGATTGCGGCCCTCATCGGTGCGGGGATATTGATCGAGAGGATCGTCGTACGTCCTTTCTACGATGATCGCGACATCCTTTTGATCACCGTCATGACGACGCTCGCAACGATGATCTTTCTGGAAAAGGGCATACAGCTCATCTGGGGCGCGCGTCTCAAGCAATTGGCCCCGATTATCGCCGGCAAGGTCCAGCTTTTCCGTACCACGATCTCCGCTCAGGAGACGCTTATCATCGTCGTCGCTCCCCTGTTGCTCGGCGCACTCTGGCTGTTTCTGCGACATAGCAGGATTGGACGTGGCATCAGGGCTGTCGGTCAGAATCCCGACGCAGCGCGTCTTATCGGCATCGACGTCTCGCGGCTCTTCATCACCACGTTCGCCATGTCCGCCGTTCTTGCCGGCCTGACCGGCGTTCTCCTCGGTTCCGTGAGGCTGCTGACCCCGGATTTCGGTGACGAACCATTGGTCAAGGCATTGATCATCGTGATCTTCGGCGGCCTCGGCTCGCTCAGCGGAACGATCGTTGCCGCGTATTTGATGGGGATCGTGGAAGCGGCGCTCACCTTCTTCATCGGAATCTATTGGGCGCCATCGATTGTCTTCCTGCTTCTCATCATCGTGCTTCTCTTCCGCCCGCAAGGCCTCATGGGAAAGGTCGCACGCTGATGCCAATTTCCGCGCAATGGAGAGGATGGGCCCTCGCCGCACTTGTTGTCGTCGGCCTGCTGGTTCCGTTCTTCATCCAGGACACATATTTGAGGCACCTCTTCATCATCTCCTACATCTATGGTGTGGTGGCAGCGAGTTGGGATCTCAGTCTCGGCTATGCGGGCGTTTTCAACTTCGGACATGTCGCCTTCTTCGGCGTCGGTGTTTACGCCACCGGATTGACGGCCAAGCTCCTCGGCATCGATCCGTGGATCGCCATTGTCATCGGAGGCGTGGCGGCTTCGGCCGTAGCGGCCGTCATCGCGCTACCCGTCGTACGGCTTCAGGGCGTCTACGTGGTTCTGGTGACATTCGCCTTCAGCCAACTCATCCTTCAGCTCGTCATCAGCCAGTCGCAATTCACCGGAGGGACGCAAGGCATGGTTCGGGTGCCGACATTGCGGCTGCCGGGCTACAATTTCCTGCGCGACTACAAGTTCGGTTATTATTATGTCGCCTTCGCCCTACTCGTGCTGACCACAATCTGCCTTCGCCGCATCGTGCGTTCGGATTTCGGCTTGTCGCTCAAGGCACTTCGCGACAATGAGGATTATGGCGTTTCCCGTGGCATTCCGATCGGCTTGCAGCGCCTGAAAGTGTTGGTGGCGAGTGCATTTTTCACCGGGATCGCGGGTGGCTTCTACGTCGTCTATCTGCGCGTGGCTTCGCCCGAAGTCTTTGATTTTTCGACCGCCTCCCTTGTGTTGAGCATGGTGCTCGTCGGCGGCACTTCAAGCATTTACGGCTCGATATTTGCCGCCCTCGGCCTTACCTTCATCTCCGAGGGTCTGGCCAATATCAACGGTCTGGGCGAAGGTCGTTTCATGCTTGTCGCCGTCGCTATGGTCATCGTCCTTCTGTTCCTGCCGAAAGGACTCGCCTCTCTCTTCACGCTTAAGACCCGTGGGCGACCCTCGCTCGAAGGAAAAATAAGCGGGAAATTCTAAATCCCTTCAAGGTCAGATGAAACCGCTCGCTTTGCCTTCGACGGCGATCGGCGCGAAATGAAACCGCCCGCCCCTCCAAGACATTCCCACGCCGATTTCCCTCAGCAGAGGAGAGGGGGGAAGAACAGATCTGTCGGGCGCGGCTATCCTCGCTGCCTCTCCCGACCGCGAAAACACTTGCCACTTCTCCGGGCGGAAGGCGATGCGCGATCGGGCAGCGGCCGGATGGCCGGCCGGCACCTCGATTTCGACCCGCTCCCGGTGGCCGCCGACCTCCAGTTCGAGGCGGCGCGTGCCGGCGACGCGGCGGCTGGAGACAACCGTCCCGGCAATGCAGCCGCCGCAGCCGTCGAGCAGTTCCACCTCCCGCGGCCGGAAATAAAGGAGCGCCTCGCCATCCTGCGCATCGCCGGCGGAGATGCCGATCGACCGGTCTTCGAACCAGAGCTGGCCGTTCTCGACATGGACGGGAAGACTGCTCGATTCGCCGATGAAGCCGAAGACGAAGGGCGAGTTCGGTTCGTCATAGACCTCGTCCGCTGTGCCGACCTGCTCGATCCTGCCCCCGTTCATGACCACGACACGGTCCGCGAGTTCGAGCGCCTCGTCCTGGTCGTGGGTGACGAACAGTGTCGTGTGCCCCGTCGCGTCGTGAATCTCGCGCAGCCAGCTTCTGAGGTCGCGCCGCACCTTGGCGTCGAGCGCGCCGAAAGGCTCGTCGAGGAGCAGTACGCCGGGTTCGATCGCCATGGCGCGGGCGAGCGCCACGCGCTGCCGCTGCCCGCCCGAAAGCTGGTGCGGATAGCGCCGTTCGAGACCGGAAAGCTGGACGAGGTCGAGAAGTTCGCGGGAGCGCCGCTCGATCTCCGCCTTGGGCATCTTGCCGGCGCCCCGGCGGACACTCAGCCCGAAGCCGATATTGTCGAGCACGGTCATATGACGGAAGAGCGCATAGCTCTGGAAGACGAAGCCGATATTGCGCTCCTGTACCGTCTTCAGCGAGGCATCCACGCCGCCGAAGAAGATCTGGCCAGCTGTCGGATAGTCGAGGCCGGCGATCAGTCTCAGAAGCGTCGTCTTGCCGGAGCCGGACGGCCCGAGAAGGGCGATCAGCTCGCCCGAGCGGATGTCGAGCGAGACGCCGTTCAGCGCCGCGAAACGATCGAACTCCTTGCGGATATTGCGGATCGAGAGGTCCACGGCTTTCTCCTAATGTCCTGTCGAACCGGAAAGGACGTCGCCATACCGGAATTCCAGCAGGGTCTTGACGATCAGCATCACCAGGGCGAGCAGCGCCAGCAAGGAAGCCACCGCAAAGGCGCCGGCGAAATTGTACTCGTTGTAGAGGATCTCGACCTGCAGCGGCATGGTGTTGGTGAGCCCGCGTATATGGCCGGATACGACCGACACGGCGCCGAACTCGCCCATGGCGCGGGCGTTGCACAGGAGCACCCCGTAGAGCAGGCCCCATTTGATGTTGGGCAGGGTGACGCGACGAAAAGTCTGCCAACCGGAAGCACCGAGCGACAGAGCCGCCTCCTCGTCCGCCGTGCCCTGCTCCTGCATCAGGGGGATCAGTTCGCGGGCGACAAAGGGGAAGGTGACGAAGATGGTCGCCAGCACGATCCCCGGAACGGCGAACAGGATCTGGATGCCGTGGCGGGTCAGCCATGGGCCGAGCACACTGCCCGATCCGAAGAGAAGCACATAGACGAGGCCGGAAATGACCGGCGACACTGAGAAGGGAAGATCGATCAGGGTGATGAGAAAGGTCTTGCCCTTGAACTCGAATTTGGCGATCGCCCATGCGGCGGCGATACCGAAGAGGAGGTTGAGCGGCACGGCGATCGTCGCGACGATGAACGTGAGCCTGATTGCTGCCAGGGCGTCCGGCTCCCGAAGCGCTGCGAAATAGGCGCCGGCGCCGTTGGCGAAGGCCTGCAGGAAGACGATGACGAGCGGCAGCACAAGGAAGACCGCGAGGAAGAGAAGAGCAACCACCGTCAGGGCGACGCGGGTGCCGCGTCTCTCGCTTATGGCGGAATGCGGAGCCCGTTGCACGGGCATGGCGGCGATCAGTTGATCAGATGCCATAGCCGTACCTCCTGCGACTCCATGCCTGGATCAGATTGATGACGAAGAGCATGGCGAAGGAAAGCGCCAGCATCAGCGTCGCGACGGCGGTCGCTGCCGGGTAATTGTATTCCTCCAGTCTGATGACGATGAGGAGCGGCGCGATCTCGGAGACGTAGGGGATGTTGCCGGCGATGAAGATCACCGAGCCGTATTCGCCGACCGCGCGGGCGAAGGCGAGGGCGAAGCCGGTGAGGATGGCGGGCGCGAGGGGCGGCAGGATCACGCGCCGGACGGTCTGGATCCGTCTCGCGCCGAGCGTCGCGGCGGCTTCCTCCACCTCGCGGTCGATCTCTTCCATGACCGGCTGCACCGTGCGCACCATGAAAGGCAGGCCGATGAAGATCATCGCGACGACGATGCCGAGCGGCGTATAGGAAACCTTGACGCCGAGTGGCGCGAGGAGTCCGCCGATCCAGCCATTCGGTGCATAGAGCGTGGTCAGCGCGATGCCGGCAACCGCCGTCGGCAGCGCGAAGGGCAGGTCGACCATGGCGTCGACGATGCGCTTTCCCGGAAAGCGGTAGCGGACCAGCACCCACGCGACCAGCGTGCCGAAAACGACGTTGACCGCCGCCGCGGCAAGCGCCCCGCCGAAGCTCATCCTCAGTGCGCCGAGCGTGCGCGGATCGCTGGCGATGCGCCAGAATTCCGGCCAGCCGAGCGACGCAGAGCGCCAGACGACACCCGCAAGCGGGATCAGAACGATCAGTGACAGGTAGGCGATCGAGAAGCCGAACGTCAGCCCGAATCCCGGAATGACGCTCGGCCGCTGGAACCGCCACCCTCTTTGCGCGAGGGTCGCCGTCATGTCACTGCCCCGGCTTGTAGATCCGGTCGAAGATGCCGCCATCGCCGAAATAGGTCGGCTGCGCTTTCTTCCAGCCGCCGAAATCTTCGATGGTGACAAGCTTCACCTTGGAGAAGCGCTTGAGGTCGGCGGGATCGGCCGCCTCGGGCTTGTACGGCCGGTAATAGTGCTTCGCTGCGATGCGCTGGCCCTCAGCGGAATAGAGATAGTTGAGATAGGCCTCGGCCACCTTGCGCGTGCCTCTGGCGTCGACATTGCCGTCGACCAGCGCGACAGGCGGCTCGGCCTTGACGGATACCGATGGCACGACAATGTCGAACTTGTCCGGCCCGAGTTCGTCGAGCGCCAGAAAGGCTTCATTTTCCCACGCAAGCAGGACATCGCCGATGCCGCGCTGGACGAAGGTCGTGGTCGCGCCGCGGGCGCCGGTGTCGAGCACCGGCACGTGCTTGTAAAGTTCACCGACAAACGCTTCTGCCTTCTTGTCGTCGCCGCCATATTGGCTGCGAGCCCAGGCCCAAGCGGCGAGGAAGTTCCAACGCGCGCCGCCCGAAGTCTTGGGATTGGGCGTGATCACCTGCACGCCCTGCTTCACGAGGTCGCCCCAGTCTTTGATGCCTCTAGGGTTGCCCTTGCGCACGAGAAACACGATCGTCGATGTGTAGGGCGCGCTGTTGTTCGGAAGCCGCCCGCGCCAGTCGGCGGGGATCTTGCCGGTCTTTTCCGCAATGGCGTCAATATCGGCCTCGAGCGCCAGCGTCACCACATCCGCCGGCAGGCCGTCGATAACCGACCGCGCCTGCGCGCCCGAGCCATTGTGCGAGGTCCGGATCGTGATCGTCTCGCCCGTATCCTTCTTCCATTTCGCCGCAAAGGCGGCGTCGAACGCCTTGTAGAGCTCGCGGGTCGGGTCATAGGAAACGTTGAGCAGCGTCTGGTCGGCGAACGCGAAGGCCAATCCGCCGAACTGGATCATCGCAGCCAGCGCGACTGTGAAAACAAGCGACTTACCGTTGCGAGTCATAGCTGCCTCCGTTGAAAACGGATATACTCTACCGGTTTAGTCGTCTTAACGAACGCGGTAACTCCTCCATAGTTGCGCGTTCTGGGAGCAATCTTTTTTGCTTATCCGGCCATCGCGGGATTTCTGTTCTTCAACGGGCGGTCGAGGCTCGCTGCGATGGTCGTGCTATCGAGAATCCGCCGCGTTGCTTCGGCCACGCTCGAAAAGGCGCCCCGGACCGGGCAGCTTTCCTCACTGTCGCAATCCTCGCAACGCCTGTAGGCCGTGCGGCTCAGGCAGGGCAGTGGTGCGACCGGGCCATCCACGATCCTGAGGATTTCGCCCAGTGTGATCTGGTCGGGTTTCTTCAAAAGCGCGTAGCCGCCGGTCTTTCCGCGTCGGCTCGTGACAATGCCATGGTGCTTCAAGTCGAGGAGAATCTGCTCAAGGAACTTCTTCGGGATATTCTCTTGTTCGGCGATCTCGCTGATTGCCAGTTGCTCCGCATCCGCTCCTGCAAGGGCCACGATGGCCTTGATCGCGTATTTCGCCTTTTGGGAAATCATGAATTCGAGGTGCTCCTCCCTGAGCCGATACCGCCCCAAGGCGGATGCCGCAAGCAGCAAAGAGCACAGGGCCTCGCCATTCTCGCAATGACCCGGGAATGAACCGCAAAGGAGTGGATACCGGTTTTCCGAAAAGATCATCTCCGCGCAAAAAGGAAAAAAGCACGATGTGAGTCCACTTAATCACATCGTGTGTTAAGCAGTATCCCGTCATACGCTGCGTATCTCACGACATCGCGGTCGTCATGATCACCAGCAGCACGACGCCGAAAAGCGCCACCATCATCGCGAAGAACGGCGCCAGATACGGGCCGTGATAGGGCGGCGGCTCATGCTGCCTCCGCCAAACCTGGGCGTAGGCCAGGAAGCGCAATCCGGTCGCCACCACCATGACCACGCCGAGAAGCACCAGCGCGGCGCTTGTCCACTCGGATATGCGATCGAGCAGCAATCCGCGTTCCGGCGTCACCGGCATTGTCGATCCGGGAGTGCCGCCGAAGATCAAGCCGAAGCGGTCGATGGCAAGGCCGCAGATCATCAGCGACAGCGCCGTGCGCACCCAGACCGACAATGTGCGCTCCGCATTCTGATAGGAGCGCACCTCCGACATTTCCGAACGCTCCACGGAATAGACCGTCTGCTTTTCGGCCAGCGCGACGATTTGCTTCATCATAGCGATCTGTTTGGCTTCTTGCCTTTCCGCCACCGGGACCTCCGCGCCGGATCGACATGCCGGCTCTGCGTCCATTGCCGCCTTCGCAAGCATAAGCGTTGACTAGAAATCGTACCGCCCGCGTGCACGCGGCGCAACGTCGCTCTGCCAAGCTTAAAACTCCAAATGGGAGCAAGTGGTTGCGATGAGCCCGATAATTTGCCGTCCGGATCTCGGCGGCCGCCACGTAAGCCATCGGGCCGCCCCCTGCCTGCTATTCCGCGGCGCCGCGGAAGGCATCGGCTCCGGTCTCGAATTGCAGCCGGGCCAGTTCTGCGTAGACGCCGTTCTTGCGCACCAGGCTTTGATGCGTTCCCTGTTCGACAATGCGCCCTTCATCCATAACCAGAATACGGTCGGCCTTGAGCACGGTTGCGAGGCGATGAGCGATGACCACCGTTGTCCGGCCCCGCATCAGCCGTTCAAGCGCCGTCTGGACAAGGGTTTCGCTGCTGGCGTCGAGGGCCGAGGTGGCTTCGTCGAGAAGCAGGATGGGGGCATCGCGCAATATGGCGCGCGCGATGGCGATCCGCTGGCGCTGCCCGCCTGAAAGCGTGACGCCGCGCTCGCCCAGTTCCGTGTCGTAGCCCTTTTCCATTCTCTGAATGAACTCGTCGGCCAGCGCATCCTTTGCCGCCGCCTTGATCTCCTCTTCCCGTGCGCCGGGCCGGCCGAAAGCGATATTGTGCCGGGCACTATCGGCGAAGACAGCGACGTCCTGCGGCACGATCGCGATCCGTCGCCGCGCCTCCTGGGGATCGGCTTCCCTGAGATCGACGCCGTCGATCAGGACGGCGCCGCGATCGGGATCGTAGAAGCGCAGAAGGAGCGAAAAGACGGTGCTCTTTCCCGCGCCGGAGGGGCCGACGATGGCCACGGTTTCCCCCGGCTCGATCGTAAAGGACAAATCATCAACGGCAGATTGCGTCGAACGCGTCGGATAAGCGAAGGCGACGTCGCGAAACTCGATCGAGCCCTTGCGCCCGGAGGGGAAATGCCTGGGCGTCTGCGGCGAGACGATCTCGGCGGGTTCGGCAAGGATCTCCGTCAAACGTTCCGCGGCGCCCGCAGCCTGGCTGAGATCGCCCCAGACTTCCGACAACGCCCCGAGCGCGCTCGCCGACAAAACGGCGTAGATCACGAACTGGCTGAGCGTTCCAGGCGTCATCGCGCCGGAGAGGACGTCACGCGATCCGATCCAGAGCACGGCCACCACCGAGGCGAAGATGAGGAAGATCGCCAGAAAAGTCAGGAAGGCGCGGGCCCCGATCGACGATTGCGCCGCGCGATAGGCGCTTTCCACCGCGTTCGTGAAGCGTCGAGTGACCAATCCCTCATTGGTGAAGGCCTGCAACGTGCGGATCGCGCCGATCTGCTCGCTGGCATAGGCGGTGGCGTCGGCAAGCGTATCCTGCGCCTGGCGCGAACGGCGGCGCACAAGCCGTCCGATGGCGATCAGCGGGACGACGATGATGGGGATCGCGACGATGACGATGCCGGAAAGTTTGGGGCTGGTATAGAACATCATCACCAGCGCGCCGAACCCCAGGATGAGATTGCGCAGCGCCACCGACGCGGTCGGGCCGACGGCCGATTTGATCTGCGTCGTGTCGGCGGTCAGCCGAGAAATGATCTCGCCGGACTGCGTTCTGTCGAAAAAGGCCGGCGACAGGGCAGTCACATGCGAGAAGACGTCGCTTCGCAAATCGGCAACGACGCGTTCGCCGAGCGTGATAACGAAAAAGTAGCGGCCGGCCGACGCCAGCGCGAGCACCGCCGCCAGCACGATCAGCATCGAGAAATAATTGGCGATGAAGGCGGAGTCGGAATGGGTGAAGCCCCTGTCGATCATCCGCCGGACCGCAAGCGGAAGGGACAGTGTCGTCACCGCGGCAAGCGTGAGGAAGAAAAGGGCGCCGGCGACCTTACCCTTATAGCGGCCGAGATAGGGCCGGAGGCGGCGAAGCGGGCCGAGGGAGCGGCGGCGTTTGCGCCTGTCCGGTATCTGGGCTTCCGCCAATGAATTCGACTCCCCTGTTTTCCCGCAACGACGGGCGGATGATCTTGTGCTCGCCGGTCTCCTGATGTATAGGCACCGCCGATTTAGCCGTAGTCCTCATTGCCTGCGGCTTCAAGTTTCACGGGTGGGCGACATCGCCGCAGGTTCTTGCTGAGGCGCCCGCGAGATCAGACCCACAGGATCAGGACACCGACATGAAAGCCGACATTCATCCCGATTATCATACAATCAAGGTCGTCATGACCGACGGTACGGAATATGTTACCCGTTCGACCTGGGGCAAGGAAGGCGACACGCTGAACCTCGACATCGACCCGACCACGCATCCGGCCTGGACCGGCGGCCAGCAGACGCTGCTGGATCGCGGCGGCCGTCTCTCCAAGTTCAAGAAGCGCTACGAGGGTCTCGGGCTGTAGACCACAGCCTGTCTTGCCGTGACACGGCGCGGCGGATAATTTCCGCCGCATGCATTCGGATATCGTCGATCTCCGTGGGTTTTATGCATCGATGCTGGGGCGCCTCACCGAGCGCTCCATCGCGATGGCCCTTTCCTCGATCTGGGCGCCGATCGCGAATGAGCGTCTGATCGGGCTGGGATATGCCCTCCCCTGGCTCGAACGGTTCGGAACAGGCGCGGAACGTGTCTTCGCCTTCATGCCCGCCGCGCAGGGCGCGGTGAACTGGCCGCCCGGCGGCCCCTCGGCGACGGCGCTGGTCTTCGACGAGGAATTGCCGCTGGTCGATTCCTCTATCGACCGCATCCTGCTCGCCCATTCTCTCGAACACGCCGAAAATCCGCGTGAAACGCTGATGGAAGCCTGGCGCGTCCTGGCGCCCGGAGGGCGGCTTCTCATCGTCGTGCCGAACAGGCGCGGCGTCTGGGCCCGCTTCGAGCATACTCCGTTCGGGACCGGCCGACCCTATTCGCGCGGCCAGCTGACGGCGCTTCTGCGCGAGACGAATTTCACGCCCGGCGCGTTCGCCGAGGCGCTGTTTTTCCCGCCATCGCGGCATCGTTCCGTCCTGAAGATCTATCAGGGTCTCGAGCGTATCGGCCGCCGCTTCTGGCCGATTTTCGCCGGCGTCATCATCGTGGAAGCGCAGAAACGGCTTTACCAGGGTCTGCCGGTCGCTGCGCGAGCGTCGCGGCGCGTCTTCGTGCCTGTCCTCGCGCCACATGGAGCGCCCGTCGGCATGGCCGTGCCAGAAGCAGTCAAAAGGCAAAGCGGGCGATAACGGGAACGTGGTCGGACGGCCTGTCCCACCCGCGTGCGTCGCGCACGACTTCGATCTCCTCCAGCGCGGGTGCTATATTGGCCGATGACCAGATGTGGTCCAACCGGCGTCCACGATCGGATGCTTGCCAGTCGCGCGCGCGATAGCTCCACCAGGTGTAGATTTTTTCCTCCGGCGGGATGTGCTGGCGCATGAGATCGACCCACCCGCCTTGCAACCGCATCGTCTCCAGCCCCTCGGTTTCAACCGGCGTGTGGCTGACGACGTTGAGCAATTGACGGTGCGACCAGACGTCCATCGGCAGCGGCGCAATATTGAGATCGCCGACGAGTATGGAAGCGGCATCGGCAGCCTGTTCGGCCGGCACATCATGCATTTCCCTGACGAAATCGAGCTTGTGCCGGAACTTCGGATTGATGTCCGGATCGGGCTCATCGCCGCCCGCCGGGACGTAGAAATTATGTAGCAGAAGCCTCCTTCCGCCGATTTCGAATGTGGTGGAGACATGACGCGAATCGACGATACCGCAAAAGCCGCGCTTTTCCTTCAATGTCAGAGGATGGCGGGAAAGCGTCGCGACGCCGTGATAGCCCTTCTGACCGTTGATGGCGATATGTTTGTAACCCAGCGCGGCGAGCGGTTTGGCGGGAAACAGATCATCGATGCATTTCGTTTCCTGGAGGCAAAGCACATCGGGGCCGTATTGTGTGAGAAACCGCTCGACCAGCGGCAGGCGCAGCCTGACGGAATTGATGTTCCACGTCGCAATGGTGAATGGCATGAACCCGGCCCTGATTGGAGCCGGAAACTGCCAGTCATGCGCCCGAAATACAACCCGCGCAGCAGGAATACCGCCATTCTCTCGTGGGCAGGCTTGCGCTGCCGCTATTTGCCCCGGGTGGAATTGTATTTGTTCTGGATCTTCGCGTAGTTGATGGTGAAAAGCGAAGGGTCGAGGCTGACGCCGTCCTTGACATTGAAGATCATGACCGTCGTGTCCTTGCCCTGCGGATCGGTGATGGTCCATTGCCTCAGTGCATAGGATTTCGGGTCGAACATCATCGTCAACAGCGAATTGCCGAAGACGGACCGGTCGGAGAGCTTCACGGTTATCAGGTCCGGACCCTGCTTGACGCTTTTCAATTTGTTGCCCGAAAGATCGATCTTGTTCGCGAGCAGCAATGTCAGCGGCGTCTTGTCGAGCGGATAAAGATTCCAGGTCTTCATGCGCGGATTGCTGATCGCCACCGACCTGCCGTCGGCAATGACCTTGAAATTGTTATTGGTGTCATAATCGAAGCGAAGGCGCCCCGGCCGCTCGATATAGAAATGGCCGCCTACCTGGTCGCCGCGTGGGCCGAACTGGACGAATTCGCCTTCCATGGTCTTGATCGACGAGAAATGGTCGGCGATCTTCTGCGCCGTTTGGTAGTCTGCGCTCGAATCCGAAGCCGGGCTCGTCGCGAGCGCCGCGGAAGCGCTTACCCCGATGAAAAACGCCGCAAGCGCGCCCATTGCCGCACGGCGGTGCAGTTTGCCCAATCGATAATCACCGCCTCGAGCGGGCTTGCTTCCTGTCGTCATTCAGAACTCCTTGATTGCCGCACGGCCTAGGCCGCCACTGGGGCCGAAGTTTGGCGGCAGTCCGGCCGGAGAGCGCTGTCGCGCTACATCTTGTCCTCTTCCGTCGGCACCAGGATTTCCCGCTTGCCGGCGTGGTTCGCAGGGCCGACGATACCTTCCTGCTCCATACGTTCGATGATCGATGCCGCGCGGTTGTAGCCGATGCCGAGACGTCTTTGGATATAGCTGGTGGACGCTTTGCCGTCGCGCAAGACCACCGCGACAGCCTGGTCGTAGGGGTCGTCCGAATCCTCGAAATTGCCTCCGCCGGCCGACGGTCCGCCGTCTCCTGACGCATCGCCTCCCTCGTCGTCATCCTCGGTGATGGCGTCGAGATATTCCGGCACGCCCTGCGCCTTGAGGTGCGCCACGACCTTTTCCACCTCGTCATCGGAGACGAAAGGACCGTGGACGCGCTGGATACGGCCGCCGCCGGCCATGTAGAGCATGTCGCCCATGCCGAGCAGTTGCTCCGCGCCCTGCTCGCCCAGAATGGTGCGGCTGTCGATCTTCGATGTCACCTGGAAGGAGATGCGGGTCGGGAAATTCGCCTTGATCGTGCCGGTGATGACGTCGACAGAAGGCCGTTGCGTCGCCATGATGACATGGATGCCGGCGGCGCGCGCCATCTGCGCCAGGCGCTGGACCGCGCCTTCGATGTCCTTGCCCGCGACCATCATCAGATCCGCCATTTCGTCAATGATGACGACGATGAAGGGCAGCGGCGCGAGGTCCAGTTCCTCGGTCTCGTAAATCGCTTCGCCGGTCTGGCGGTCGAAGCCCGTCTGCACGGTGCGCGCGATCTTCTCGCCCTTCTTGTCGGCGGCGGCGACGCGCTGGTTGAACCCTTCTATGTTGCGCACGCCCACCTTCGACATCTTGCGGTAGCGGTCCTCCATCTCGCGCACGGTCCATTTGAGCGCGACCACCGCCTTTTTCGGATCGGTGACGACCGGCGTCAGGAGGTGCGGTATGCCGTCATAGACGGAGAGTTCGAGCATCTTCGGATCGATCATGATGAGGCGGCATTCCTCCGGCCTCAGCCTGTAGAGGATCGACAGGATCATCGTATTGATGGCGACCGATTTGCCCGAGCCGGTTGTGCCGGCGACCAGGAGGTGCGGGAATTTGGCGATATCGGCGATGACCGCCTCGCCATTGATGGTCTTGCCGAGCGCCAGCGCCAACTTGGCCTTGGATTGCTCGAAATCGCGGCTGGCGAGAAGTTCCCTCAGATATACGGTTTCGCGCTTGGCGTTCGGCAGTTCGATGCCGATGGCATTGCGGCCGGGAACGACGGCGACGCGGCAGGCGATGGCGCTCATCGAGCGCGCGATGTCGTCGGCAAGGCCGATAACGCGCGAGGATTTGATGCCCGGCGCCGGCTCCAGCTCATAGAGCGTGACGACGGGGCCGGGTCGAACGTGGATGATCTCGCCCTTGACGCCGAAATCCTCCAGCACGCCTTCCAGAAGTCTGGCGTTCTGTTCGAGCGCGCTCTCGGAAAGGCTTGGGTCGCGCGCGACATTCTTGGGTTCGGCGAGGAAATGGAGCGAGGGCATCTCGAATTCATCACTCGCTATCAGCGAGCGCTGCGCCTCGCGCTGGACCCGATTTCCCTGCGTGGGACGCGCCGCGGGACCGGCCACCCGCGCCGATTGCGCCGGCTGGGGTGAAACCTCGAAAGGCTCCTCGTCCTCGTCTTCCATCGGCGCGAAATCGTCGCCGCGCCCGAGTTCCATCGCCGGTGCGGCGGCGCGGCCGTCGAAGGCCGGCTCGACCCGGTCGCCACTTTCGACGGGCTGGTCGAATTCGGCGAATTCGTCCTCGATCTGGATCCGGCGGATCCAACTCGAGCCCCGTCCGACGCGTTCCGGCCTGGCACGGTAGGTCAGGCGATGGACGAGGTAGCGCAGCGACAGCCACCAATTGTAGGCGGTTTCGAAGACCGAACGGCGTTCCTCCTCCTCGTCCTCTTCGACCAGCGGCTCGGCTTGAACTTCTTTGCGACGGGCTGCAGCGGGCATGGGGGCCCTCTGCATCCCGCGCCGGAGCAGCCCGCCACCATAGAGCAGCAGCCACACGGACGGCACGCAGAGGATCGCTCCGAGAATTGTCGCGAGCAGGCCGGAGGGATAGTTTCCGATCACAAGGGACGGGATTTCCAGCACGAGATCGCCGAAGACGCCACCGAGCCCGGTCGGCAAGGGCCATGTGACAGGCGCGTTGATGCAGCCCGCGACCGAAGCGGCGAGTACTGCGCCCAGGAACCAGGACCCCAGGCGCCTGGCCTTGTTGTCCACGCCTCGCCCCGTGGCGAGAAAAACGCCCCAGAAAAGCGCCGGCGCCAGGGCAACGACCGAAGCCAGCCCGAAAAACTGCATCGCCAGATCGGCAACCACGGCGCCCGGATAGCCCATGGCGTTGGTGACGGGATTGTCGACCGCATTCGAGAAGCTCGGATCGTTCACATTCCAGGTTGCGAGACAGGCGATGCCGAACGCGATTGCCGCGAACAGCAGCATCCCCGTTGCCCGTCCGGCCATTCTGTAGAGGAAGGCCTGTATGTTCTGCCCCGTATCACCCAGCATGAAAGACGCCGAAATCTCCGAACGCATGCAATATCCCCGCGAGACGCCGCTGCCGGCAAAGATCGCCGGCGTGGATTCCGGCCTCAATCTATAGAGAGGGTGGTTAAGGGGGCATTAACCATGCGGCGGCGCCGGAAGCGTCTAACCGTCGCGAGCCATTGGGTCTTCTTCATGGCCGCAGAGCCGAATTCGCGGGCGCATGGTTCGCAACGCCTGATATGAGCCGTTCGGCCGATCCGGAACGATCAGACGAAGGTCATGACGATGATCGCGCCGATGACGATCAGGACGAGGCCGCCGATGAGCATCGGAAGCAATGTGCTGTCGCTTTGCGCGTTGTGCTCGCTCGGGAGGGGCTTGTTTTCCGGCATGGTTTTCTCCATCGGCGCGCGTTCGGACAAGCGGGGCTCTCAATAGGACGGCTTGTGTTATATGATATATATTATATCCATCTTTTTGCTTTGACCAGCCCGATCCCGAAGCATGCCGCGCGGCCTCCGGACCTTACCTATTCTTTCCGATGCTCCTGAAGGTAATCGAAAAGCACTTGCGCCTGATTGTGGACGCTATCGTGCGCGGAGTAGAGGAGGGTCACGCGACCGAGCTTCATAAGATTGTCGATCTGGTCGAGCGCGGTTTTGTTTGCGTCGAGTTCGAGGCGATAACGGCGGGAGAATTCCGCGAAACGCGCCGGATCGTGGCCGAACCATTGTCGCAATTCGGTGCTCGGCGCGATGTCCTTGAGCCACAAGGCGAGTTCGGCCTTGTCCT
>DASZUG010000043.1:0-23307 GCA_035547755.1 Rhizobiaceae bacterium
CGACTGGTCGCCGGCGACCAGTCTTTCGAAGGCTGCGCGCTCGGCGGCAAGCGCTGCGTCGAAGCTCATGGTGATGGCGTTGCGCACGGCCTCGGCGCAGGCGATCGGCGCTTCCAGTCCGCGCGCCTTCTTCGTCGCTTCCGCCGCGGCCTTCTCGAAACCGGACATATTCGTCCGCGCAGCCTCGATTTTGGCGTCGCGGTTGCGTATGGCGACGAGCGGCCGGTTGGTCTCGGCCGCTTCGCGCGCGAAGGCGATTGCGTCCGGAACCAAATTGTCGACGAGCGCATCCACCAGCCCGATCTGCTCCGCCTCGAAGGCGCCGATCAGCGTGCCCGAGACGATCATGGAAACCGCCTTTTCCGGTCCGACAATGCGGGGCAGGCGCACCGTGCCGCCGGCGCCCGGCAGGATGCCGAGCTTGACTTCCGGCAGGCCGAGCCGCGCGCCCTTGTCGGCGACGCGGAAATGGCAGCCAAGCGCGAGTTCTAGCCCGCCGCCGAGCGCGGTGCCGTGGATGGCCGCGACCGTCGGCTTGTTCGTGATCGTTTCCAGCGTTTCGACCAGATCGCGCAAACTGGGTTGCTTTTGCGGTTTGCCGAATTCGGTGATGTCGGCCCCGGCAATGAAGGTGCGGCCGGCGCAGGCGATCACGATCGCCTTCACGCTCGCATCATCGCGCTCAGCCTTCAGCGCCGCATCGAGCGGCTCGCGCAGATGATGGCTGAGCGCGTTCACCGGCGGATTATCGAGGATAATGACGGCGATACCACCGTGGCGGGAGACGGAAACGGGAGAGGTCAAGACAAGAAACCCTTCTGTAAATGGAGAATGAGCGGAGAGATCGCGGCCATTTCAAGCCATCATTCAATTCAGTTCTTTCAGAAATTCGATGATCAGCCCGGCCACTTCCTTCGGCCGCTCCACACAGGGTATGTGGCCAGCATTTTTGATGATCTCCAGCCTCGCGCCCGCGATCAATTCGGCGGTCGTGCGCATCAGGGCAGGCGAGGTCGTGCCGTCGTGCTCGCCGGCCATGCAAAGCGTCGGCACTTTCAGCGCCCGGGTCGACTCCGTGAGGTCTGCATCCCGCAAGGCCGCGCAAACGCCGGTATAGCCGTTGACATCGTTGCGCAGCAGCATGGCGCGATAGCCGGCGAAATCGGCTACTTCTTTGCGATATTTTTCGGTGAACCAGCCCGCGAGGATGCCGTCAGCGACTGCTCCCATGCCTTTCTGCCGCACCGTATCGATGCGGCCATTCCAGCCTTCGGTCGTGCCGATCTTGTGCGCCGTGTCCATCAGCACCAGCGCCGATACCAGATCGGGTCGAAGAGCGGCGAGGCCCTGCGCAATCATACCGCCGACGGACAGGCCGACGATTGCCGCTTTTTCGATTTCGAGACAATCGAGCAGCGCGGCCAAATCTTCGACCAGCATAGCCATCGCATAGGGTGCCGGCGTTCCCTCTGAGAGACCGTGTCCGCGTTTGTCATAGCGGATGATCCGGAAGTCGGCGGGAAAATGGCCGATCACGTCGTCCCATATACGAAAATCGGTGCCGAGCGAATTGGAGAAGACGACTGCCCGCCCGCCGCGTGCACCTCGATCTTCATAGTGCGTCACTACGCCATTCGCGCGCGCGAAAGCCATCAGGACCTCCCCGAAACTCCATACTACCGAGTATGTTGCAAACAATTAGGCCGGTCAACAGGCGCGAAGGCGGCATGAATAGCTCTTATCCTATTCGATGCGCCAAGTTGTGCCAGGGGTACGGCAAAATCCATTCCTTGCCGCCGTCGCGGACGCCATCACAATGGCGCAAAGTCGGCGCAGAATGAAAAAATGTGCCGCATTCAAGGCTCCTTCTACCGGTCCGGCCGGCTGTACGATCCGCATCCGTCTCCTGTTTTAGCGAGCCGCCGGCGCCGGTATCGGACCGGACGCTCATCCGCCCTCTGCGGACACCTTCGACGACGCCGGTGCTTTTCTGCCGTTTTCCACAATAAGAACGGCAGCGGGGCGTCTCTTCTGGTCTATAATGAAGGTGATTCGGCGAGGGCATCCGGGCATGCATATTCATCGCCATACTTCCGCATTGATGCCGCCAGGCGCGGCGCCTTGCACGAGCGGGGGCTGACTTGATGGCCCCGAGCAATTTATTCGCGCCAAATAGTCGCGGCTTTGCTCGAACAAAAAGCCCTTCTGGATCGTTTCTCCTGCATGCGTGTGGGTGCTGCCCGAGAGCGGAACACCTATATAGCAGGAATAAGGGCGGGAAGCATGGCGATAAGGTCAGCAAGGAAATGCCCCTTTACCCGCGCGATAGGACCGGCCGATCGATGAAGATGTTCGGCCTCGTCGCGGTGGTTCCCTTGTTTCGCTCGAGGCTTATCCCGTCGCCCAGGAGAGGACCACTGCGGTCAGGGGCAGGACCCCTCGTCCGCGTTCGCTGCAACCACAACGGTGCGAGAGGTTAACATGGAATCGCGAGGGTCCGACATCTTCAGTCTCTTTTCGGAGATATACAAGAACGACGCGCATGAGGAGATGAGCCTCCAGCAATATCTGCTCGATTGCCGTGACGATCCGTTCATGTACGCCACCGCCGCCGAGCGCATGATCGACGCGATCGGCGAGCCACAACTGATCGACACGAGTTCCGACGAGCGGCTCGGGCGTATTTTCACCAACCGCACCATCAAGATCTATCCCGCCTTCTCCGACTTCTTCGGAATGGAGGATACCGTCGAGCGTATAGTCGGCTATTTCCGTCATGCGGCCCAGGGATTGGAGGAGCGCAAGCAGATCCTCTATTTGCTCGGCCCGGTGGGGGGCGGAAAATCGTCGCTTGCCGAGCGGCTGAAGAAACTGATGGAAAAGCGGCCGATCTACACGTTGAAGGCGAACGGCAGGATAAGCCCCATCTTCGAATCCCCTCTCGGCCTGTTCCATCCGGAGAAGATGGCCGGCCTTCTCGAAGAAAAATACGGCGTTGCGCGCCGTCGCCTGACCGGGCTCATCTCGCCATGGGCCGCGAAACGGCTGGATGAATTCAATGGCGACATTTCGAAATTCAGCGTCGTGCGCCTCATGCCGTCCCGGTTGCGCCAGATCGCGATCGCCAAGACCGAGCCCGGCGACGAGAACAACCAGGACGTCTCCTCGCTGGTGGGCAAGGTCGATATCCGCCAGCTGGAGAATTTCAGTCAGGCCGATCCCGACGCCTATTCCTATAGCGGCGGCTTGAACCGCACCACCCAGGGCCTGCTCGAATTCGTCGAGATGTTCAAGGCGCCGATCAAGGTGCTGCACCCGCTGCTGACGGCGACCCAGGAAGGCAACTACAACGGTACCGAGAATTTCGGCGCCTTCCCTTATCAGGGCATCGTGCTGGCGCACTCGAACGAGTCGGAATGGCTGCAGTTCAAGAACAATAAGAACAATGAGGCGTTCCTCGACCGCATCCTGGTTGTCAAGGTGCCCTATTGCCTGCGCGTGATGGAGGAAAAGAAGATTTACGAGAAGATGCTGAACGAGAGCGAACTGGTGAACAATCCCTGTGCGCCGGAAGTTCTCGACATCCTCAGCCGCTTTACCGTCGCCACGCGCCTCAGCGAGCACGAGAATTCGCCGCGCTATACGAAGATGCGGGTCTATGACGGCGAAAATCTCAAGGACGTCGACCCGAAAGCGAAGTCGGTCCAGGAATATCGCGATACCGCCGGGGTGGACGAGGGGATGACGGGTATCAGCACCCGCTTCGCCTTCAAGGTTTTGTCGGAGACCTTCAACTACGACACGAGGGAAATCGCGGCCGATCCCGTGCATCTCATCTATGTGCTCGAAAAGGCGATCAAACGGGAACAGTTTCCGAGCGAGGTCGAAAGCAACTATCTCGATTTCATCAAATCCGAGCTGTCGACGCGTTACGCCGAGTTCATCGGCCATGAAATCCAGAAGGCGTATCTCGAATCCTACAGCGAATACGGCCAGAACCTTTTTGACCGCTATATCGCCTATGCCGACGCCTGGATCGAGGACCAGGATTACAAGGATCCCGATACCGGCCAGATACTGAACCGCGAGATCCTCGACGGCGAATTGTCACAAATCGAAAAACCGGCGGGAATCGCCAATCCGAAGGACTTCCGCAACGAGGTGGTGAAGTTCACGCTTCGGGCGCGGGCCAAGAACAATGGCCGCAACCCGTCCTGGACAAGCTACGAAAAGCTGCGCGAGGTGATCGAGAAGCGGATGTTCGGCCAGGTCGAGGATCTGCTGCCGGTAATCAGCTTCGGATCCAAAAAGGACAGCGCCACGGAGAAGCAGCATACCGAGTTCGTCCAGCGCATGGTCGAGCGCGGCTATACCGAGCGGCAGGTCCGGCGTCTGGTCGACTGGTATATGAGGGTCAACAAGGCAGGCTAATGGCTGCTGCCGAAGGGTGAACCGTGCCGAACTACATTGATCGAAGGCTGAATCCCAAGGACAAGAGCCTGAGCAATCGCCAACGTTTCCTCAAGCGAGCGCGCGGCGAATTGAAGCGGATCATCAACGATCGGGTGCGGACCGGCAGGATTTCGGACGTGGATGCGGACCAGACAGTCCCGGTTCCAGCCAGGGGCACGAGTGAGCCGCATTTCCAGCACGATCACGAGACGGGCCAGCGTGAACACGTGCTGCCCGGCAACAAGGCTTATATCGCCGGAGACCGGATCCGCAAGCCGCAGGGCGGCGCGGGGGGGGCGTCCTCCGACCCGTCGGACAGCGGTGACATGGAGGACGATTTCCGCTTCGTCCTGTCGCGCGAGGAAGTCCTGGACCTCTTTTTCGAGGATCTGGAACTCCCTGATCTGGTGAAGCTCAATCTGAAGGAGGTCGTGTCCTTCAAGCCGCGCCGGGCCGGCTACGCCATTTCAGGCGCTCCCACCAATATCAATATCGCCCGCACCATGCGCAACAGTTTCGGTCGCCGCATAGCGCTCCATCGGCCGAGCCGACAGGATGTCGAGGCTCTGGAACAGGAGATCGCCAAGCTGGATCAGCAGCCGGGCGATAAAGTCAAGGAACGCCTGGAGAAATTGAGGGAGGAGTTGGACCGGCTGAACAGGAGGCGTCGCGTCATCTCCTATGTCGATCCTCTCGACATCCGCTTCAACCGCTTCGAGCAGCAACCGCTGCCGAACGCGAACGCGGTGATGTTCTGCCTCATGGACGTTTCCGGATCGATGGGAGAGCGGGAAAAGGACCTTGCCAAGCGCTTTTTCGTGCTTCTGCATCTCTTCCTGAAGCGCCGTTATGAGCGCACGGATGTCGTTTTCATCCGCCATACGCATGAAGCGCAGGAGGTCGACGAGGAGACGTTCTTCTACTCGACCCAGAGTGGCGGCACGATCGTTTCGACCGCCTTGGAGGAAATGCTGCGCGTCATCCAGGAGCGCTACCCGAGCAACGAATGGAACATTTATGCCGCCCAGGCTTCGGACGGCGACAATATGAGCGAGGATTCCCGGCACTGCGTTGCGATGCTCGACCAGGAGATCATGCGGCTCTGCCAATATTACGCCTATGTCGAGATCATCGATGAACGCGAAAGCGATATTTTCCGTGCGACGGAGAACGGCACCTCGCTCTGGCGCGCCTACCGCATCGTCGCGGAGCGATGGCAGAATTTTCAGATGACGCGGATCGCGGGGCCTTCCGACATCTATCCCGTCTTTCATCAGCTTTTCGCGAAACAGTCACAGAAAGGCTCATGATGGCCGCCAAGCCTGGAATTCACTCCGGCGGTTCCAAGCTTCTGTTCGAAAGCTCCGACTGGAATTTCGAGACGCTCTCGCGCACCTATGACGCGATCGAGGAGGTGGCGCTGGGCGACCTCCATCTGGATGTCTATCCGAACCAGATGGAGATCATCTCGTCCGAGCAGATGCTCGATGCCTATGCCTCGATAGGCATGCCGCTGATGTATCGGCACTGGTCCTTCGGCAAGCACTTCGTCAACGAGGAACTGCAATATCGAAAGGGCCGGCGCGGGCTCGCTTACGAACTCGTCATCAATTCAAACCCCTGCATCGTCTATCTCATGGAAGAGAACACCATGGCGATGCAGGCGCTGGTGACGGCGCATGCCGCCTTCGGCCACAACCACTTCTTCAAGAACAACTATCTGTTCCAGCAATGGACCGATGCGAGCGCCATCCTGGATTATATGGAATTCGCGAAGAACTATATCGCCCGTTGCGAGGAGAAACATGGCCTGGCGGCGGTGGAAGCGATTCTCGACGCCGCTCATGCCGTGATGGATCATGGCGTGTTCCGTTACCGTAGGACGCCGAGGCTTTCTTTCGAAAGGGAGCGCGAGCGCACGCGCGAGAGGCAGGAGTATGAGGAGCGCTCCTTCAATGATCTCTGGCGGACGCTTCCCGAAAGGAAAGACGTCCCGGCCGATGAAGAGACCGAGCAGGAGGTGCTGGAGCGCAAGCGGGTACTGAAGCTTCCGGAGGAAAACCTGCTCTATTTCCTCGAGAAGAACAGTCCTCTCCTGAAGCCTTGGGAGCGCGAAATCCTGAGGATCGTGCGCGTCATCGCACAATATTTCTATCCGCAGAGGCAGACCAAGGTGATGAACGAAGGCTGCGCCACTTTCGTGCATTACACGATCATGAACATGCTCTTCGATCGCGGCCGGGTCAGCGAAGGAACGATGCTCGAAATCCTGCAAAGCCATTCCAACGTCGTGTTCCAGCCGGATTTCGACGATCCGCGCTATGGCTATATGAACCCTTATGCGCTGGGCTTCGCCATGATGCAGGATATCCAGCGCATCTGCACGGAGCCGACCGCCGAGGATCGGGACTGGTTTCCCGGCATGGCGGGGAATGGAGACTGGAGGGGAACCCTCCTCGATGCGTGGGCCAATCATCGCGACGAATCGTTCATCCTGCAATATCTGAGCCCCAACCTGATTCGCAAAATGCATCTCTTCGTCCTTGCCGACGACGCTACGGAAAGCGAATACGAGGTCGCCGCCATTCATGACGAACGGGGCTACGAGAAGGTTCGCTCCTCCCTTGCCCGCAATCTGGATGTCGGCGCCAACCAGCCGGACATCCAGGTGGTGGATGTGGATTTGAGGGGCGACCGCAAACTGCGCCTGCAACACACCGTCCATGAAGGCGTGCTCCTATCGGAAGAGGCGCGTGATGCCACGCTCCGCCATATAAGGCGGCTGTGGGGCTACGATGTCAGCCTTGTCGGGGTCGATGCCCAGTCGAATGCGGTCCTTTACGAGGTTTCCGCCGAGGAAGCCTGACAGGCTTTCGAAAACCATCTCTTCCTGATATTCCCGCCTTGGCAATCATTGTTCGGCGCTGATAGGCGATCCCGTGCGAGCATCGGACCGCGAAGGAATTTGACCATGGATGTGAGAAAACAAACGGCAGCCCTGCTTTCCAGACTCGGCGTGAAAGCAGAGACGCTTTCCGGGGGCGATATGCCCGTTTCCAGCCCGGTAACAGGCGAGAAGATCGCGGATTTGACGACCATTTCGGCGGCGAAGGCGAACGACGCCATCGATCGCGCTTATGACGCCTTCAAGGAGTGGCGCCTGGTTCCCGCGCCGAAACGCGGCGAATTGGTGCGGCTTCTCGGCGAGGAACTGCGCGCCGCCAAGGCGGATCTCGGCAAACTCGTTTCCATCGAAGTCGGCAAGATCGAATCCGAAGGGCAGGGCGAAGTGCAGGAGATGATCGACATCTGCGATTTCGCCGTCGGTTTGTCCCGCCAGCTTTACGGCCTCACCATCGCAACCGAGCGGCCGGGCCATCGCATGATGGAAACCTGGCATCCGCTTGGTGTCGTCGGCGTCATATCCGCGTTCAACTTTCCGGTCGCGGTCTGGTCGTGGAACGCGGCGCTGGCGCTGGTTTGCGGCAATGCGGTGGTGTGGAAACCGTCCGAAAAGACGCCGCTGACGGCGCTAGCCTGCCATGCGATCTTCGAGCGCGCCGCCAAGCGCTTCGGCGACGTGCCGACATCGCTCCTGACCGTGCTGGTCGGCGACCGCGCCGTCGGCGAGGTGCTGGTCGATCATGAAAAAGTAGCGCTCGTCTCGGCAACGGGTTCGACGCGCATGGGCCGCGAGGTCGGTCCGCGGCTTGCGAAGCGCTTCGCCCGTTCCATCCTGGAACTCGGCGGCAACAATGCCGGCATCGTCTGTCCGTCCGCGGATCTCGACATGGCGCTGCGCGCCATCGCCTTCGGAGCGATGGGGACCGCCGGCCAGCGCTGCACAACGCTGAGACGCCTTTTCGTGCATGAAAGCATCTATGACGATCTCGTTCCGCGCCTGAAGCGCGCCTATGAAAGCGTCTCTGTCGGCAATCCGCTCGAAACGGGCGCGCTGGTCGGGCCGCTGATCGACAAGGCGGCCTTCGACAACATGCAAAAGGCGCTTGGCGCGGCGCGCGAGAAAGGCGGTGACGTGACCGGCGGCGCGCGGGTCGAGACGCCGCACGCGAACGCCTATTACGTCAAGCCCGCGCTCGTCGAGATGCCGCGCCAGGTGACGCCGGTGACGGAGGAAACCTTTGCGCCGATCCTCTACGTCATGAAATACAGCGATTTCGACCAGGCGCTTGCAGACCACAATGCCGTCGGCGCGGGCCTGTCCTCGTCGATCTTTACGCGCGACATCAGGGAATCGGAGCGCTTCCTCGGCGCGGATGGTTCGGACTGCGGCATCGCCAATGTCAATATCGGCACGTCGGGCGCGGAAATCGGCGGTGCCTTCGGCGGTGAGAAGGAGACTGGCGGCGGCCGCGAATCCGGCTCCGATGCCTGGAAAGCCTATATGCGCCGCGCTACCAATACCGTGAACTATTCGTCCGCGCTGCCGCTGGCGCAAGGTGTGTCGTTCGACATCGAGTGAAGTATTTGAATCCAGCTCGCTTCATGTCTCGGTGCGTCCTTCGAGGCTTGCTTCGCAAGCACCTCAGGATGAGGACCACCAGCGCCAGACTCCCTCATCCTGAGGTGCCCGCGTAGCCGGTTTCGAAGAATCGATCAACGCTCAAGGGCGCCAGACTCCCTCATCCTGAGGTGCCCGCGTAGCGGGCCTCGAAGGACGCACCGATCACAGTAGCCCGATCGAAAACCACGGCACCACTGCAAGAAGGATCACGCCGAGCAGCAGCGCGAGCAGATAACCGGCGATCGGGCGCATGCCTTCATGCGGATCGACGCGGCCAATGGCGCAGGCGGTGTAGTAGCCGACGCCGAAAGGCGGCGCGAACAGGCCGATGCCCATCGCGAGGATTGCAACAATGGCATAGTGAACCTCGTTGACACCCACCAGCTTGGCGATGGGGAAGAGAAGAGGCCCCAGAAGCACGATGGCGGGAATGCCTTCCAGAACGCTTCCGAGCACCACGAAAACCACGATCGACATCGCCATGAAGCTGAAAGCGCCGCCGGGAAGCGAGGCCATGAAGTTTGCCAGTTCGCCTGAGAAACCGGACTGGGTCAGCGCCCATGCCATCGCCGTGGCGGCGCCGATGATGAACAGGATGGCGCCCGAGAGCGACGCCGTGCCGATCAGCATCGGCATGATCCTTCTGCGGTCGAACTGGCCGTAGATCAGGAATCCGATAATGACAGAATAGATGATGCCGACCGTCGAAACCTCGGTCGCGGTAGTGATGCCCTCGACGACGGCGGCTCGGATGACGAACGGAAGGATGAGCGCCGGCAGAGCGATGAGGAAGGTGCGGCCGATCTCCTTCGCGGATGCTCGCTTGACTTTCGAGAGGTCCTCGCGCCGCGAGCGCCTCCAGGCGACGAAGGCAAGCACGAGGGCGAGCACGACGCCGGGCAACAGGCCGCCCGTGAAGAGCGCGGCGATGGAAACGCCGGTGACGGAACCGACCGTGATCAAAACCAGGCTGGGCGGGATCGTTTCCGACATGGCGCCCGATGCGGAGAGTAGCGCGATCAGTTCGCCGGGCTTGGCGCCGCGCGCCTTCATTTCGGGAAAAAGCACAGGCGCCACCGCCGCCATATCGGCAGCCTTGGCACCCGAAATGCCCGACACGAGCAGGATCGCGCCGAGAAGGACATAGCTCAGCCCGCCCCTGACATGCCCGACGAGATTGGCGAGGAACGCCACCATGGCGCGCGCCATCCCGGTCATTTCGATGAGATAGCCCAGAAGAACGAAGAGCGGCACGGCGAGCAGGATCAGATGCGACATGCCCTCGTCCATGCGGTTGACGACGATGGACATCGGCAGGCGGGTCGTGAGCGAGAGGTAGGAGAATGTCGCCAAACCGAAAGCAAAGGCGATCGGCACGCCCGCGAAGATGCCGGCGGCGAGCAGCACCACGAAGAAGATGAGGAGGTTGATGTTGCCGAGTTGGGCGAAGACCGGCTTGAGCAGATAGAGCGCCGCGGCCAACGCGATCGTGGTGGCGATCGCCGCCACGATCGCCTTGCCGTTTCCAAGCCGCGCGACGCGGACAAGGGCGATCAGGATCATCAGCACGGAGCAGACCGGTAGCGACGACGCGCGCCAAACCGCGGAAATCCCAAGGCCGGGCGTTGTGATGAAGGCCTCGCTTTGCGCGAATTTCCAGGAGGGGCCGAGGATGAGGAGCAGGAAGGTAATCGCCAGAACGGTGGCGATGGCTTCCGAGAAGGTGCGGACTTTCTCCGGCAGGACGGAAAGCCGCATATGCTCGCCGCGTTGCAGCGCTATGCACGAACCGAGCAGCCCCAACCACAGGAAACAGAGCGAAGCGAGTTCGTCCGACCAGACGAGAGGATGATCGAAGACATAGCGGGAGACGACGCCCGCGAACAGCACGATCACTTCGACGATGACAAGAGCGGCCGCTGGAAACTCGACGAGGCGGCCGAGCCATTTGTCGGCCGCAGTCGCCCATGAGGGGGACGAAGCGACAAGCGCTTCGTCGCGAGGGATTTCCAGCCCTGCCGCGTCCATCAGACCAGCTTGCCGACCGCTTTCTCGAGAAGATCCCACGGCTCCTTGCCGTATTTGTCGCGCCACGTGGAATAGAACTTCGCCTCGCGGAGCTTATCACGGAACGGCGCCGGATCGGGAGTATTGAAGATCATCTTTTCCGATTTCAGCTTGTCGGCGAGCGAGTCGTTGAGCGCCGCCGTGTCCTTGCGCTCTTCGAGAGCGGCCGCGTTGAGATGCTTGGCGACGACCTCCTGAATGTCCTTGGGCAGCGCGTCCCACATATCCTTGTTGGCGAGGAACCAGAAGCCGTCCCACATGTGGTTGGTCAGCGAGCAGTACTTCTGCACCTCGTAGAGCTTCGCCGTCTGGATGATCGCGAGCGGATTTTCCTGCCCCTCGACCACCTTGGTCTGCAACGACGTGTAGACCTCGGCGAAATTGATGCTTGTCGGCGAGGCGCCGAAGGCCTCGAACATCGAGGTCCAGAGCGGGCTCACCGGAACGCGGATCTTGAAGCCCTTGAGATCGGCGGGGGTGACGATCGGCTTGGTGCTCGACGTGATTTGCCGGAAACCATTGTCCCAGATCTTATCCATGACGACGAGGCCGGCCTTGCTGATCTGGCCGCGGATATAAGCGCCGAGTTCGCCATCCATCGCCTTCCAGACGGTCGCATAATCGGGGAAGGCGAAGCCGATGCCGTTGATGGAGGCGACCGGAACCAGGGTCGAGAGGATCAGGCCGGACAGCGTGAAGAATTCCACCGCACCGGAACGGAGCTGGCCAAGCACGTCCGTATCCGAACCTAACTGGTTGTTGGGGAATATCTGCAACTCGAAGCGGCCGTTCGTCTCCTTCGAGATCGCGTCGGCGGCTTCCTTGGCCCTTTTGTTCAGCGGATGGGTGACGGGAAGATTGTTGGCATATTTGTAACGGAAATCCGCTGCACGCGCCCGTTTCACGGCAGGCATGCCCAATGCCAGCGTGGCTAGGCCGGTGGTCGCGACAAAGGCCCGGCGTGTCATGATCGTCATCTTAAGATTCCTCCCGAAATATTCACTCCTGCCGCTCGTCTTCTTGTAATTAAGGCAGGCGGCAGGCAAATCCGAAACTCAAGGCCGCTTCACGGAGGTCAGCCCCTTCCTCCAACAGTCCACATTATGATGCTTTGCAGCCTGCTCACCGAAATAGATCACAGCAGCGTCGGATATTGAACCCTGTTTTTTGCTTCCATGCGGTTTCCAGGTCTGGTTTTTGCGATTTTGTGGGAAGTTTTAGGTCCATATTGTGAAATTCTCTGCTCTCGCCGACCACATGTAACGCTAAAGGCGTCCGTCAAGCGCAGCGCGCCGTCAAGCCGCCATCGACGACGATCTGGGTGCCTGTGATATAGCGCGCCTCGTCCGAGGCGAGGAAGAGCGCGGCATAGGCTGTGTCCCAGGCGTCACCCATCTTTCCTGTCGGGCTCTGGCTGTTTCGCTTTGCGACCATCGTCTCGATGTCGCCGCCATATTTTTCCGTCAGCGCATCGCGCACCATGGGCGTGTCCATAAGGCCGGGCACGACGCAATTGGCGCGAATGCCCTGGCCGGCATATTGCATCGCGATGTTCTGCGTCAGCGCCACCACGGCGGCTTTCGACGCGGTATAGGCGGCGTAGGGAAAACCGATCCAGCGCATCGACGCGGCGGACCCGATATTGACGATCGCGCCCTTGCCCTGCGCGATCATGATCGGCAGCACATGCTTGCAACTGAGGAAGATGCCGGTCTGGTTGACCGAGACGACGCGGTTCCAGCTTTCCTCGCTCGTTTCCACCGGTCCGCCGGTCTCGGCGATGCCGACATTGTTGTGCAGCACGTCGATCCTGCCGAAGGCCGCCTTGGCATCGGCCGCCATTTTCGCCAGACTTTCCGATGAGGTTACGTTTGCGGCGAGCGCCGTTGCCGTGCCGCCTTCTTTCGCAATAGCTTCGCAGCTTCGTCTTGCGGCATCGAGGCTGAGGTCCGCGACCACCACCTTCGCGCCTTCGCGCGCATAGAGCAGCGCCGCGGCCTTGCCGTTGTTCAAGCCTTCTGCCGGCGCGCCTCCGCCCACGACGAGCACTACCTTTTCGCTCATTCGACCGGCCATCGGACTTCCTCCTGCATTTCTGATGATTGGTCCATCATATGGATCGATCAGCCTGTTGTATAACCATCGTTCACGGATCGGACGTTGTTGCAATAGCAAAATGCCTCGATAATAATGAAGGGAGATGCGCTTCTGGTCCATATTGTGGCCAGATGGGAGGATTGGTTGAGGGAAACGGACAGCCTGCCTGCAGGATCGCAAAGCGTCGATCGCGCTTTGGCGTTGCTGGCGCTGGTCAGGCGTCATGCTCAGGCCGGCATAGGCCTTGCCGAGATCGTTTCGCAAAGCGGGCTGAACAAACCCACCGCGCGGCGTTTGCTGCTGGCGCTCATCCGCGCCGGTCTGGTGGAGCAGGAGGCCGAAACCAGGCGGTATTTTCTCGGCGAGGAGGCTTTCGTTCTCGGGGCTTTGGCATCCTACCGCTACAATCTTCTCGAGATCGCGGTCGGAAGCTTGCGAAGGATTTCCGCCGAGAGCGAGGATACGAGCTTCTTCTCGATCAGGCGGCAGGACCATGCCGTCTGCCTGCACCGGGAGGAGGGCGCTTTTCCGATCCGTACGCATTTGCTTCAGGCCGGACATCAGCACCCGCTCGGCATCGGCGCAGGCTCCATGGCCATGCTGGCCAGTCTCTCCGACGAAGAGGCGGAGAGCGCCATTGCCGTCAATGCGCATGTCGTCGCCGAGCGTTTTCCCCGCTATACGGGCGAACTGATCCGGGGGATGGTGCATGAGACCAGAGCGCGTGGCTGGTCCGTCAATCCGGGCCTGGTGCTCGCCAATTCATGGGCGATCGGCATTGCTGTGCGCTACCCCGACGGCAGGGTGGCGGGAGCGCTCAGCATAGCAGCGATCGACAGCAGGATGCAGGAGGAGCGCCAACGCCTGTTGGCGGGATTGCTCGAAGCCGAAGCCCGGCATATCGAAGCCAGGCTGGCGGAAATGTTCGCGCCACGGCGGAAGGAGCCTTCGCCTGTTGGCGACAAGGCGGCGTGACGGACAGCGGAATACGGTCGGAGACGAGAAAATATGACAACAGGCATTTCCGCGAAAGCGATCGCGCCGGCGACCACGCGCGTGATGAACCTGGCGCATTTCCTGACGCAATCGGCGCGTCGCTTCCCGGATGAAATCGCCTTCGTCTGGGGCGAGAAAGAGTGGACGTGGCGTGAATTCGAGCGCCGCGTCGATGCCATGGCAGTTGCGCTTTCGACTCGCTTCGGTGTGGCGAAAGGTGATCGGATTTTGGTGCAGTCGCAGAACTGCAACCAGATGTTCGAATCGATGTTTGCCTGCTTCCGGTTGGGCGCGGTCTGGGTGCCGACCAATTTCCGCCAATCCCCGTCGGAGGTGGCCTATCTTGCCGAGGCGAGCGGCGCCTGCGGCATGATCTGTGGCGCCGGCTTTCCCGATCATGCGGAGGCGTGCCGGGCGGCTTCTCCCGCGCTTCGTTTCATCATTGCGATCGGCGAGGCGGCGTTCGGCGAAAGCTATGACGGGTTAGTCGAGGCGCATCACGGGCAGAAGATAGTGGAAGCCGCCGTCGATCGCGACGATCCCTGCTGGTTCTTCTTCACCTCCGGCACGACGGGCCGGCCGAAAGCCGCCATCCTGACGCATGGCCAGATGGCTTTCGTCATCACCAATCACCTTTGTGACCTGATGCCTGGAACCACCAACGAAGACGCTTCGCTGGTCGTCGCCCCGCTGTCCCACGGAGCCGGCGTTCATCAACTGGTACAGGTCGCGCGCGGCGTCAAGACGATCCTGCTGTCCGGCGAAAAGATGCAGCCGGCGGAGGCCTGGGAACTGGTCGAGAAATGGCGCGTGACGAACCTCTTCACCGTCCCGACGATCGTCAAACTGCTCGTGGAAGACCCGGCGGTCGAACGTTTCGACCATTCCTCGCTGCGTTACGTCATCTATGCGGGCGCGCCGATGTACCGGGCCGACCAGGTTCGGGCGCTGACGACGCTGGGACCGGTGCTGGTGCAATATTTCGGCCTCGGTGAAGTCACCGGCAACATAACACTTTTGCCGCCCGCCTATCATGCGGTCGAGGACGGCCCCGAAGCCAGGATCGGCACGTGCGGCTTCGCGCGGACGGGCATGCGGATTTCGATCCAGAACGATGATGGCGAAGAGGTGCAGGCCGGAGCAACGGGCGAGATTTGCGTCGTCGGACCGGCGGTTTTCGCTGGCTATTACGAAAATCCCGAGGCCAACGCGAAAGCCTTCCGCAATGGCTGGTTCCGCACCGGCGATCTCGGCCATATGGACGAAGAAGGCTTCCTCTACATCACCGGCCGGGCTTCCGACATGTATATCTCCGGCGGCTCCAACATCTATCCGCGCGAGATCGAGGAAAAAATCCTCCTCCATCCAGATATCGGGGAAGTCGCGGTGCTCGGCATGCCGGATCCTGTCTGGGGGGAGATCGGCGTGGCCGTCTGCGTCGCGCGCCCCGGCGCGGACCCCAGAAGCATCGATCTGAAAGCCTGGCTCGACGGCAAGATGGCGCGCTACAAGCTTCCCAAGCAATTTCTCTTCTGGGATGCCTTGCCGAAATCCGCCTATGGCAAGATCACCAAGAAGATGATCCGCGAGGAGATCGAACGGCGCGGCGTGTTCGGGGTTGGGGGGTTGAGCCAATAATAGCAAGGGCGCCGACAATTGACCTTCGTTGCTGCAGTGCGTCCTTCGAGGCCCGCTGCGCGGGCGCCTCAGGATGAGGACCACTGGCGCTAACCTCCCTCATCCTGAGGTGCTCGCCCGGAGGGCGAGCCTCGAAGGACGCACTCGAGGAAGGGGCCGCCGGTATAAGCCTCCGATCGATCAGCGCTGCGCCGCTTTTTCTTCGATCAGCACCTCGAAGGTCACGCAGACAGGGTTCACGCCGCGCTTTGCCGTGCCTTCCCAGATCGCGCCGTCCATATCGACCAGCGCGATTTCGAGACGGCATTCCGGCCTGCCCTGCCGATCGGAAAGCTCGCCCCTGGTGATGAGAACTTCCGTTGCGTAAGAATCGACGATGGTTCCGTCCGTCAGTTCCAGTCCGACAAGGCTTCCTATGCCATGAACGGTGGCGTTTTGAATGCCGTGGAGCCGACAGATTTCCTCGATTGACTGGCAGATGTCGGCGTTGGGGCGCACCTGCGCCAGCAATACGGTCCGGCCGGTTTCGTCGTCCTCGCCGTAGCGCTCCGGCATGAACAGCTTGAAATTCGTTTCGGCGTCCTCGGTCGCGTCGAAGCGCGCGCCCCTGATTCCGATCATCTCCGCTTCGACCGGCCGCTGGAAACCGGCGAGGTCGGGCAGCAGATGGCCCATGCGCCGCCTGCCGTCGGGCTCCGTCCAGATGCCATGGCAATGAAAGAAGCTCTTGCCGTCGCGGCTGCCGATATTGAAGCCCGCATCCTCTATCATGCTGACGCCGGCCGGCGCGAAGGCGCCGCTATACCACGCCGCATGGCCGCCATCCGGCGATGCCGCCGGAATAACATAGGCCATCGGGTCCATCGCCACTCCTGCCAGCCGCAGATAGCCGCCCGAAAAGCCGGCCTCGGCAATTGCCTCTCCAATGGCCTCGTTGGCGGAACATCCGCTGCGGAGCGTCACGCGCCGTCTCTCGATCGTTCCCCTGGCGACCCGGAAGCGCTCAGGCGCAACCGGGCCCGGGTGGGTGATCGATCGGGAGCAGGCGTGTGCCAATGGTCTGTCCTTCGAATAAATCTGAAGGCAGAAAACCCGGTTCAGCCTTTCGCCGCAAGCTTATCCTGCGTCTTGGTTTCGAAATCGCTGGCGGCGTGACGTTCGTGAAGCTGGCTCGCCGGATCGCCCGACATGCGGTTCACCATCCGCCCCCTCTTGACCGCCGGCCGGCTGGCGATGGCGTCGGTCCAGCGCAGGACGTTCTTATATTCGTGGGCGGACAGGAACTCGGCCGCGCTATAGGCCCATCCCTTCACGAGTCCGCCATACCAGGGGAAGACGGCGATGTCGGCGATGGTGTACTCGCTGCCGGCGAGATATTCGTTATCCGCAAGGCGCTTGTCGAGAACGTCAAGCTGCCGCTTCGTCTCCATGGCGAACCGGTCGATCGCATATTCGATCTTGAAGGGCGCATAGACATAGAAATGGCCGAAGCCGCCGCCGACATAGGGCGCGCTTCCCATCTGCCAGAAAAGCCAGGAAAGGCACTCGGTGCGGGCAGCTATCTCGGTCGGCAGGAAGTCATGGAATTTCTCGGCGAGATAAAGCAGGATCGAACCGGATTCGAAAACCCGGATCGGCTTCGGCCCCGAGCGGTCCACGAGAGCGGGGATTTTCGAATTGGGATTGACCGCGACAAAGCCACTGCCGAACTGGTCGCCTTCGCCGATCCTGATCGGCCATGCGTCATATTCCGCATCCTTGTGCCCGCGTTCCAGCAACTCTTCCAGCATGATCGTCACCTTCTGGCCGTTCGGCGTAGCCAGGGAATAAAGCTGGAGCGGATGCTTGCCGACGGGCAGTTCCTTTTGATGCGTCGCGCCGGAAATGGGTCGGTTGACGTTGGCGAATTGGCCGCCATTGGGTTTTTCCCACGTCCAGACTTTCGGCGGTATGTACTCGTACGAATCGGCCATTTCAGACTCCAGTCGTGTGAATGTTCAACGAATGTTGAACCAATTTACGCAAAAGAGGGTGGGGGGCAAGTGGGTGTGGCAAGGTTCGTGACACAATTTCGCGAGCGTAGTCGGCCCTGCATGTTTCCTTCCTTGCAAAGTGTCCGGCATCAGGCCGTTTCATGTGCTAGGAAGTGAGGGAGGAACCTGCCAGACTGTCGGTGGACCCGAAATTGAAGAGGATGCCTATGCTTGAGCGCGATTTCATGGTTCCGGGACGATCGGTCTCGCTCGCCGAAAACGGGATGGTGGCGACGTCGCACCCCGCCGCCAGCCTGGCGGCGCTCGATATTTTGCGTGAAGGCGGAAACGCGATCGATGCCGCCGTCTGCGCCGTGGCCGTCCAGGGCGTGGTCGATGCGCATATGACGGGGATCGGGGGCGATTGCTTCGCGCTCATAGCCGAGGCGGGGAAAGAACCATGGTGCCTGAACGGATCCGGCCGCGCGCCGGCGGCCGCCCTCCTCGGCCACTATCTCGAACGCGGGCTGGCGCGGATCGACGAGGACAGCCCCCATGCGGTCACGGTGCCCGGCGCCGTCGACGCCTGGTGTTCGCTGATCGCGGATCATGGGCGTCTTGGGATGGAGCGCGTCCTGCGCCCCGCGATCGAAGCGGCGGAAAATGGTTTTCTCGTCACGCCGCGAGTCGCGCATGACTGGGCCCGCTACGGCGGCCGCCTCGCTGGGGAAGCGCGCGAGGTCTATCTGCCGGGCGGAAACGCGCCGGAGGTCGGAACGCGCCTTACCCATCCCGCATTGGGAAAGACGCTGCGGCGCATTGCGCGCGAAGGCCGCAGTGCCTTCTACGAGGGAGAGATCGCAGCCGATATCGTTGCGACGTTGCGGCAACTTGGCGGCCTGCACAACGAACAGGACTTCGCCGAGTGCAATGCGCGCCCCGACACGCCGATTTCGGCTTTCTACCGCGATCATGAGCTTCTCGAATGTCCGCCGAACGGCCAGGGTCTTGCTGCGCTCATCCTCGTTCGCATCCTCGACGGCTTCGATCTGTCGGACCGCAAGCTTTCCGAGGCCGGGCGCATCCACCTTCTCGCGGAGGCGACGAAGATCGCCTACAGCGTGCGCGACAGCGTCATCGGCGATCCCGAAACCAACGAGCACGATGTCGACGCCCTGCTCTCCGAGCCGAATATCGCGGCGATGCGGGCGAGCATCAGCATGGATCGTGCCTCGCCCGCAACGACGTGGGATGCGCCGACCCATCGCGATACGGTCTATGTCACGGTTGTCGATCGCGACCGCAACTGTGTCTCGCTGATCAACTCGCTCTTCAACGCCTTCGGCAGCGGCATCTATGCGGCGAAATCCGGCGTTCTCCTGCAAAATCGCGGCGCCGGCTTCAGGGTAGTGGGGGGCCATCCCAATGCGATCGGGCCGCGCAAGCGGCCGTTCCACACGATCATTCCCGGCATGCTTCGACGGGGAGGGCGGCCGGTCATGTCGTTCGGCGTCATGGGTGGCCAGTATCAGGCCACCGGGCATGCGCATTTTCTCTCCCAAATCCTCGACCGCGGCTTCGACCCGCAGATGGCGTCGGACGCACCGCGAAGTTTCTATTTCGCCGGCGAACTGGCGCTGGAAACGACCATCGGCGCGGAAACCCGGACGCGCCTCGACGAAATGGGCCATGTGACCAAATGGGCGGATGACCCGCTGGGGGGGTGCCAGGCCATCTGGGTGGACGATCGACGCGGCATCCTGCTCGGCGCTTCGGACCACAGGAAAGACGGCATCGCCATCGGTTATTGATCGCGCTTTTCTCGACAAGAACGGCAAAAAGCCGCGCCGGATCGATCCGGCGCGGCTGATAGGCTATTCACAGCCCCTGTCAGCGGGCCGTTTCGCCGCGCCGCCGCACCACGACATCGATGGTGATCGAGGCAAGCAGCACGAGCGCCGTCGCCATCAACTGGATCGCCGCCGGCAGCCCGAGGAGCGCCATGCCATTGACGATCGCGGCGACGACGATACCGCCCAGCACCGCATGCAACGGCTGGCCGCGTCCACCGAACAGGCTGGTGCCGCCGATGACCGCCGTCGCCACGACATAGAGCACGATCGTGCCGCCGTCGAAGCTGGTCGACATCGACCTGAGCCGCGAGGCATAGATGATGCCGCCGATACCCGCGGTGAGCGCCGCGAGCGTGAAGGCCGCCGTCCTGATCCACGCGAGACTGATGCCCGCGCGTCGGGCCGCTTCCGCATTGCCGCCGATCGCATAGATGTAGCGGCCGAACCGCGTCCTGCCGAGCAGGAACGTCCAGGCGACCAGCACGACGAAGACGATCGGGATCACCCAGGGCATGCCGCTGAACGGAAAGGCCGGTACGCCGCGATTGACGTTGCTGATCATGACGATGACGATGCCGGCGATCGCCGCGCCGATGATCTTCAGCGCCACCAGCCCGGCGGGCGGCGTGATCAGTCCGCTTCTCTTTCGCTGCATGTAGCGAAGGGCGGAGAAGACGGCGAAGATCACGATGACGACGCCGGTGATTGTCCAACCGACCGCCGGCGTCAGCGTTCCATTGGCAAGATTGTTGATCGTGTCGTCGGAGATCGGGATGGTGCCGCCCTGTCCCAGAAGCTCGATCATGATGCCCTCGAAGCCGAGATAGCCGGCAAGCGTCACGACGAAGGAGGGCAGGCGAAGCCGCGTGATCAGCGTGCCCTGGACGAAGCCGAGGAAGGAGGCGCCGGCAAGCGCCACGATGATCGCCGCCCACCACGGCCAGGCGACGCCGGGCTGCACCAGCAAGGTGGCGATCGTGCCGCCTATGCCGGCCACGAACCCCAGCGAAAGATCGATCTCGCCGAGCAGGAGAACGAAGACCTCGCCCATGCCGATCAGCATGAACACCGCGCCCTGGACGAGCAGGTTGACGAGGTTTCCGGCCGACAGGAATTGTGCGTTCTGCGTCTGGAAGATGAGACCGATCAGGATCACGCCGAGCACGACCGGCAAGATACCGCTCTGACCCGAACGGATTTTTTGCCAGGCGCTTTGGAGATAGTCGCCGAAGGTCTGCGTCGTCGGGATGAGCGGCAGCGTGCCGCCGAGATCGTTCTTTATTTCGGGACGGCCGGCATGAGTCCGCTGTTCCGAGGAAAGCGGCTGGCCTGTTGCATCGTCGCCTGACGATGGCGGTTGCCTGTCGGAACGCCCCGTGGTCATCAAATCGACGACCATCTGGGAATCGAATGCGGAAGCAGGCCCGGCACCGACCATCTTGCCGAGGCGCAGAACGGCGATCCGGTCCGCCACGGCGAACACGTCGTTCAGATTGTGGGAAATCATGATGACGGCGAGGCCCTGGTCGGCCAGCCGCCGCACCAGGTCGAGAACCTGCTGGGTCTGCGCCACACCGAGCGCCGCCGTCGGCTCGTCGAGGATGACGAGCTTGGAATTCCACATCACGGCTTTCGCCACCGCGATCGACTGGCGCTGGCCGCCCGAGAGCGAAGCCACCGCCTGCCTGACGGAGCGAACCGTGCGGACATGGAGATCGGCCAGCGTTTTCGATGCCGCCCGCTCCATGTCGTCCTCGTCGAGAAGACCGTTCTTCAGCCGCTCGCGGCCGAGAAACATGTTCTCCACGACGTCCAGATTATCGCAGAGCGCCAGATCCTGGTACACGACCTCGATGCCGAGCGCGGCCGAGTCTCGTGGTCCCCTGATACGGACCTGTTTGCCCTCCCAGAGGATCTCGCCGCCATCCGCTTCGTGGATGCCGGCGATCGTCCTCACGAGCACGGACTTGCCGGCTCCGTTGTCTCCAACAAGGGCGATTACCTGGCCCGCCGGGACGTCGAGATCGACGCCCGACAGTGCCTGCACCGCACCGAAGTGCTTCTCTATGCCCTTGAGCTGGAGAAGCCATTCGGTGGGAGCCGTCTCGGTCCGAGCCATCTGCGATGACGGCCGGTTACTGCGAGATTCCGGCGTCTTTGCAGGCGCTCGCCATATCGCCCGCGCAGAGCTTCGCCACATCGACGAACTTGTCCTTGACCACGGTCTCGGCCATGTTCTTCGGCGTCACCCAGATCGGCGTCAGCAGGACGGAAGGCACCTTCTTCTTCTGCTTGCTGTCCATCGTGGTGTTGTTGACGAGAGCCTTGGATGGCGTCTCGCCCGCACGCAGGTAGAGCGCCAGCGCCGCGGCAGCCTGTGCCTCCAGATAGATCGGCTTGTAGACGGTGCCGCACTGGTAGCCGGAGAGCACATTCTGAAGGCCGGTCAGCGTCGCATCCTGGCCTGTGGTCGGAAATTTCTTCGCCGGCACATGCAGCGTCTTCAGATAGGAGATGACCGCGTTGGCATTGTCGTCGTTCGGCGTCACGACCGCGTTGATGTTCTTATGCGCGGTGTACTGCTCCTCGAAGGTCGTGCGCGCGGCGGCCGGATCCCAGGTGCCGGCGGGCTCGCCCACCTTGACATATTTCTTGGAGGCGAAGTGCGGCTTCAGTACGCCGTCATAACCCTCGGCGAAGAGGGTGGCGTTGTTGTCCGTCGGTGCGCCGCGCATGATCAGGATATGGGGTTTTGCAATCTTCCAGTCGGCGATGCAGGAGACCATGCCCTCGCCGATCTTCTTGCCGACCTCGACATTGTCGAAGCTGACATAATAGCTGCGGTCGCCACCGAGCGTCAGGCGGTCATAATCAATCACCTTGACGCCGTGCTGCTTGGCGTAGGATTCTACCGACGCGCCGACGCCCGAAGAGATCGGGTCCATCAGGAGCACGGTCGCTCCCTGGGAAATATCGGACTGCGCCTGCGTCAGCTGCGTCGATTCGCTGCCCTGCGCATTGGTGATGATGATCTGGTCGGCGGCGAGGCCGGCTTCGGCGAAGGCCTTCTTCAGATAAGGCGCATCGAAGGAGGTATAACGCGCGGAGGTGGTCGTTTCGGGCAGGAGGATGCCGATCTTGCCCTTGCCCTTGGCGGCGACGTCCTTCAGCTTCGCCATCGCCGAGAAATCGGCGGTGAACGATTTGGCGGTCAGCCCGGCATCCTTGGCCGACGCGCTTGCACCCATCATGCCAAGCGCGCCCAGCATGCAAGCCGATGCGGCGAGGCTCTTTAGCAGTTGCCTTGTTCCAAAACCTGACATTGAGAGCTTCCTTCCTCTAGAGATTTTCCGGCCACCCCGGAGCCGACCGGAAACTTGCTCGTTTCCTTTGATCGTTCGCGGCAGACGCTGCCTGAAACGATTTATATCGGTACTCGAAATTTTGTTTGTGTCCAACCTCCCTGCGCGATTTTAAGTGGAATTTTCTCCAGGTTACGGCATGTCGAGACAAAGGACCATCATCGCCCGTCGCATCTGACGCTTCAGGAAGGCCGAAACGATTCCGCGGCCGTTCAACCTGAAGATGGCACTGGAGGAAGAAAAAGCCGGATTTCATGATCAACCGTTGAGGGGGTTGTGTCACGGCTCTGAACTCGGGTTAATTTTTGCTTTTCTACCCCCTCTCCGTCCGCGTCGCGGACACC
>DASZUG010000044.1:0-1880 GCA_035547755.1 Rhizobiaceae bacterium
GGAACAGCAGAATGCCCAAAATCCCGAGGGCCAGGTCGCGCCGTCGTTCGGCTGCGGTAGTCACGACGCGCCCGCTGCTGTTTCAAGCGCGCCGGCAAGTTCATCGGACAGGCGGTGAAATTCTGCGCTGCGGGTAAGGCCGGGGGTGCGCGGACGTGGGAAAGGCACCTCGACGATACGTGTTACTCGGCCGGGGCGACCGCTGAGCACAATGACACGGTCGGCCAGGAAAAGCGCCTCCTCGACCGCATGCGTAACCAGGAGCGTGGTAACACGCTCCTCGAACCAGATGCGCTGCAGCTCGAGGTTCATCTGCCGGCGGGTAACGGCGTCAAGCGCCCCGAAAGGCTCGTCGAGCAGAAGAAGTTCGGGATTCAGCGCCAGCGCCCGAGCGATCGCGACGCGCTGGCGCATGCCGCCGGAGAGCTGTTTGGGTCGGGCATCGCGGAAAGCTTCGAGCCCGACCAGGCGGATGAGTTCAGTGACCCGCTGATGATCCACTGGACGGCCGGCAACTTTGAACGCCAATGCGATATTGCCGGCGACGCTAAGCCAGGGCAATAGCGCGTGATCCTGGAAGGCGACACCAAGCCGATGTGCCTTCACCAATTCCGACGGCGCGCGTCCCGCTAATTCGACGCGCCCCTCGGTTGGGGTATCCAGCGAAGCGGCAAGCCTCAGGATCGTGCTCTTGCCACAGCCGCTCGGGCCTAATAACGCAACGAATTCGCCATTTGCGACATCGAGCGACATATGGTCCAGGGCCGTGACCTCAGTACCGACGTCCAGACGAAAGCGCATGACAACGTCGGAAAGCAGGATCGCCGGTTTTCCGGATTGTAGACCAGCGTTATTGGTCTGAGTGGCCCGCATGGACATCATGCGACGAGCGCGTCATATCGAGCCATGATCTCGGGGCGGCGCCGTGCCAGTCTGTGCCGGATTTCCTCGACGTCGACAGTCAGGATTTCGCGCTCCTTCATGACCACTCGCCCGTTTATGACAACGGTCCGTACATCGCGCCCGACCACCAAGGTAGAGGCGATGAATAGTGGATCGATCGCTCCCATCTGATTTGGCTCGCTCTTGTCCACGAGGATGATATCGGCGCGCTTGCCGGTCTCCAGACTGCCCAGCTCCGCGTCGAGGCCAAGCGCCCTCGCGCCGCCACGTGTAGCTACGCGCAGCAACTCATCATTGCTCATCGGCACGCGGGTGTGAAACGGATGTCCGACCGATGCCTGCTGGCCGACACGTGCGCAATGGATGACCTCGAACATATCGAGCGTGCCAGCAGAGGCGGCGCCGTCCGTCCCCAGACCGATATCGATACCCCGCCGCCACATTTCGTGCAGGCGGGGGATCCCGATACCGTAATTGCCCATGGCGCAGTGGCAGGCGGAGACTCGATGCTTTTGATAAAGGTCGACCTCTTCGGGGGCCAGAATGACGCTATGAGCGCAGTGAAGGTGCCGGCTGAGCACGCCGAGATCGTCCAGATATTCCGTTGGGCGTTTGCCGAAATGCTCAAGCGCATAATCGACTTCGTAGGTACCCTCAGCAAGATGGGTATGTATCTTGACGTCAAGCTCACGCGCGGCCTCACCCATGGCTGAGATGAGCTGTGGCGAACAGACGATAATCTGGCGCAAGGAGAGACAGGCCCGCACGAGTTCCTCGTCGCGCCACCGCTTCACGAGATCGACGTTACGTTTGTAGGCCTGATCCGTGCTCATCAGCATTCCGTCAGGGACGGCGCTGCCGCCGACGGCCGTATTCTGATCTGTCGTCGAAAGAGAAATGAGGCCGCGAATGCCCACTTCCTTTGCAGCCCGGCCCATCTCATCCGGATGGGGACCCCCGGCTTCCGCGAAGCAGGT
>DASZUG010000045.1:0-29194 GCA_035547755.1 Rhizobiaceae bacterium
TTCGTCGCGGGGTCCGGCGCGGAAATGGATTTCCCGGCGGTCGATGTCGAGGACCTGGCGCTGCTGCAATATACCGGCGGCACGACAGGCATGCCGAAAGGCGCGAAGCTGACACACCGCAATCTGTCGGCCGCCGTCATGAGCTACGACATCTGGTACGCCGGCCAGGACCTGACACGCAGGGGCGAGGATCGCATCCTGCTTTTCCTGCCGCTCTTTCATATCTATGCGCTGACGACGATCCTGTTACGCGGGCTGAACAACGGCAACACGCTCCTCATGCACACCCGCTTCGACGCGGAAACGGCGCTTTCGGAGATCGAGAACGGCGCAACCACCTTCCCCGGCGTGCCGACCATGTGGATCGCGATCGCGGCGGTGCCGGGCTTCGAAAAACGCGACCTGTCATCGCTTCGCTACTGCGCCTCCGGCGGCGCGCCATTGCCGGTCGAGGTGGCGAGGAAGTTGAAGACGGCCACCGGCCATGATCTGCTCGGCGGCTGGGGCATGACCGAAACCTCGCCGGCCGGCACCAATATACCGAAAGGACGCGGCGACAAGGTCGGCACGATCGGCATTCCACTGCCCGGCATCTATATGGATATCGTCGCGCTCGACGATCCGACGCGTGTGCTGTCGCAGGGCGAGACCGGCGAATTGCGCATCTTCGGCGACAATGTGACGGAGGACTATCTTCACAAGGAGGCCGAACACGACCAGTTCTTTTCTTATGGCGGCTTCCTGACCGGCGATATCGGCTTCATGGACGAGGAAGGCTTTTTCACCATCGTCGATCGCAAGAAGGACATGATCGTTTCGAGCGGCTTCAACGTCTATCCGCAACTGATCGAACAGATGATCTACGAGCATCCGGACGTGCTCGAAGTGCTGGTGATCGGCGTGCCGGACGATTATCGCGGCGAAGCGGCCAAGGCGTTCGTGACGTTGAGAAAGGGCGCGCCGGAACTGACGCTCGACGCCTTGAGGGAATTCCTGAAGGACCGCGTCGGCAGGCACGAAATGCCGGCCTATCTGGAAATCCGCGAAAACCTGCCGCGTACTTCGGTGGGCAAACTTTCGAAACTGGAATTGAAGCAGGAAGAGGCCAGCCGTCACGCGGCGAGCGCTTCATAAGGAGAGAAACAGGACATGGTAGACGCCGTCATCGTATCCACCGCGCGAACGCCAATCGGCAAGGCCTATCGCGGGGCGTTGAACGACACCACCGGAGCGACGCTCGGCGCGCATGCCATCCGCGAGGCGCTTAAGCGTTCGGGCGTGGAACCGGGCGAAATCGAGGATGTCGTGATGGGCTGCGCCATGCAGGAGGGGACGACCGGGCTGAACGTCGCGCGCCGGGCGCTGCTTGCCGCCGGCCTACCGGTGACGGTGGCCGGAACGACGATCGACCGGCAATGTTCCTCCGGTCTGCAGTCGATGGCGATGCTTGCCAACGCCATCCGCAATGACGGCGTGAAAGCCGGGATCGCCGGTGGGCTGGAATCGATCAGCCTCGTCCAGAACGATCATCGCAACAGCTACAAATTGCGCGACGAGAAGCTGATGGAGATCAAGCCGGAGGTTTACATGCCGATGATCGACACGGCCGAAGTGGTCGCCAAGCGCTACGGCATTTCCCGTCAGAAGCAGGACGAATATGCGCTTGAAAGCCAGCGCCGTATCGCGGCGGCGCGCGAGGCCGGGCGCTTCGACAGGGAGATCGCGCCCATCGATGTCACCATGGCAGTGGTCGACAAGGAGACCAAGGAGATCAGCCACAAAAAGGTGACGCTCGCGCATGATGAGGGTCCGCGCCCGGATACGACGGCGGAAGGGCTGGCCGGCCTGAAGCCGGTGCGCGAGAACGGCACCATCACGGCCGGCAACGCCAGCCAGCTTTCCGACGGCGCCTCGGCCAATGTCATGATGAGCGATAGGGAGGCTGCAAGGCGCGGGCTCACGCCGCTCGGCATCTTGCGCGGCTTCAACGTCGCCGGCTGCGAGCCGGATGAAATGGGCATCGGCCCCGTCTTCGCTGTACCGCGCCTGCTCGAACGCCACGGGCTGAAAATCGACGATATCGGGCTATGGGAACTGAACGAAGCTTTCGCCGTGCAGGTGATCTATTGCCGCGACCGGCTCGGCATCGATCCGGAGAAGCTTAATGTCGACGGCGGCTCGATCGCGGTCGGCCATCCCTATGGCATGAGCGGTTCGCGCCTTGCCGGCCACGCGCTGATCGAAGGCAAGAGGCGCGGCGCGAAATACGCCGTCGTCACCATGTGCGTCGGCGGCGGCATGGGCGCGGCGGGGCTGTTCGAGATCAATTAGCGTCCTTCTCCCCGTCACGGGGAATGGAAAGGAGATCGCATGGACCTTCGCTTCACCGACGAGGAAAACGCCTTCCGCGAGGAAGTGCGCGCCTTCCTCAGGGAAAAGATGCCGGAAGACATCCACAAGCGGATGAAGGACGGCGAATCCATGGACAAGGACGACATCGTCCGCTGGACCCGCATCCTCGCCGGGAAAGGCTGGGCGGTGCCGCACTGGCCTGTCGAATATGGCGGCACCGGCTGGGGGCCGATGAAGCAATACATCTTCCTGGAAGAGACGCAGAAATGGCCGGCGCCGCAGCCGCTCGCCTTTGGCGTCAACATGGTCGGTCCGGTGATCTACACTTTCGGCAACGAGGCGCAAAAAAAGAAATTCCTGCCGCGCATCATCGACCTGACCGACTGGTGGTGCCAGGGCTTTTCCGAGCCGGGCTCCGGCTCCGACCTCGCCTCGCTGAAGACAAGGGCAGCAAAAGAAGGCGACCACTATATCGTCAACGGCCAGAAGACCTGGACAACGCTGGCGCAATATGCGGACTGGATTTTCTGCCTCGTTCGCACCGATCCGGACGCCAAGAAGCAGGAGGGCATTTCCTTCCTCCTGATCGACATGAAGACGCCGGGCATCGAGGTTCGACCGATCGTCACCATGGATGGCGGGCGGGAGATCAACGAGGTTTTCTTCACGGACGTGAAGGTGCCGGCGGAAAACCTCGTCGGCGAGGAGAACAAGGGCTGGGACTACGCCAAGTTCTTGCTCGGCAACGAGCGCACCAATATCGCGAGGATAGGCATCTCCAAGCAGCGCGTGGCGCGCATACGCGAACTGGCGGCGCTGGAGATGGCGGGCGGACGGCCGCTGATCGAGGACCAGCGCTTCCGCGAGAAGCTTGCAGCAATCGAGATCGATTTGAAGGCGCTGGAACTGACGCAGCTTCGCGTCGTGGCGGCCGACGCCCGGCGCGGCAAGACCGGAAAGCCGGACCCGGCTTCGTCCATTCTCAAGATCAAGGGCTCGGAAATCCAGCAGGCGACGACACAGCTTCTGATGGAGGTGATGGGTCCTTATGCCATGCCCTATCAACCGCCTACCGACGAGGGCTGGAACGAGCCGCCGGTCGGACCTGACTACGCCCATTTCGCGGCGCCGACCTATTTCAATACGCGTAAGGTCTCGATCTATGGCGGTTCCAACGAGATCCAGAAGAACATCATCGCCAAGGCGGTGCTGGGGTTTTGAGGATGGGGACGGGCATCGAACCGCCTCGCGCTGCCGTGACCCGACCACCCCGCCAACGGCGCCAGTAACAAGGTCCCCAACTATGGATTTTGAACTCTCCGAAGAACAGTCGATCCTGAAGGACTCGCTCGGCAAACTGCTTGCCGATAATTACGGCTTCGAGCAGCGCAAGAAATATCTCGTCTCACCGGAAGGCTGGAGCGCGGAGATGTGGGGCCGCTACGCCGAAATGGGGCTGATGGCGCTGCCCTTCGCGGAAGCGGATGGCGGTATCGGCGGCGGACCGGTCGAGACGATGATCGTGATGGAGGCGCTTGGCGGCGCCTTGGCGCTGGAGCCCTATTTCCCGACCGTCGTGCTCGGCGGCGGCTTTCTCAGGCTCGGCGGCAATGATGGGCTGAGGGCAGAGTTCGCGCCGCAGGTGGCGGATGGTTCGCTCAAGCTCGCCTTCGCGCATACGGAGCGGCATTCCCGCTATGATTTCAACCAGGTCGCGACGAAAGCTACGAAGGACGGCAAAAATTGGCGTCTCTCCGGCGCCAAGGGCGTCGTCATCGGCGGCGACAGCGCCGACAGGCTGATCGTCACCGCGCGCACCGCCGGCGGCACGGGCGACGAGAAGGGCGTCGGCGTCTTTCTCGTCGATGCGAAGGCGGAGGGCGTCTCGCGGCGCGGCTATCCGATGCAGGACGGCCAGCGGGCGGCCGAGGTGACGCTCGACAATGTCGCGGTGCCGGCCGAAGCCATTTTCGGTGATCCCGAGGATGGGCTGCCGCTCGTCTATCGCGTCGCCGACCTGGGCATCGCGGCGCTTTCAGCCGAGGCGGTCGGCGTGATGTCGGCGATGCATGCGCTGACCGTCGATTACATGAAGGTGAGGAAGCAGTTCGGCGTTGCGATCGGCTCTTTCCAGGTGTTGCAGCACAAGGCCGTCGACATGTTCATCGCGATCGAGCAGGCGCGCTCCATCACCTGTTTCGCGACGATGATGGCGGACAGCGAGGACACGGACGAGCGCGAGAGGGCCATGCACGCCGCCAAGGCCGAGATCGGGCGCGGCGGCACGCTGGTCGGGCAGAATGCGGTGCAGATCCATGGTGGCGTCGGCATGACGATGGAATATGCCGTCGGGCATTATTTCAAGCGCATGACGATGATCGATTTCACCTTCGGCGACAGCGGCTATCATCTCAAGGAACTGGCGGAGATGGGTGGGCTGTTCGGTGGGTAGGCGCTTTCCCTCCCCCTCGAGGGGAGGGTGGACAACCGCCAAAAGGCGGTTGGACGGGTGGGGGTCACTGCGGCAACGCGCGGCCTCTACCAACCCCACCCGCCTCGCTTCGCTCGGCACCCTCCCCTCAAGGGGGAGGGAATGCGCTTCGACATCCGCCCTCTTCCGTCGTAAAATGTGGCCTCCACCGTTGCGAGGCGTCGACATGAGCGCTCCCCTTCCCTTCACGCCCGATCTTTCGGTCAAGCCGGAAGTCGCCGCTTTCTTCGATAAAGAAACGAACACGATCTCCTATGTCGTGAAGGACCCGCAATCCGCCGCCTGCGCCGTCATCGATTCCGTCATGGATATCGATTATGCGGCCGGCCGCATCGCCTATGCCAATGCCGACCGGATCATCCGGCACATAAGCGACCATGGGCTGGCGCTCGATTGGATCATCGAGACGCACGCGCATGCCGACCATCTCTCCGCAGCGCCTTACATCCAGCAGAAGATCGGCGGCAGGATGGGCATCGGCGAGAAGATCCGGATCGTGCAGGACACGTTCGGCAAGATCTTCAACGAAGGAACCGAATTCCAGCGCGACGGCTCGCAGTTCGACCGGCTGTTCACGGATGGCGACAGCTATACGATCGGCACCATGACGGCCCATGTCATGGAGACGCCGGGTCATACGCCGGCCTGCATGACGCATGTGATCGGCGACGCCGCCTTTGTCGGCGATACGCTCTTCATGCCGGACGGCGGTTCGGCGCGCGCCGACTTTCCCGGTGGTGATGCGCGGACACTCTACCGCTCCATCAAGCGCGTGCTGTCATTGCCGCCAAAGATGCGGCTCTTCATGTGCCATGATTACGGACCGAACGGGCGCGATATAAGATGGGAGACGACGGTCGGGGACGAACGCGCGCACAACATCCATGTCCATGACGGCGTCTCCGAGGACGAATTCGTGGAGGTGCGAGAGGCGCGCGACAAGACGCTCGCCATGCCGAAACTGATCATCCCCTCTCTGCAGGTGAACATGCGCGCCGGCCATGTGCCGACCGATCCGAGCGGCAAGCCGATGCTGAAAGTTCCGATCAACGGGCTTTAAGCCTCACCACGTTCCGGTTAGAGAAGAAGCAAAGACAAAAGGGACCCCGCATCATGGATATACGCCCCGTCGCCGACGGCTTCGCCGTTTCCGGCCAGATTCAGCCCGACGACATCAGAGAAATCGCGGCAGCAGGTTACAAGACCGTCATTTCCAACCGCCCCGACAGCGAGGAGGGCGCGGTGCCGCATGAGGAAATCCGAAAGGCGGCCGAGGCAGCAGGCCTCGAATTCCACTACATCCCCGTCGTCTCCGGGGCGGTGACGGTCGACAACGTGACGGAGATGGCCACGGCGCTTGAGAACGCCAAGCAGCCGGTCTTCGCCTATTGCCGCTCGGGCACGCGCAGCACCAACCTCTACGGGCTCGTGCAGCAGGCGAAGCGGTAAGCGTTTTGCCGGACCTTCGATGCGGCGGGGCAAACGCGTCCACCGCTTTGTTCGCTCATGCGCAACAGCGGCTCAGAGCGGCAGCGCGTTCGTTTCCTTCAACGTCTGCAAGACGATCGCGGTCTTGACGTGCTGCACGGATTCGTGCGGCAGGAGCACATCGTTGACGAAGGCGGCGAGCGACTTCAGGTCCCGCGTGACGACCTTCAGGATATAGTCCATTTCCCCCGTCAGCGCATGCGCCTCCTGCACTTCAGGTAGCCGTGCAACGAGGTCCGCGAAGCGCCGGGCGTTGTCGCGGTTATGCGTGGCGAGCGTCACAGTCACCATGTTGACCAGCGGAAAGCCCAGCCTGTCCCGGTCGAGAACGGCGCGATAGACGCGGATCAGGCCGGTTTCCTCCAGCCGCTGGCGCCGGCGCGAGCATTGCGATGGCGAAAGGTTCACGCGCTCGGAGAGATCGTTGTTGGTGAGGCGCGCATCATCCTGCAGCAATGCCAATATCTTGCGGTCGAACTGATCGATTTCTTCTGTTTCACTCATGAAGGGAGAGTATCACGCACGCTTCATGCGCGCGAGAGTGATTTCAAGCGTTCGAATGCAAGCACCGTGCGGAGGATTGGAGCTATCCTTGCGTCAATAAACCACCTGACAGCAGGAGGCATTCATGGGACCGTTTCCGCACGACGCACCGCCCGCCACGATCAGCGCGGCCAATCCCGCGGGCACCGACGGGTTCGAATTCGTCGAATTCGCGCATCAGGAGCCGCAAAAGCTTGTCCAACTGTTCGAGCGCATGGGCTATGTCGCGGTCGCGAAACACAGAACCAAGGCCATCACCGTCTGGCGGCAGGGAGATATCAACTACATCCTGAACGCCGAGCCCGGTTCGCACGGCATGAAGTTCGTCGAAGAGCACGGCCCCTGCGCGCCGTCCATGGCGTGGCGCGTGGTTAACGCCAGACACGCCTTCGAACACGCCGTTTCGAGAGGCGCGACGCCCTACGAAGGCGACGACAAGACGCTTGATGTGCCCGCGATCATCGGCATCGGCGGCTCGCTGATCTATTTCGTCGGGACCTATGGCGAGAAGGGGTCCGCCTATGACGCCGAGTTCGACTGGCTTGGCGAACGCGATCCGAAGCCGAACGGCGTCGGCTTCTACTATCTCGATCACCTCACCCACAACGTCTATCGCGGCAATATGGATAAATGGTGGGATTTCTACCGTGACCTGTTCGGGTTCAAACAGATCCATTATTTCGACATCGACGGCCGGATCACCGGGCTCGTTTCCCGCGCGATCACCTCGCCCTGCGGCAAGATCCGCATTCCGCTCAACGAAAGCAAGGACGAGACCAGCCAGATCGTCGAATATCTGAAGAAGTACAGGGGCGAAGGCATCCAGCACGTCGCCGTCGGCACCGACGACATCTATGACGCCACGGACCGGCTCGCCGGCAACGGGCTGAAATTCATGCCGGGGCCGCCGGATACCTATTACGAAAAGAGCCATGAGCGCGTGAGCGGCCATGACGAGCCGATCGAGCGGATGAAGAAGCACGGCATCCTGATCGACGGCGAGGGCGTGGTCGATGGCGGGATGACCAAGATCCTTCTCCAGATCTTCTCGAAGACGGTGATCGGGCCGATCTTCTTCGAGTTCATCCAGAGGAAGGGCGACGAAGGTTTTGGCGAGGGCAATTTCCGCGCGCTGTTCGAATCGATCGAAGAAGACCAGATCAGGCGCGGCGTGCTGAAGGTGGAAGCGGCGGAGTAGGCAGAGCAAGGCGATAGGATTTTCTGCCCACTCAGCCGCGGGAAAGGCCGAAACTTGATTTCTCCGGTAGCTGGCGTGTAAAATCTGGTCAAAAGGACCAAAAAAATGACCAGACATGTGGCCACGACCGAGCTGAAAGCAAAGCTGTCGGAAATCCTTGGCGCCGTCGAACGTGGAGAAGCAATCGACGTTACCCGGCATGGCAAGACGATCGCGCGTATCCTTCCTCCGCAAGACAATGAACGGGAAAGGAGGCGCAAGGCTGTCCACGACCTTATGGAATGGAGAAAAACCCTTCCGAAGACGGGAATCACGATAGAGGAGATACTGTCTGCTCGCGACGAAGGCCGGAAGTAATTGGCGCTTGTCGTCGACAGCTCGATTGCCGCATGCTGGTCGCTTCCGGATGAAGCATCCGAGGTCGCGAACCGCGCGCTCGCCCGCGTCGTTGATGAAACGATGCTCGTGCCGCGGCTCTTCTGGTACGAAATTCGGAATGTGCTGATCGTCAGTGAGAGGCGACGGCGCATTTCCATTGGCCAGACGAATGAGGCGCTGGCAAGAATCACGCTACTCCCTATCGAGATCGACGAGATCCCTTCAACTGAGAAAGCAATGGAACTCGCAAGGCTGTATGCCTTGTCGTTCTATGATGCGAGCTATCTCGAACTGGCCTTGCGAACCAAATCGACTCTTGCGACGCTCGATCGGAAACTTCGCGCGGGGGCGCGAGCAGCAAAAGTACACTTGATCGGCAGCGACTGAGCTACCAATCCATGACCACCTTGCCCGCATTGCCGCTGCGCATGGCGTCGAAGCCCTCTTGGAAATCGTCGATGCCGATGCGGTGGGTGATGAGGCCGGACACGTCGAGCGGTCCCTGGACGAGCGCGATCATCTTGTACCAGGTCTCGAACATCTCGCGGCCATAGATGCCTTTCAGGGTCAGCATCTTGAAGATGACCTTGTTCCAGTCGATCTCGAAGCCGGTCGGGGCGATGCCGAGAATGGCGATCCTGCCGCCATTGTTCATCGTGTCGATCATGTCGCGGAAGGCGGGCGCGGCGCCGGACATCTCCAGCCCGACGTCGAAACCCTCGGTCATACCCTCCTGGCGCATGACATCGCGCAAATTCTCCTTCGAGGCATCGACGACGTGATGGATGCCGAGTTTCTTCGCCAATGCGAGCCGGTGCGGGTTGACGTCTGTGATGACGACCTTGCGGGCGCCGACCGCCTGCGCCACCAGCGCGCCCATGATGCCGATCGGTCCGGCCCCGGTGACAAGCACGTCCTCTCCGACGAGATCGAAGGAAAGCGCCGTGTGGACCGCGTTGCCGAGCGGGTCGAAAATCGCCGCGATCTCGTCCGGCACGTCGCCGGGGATCGGCACGACATTGTGTTGCGGGATCGCCAGATATTCGGCGAAGGCGCCGGGACGGTTGACGCCGACGCCTTGCGTATTGCGGCAGAGATGCCCCCTGCCCGCGCGGCAGTTGCGGCAATGGCCGCAGACGATATGCCCCTCGCCCGAAACGCGCTGGCCACGACGGTATTCGGTCACCGCCGCGCCGACATCGGCCACTTCGCCGACGAATTCGTGCCCCGTCACCATCGGAACAGGCACGGTCTTCGCCGCCCATTTGTCCCAATTGTAGATATGGACGTCCGTGCCGCAGATGGCGGTCTTTTTCACCTTGATCAGCACGTCGTTCGGGCCGATCTCCGGCACCGGCACCTTTTCCATCCAAATGCCTGGTTCCGGCTTGGCCTTCACAAGAGCCTTCATCATATTGGACATCAAAATCCCGCCCTTAATTCGGCCGTCCGTGTCTCAACGCGTGGTGAGGGCAAAAGCGAAGTCCTGCCCGCGATTCATCGCCATGGCCTGCTTGATCCAGAAAAGCGCCATCGGTTCGAGCAACCGCGCGGCGGAAAGCGGACCCGCGTCGACCGGCTCGAAGCCGAGATCCTGCGCAAGTTTCGAAACGGTTTTCTTGGCGTCGGCGTCATCGCCGGCGATCGGCATCATCGGGGTGGCCGCAAACTCCCGGCCCCGCGCCATGTTCCCGGCGCCGGTCGTATTGAAGGCTTTGACGATTTTGGCATTCGGCGCGAGCGCCGCGATCTTCTCGCCGGCCGATTCACTGAAGCCGAATGCGAGATCGAGCGTTTTGGTCAGCGGGTTGGTCGCGTCGATCACGATTTTGCCCTCGAGCCCGCCTGCATCCTTCAATGCGTCGGCCGCCGCATTGAAGGGCACCGCCAGGACGACGACATCGGCGTTGCCTGCATCCGCCATCGGGACGACAGGAAAGCCATCCTTGGCGACGCTCCGGGCGGAATCGCTATCTCCCCGCAGCGCGTATGTCACGTCATGGCCCTGATCGCGCCAGCCGGCGCCCAGAGCTGTTCCAACGTTTCCTGCTCCGATGATGCTGATTTTCATGACTTTCACTCCTCGCGTGACCTGGCGATTGATCGGCTCGCGCAAAGACAGCCGAACCACCCGTTCCGCCAAGTCAGATCACCCCCAGTTCCCTGCCCACCTTTTCGAACGCGTCGACCGCGCGGTCGATATCGGCGCTGTCATGGGCCGCCGACATCTGCGTCCTGATGCGCGCCTGGCCTTTCGGCACGACGGGGAAGGAAAAGCCGATGACATAAATGCCGTGATCGAGCAGCCGCGCGGCCATTTCGCTCGCCACCTTCGCATCGCCCAGCATGACGGGGATGATCGGATGGTCGGCGCCGGTGAGCGTAAAGCCGAGTTTCGTCATCTTGTCACGGAAGCGCTCGGCATTGGCATAGAGCCGCGCCCGCAAATCATCGCCGCGATCGATCAGTTCGAACACTTTCAGGGACGCAGCCGCGATGACGGGCGCGAGCGTATTGGAGAAAAGGTAAGGACGCGAGCGCTGGCGCAGCCAATCGATGACTTCCGCCTTGCCCGCCGTATAGCCGCCCGACGCGCCGCCGAGGGCCTTGCCGAGCGTGCCGGTGACGATGTCGACGCGGCCTTCGACGCCGCAATATTCCGGCGTGCCGCGCCCGTACCGCCCGATGAAACCGACGGCATGGCTGTCGTCCACCATGACCATGGCGTCATATTTCTCGGCGAGATCGCAGACGCCCTTCAGGTTGGCGATGATGCCGTCCATGGAGAAGACACCGTCCGTGGCGATCAGGCGGAAACGGCAGTCGGCCGCCTCCTTCAGCCGCGCCTCCAGATCGGCCATGTCGTTATTGGCGTAGCGGTAGCGTCTCGCCTTCGACAGGCGCACACCGTCGATGATCGAGGCATGGTTGAGGGCGTCGGAGATGACCGCGTCCTCCTCGCCGAGAAGCGTCTCGAAAAGCCCGCCATTGGCGTCGAAGCAGGAGGAATAGAGGATCGTGTCCTGCATGCCGAGAAAGGCGGAAATCCGCGCCTCCAGCTGCTTATGCTCCTCCTGCGTGCCGCAGATGAAGCGTACCGAGGCCATGCCGTAGCCGTATTTGTCGAGCGCCGCCTTGCCGGCTTCGCGCAACTCGTCATTATCGGCGAGGCCGAGATAATTGTTGGCGCAGAAATTGATCACGTCGCGGCCGGCGGAGCGGATATGCGCCGATTGCGGCGAGGAGATCACCCGCTCGGACTTATAGAGACCGGCGGACTTCAGTTCTCCAAGTTCTCTTTCGATATGGGAGAGAAAGGCTTTGGTCATGACGCTGTCCTCGTCGGGCAGTGTCGCGCGGCAGGTGCTGAAAATCTATAGGAAAAGCGACGCTCGATACTTCACCCTCCCCCCTGCGGGGAGGGTCGCGAACGAAGTGAGCGGGGTGGGGGTTGCAATGACCAGATCTGCTCAAATCGAGTGGAGCTTTCTTTCGGACCCCCACCCCGATCCGCTACGCGGGATCGACCCTCCCCGCAAGGGGGAGGGTGGGTGCGGTTCAGAAAAACGCCTGCAGCCCGGTCTGGGCGCGGCCGAGGATCAGCGCGTGAACGTCATGCGCGCCTTCGTAGGTGTTGACCGTTTCGAGGTTCTGCGCGTGCCGCATGACGTGGTAGCCGATCTGGATGCCGTTGCCGCCATGCATGTCGCGCGCCATGCGGGCGATGTCGAGCGCCTTGCCGCAATTGTTGCGCTTGACGATGGAGATCATCTCCGGCGCGAATTTATGCTCGTCCATCAGGCGCCCGACACGCAGCGCGCCTTGCAGCCCGAGCGCGATCTCGGTCTGCATGTCGGCGAGCTTCTTCTGGTAAAGCTGCATGCCGGCGAGCGGCTTGCCGAACTGCTTGCGGTCGAGGCCGTACTGGCGGGCGCGGAACCAGCAATCCTCGGCCGCGCCCATCGCGCCCCAGGCGATGCCGTAGCGGGCGCGGTTCAGGCAGCCGAACGGTCCCTTGAGACCCGAGACATTCGGCAGAAGCGCTTCTTCTCCGACCTCGACCCCTTCCATGACCACCTCGCCGGTGATCGAGGCCCTCAGCGACAGCTTGCCCTCGATCTTCGGCGCAGACAGACCCTTCATGCCCTTCTTCAGCACGAATCCACGGATCTGGTTGTCATGCGCGCCCGATTTCGCCCAGACGACGAAGACGTCGGCGATCGGCGCGTTGGAGATCCACATCTTGGAGCCTGTCAGGCGATAGCCGCCGGAAATCTTCTCGGCCTTCGTCTTCATGCCGCCCGGATCGGAGCCGGCGTCGGGCTCGGTAAGGCCGAAACAGCCGATCCACTCTCCCGAAGCGAGCTTGGGAAGATATTCCTTCCTCTGCTCCTCGGTGCCATAGGCATGGATCGGATGCATCACGAGCGAGGATTGCACGCTCATCATCGAGCGGTAGCCGCTGTCGATGCGTTCCACCTCGCGGGCGACGAGGCCGTAGGAGACATAGCCGGCGCCAACGCCGCCATATTCCTCGGGGATGGTGACGCCGAGAAGCCCCGCCTCGCCCATCTCGCGGAAGATCGCCGGATCGGTCTTTTCGTGGAGATAGGCTTCCTCGATGCGCGGTGCGAGCTTGTCCGCGGCAAAGGACGCCGCCGCGTCGCGGATCATGCGCTCCTCGTCGGTCAACTGGTCTTCGAGGAGGAAGGGATCGTTCCATACGAAGGACCCACCCGAGGGCTTCTTCTCACTGTTCATCGTCACTCCAACAGATATCTAACCGCGACCCGGCAGGCGGGCGTGCCGCGCGCCGGCAATGGTTCTTACTAATGCGGTGGCGGAGCGCGCGCAAAGGCATTATTTGCAAACAGCGCCGACAAGAGAGCCAAAACCATGACAGAAACCGAAAACCTGACCCAACTCGGCCGATCCGTCGACCAACCCGCCTCGCCGGACAAAGCGGTGCTGGAGACCGTGCCTTTTGCCGCCGGAGGCGATGGCGCGCCGGCGATCGTGCGCTTCACCTGCCCGGAATTCACTTCGCTTTGCCCGGTGACGGGGCAGCCGGATTTCGCCCATCTCGTCATCGACTATGCGCCCGACAAGCTTCTGGTGGAATCGAAGTCGCTGAAACTGTTCCTCACCTCCTTCCGCAACCATGGCGCCTTCCATGAGGAATGCACGGTGATGATCGGGAAACGCTTCGTCGCGGCGGCAAAACCGTTCTGGCTCAGGATCGGCGGCTATTGGTATCCGCGCGGCGGCATTCCGATCGACGTGTTCTGGCAGACCGGCGCCCCGCCCGAAGGCTCATGGCTGCCGGACACCGGCGTTCCGCCCTATCGCGGCAGGGGCTGAGTGCAACTACTGCCTCCCCATAAGCGAACGAATCCCCGTATAATCCGCCGATGCCGATCCGCCCCCTCTCCGACACCGTCATCAACCAAATCGCCGCTGGCGAGGTGATCGAACGGCCGGCGAGCGTGGTCAAGGAACTGGTCGAGAACGCACTCGACGCCGGCGCGGAGCGGATCGAGGTGACGATCGCGAATGGCGGCCTGAGCCTCATCCGCGTCGTCGATGACGGCACCGGCATTCCCGGCGGGGAACTGCCGCTCGCCGTGGCGCGGCACTGCACGTCGAAGCTCGCCGACGACATCAACGCCATCCATTCGCTCGGCTTCCGCGGCGAGGCGCTGCCGTCGATCGGGTCCGTCGGCAAGCTTCTCATCCGGTCCCGGTCCGCCGATGCGGCAAGCGGCGCGGAGATCTCCGTATCGGGCGGGAAAGTATCATCGGTGCGGCCGGCCGGCGCCAATCAGGGCACGCTGGTCGAGGTGCGCGATCTTTTCTTCGCCACGCCTGCGCGGCTGAAATTCATGAAGGGCGAACGCGCCGAGGCAAGCGCGGTTTCCGACGTGGTGAAGCGGCTGGCGATCGCCTCGCCGGGGGTTCGCTTCACGCTCTCCTCTCCCGACCGGTCGCGGATCGATTATGCCGCCACGACGCCGGACGAGGAGGGCCTGTCGCGGCGCATCGCGCAGGTGATCGGCAAGGAATTCCAGGAGAATTCGCTTCTCCTCGATGCCGAGCGCGAGGGCGTCCGGCTATCGGGACGCGTTTCCATCCCCTCCTTCACGCGCGCCAACGCGCTGTCGCAATATGCCTATGTCAACGGTCGCCCGATTCGCGACAAGCTGATCGCCGGGGCGATCCGCGGCGCCTATATGGACGTCCTGTCGCGCGACCGGCATGCGGTGACGGTGCTTTTCCTTTCCCTCGACCCGGCTCTGGTCGACGTCAACGTGCATCCGGCAAAGGCGGATGTCCGGTTCCGCGATCCTGGCCTCGTGCGCGGCCTCATCGTCGGCGCTATCCGCCAGGCATTGGCGCAGGCGGGCGTGCGGGCGGCGACGACGGGCGCGGCCGGGATGATGAACGCCTTCCGGCCGGGACCCGTTTCCTTCGAGCATCCATGGCACGGCATGTACCATGCCGCGCAAGCCGGGCAGCCGATGCGAAGCGGTTCCGGCTGGCGGAATTCCTTCCAGCGGCCGCTCGACAGCGGATTTGCCGAAGAAGAGCAGGCCGCTTTCACGGCGGCGCCGAGCGCCGACGCCAGAGCGGACAGCGAAACGCCCTCGTCCGAAACGCTCGCCATGCCGCTTGGCGCCGCGCGCGCGCAACTGCACGAGAACTATATCGTCGCGCAGACGGAGGATTCCATCGTCATCGTCGACCAGCATGCCGCGCATGAAAGGCTGGTCTATGAGGCGCTCAAGAACGCGCTCCATGCGCGGCCGATGGCGGCGCAAATGCTGCTCCTGCCCGAGATCGTCGATCTGCCGGAAGACGATTGCGACCGCATCGCAACGCATGCGGAGACGCTGAAGCGCTTCGGCCTCGGCGTCGAGCGCTTCGGTCCCGGCGCGATCGCCGTGCGCGAGACGCCGGCCATGCTGGGTGAGGTCGACGCGGCGAAGCTTCTGCGCGATCTCGCCGATGAGATCGCCGACAACGACACCGCGGATATGCTGAAAAGCAGGATCGACAGGATCGCCGCCACCATGGCCTGCCATGGCTCCGTGCGCTCGGGGCGTCGCCTGCGCGCCGAGGAGATGAATGCTCTGCTCCGCCAGATGGAAGCGACGCCCGGTTCCGGCACGTGCAATCACGGCCGACCGACCTATATCGAGCTCAAGCTCTCCGATATAGAGCGGCTTTTCGGGCGGCGGTGACGTTTGAAGATGGGGCGGCTTGATTTCCGCGTGGTTTTGTGGCGCAAAGCCTCTGAGGATAAATTCTGATGATGAACCGTTTCGAAGGCCCCGGCGGCCGGGAAGCCCGCATCCGCTATCTCGATGGCGATTTCCAGATCGCCAGTCCCGGCGCCTATGTCCGCTGCGCCGTGACGGGCGAGCCGATCACGATCGACGAACTGAAATATTGGAGCGTCGCGCGCCAAGAGGCCTATATCAGCGCCGCCGTCTCGCTCGAGCGCGAACTCGAAGCCAATCCGTCGCTGCGTAGGCGCTGAGTTCCCGGATTTACAAGAGCCTCTGACGGGCCGCCACGATCGTCGCGTCAATGATCGTCGCGGGAACGGAGGATGGTTCGAACACCATCCCGATCTCCAGCACGTTCAACCGCTCTCGAAAGGCGGTGGCGGCGGGCGAGCCATGGGCAAGACGGGCCGCATCCTTGGTCGTCGTCACCAAGTCGAGACCGGCGACCTCGGCGCTCCGCCCCAGATCGATGATCTCGTCATCCTCGTAGAAATGGTGGTCCGGAAAGGACCGCGTCTTCTCCACCAGACCGCCTGCCGCCGCGAGCGTATCATAGAATTTCCGCGGATTGCCGATGCCTGCGAAGGCGTAAAGCCGTTTCCCCTGCAAGCCGTGGCCGCGCGCCGGCGTCATCTCGGCATGGAAGACCGCTTTCCCCGCTCGCGCCGAGGTCCGCACCACATTGTCCGCGCCATTCCCCTTTCCGACGACGAGAAGCGCATCCGTATAGGGCAACTGATCCGTAATCCTGGCGCGAAGAGGGCCGCCGGGAACAACATGGCCGTTCCCCGCTCCCCTCGTCGCATCGACGACGATCAGCCCGTAATCGAAATGGATACGCGCACTCTGGAAACCGTCATCCATGAGCAGGAAGTCGCACCCCTTCTCGAGCAACAAGCGCGCCGCGGCCGCCCGGTCCTTGGAGACCGCGACCGGCGCGTGCTGGGCGAGAAGCAGCGGTTCGTCGCCGACGTGGCGGGCGCTGTCCTTTGCGGCGTCGACCAGTTGCGGCCCGCTAAAGCTGCCGCCATAGCCGCGCGACAGGAAGCCGGGGCGCAGGCCTTTCGATTTCGCGGCGCGCGCCAAAGCGATTGCCACCGGCGTCTTGCCGCTGCCGCCGACGGTGAAATTGCCGACGCACAAGACCGGCGCCGGCATCTTTTGGCGCGCCGCGCGCTTGATCCGGCTTGCGGCGATGGCGGCATAGACGGAAGAAACCGGACTGAGGAAAAAAGCCCGCCAGTCCGCCGGTTCCCACCAGAACGGAGGCGTCTCGCTCGTCATCGCTCCGAAGCGCTGCCGCTTTCCAGCCGCGCCTTGACGATCAGGGGATGGATGAAGGGTTCGAGCGCTTTCAGCGTACGGTCGAGCGCGCCGCGCATCTCGTCCACCGCGGCAACGCCGGCAGCCATCATTTCCCGCCGCGCAGGCTCGTTGCAGAGAAGGAAGTTGACGGCGCCCGCCAGCATCTCGCGGTCGCGCACGAGACGCGCGCCGCCGCTGTCGATCAGATGCTGGTAGGTGTCGCGGAAATTCTGGACATTGCGGCCCGAAAGCACCGCGGTTTCCAGCATGGCCGGTTCGAGCGGATTCTGGCCGCCCTCGCCGGTCAGCGAGCGGCCGACGAAGGCGATTTCGGTCAACCGCAGGTAAAGCCCCATTTCGCCAACCGTGTCGCCGAGCAGAATATCGGTTTCGGGCGTGATCGGATCGCGACGGCTGCGGCGGGCGACCTTGAGCCCTTTCGCCTCGAAGATCGTTTCGACGGCTGCTGCCCTGTCGGTGTGGCGCGGCACGATGATGGTCAGCATGTCTGGATGTCGTTCGCGCAGCAGACCGTGCACCTCGCCGGCCACTTCCTCTTCGCCTTCATGGGTCGAAACGGCCGCCCAGGTCTTGCGGTATCCAATCTGCTGCTGAAGTTCGATAAGGGAGCCAAGATCGACGGGAGGCGGCTCGGAATCGACCTTGAGATTGCCCGAGACGGTGACGGGCCGGGCGCCAAGAGCGAGGAACCGCTCAGCATCGACCTCCGACTGCGCCACCACGTGAGCAAGGTTCTCGAAAAGCGCGTCCGCGAGGAAGGAGCGCTTCTTCCAGGAGGCGAAAGAGCGATCCGAGAGGCGGCCATTGACGAGGATCTGCGGCACGCGGCGGGCGCCAAGCTCGAGGATCGTCATCGGCCATATCTCGGATTCCGCGATAATAGCGAGATCGGGCTTCCAATGGTTCAGAAACCGGCTGACGGCGGGCTTGAGATCGAGCGGCACATATTGGTGGATGGCCCGGCCGTCCAGGCGCTCGGCGGCAAGCTTGGCGGAGGTGACGGTGCCCGTCGTCAGAACGACATGGATGCCGTAATCCAGGATGCGCTCGATCAGGGGCACGACCGCGACAGTCTCCCCGACGCTTGCCGCGTGGATCCAGACGAGTGGCCCCTCCGGCCGCAATTGTCCGGCGACGCCGTAGCGTTCGCGCCGCCTGCTCCTCTCCTCTTTTCCCTTCGAGGCCCGCCAGGCGATATAGCCGCCAATCAGGGGATAGGCGGCGGCGCCTGCCCAGCGATAAGCGGTCAACGCCGCACGGCCCCAATAATCGCTCATCGGGCACCGTCGGCGAGCAAATAGGCCTTTTCGGTCGCCGCATTGAGGCTCGCCGTGACCTCCCGGCGCTTCGCCTCCAGCATCCCCTCGTCCGCGTCCGCCGGAACGTGCACCGGCTCGCCGAATATGACGGCGAGACGGCCAAAAGGAAGATTGATGGTGGTGCGGTCCCAGGTCTTTTCGAGAACCTTGCGGCGGCTCGTCGCATAGGCGACAGGCAGGATCGGGCGGCCGGAAATGCGAGCAAGCGTGACGATGCCGAGACCCGCCTCGCGCGGCGTGCCATGCGGTATGTCGGCGATCATCGCGACGGTGTTGCCATGTTCGAGCGTCTTCTTCATCGCGATCAGGGCGCGCGCCCCGCCCTTGGAGGCGGCACGATCCTTCTCCCTGCCGCCGGAGCCACGTATGGTCCGGAACCCGAGCCTCTCGGCAACCCTGGCATTGAGTTCGGCATCGGCGCTACGCGAGAACATGGCCGAAATGGGGATGCCTCGCGGCCGGTCGCAGGGCGCCAGGAGATGCTGGCCGTGCCAGAGAGCGACGATGGAGGGCATGTGCGCCTTCAGCGCCGCGGCGGTGTCGCCGCTCCCCTTCACCCGCCTGTTCGTGAAATAAATGAAGCGGAAACTCACCGCCAGCAGGTTCACCAGGATAGGAAGGGTCAAAGCTGAATTGGCAAGCGGCTTGCGGACGGCGCGCCAAAGCCTGCGCGCCGTCCCGGCAGGACGACGGGGCCGCAAGGGCTTGGCGGAGGCTTGCGAAATCCGCTCCTGACGCATGGTCACTCTTTGCCCGCGATCTTGGTCTCCGGATCGAGAAGGCGATGCAGATGAACGATGAAATAGCGCATATGGGCGTTGTCGACCGTCTCCTGGGCCTTCGCCTTCCACGCCGCCTCAGCAGTGCGGAAATTGGGATAGATGCCGACGACGTCAAGCTTGTCGGGATCACGGAATTCCGTGCCGCCGAGAGACTTCAGTTCGCCGCCGAACACCAGATGCAGCAACTGCTTGTTTTCTACCGTTTCAGTCATTTTTCCGATCCAGAATCCGAACAGGAATAGCAGCAAGCTCTAAATCAATTCACATTGCTTTGAAACCATCGTGGAAAGGTTACGCCCGATGAATGCTGGACGCGAGATCGGCCAGCAGACCACCGCTCCCCGCGACAAGAACGCCATGCGCGGTGCTCCGTCCGGCGTAGAGAGGTTGCGCCATTCTTGCGTTGAGAATGCGGCCGCCAGCCCGCGATAAAATCAAATCCGCCGCCGCGAGGTCCCAGTCACGGGCATTCGCCTTGATGAAAGTCGCGTCGATCGCGCCGCTGGCGACCAGCGCAAGCCTGTAAGCGAGGGAGGGGATATAGGACACCTTCTCGAAATCGCGCCGCAATTCGTCGGGAACGCTATCCATCAACGTTCTCGGTCCAGCGACCCTATGGATACCTGATGGCGCCGCAACATGGATCACCTCGCCATTGCGCGTGGCTTCCGTCGCGGCGGCGGCGAGATAGACCTCTTCCCTCGCCGGGCAATCGAGAACGCCCGCGATCGGCCGGCCGTTCTCGACGATTGCGACACTGACGCACCATTGCGACGAACCGCCGATGAAAGCGCGCGTTCCGTCTATCGGATCGACGACAAAGGTGCGGCGTGCCGACAACCGATCCGGATTGTCAGCGGTTTCTTCCGAGAGCCAACCATAGTCCGGACGAGCCGAAAGGAGGATATTTCGGAGAAAGCGATCCACCGCGATGTCGGCTTCCGTCACCGGCGAATCGCCCTCCTTCGTCCAGGTCTCCGGATTTTTCCGGAAATAGCGCATGGCGATCGTGGCCGCCTCGCGCGCGGCGCCCCTGATAAGATCGAGATCGGAACCGTCAGCTTCCGGCAAGCGTCATTCCTTCGATGAGAAGCGTCGGCGCCGCAGTGCCGAAATGGCGGTCGATGTCGTTCGCCGGCGTTATGCGCATGAACATGTCTTTCAGGTTCGAGGCGATCGTCACTTCGGAAACGGGCCAGGCGAGTTTGCCGTCCTCGATCCAGAAGCCGGAAGCGCCGCGGCTGTATTCACCCGTCACCATGTCAACTCCATGGCCGAAAAGCTCCGTGACGTAGAAACCGCTCTTGAGAGAGCCGATCAGCTCCTCGGGCGTGCTTTCTCCCGGCTCGATGGCGAAATTGGTCGATGACGGGGAAATCGACGTGCCGGACCGGACGCCACGCCCGTTCGTCTCGAGGCCAAGTTCGCGGGCGGACGAGGTGGAGAGCAGCCAATGCGCCAGCACGCCGTCCTCGATGACGACAAGCCTTTCTCCCTGAACACCTTCGCCGTCGAAGGGACGCGAGGACGGGCCACGTATCTTGCGCGGATCGTCGGTGACGGTGATGCCGGTCGAGGCGACCTTCTGTCCCATCCTGTCGCGAAGGAACGACGTCTTACGGGCGACCGAAGCGCCGTTGATCGCCGATGCGAGGTGTCCGGCCATGCCGCGCGCGACGCGAGGGTCAAGCACGACGGTGACGGGTCCCGTCTTCGCCTTTCTGGCCCCCAGTCTGCGAACGGTTCTTTCGCCGGCCCGCCGGCCGATCACCTCAGGCGCCTCCAACTCGTTGAAATGCAGGCGCGAGGAAAAATCATAGTCGCGCTCCATCCCGGTCCCCTCGCCCGCCACAACGCTGACGGAGCGGGAGAAATTCGACGCGACATAATCGCCGAGAAAGCCGTCCGACGTCGCCAGCACCAGCCCTCCCAGACCTGCGCTCGCGCTCGCGCCGCTCGAATTGGTGATCCCCTTCACGGCGAGCGCCGCCTCTTCCGCGGCGAGCGCATCCTCGCGCAGGCGGTCGGCCGAGATCTCGGTCGGATCGAAAAGATCGAGATCGGGAACGCTCTTTGCAAGGCGGTTGCTGTCGGCAAGACCCTGATAGGGGTCTTCCGGAGAAGCCTTGGCCATGGCGACGGCTCTTTCTGCAAGGATTCTGGGATCGGAGGCGGCAGTCGCCGAAACGCTGGCGACATGCTTGCCGATAAAGACCCGCAGCGAAACGTCATCGCTTTCGGATGCTTCGGTGCCTTCGATCTTCCCCAACCGGACGGAAACGCCGGACCAGCGGGAGCGCACCGCCACCGCGTCGGCTGCGTCGGCGCCGGCTTTCTTCGCCGCGTCGACCAGCGCGGCGACCTGTTCCTTCAATTTTGCAGCGTCGAGCGAATCAGTCATGCTGGGTTCCTGCCTGAAAAATCCTTCGCCGACGAGCGCCGATGAGCCGGTCCTTGGGCGAGTTGGCATGAATTTGCTTTTGCACCATCTATTGTTCCGGACCGGCATGTGCAATGGCTTGGACACGTCCGGAACGAACGCCCGCTCTCCGGGTACCACTTCTCCAAGGGGACGATCTTGGCCGCTGCAGGACCGATCTATTACACCGAAGTGCTCCTTCTGCTCGGGGGCGCCGTGGTGGCCGCGCCGCTTTTCAAGCGCATCGGCTTGGGGACCGTCCTCGGCTATCTGGCCGCCGGCGTGGTGATCGGCCCGCTTGCGCGGCTGATCACCGGCGGCGAGGAAATCCTCCATGTCGCCGAACTTGGCGTCGTCTTCCTGCTTTTCATCATCGGGCTGGAACTCAAGCCCTCGCGCCTCTGGTCGATGCGGCGCGACATTTTCGGGCTCGGCCTGGCGCAGGTGATGGCAAGCGGCGCGGCGCTGGCGCTGCTCGGCCGCTATGGCATGCAGCTTTCGTTCGGCGCGGCGATCATCGCGGGGTTCGGCCTTTCGCTCTCGTCCACGGCTTTTGCTCTCCAGATCCTCGAAGACGAGGAAGGAACGGGCAAGCATTACGGGCAGACCTCGTTCGCCGTGCTGCTGTTCCAGGACCTCGCGATCGTGCCGCTTTTGGCGCTCATACCGCTGCTATCCGCCGGCACGGAGGCGGCCCATGCGATGAGCTGGGCGCAATTCGCCGCCGCCATCCTCGCGGTCGCGGCGCTGTTCTTCATTGGCCGCTATCTCATCAACCCGATCTTCCGCGTCATCGCCAATACCGGTGCGAAGGAAGTGATGATCGCGGCGGCGCTCCTCGTCGTGATGGGATCGGCGGCGCTCATGCAGTTCGCCGGCCTGTCGATGGCCATGGGCGCCTTCATCGCCGGGGTGCTCTTGGCCGAATCCTCCTACCGCCATGAACTTGAAGCGGACATAGAACCCTTCCGTGGCGTGCTGCTCGGCCTCTTCTTCATCGCCGTCGGCCTGTCACTCAAGATACCCGTCATCCTCGACAACTGGCTTGTCATCGTCGTGGCGGTGCCGGTGCTGATGCTGGTCAAGGTGGCGATCATCTATCCTCTCACGCGGCTTTTCGGCTCTTCCCATGACGATGCGGTACGCATCGCCTTCCTCCTGCCGCAAGGCGGCGAATTCGGCTTCGTGCTTTTCTCGGCGGCCGCCGCCGCTGGCATTTTCCGCGCCGAAACAGCTTCCCTCCTGGTGGCAATCGTCACCGTTTCCATGGCGCTGACGCCGATTTCGGTCAGGCTCGGCAATCTCTTCATCGGCCGCGAGGAAGAAGAGGAAATCGAGGAGGATTTCGACGGCGCCGGCTCGGATGTGCTGATGATCGGCTTTTCGCGCTTCGGGCAGATCGCCTCGCAGATGCTGCTCTCCGGCGGCACGGGCGTCACCATCATCGACCACTCCGCCAATCGGGTGCGGCAGGTCGAGAAATTCGGCTTCCGCATCTATTTCGGCGACGGACGCCGCAAGGACGTGCTCGAAGCCGCCGGCATCAGGCAGGCGAAGATCGTCGCCGTCTGCACGCGTGGTGTGGAAACCACCGACAGGATCGTGGAATTGATCCAGGCTGAATTCCCGCATGTCAAACTCTATGTCCGCTCCTATGACCGGACGCACACGCTGCAGCTGAGGGCGCGCGGCGTGGACTACGAGCTGCGTGAGACTTTCGAATCCGGCCTGATGTTCGGCAGGAAAACGCTGGAAGGGCTCGGCATGGACGTGGAACAGGCCCTGGCGATCGCCGAGGACGTGCGCAAGCGCGACGAGGAGCGGCTGGAATTGCAGGCCGTCGGCGGCATGTATGCCGGCCTCGACAAGATGCGCCTCAAGCCGGTCACGCCGGAGCCGCTGATGAAGCCGAAGCGCGAATCGAAGCGGCTCGACAGCGCCAATGACGATAACAGGCAGACGGACGAGGAGGAGCCGGCGGCGGATGCGGTTTAGCTGGGGCGTTGATGAGTGGCCCTGTCAGTCAGGACGGCGTTCTCGAAAGAAGCTTTTCAGAAGCTCTGACGCCTCGCTTTCATGGAAACCCGTATAAACATCGGGCGAATGATGACAGGTCGGCAGGGAAAAAAACCGCGCTCCGTTGAAGACCGCGCCGCCCTTCTCGTCCATGGCGCCGATGTAAAGCCGGCGGATGCGCGCGAAGGATATGGCGGCGGCGCACATGGCGCAGGGTTCGAGCGTGACGAAAAGATCCGCCTCCGTCAGCCGTTCCGCCTGAAGGAGCTGGGCGGCCCTGCGGATCACCAGAATTTCCGCATGCGCGGTCGGGTCGAGGCATTCGCGCGTCCGGTTGCCGTCGCGCGCGATCACCTTGCCGCCGACGACGAGCACGGCGCCGACAGGCACCTCGCCGCGTCCGGCCGCCCTGCGGGCTTCGTCGAGCGCCATCCCCATGAAATCCGGCCGGCTTTCCAATTGTCCTTATTTCCTCTCGCGCCTATGCCAAGCTCCTGATAGTTACGCGTCCGGAAAGGCAAATTCCATATGAGCGAGCGACAGAAAAATCCCGGACGCGACCGGCCGGGCACCAAACGCGGTTTCCGGGAGGGAGCCGGCAGCAAGAGGGACGACAGGCCGCGCAAGAGGCCCGAGGCCTCCGGCGCGGAGACGGAACGTCCGATGGAGCGCATCGCCAAGCGGCTCGCCCGCGCCGGCATCTCGTCACGGCGCGACGCGGAAGCGCTGGTCGAGGCCGGCCGCGTCACTGTCAACGGCAAGGTGCTTTCCTCGCCGGCTTTCAATGTCAGCCCGGATGACCATATCGCTATCGACGGCACGCCGATCCCGGCCATCGAGCGCACGCGGCTTTTCCTGTTCCACAAACCGGCCGGCGTGGTGACGACGAACCGCGATCCTGACGGACGTCAGACTGTTTTCGATGTTTTGCCGGCTGGCCTGCCGCGCCTGATGACCATCGGCCGTCTCGACATCAACACGGAAGGGCTGCTCCTGCTCACCAATGATGGCGGGCTGGCGCGCGTTCTCGAACTGCCTTCGACGGGATGGCTGAGGCGCTATCGGGTGCGCGTCCACGGCGAAGTGGACGAGGCGGCGCTTGCCGGACTGAAGGACGGCATCGCGGTGAACGGTGTTTTCTACGGCGCCATCGAAGCGACCCTCGACCGAAAGCAGGGCACCAACGCCTGGCTCGCCATCGGACTCCGCGAGGGCAAGAATCGGGAAGTGAAGAACATTTTGGGGGCGCTCGGCCTCGACGTGACGCGGTTGATCCGCATCTCCTACGGGCCTTTCCAACTCGGCGAACTCGCCGAGAGCGAAGTACGCGAACTGAAAGGCCGCGCCCTTCGCGAACAACTCGGCGAGAGGCTGATCGAAGAAGCGGGCGCGAATTTCGACGCACCCGTGACGACACCCTTTTCGCGGAAGCGGACCGAAGCGCCGGCGGAAAAGCAGGAATCCACCCGTCCGTCACGTCCGGCGCGCGGTCCACGGATCGAGGAAGGAGGCCTCATTCGGAACCGGAAGCGCGAGCGCGAACAGAAGCGCGAAAATGCGCTTGGGCGGCTGACGACGAAAGGTCCGCGTCCGGAACGGACGGAAAAGCGGGATCAGGGCGCGACAGGGAGACGGAGCGCCAATGTCTGGATGGCGCCCGGCGCACGTCCAGGCCGCGCCAAGGCGAGCGAAGAAGGCACGAGCCGCGTAGAGAAGCCAAGGGGCGAAAAGACATTTGGGGAGAAGCGCGAAGGCCGCCATATCGAGGCTCGGAACGGAAGACCAGCGCGACATCGCAAACCGAAGCCTCGCTTTGACAACGGGTCGGCTAGCCTGAAGTCGCCGCGAACCGATGATAAGGAACGGCACGGCAAGACCCCGAATGGCAAACCGATGAAGGGCAGGCGCCCGCCAGAGAGAACCGCCGAGCGGGCGCCAAGAGATGCGCCTCGCGATGGCCGCAGAAAAGGCAAGCCCGGTGCGGATCGTCGGCGGTGAGTTTCGCGGGCGACCGCTCGCCACGCCGCATTCGCAGGCGATCCGGCCGACGACCGACCGGACGCGCGAAGCGCTGTTCAACGTCATCACCCATGCTTTTCCCGGCAGGATCGAAGGCGCCCGTGTCCTCGATCTTTTTTCGGGAACGGGTGCACTTGGCATCGAAGCGTTGTCGCGCGGCGCAGGCTTCTGCCTCTTCATCGAGGAATCAACCGAGGGCCGTGGGATCATCCGGGAAAATATCGAAGCGCTCGGGCTTCAGGGCCGTACAAAACTCTTCCGGCGCGACGCCACACGGCTCGGCACGGTCGGGACGATGCAGCCCTTCTCGCTCCTCTTCGCCGATCCGCCCTATGGAAAGGGCTTGGGAGAGCTTGCGCTCACATCCGCGCTCGACGGCGGATGGCTGACGGACGATGCGCTTTGCCTGGTGGAAGAAGCAGCCGATGCCCGTTTCGAGACCGGTCCCGGCTTTCATCTCGTCGACGAGCGCCGCTATGGCGATACGGTCATCCGCTTCATGAAACGCATCGTGGCGGGAGACAAATAACGGATCGTTCATTTTCCCCGGACGGGTTGCTGCCCTATCTTCCGCCTGCCATCCAAGGACGAATCACTCAATGACCTTCGCCCAATCCCCTTCCCTTCCACGCCTTTTGCCTGCTTTCATCCGGCTTGTTCCGGCTCTTGCGCTCCTGCTTTTCGCCATTCCCACATTCGCCGCGCAAGATGCTCCCGCCGTTTCCGAGTTCAAGCTCGCCAATGGGCTCGACGTGGTGGTCATTCCCGATCACCGTGCTCCGGTGGTCACGAACATGATCTGGTACAAGGCCGGCAGCGCCGATGAAGCGCCGGGAAAATCCGGCATCGCCCATTTCTTCGAGCATTTGATGTTCAAGAGCACGAAGAACCATCCGGCGGGCGAGTTCACGACAGCGGTCGCCGCGATCGGCGGGCAGCAGAACGCCTTCACCTCGGATGATTACACGGCTTTCTTCGAGAAGGTGCCTCCTTCGGCGCTGGAGGAGATGATGCGCTATGAGGCCGATCGGATGCGCAACCTCATCCTGACGGACGCGGTGATCATTCCCGAGCGCAAGGTCATCATGGAAGAGCGGCGGATGCGGGTGGACAACAATCCGCAGGCGCTTCTCGGCGAAGAACTCGATGCGACCTTGTTCGAGAACCAGCCCTATCGTTTTCCAGTCATCGGCTGGATGCACGAGATCGCCAAGCTGAACCGCGTCGATGCAATGGCCTTCTATAACCGCTACTACGCGCCCAACAATGCCGTGGTCGTGGTCGCGGGCGACGTGACGCCGGAGCAGGTCAGGCAATATGCCGAGGCGACTTATGGAAAGCTCCCGCGCGGCGAGGATCTGCCGCCGCGTGTGCGCCCGACCGAGCCTGTTCATCACGCACGAAAAACCGTGACGCTCAGCGATCCGCGCGTAACGCTGCCGAGCTTCCAAAAGCTCTGGATCGTGCCGTCCTACCACACGGCCAAGAACGGAGAGGCGGAGGCGCTCGACCTTCTCGCGGAAATCCTCGGCGACGGGACGCGCAGCCGCCTTTATCAGGCCTTCATCGTCAAGAAGGAAATGGCGTCGTCGGTCGGCGCCTTCTACCAGGGCACGATGCTCGATGATACCAAGTTCGGCGTCTATGCGGCGACGATCGGCCCGACCGGCCTTCAGGATCTCGAAAAGGGCGTCGATGCCGAAATCGAACGCATCAAGAAGGACGGCGTAACGGCGGACGAACTCGAAAAGGCGAAAAAGCGCTTCGTCCGCTCGATGATCTTCGCGCGCGACAACCAGGAAGGCATGGCGCGGCTTTATGGATCGACCCTGGCCACCGGCGGGACGGTCAAGGACATCGAGGAATGGTCGAGCAAGATCAACGCGGTGACGGCAGACCAGGTGAAAGCGGTCGCAGTGAAATATCTCGACCCCAAGATCGCGGTGACGGGCTACCTGCTTCCGGCCGGAGAAGGAGACAAGCAATGAACGCGGTTCTTCCTTCCCGGCCTCACGCTTCGGCCTGGTCCTATGCGCCGATAGCCGCGTTCTTCGCGCTTCTCCTCGTCTTCGCCCAACCCGCACGCGCGGCGATGTCGATTCAGGACGTGACCTCATCGAAGGGCATCCATGCCTGGCTGGTGGAAGATTATTCCGTCCCCATCATCACGATCCGCTTCGCCTTTGCCGGCGGCTCCTCGCAGGACCCCGCCGGAAAGGAGGGCGTGGCCAATCTGATGACGGACCTGTTCGACGAGGGGGCCGGCGATCTCGACAGCGAGGCCTTCCAGGAAAAGCTCGATGATTCCGGCGCCGAGATGAGCTTCGACGAAAGCCGCGACCAGATCTACGGCACCATGCGCATGCTGGCGTCGGAAAAGGACGCCGCCTTCAATCTCCTCAGGCTTGCTGTCGAAAAGCCGCGTTTCGACCCCGATCCGGTCGAGCGCATGCGCGCGCAAGTCATCGCGGACATCGAATCGCGAGCACGCGATCCGCGGACGGAAGGCGGCGTCGCCATGGCGAAGGCGCTTTATGGCAATCACCCCTACGCAAAGCGGCCCGACGGGACCACCGCGAGCCTGAAGGCCATCACGCCGGCCGACCTCAAGGCCTTCCATGCCCGGCTCTTCGCGCGCGACAATCTGCACGTCGCTGTCGTCGGCGCCATCAATGCTGAACAATTGAAAACCGTGCTCGACAAGGTGTTCGGCAATTTGCCGGAAAAAGCGGACCTGACGCCGGTGCCGGACATCCAGCCGAAGCTCGGCGAGACCGTTTCCGTCAGCTACCCCCTGCCGCAAACCTCGCTGCAACTCGTCTATCGCGGCGTGAAGCGCGATGCGCCCGACTTCTTCGCCGCCTATCTGATGAATCAGGTTCTCGGGGGCGGCACGTTTTCATCCTGGCTCTTTCAGGAGGTTCGTGAAAAGCGCGGCCTGGCTTATGGGATCACCTCCGGTCTCGTCGATTACCAGCACGCCAATGCACTCGTCATCGGTACGGCGACGCGCAGCGAAAGCGCCGCCGAAACGCTCAAGGTCATCCTCGAGCAGGTGAAGAAGATGATCGATGAGGGGCCGACCGAGGCCGAACTCGACGCGGCGAAGAAATATGTCGTCGGCGCCTTTGCGATCGCCAATCTCGATTCATCGGTTTCGATCGCGCGCACGCTCATCGAACTCGAAATCGATCATCTCGGCATCGACTATATCCAGAAGCGCGAGGGACTGATCGACCAGGTGACGCTTGAGCAGGTCAAGGCGGCGGCGAAGAAGCTGCTGTCGGTCAAGCCGGCGCTGCTGATCGTCGGGAAGCCTTTCGATCCTGACAAACTATCATCGGAGAACAAGGGCTGATCTGCCGCTGGCGTAGTGCGTCCTTCGAGGCTCGCCCGTCGGGCGAGCACCTCAGGATGAGGACAACCGGTGCTGACTCCCTGTCCCGAGATGCCCCGCGAAACTCGCGATGGTTTTGGCGGAGCGACAGGATGCTGATTCCCTCATCCTGAGGCGCGATCTCCCGGGTCTTGCCTTTGGCAAGCCCGAGGACAGGCTCAGCGAGCCTCGAAGGAC
>DASZUG010000046.1:0-35815 GCA_035547755.1 Rhizobiaceae bacterium
CTTCGACAAACCGCACTACGCGTTCACGCAGATCCAGCGAATAGGGTTTGGGCATCGCAAATCACCTCCATAAGGAAGTGAATCACAAAACCAACATCAGCGGAATCCTTCACGATTCAACCCGAGCGTCCGACGCTCTAGTTGGAGGGCTGGGCTTCCGCAGGCAATATCCGCTCGGCGGCTACATTCTCGATTTCGTCTGCTTCCGTCCCAAGCTCGTCGTGGAGGTCGATGGCGGTCAGCATGCGGAATCGGCCTCGGATGCCAGGCGCGACGCGCATTTCCGCGAGAACGGGTTCGTGGTGTTGCGGTTCTGGAACGACGACGTGATCCGTAACCTCGACGGCGTTTGTAGGGAGATTCTGGCGGCGGCGGGGAAACGGCAGTGATTTTGAGCCCGCTGGTTTTGCGCCCGACCCCCCCTCTTGCAAAATCTAACACTTAGCTGCGCTAAGATGTTGATTTCGCTTTCTCCCCCGCAAGGGGGGAGATAACGCGCGCCCGCAATTTCTGCGCTCAATGAAAGCACCAGCGATGCAGGAAATTTCGGTCGGTAAATACGCCTCTACAAGTGTCAAACGGAATTATCGCATGGCTTCGCGGACTGCGCTAACATTCTACTCCGCCGCCTCTCTTTTCCTTCCCGGCCTCCGCTCCAAGAGCTCTTTCAAGAACCGCCCCGTATAGCTCCGCTTCTCCGCCATAATGTCCTCCGGCCTGCCTTCGGCGACGAGTTCGCCGCCGCCGTCGCCGCCTTCGGGGCCGAGGTCGAGGATCCAGTCGGCGGTCTTGATGACTTCGAGATTGTGCTCGATGACGGCGACGGTGTTGCCCTGGTCGACCAGTTCGTGCAGCACTTCAAGAAGTTTGGCCACGTCGTGGAAATGCAAGCCGGTCGTCGGCTCGTCGAGGATGTAGAGCGTCTTGCCGGTGGCCTTGCGCGACAGTTCCTTGGCGAGTTTTATCCGCTGCGCCTCGCCGCCCGAAAGCGTATTCGCCTGCTGGCCGATATGGATGTAGCCGAGGCCGACCTTGCACAGCGTCTGCAGCTTGTCGCGGATCGCCGGCACGGCGGCGAAGAACTCCGCGCCTTCCTCGACCGTCATGTCGAGCACGTCGGCGATCGACTTGCCCTTGAAGGTGACTTCCAGCGTCTCGCGGTTGTAGCGCTTGCCGTGGCAGACGTCGCAGGTGACATAGACGTCGGGCAGGAAGTGCATCTCGATCTTGATCACGCCGTCGCCCTGACAGGCCTCGCAGCGGCCGCCCTTGACGTTGAAGGAGAAGCGGCCGGGCTGATAGCCGCGCGCTTTCGCCTCCGGCAGGCCGGCGAACCAGTCGCGGATGGGCGTGAAGGCGCCGGTATAGGTCGCTGGGTTGCTGCGCGGCGTGCGGCCGATCGGCGACTGGTCGATGTCGATCACCTTGTCGAGGAATTCCAGCCCCTCGATGCGGTCATGCTCGGCCGGATGCTCTCTGGACCCCATGATGCGGCGCGAGGCGGCCTTGAACAGGGTCTCGATCAGGAAGGTCGATTTCCCGCCGCCCGAAACGCCGGTGACGCAGGTGAAGGTGCCGAGCGGGATTTCCGCCGTGATGTCGCGCAAATTGTTGCCGCGCGCGCCGACGATTTTCAGCCGCTTCTTCTTCAAGGGGCGGCGCTCGGCCGGCATCGGGATTTCCAGCGCGCCGGAGAGATATTGGCCGGTCAGCGAGGCGGGATTGGCCATGATCTCGGCCGGCGTGCCTTCCGCCACGACACGACCGCCATGAATGCCGGCGGCGGGGCCGATATCGAAAACATGATCGGCATGGAGGATCGCATCCTCGTCATGCTCGACGACGATGACCGTGTTGCCGAGGTCGCGCAAATGCTTCAGCGTGTCGAGCAGGCGGGCATTGTCGCGCTGGTGCAGGCCGATCGACGGCTCGTCGAGCACGTAGAGCACGCCTGTGAGGCCGGAGCCGATCTGCGAGGCGAGGCGGATGCGCTGGCTTTCGCCGCCCGACAGCGTGCCGGAATTGCGCGACAGGGTGAGATAGTCGAGGCCGACATCGTTCAAGAAGCGCAGGCGCTCGCGGATTTCCTTCAGGATGCGCGTGGCGATCTCGTTCTGCTTGTCGGTCAACTGGCCGGGCAAATCGGCGAACCATTGGTTCGCCTTGCGGATCGACAGCGCCGTCACCTCGCCGATATGGCAGCCGGCGATTTTCACCGCCAGCGCTTCCGGCTTCAGGCGATAGCCATGGCAGGCGGGGCAGGGGGTCTCCGACATGAAGCGCTCGATCTCCTCGCGCATCCAGGCCGAATCCGTCTCTTTCCAGCGCCGTTCGAGGTTCGGGATGACGCCCTCGAAGGTTTTCGTCGTCTTGTAGGCGCGCAAGCCGTCATCATAGTGGAAGACGATCTCGCGTTCGCCCGTGCCGTTCAGGATCGCGGCCTGCGCCTCTTTCGGCAGGTCCTTCCACTTGTCGCCGAGCCTGAAGCCATAGGCGGCGCCCAGCGCTTCCAAGGTCTGGTTGTAATAGGGCGAGGTCGATTTCGCCCAGGGCGCGATGGCGCCGTCGCGCAGCGATCTGTTCTCTTCCGGCACGATCAGCAGTGGATCGACGGCGCGCTGGCTGCCGAGCCCATCGCAGGTCGGGCAGGCGCCGGCCGGATTGTTGAAGGAGAAGAGGCGCGGCTCGATCTCGGGAATGGTGAAGCCGGAGACGGGGCAGGCAAATTTCTCCGAGAAGAGAATGCGCTCATGCGTCTCGTTCTTCGACTTGTTGGCGGCGCCGCCTTCCGCGGTGTCTTCCAGCGGCAGCGGCTTGTCCGCGAGTTCGGCGATGGCGAGGCCGTCGGCGAGCGACAGCGCCGTTTCGAGCGAATCCGCCAGGCGCGTGGCGATGTCCGGACGGACCACCAGACGGTCCACGACCACGTCGATGTCGTGCTTGTATTTCTTGTCAAGCGCCGGCACCTCGGCGATCTCGTGGAAGGTGCCGTCCACCTTGACGCGCTGGAACCCCTTCTTCTGCAGTTCGGCCAGTTCCTTCCTGTATTCGCCCTTGCGGCCGCGCACCATCGGCGCGGTGAGATAGAGCCGCGTGCCTTCAGGCAGCGCCAGCACGCGGTCGACCATCTGGGATACCGTCTGGCTCTCGATCGGCAGGCCGGTCGCCGGCGAATAGGGAATGCCGACGCGGGCGAAGAGCAGCCGCATATAGTCGTAGATCTCGGTGACGGTGCCGACGGTCGAACGCGGGTTGCGGCTGGTGGTCTTCTGCTCGATGGAGATGGCCGGCGACAGGCCGTCGATCTGATCGACGTCCGGCTTCTGCATCATCTCCAGGAATTGCCGCGCATAGGCCGACAGGCTCTCGACATAGCGCCGCTGGCCCTCGGCATAGATGGTGTCGAAGGCGAGCGACGATTTGCCGGAGCCCGACAGGCCTGTCATCACCGTCAGGCTGTCGCGCGGTATGTCGAGATCGACATTCTTGAGATTGTGTTCGCGCGCGCCGCGAACCGAGATCATTTTATGGTCGGCCATGCCGCCGCCTTTATCCCTGAATGTAAGATGGAAGCCGGTCGAATTCGCGGCCAGCCACCATATAGGTATTTTCGCCCCTTGCGTCGAGAACGCGGCAATCGCCGATCCTCGCTTAGCGGCTTTTGCGGGTGAGGGGCAAGGGAAAAGAACAAAGAAGGAACCGATCTCCTGACGCACCATGACAGGACGACACGGATACGCCGCCCCAAAAAGCGGGACCGGGTGGGCTGCCGCAAACGTGCGATCACATTTTCGGTCGAGACCCCAAAGAGGGTTTGACGGCGGCGGCGGAAGGGAGCAGAGTTGCCTTGTCTTCTTGAGCGCGGCCCAGCGGCTGACATGCGCGAGACGCGGGTTCTCGGGGCTGCGACGAAGACGATGGAGCAACCGAGGAGGATTGGAGCATGACTCCGCCGGACTGTCCGGATGGCTCCACCAGGGAGTGGAGCCGCAGCGGGAACGGCGTTGCCGCCGTTTGAGGGCAAGGGCCAACCGCTGATCTGATCGACATCGTAGAGACTATTGGTCGGGCCTGCGGGAGCACCTGCGACGTGCCCGAAAGACAAGCTGGTCCTCCGACCGGCGAGTGATGGCCGATGAGCCGGAAACACGCCCCGCATTGCCTGCAAAAGGCAGCGGGGCTTTGTCATTGCGCGTTATCGGAACTCCGCGATTAGAAAATGCCCGGGAGCAGGCGATATCGCGTCCGCCTGGCATAGGCCTCGTAGCCGGTTAGATGCGCCCGCAGATAAGCTTCCTCGTGCAGAAGCCGCCAGACGATCGTCACAACGATCATGGCTGAGATCAACAGCCCCCAGAACGAGCCGAGCGCCGGGGGAACGCCCGCAACGATCAGCAGCGCGCCCGAATACATGGGATGGCGCACAACGCTGTAGGGACCGCTCGAAACGACCTTCTGCATCTCCGTCGTTTCGATCGTCGCCGACGCGAAGCTGTTTTCCTTGAACACCGCGAGGACGAGGGCGAAGCCGTGCACCATCACGCCGTCGCCGAGCAGGGACAGGTGAGCCGGCACGGAAGACCATCCATATCTGTGATCGAGCACGGAGACGGGCGTCAGAAGAAAGAAGAAAATACCGGCGATCGCCTGAATGCGCTTCTGCTCCGATTCCTTTTCCGCTCCGGGCCCCGCTTTCATCCGCCGTTCCGCCAGCGCAGGGTCGAATTTCAAGAGAAAGGCATTCATCGCCACGACACAGGCGGCGAAGACGGCGAGGAAAAGCCACCCCCGCCAGTAGGAAAGCGACCATGCCGGCAGGAAAATCAGAAGCGCCAGCACGACAAGGAATTGCGCGGTCCCTTCCCAGGTTTTGCTTTCAACGCTCATGCGCCGAGCGTAATGCGCGGAGCCGATCGGGGGAAGCGGTTTGCGAGCGCCGGCATTTTCGGCACGCGGGCCAATTCAGAGTCCCGTGGCGGCTGCCCTCGACATGGCCCTACCAAAGGTCATTCAGTCGCCATGAGAGGCGTCATGAAAAGCTATAGGACAGTTGATCGGCGTGTGGACGATACGCTTCGTAACTTCTTAGACCATCGCCGCGCGAAACCCTGCCGACATAGCCTAGCTCGTTGCGTGCGGCCGCATCGTCAACGCTGAATGCACGCCCGATCATGCGCATCATTGCGCGCGAGATCGGCGGATCACCGTCTTTGCCCGCGACAGCCCAGTAAGTGTCGAACATGCGACCGAGAGCCGATGCAAGCCAGTAGGGCATTGAGCGCAGCTTTTCGATGGATAGACCTTGTACGCCGGCAAGCCCCGCGACGAATTCGCGGAACGTCAGCTCTTCCCGGTCCTTGATGAAGTAGGCCCGGCCACCTTCGCCGCGCTCAAGAGCGCATTTTATGGCTTCAACGACATTGTCGACATGACAGGTCGAAAAGGCATAGTCGCCGCGGTCGAAGAAAGCGAACTGCCCGGACTTGATGGCGCCGGGGAGCGCCCGGCTGAACGGATCTCCCGGACCCCAGAGAGCCGGGGGGCGCAGCGCAATCGTGCGAAAGCCCGGTCTGTTCGCCGCCAGAACCAGGGATTCCGCCCGTGCCTTGCTTGCCAGATAGGCGGAAAAATGGTCCGGGAAGGTCGGCGCGCGCTCATCGGCGTTGCGGATGGGCGTGCCGCGGTTATCCATGATGATCCCGGCCGCGCTGATGTAGACGAATATCCTTGCGCCGGCGGATACGCTTGCCGTCAGCAGGGCCTGGGCGCCATCGACGTTGGTCCGGAAAAAGGGCGCGCGCGGCCCTGAAAAGCGGAAAAGGGCAGCGGCGTGCACAACAGCATCGATCGCGGGCAGGGCCAGTGGCGCGGCGCTTTCCAGATCGGCCTCGAATGGCGTCGCACCCATAGCTTCCAGTCTGGCGTGAGAGGCTGGGGCGCGCGTAAGGGCGAAGACGTGATGACCGTCCTTGACCAGCTTGGGAATCAGGCGGCCGCCGAGCAGGCCGGTGCCTCCGGTGACGAGAATCCTCATTGCTCGCGACCCTTCGTTTCAGGAACCAGTATGGACCGAACGGCGTCCTCGCGGATCCGCTCGAGGACCGCAGGCGAGGGCGGCGGCGTCTTGCGAAGCCGTGCGGTGACATAAAGCAGGGATGCGGCATTCGCGGATGCCCACATCAGATCGGCAGCGGCCTGGACAGGCGGTGAAAGTCGTCCCACGGCGCCGATAGCGGTGAGGCGCTCGATCAGAAGCGCGAAGGCCTGCTCGGCGGCGGGAATGTCAGCGCCATCGAGAACACGCCTCATCATGATGGCGTAAAGCCGTGGGCGCGCCGCCGCAAAGCGCACATAATCGTCCCAGCCCTCACGTAGCGCCGTCACCGGATCGGTGGATCGGGTCGCCGCCTTCTTGCTTTCGAGAAATTGGGCAAAGGCCTCCGCAATGGCGGCGCTGAGCAGCCCATCGGCACTGCCATAGTGATGATAGAGCGTTGGCGCTGTCACGTTCGCGATGGTGCAGATCCTACGTGTCGAGAACCGCGCCTCGCCGTCTTCCTCCAGAACCGTCAACGCCGCATGAAGCAGAATTTTATGTTTATCCATTCGATGGATATAACACTGCTATAGTGACCGGTCTATAGCAGCGTTATATTGAGCCGCGCGCCGCGGGTTCGGTATACAAAGATAGATCAAGTTAATCGCAGTGGCTTGACATGGAACAAAAAAAGAACAAAATGCTTGTGGAAAGGCTGTCGGCCGTGAGGGCGCCGGTCGACTTGCCCGCCGGGAAGTGCGAAAGAGGACTGGTTTAGGACGAGCGTGGAGAAGGTGTCATGGCGGGTAGCGTGAACAAGGTCATCCTGGTCGGGAATCTCGGAGCCGATCCGGAGATCAGGCGGCTGAATTCCGGCGACCCGGTCGTCAATCTGCGCATCGCCACTTCGGAAACATGGCGCGACCGCAATTCCGGCGAGCGTCAGGAGCGGACCGAATGGCACCGCGTCGTGATCTTCAATGACAATCTCGCCAAGGTTGCCGAGCAGTACCTGAAGAAGGGCATGAAGGTCTATATCGAGGGCCAGTTGCAGACGCGCAAATGGCAGGACCAGAGCGGGCAGGAAAAATATTCGACCGAAATCGTGCTGCAGAAATTCCGCGGCGAGTTGCAGATGCTGGATGCGCGCGGGCAGGGCGGCGAGGGCCAGGTTTCCTATGGCGGCGGCCAAGGCTCGGATTTCGGCCAGTCGGGAACCGGCGGCGGTGATAACCGCGGCGGCAGCCGTGGCGGCGGGGGTAGCGGCTTCTCGCGCGAACTGGATGACGACATTCCGTTCTGATTGTTGGCCGGGAACGGTGCGGAAGCGGCTGTTGATCCGCATCGGCTGGAATGCGGAATGCTCGGCTCGTCGCTGCGCTGGGGCTTGAGCCGGTCCGGCTCGCGATCTACATTTACGCCGTCAACCGCACTGCTTCTGCTGGTCTGGCAATTCGGCCAGCAGATGGTGATTGTAAACGGGGCTGGCTCGCATTTCAGAGAGCATGTACGGAAGCAGGATCAAGTTGCAGCCTGCGGAGCCGCTGACGGACGAGCTTCTCACGTTCCTCGATGAATTTCGGCAGCATCAGCACCGTATGTAGATGCTCACCCTCCGGAATACTATGGCGGCTAAGGAAACCTTCGTCCCGGGTCCTTATCCAGGTACTAAACTGTTGCGCATTTTTCTCCAGATTTTCGGGCGCGGATAACAGTTCGAGATTGCCGAAGCGATTCTCCAGAACTTGCACTTCATCGATCTTGCTTTGAGATATGTTCAATCCCATTAGTGCATTTCGAGAAAGCACTGCGTGAGGAAATATATGGTCGACATGATGTGGGATATTTCCCCATCGATGCTCGTCATAAAGCAGCGTTAGCGCAAGGAAAGCAAGCTTCTGACCATAGCGAAGCTGCAATATGCTCTCGATCGTGCTGTCTTCGAATGCGGAAGAACGCCGCAGGTGCTGGGACAGCTCGGCATTCAATTCAAGGAATGGGAAGTCGCTTCCCGGTTTTACTTTTTCAACGACATGACGTGCGACGGTGATCGTGGAATCCGATGCGCCGCCAAATACGGTGTTTATCAACGCGGCGATGATCCATCGTCTTATCCGTTCGGCATTGATGACGTTGAACGGCGTATCCTGTGCAAGCAAGTCATGTCCGGTCAAATGAAGATATTGCGCAACGGGAAGAGTCGCATTCAGTGATGTGAGATTCGCCTCGTCTAATCCGAAAGTATTTAGAAGAGCGAATGTGGAACGAAGCGACTTTTTCACCTTGGGCCAAGCCACCTGCATGGCATCAATGTTGGCAAGCGTGAGGTTGCGTACCTGATATTGGTGATTGAGGCCTGACAGGAGGAGGGCAGCTTTGATTATATAATCCCGAGTAACGGTATTGCGCCTGAATCCCTCATTGTTGATCTCGTTGACCAGATTCACAATTTCCTCCCGTGCAGAGAACTGTGACCATCTGGACGATATCATGGACATCATCAGATCGGACTTGCTGAGCTTTGTCCCTGCATCATTCGCTCGGACAAATATCCGCAAGACACGATCATAGTCCTGCAACTTCTCCGTATAAAAGCAAACCGATTCGTCTTTCCAAACAGTCCCGCGTAACCTGTTTAGATTGCGGGACGCTATCTCGCGCTCGGCCTTTGGTGCATCAAGACGAAGTAAAGCCAGCTTCTTGGCCTTGAAAGTCTCGAACGATTCCTCATCACGATATTCAAGTATCTCGCCGACCCGCATCCACAATTGCCCAGGCAGCTGTGGCGGAGGTGTTTCGCGAAATTCGAAGGCGAACAGCTCCTCGTCACGCTCGTCATCATCCTCGTCGAACACGTCATCTGGCTCTACCAATAGGTCGAGGTAGAGTTTTTTTGTCCTCCAGGCGTCCACGCTGGAGCTTTTCTTGTATTTTACCTTTTCGGTCAGGGAGCCACGCAAACCGATCAGGAGCGAGGTCAGGCGCTGCTGACCGTCGAGCACCAGCGTCGCGTCGAGTCCGTCAAGATTGGCGCGTTCGTTGTGAATCTCCCCTTGGCGGAAGTTCTCGGCGAAGCGGTAGGTTTGCCAATTATGCTTGTTCTCGGCAGCCACATCCCAGAACAGAAATGAGCTGATGGGGAAGCCCTTCATTAGCGAATCGAAAAGTCTGACGATCTGCTCGGAGTCCCAGACATATGGTCGTTGTATTGCCGGCAGGAAGTAGCGACGATTGATGTTCATAACCGTCTCGGCGACGGTAGCTGCGGAGTATGGCATAAAGAAAGTCCGAATTAGCGAGAGGATTCAAGCAAGTCTCAAGGACTTGCCGGCATGAGGTCGATCCAGAGGTTGCGGCCCGCTGCGGTTCTGTTCGCCCGCCTTCACAGACGCTTGGCATCCCCATCTGCTGCAGGTGCATCAGTATCCTCTTGTCATCACGCGCATGATGATCAAGGGGGCCGATGTTGGCGAATGCAGAATGGATTCTGAATAGAACGACTCGGTCATGTCCCCCCCGGAACGAATCCCGGCTAGAATGGACGCCAATCCTCTCCCGATCAACCACCGTGATCATCGCTTATGCGCGAGCGGTGAATCGGCGCGAGTGAGGACGCCTTGTCGTTCCGGCGCGCCATAGCGTATCGCCAGGTAAGTTAGCGTGTAATGGCGACAAGCCCGAGGATGAAGATTGCACGCGTGCCCAGGATGAAGGGGCAAAGGTCTTTACGATGCTATTGTCAGCTGGAAGAGGACGCAGTTTCGTCTGATGCCTCTATCTCTTCAAACATCAAATGGTCCTTGCGGTTCTGGACCTCGATATAGACGCGGCGGACATCGGCGAAGCGCTGCCTGATATCTTTTTCGAGCTGCGTCACCGTCCGCTCGACTTCTTCCGAAGGGCGGCCGTCCTGGAAATCGATGCTGATGGCCACCAGCACTTCATGCGGGCCGAGATGGACGGTGCGCAGCTCGTTCACACCCGTAACGTTGGGGTTGCGGACGAGAAGATCCTGGATCGCGTCGGAAAGCTCCGGTGACGCCGCTTCGCCGATCAGCAAGCCCTTGGTTTCACGCGCCAGGGTGAAGGCGGCGACGGCCAGAAGCAAGCCGATCGCGATCGATCCGCCGGCGTCATAGCGGCTATCGCCGGAATAGAGGCTGAGGGCGAGACCGGCGGCCGCGATCAGCACGCCCAGGCAAGCGGCGCTGTCCTCCATCAGGACGATGAAGACGGACGGGTCCTTATGACCGCGAAAATGCTGGCGGAAGCTCCTTTCGCCGCGCGTCCGGTTGAAGGCGCGATAGGCGATCAGCCAGGATGTGCCTTCGAACAGGAACGAACCCAAAAGCACCAGGAAGCCGACGAGAGGCGCCTCGATCTCGTGCCCTCGTTCCCAGGCCGTCGCGCCCTCATAGAGGGAGAAGCCGGCGCCGAGCGAGAAGATGAGCATGGCGACGACGAAGGACCAGAAATAGAGTTCCGTAGCATAGCCAAAGGGGTGGCGCTTGTCGGGAGGACGGTTCGAGCGGTGCATGCCGAAAAGCAGCAATCCCTCATTGGTGGTATCGATCAGCGAGTGGATGCCCTCCGACAGCATGCTGGACGAACCGGTGAAAAACGCCGCGCCGAATTTCAGCACAGCGATCGCCAGATTGGCGGCAATCGCGGCGATGACGGTCGTGCGGCTTTCGCCACTTTCCCGTCGCGTACTGACCATGCCAACTCCCTTCAGACGGATTCCGCGCTTCGGATCATTCCGCAGGTCTTCCGGCTATTCGAAAGAATCCTGTCCGGGCAAAGATGCCCCGCGCTTCTGCACGCAACGCAAGGCTTTTTCGTAGAGAGGCGATTTCGCGGCCAGCCATGCAACCGCCGCCGGCCAATTGTCGCGCTTTGTCATATCGCATCGTAATCGGTCGTGGAGCAGAAAGGTTCCGCCGAGCCGGATGTCGTCGCGTGCCAGCGTTTCCGACAGCAGCCGCCGGTGCGGAAAAAGGAATTCGCGGACATGGCCTATTTTCGTGCCGCGCGCGCCGCGAACGAAAATGCCCACGCCTCTCACCGAGAAATAGTGCACCGCGACCAGAGGCAAGGCGCCGACCGGCTGCCAACGCGAGGATTCATTGCCGCGCTCCATCCTCGTGAAGAAAGCGAGTTCCCTCGCGGCGGAAAATTCCCAGAAGGCGCGACGCAGGAGATTGAGATCGGATATTCGGCCCGGAAAGGAGGTCATGCCGCGATCAGCGCCCTTATGCCGTCCGCCACGAACTGAACCGCCAGCGCGGCGAGGATGACGCCGAGCAAGCGGGTAAGGACCGAGCGGCCCGTCGCGCCGAGGAAGCGGTCTATGTGTTCCGCCAGAACGAAAACCAGATAGGAGATGACGAGGCAGGCGAGAATGATGGCGATCAGCCCGAGCACGGACAAAGGGCCGTGGAATTTCCCGGAAAGAAGCACGGTGGCCGAAATCGCGCCGGGCCCGGCGATAAGCGGAATCGCGAGGGGAAAGGCGGCGATGTCGTGGATCATATCCTGCGTGATCGCGGTATCGGCGCTTTTCTCCTTCCTGTCCTGCCTCTTTTCGAAGATCATCTCGAAGGCGATGAAGAAGAGGAGCATGCCGCCGGCGACACGGAAGGCGGGCAGGGTGATGCCGAAGACGCCGAGGATTTCCGCGCCGGCAAGCGCGAAGACCGCGAGCACAATGAAGCCGATCAGGCTCGCCCGTATCGCCACCTGCTGCCTTTGCGAGCGGTTCATGCCGCCGGTCAGCGCGAGAAAGAGTGGCGCAAGGCCGGGCGGATCGATCGTCACCAGGAGCGTCACGAAGGCATTGAACAGAATGTCCCAGCTTGGCATGCTGTCCCCCGACCGTGTCTTGTTCCCAGCGTCATAGAACAAGCAAGGCTGGCGCGCCAGCGGCGGCTATCCGGTCGTCTGCTTGCCGGTAAGGCGGAATTCCTTCAGTCTGCCAGCGTCACCGAGGAAGACTTTGATGCTGCGCTTGCTGTCACGCTGGCAGAATTCGGCCGGAGAGCGGGTTCGTATCGCTCTTTATCTGAAGGAGTTGGACTTCATCTATGTCCCCGTTTCTTCGTTGCCTCCCGGCGCCTATCGCGAACTCAACCCGCAGGGGTTGCTGCCGGCTCTCGACGTCGACGGCAGGATCATAGCGCAATCCTCGGCGATCCTCGACTATCTGGAGGAGGTCTATCCCGTGCCGAGCCTGCTGCCGGCCGATCCCGTGACAAGGGCCGAGGCCCGCGCGTTCGGGGCGTTCATCGCCGCGGAAATGCATGCCGTCACAGTGCAGCGTATCCGGGCTTTCCTCAGGTCGGATTTGCATGTCGAGGAGTCCGGAGTAACGCATTGGGTGAGGCATTGGCTGGTGGCGGGCCTGATTGTGCTCGAAAAGACCCTTTCGAGACGCGGGAAGGATTGGCCATTCTGTTTCGGCGATGTTCCTGGATGGGCGGATTTGCATCTCGTTCCGCAAATGAGCGCCGCGCGTCGTCTGGGTTGCGACCTGTCGGCCTATCCGCTGCTGCTGGCGGTGGAGGGGCGCTGCAACGGCCTTGACGCCTTTCGCCGCGCGAAACCCGAAATGCAGCCGGACTATCCCGGGTGACGGGCAGAACGCTGGGAAAGGCAAAGGATTTTTCATGAGTGGTCCGAGAGGGGGAAAGAGCCGCAGGCTGAGCGGCAAATGCTTGTGCGGCGCGGTCGCGTACAGCGTCGAGGACGCGTTTCTCTATGCGCTCAACTGCCATTGCTCCAATTGCCGGCGCACCACGGGATCGGCCTTCAAGCCCTTTGCCGGCATCGAACGCGGAAAGCTGAGGCTCGTCGCGGGCGAGGAGGAACTGATGCGGGTGGGGGAGGAAGACACCCATGACGCGCATTGCGGCCAATGCGGGTCGTTGCTCTATTCCGTCGTGCGGGAGGGCGCTTATGTCCACGTCGCGATGGGTACGCTTGTCGATGCGCCGTCGATCCGGCCGAGCGCGCACATCTTCGTCGGCTCGAAAGCGCCCTGGTTCACCATCGCCGACGATCTACCGCAATATGCCGAGCATGTGACGCCGAGCGGGTAGGCGTCCAAACCTCCGCTTAGAGCATGAAGCGACTGAATCGCATCATGCTCTTTTCTTTTCCTTTGAGCATGATCTTTTCGGAAAACCGGCTTCCACTTTTCCGGATCATGCTCAATCGAAACTGACGGCGGTCGTGTTGGCGCCGCAGACGAGCACGGCAATGCGCTCGCCCGCCGCCGGGGAATATTTGCCGGACAAGAGCGCCGCGAAGGCGGCCGCGCCTCCCGGCTCGGCCACGATCCTTATCTTGTCCCAGAGCGCCCGCTGCGCCGCGCGAATGTCGTCGTCGCTGACGAGGATGGAGCCTTCGACGAAAGACCGCGCGATCGGGAACATCAGTTCCCCGACACGGCGGGGCGCGAGCGAATCCGCCGCGATACCCTCCGTCTCGGCATCGACCGGAGCGCCGGCCGCGAAAGCCCGCCACAGCGTCGGCGCTCCTTCCGGTTCAACCGCGACGATCCTGATCCTGCCGGCGAACCATGCGGCGATGCCGCCGATCAGCCCGCCGCCGCCGACGGCGACAAGAAGCGTGTCGATCCCCGGCAGGTCGCCTTCGATCTCGGCGCCGAGCGTGCCCTGGCCGAGCAGGGTTTCGGGCTGGTCGAAAGCGTGGATCGGCAGCGCGCCCGTCTCTTTCGCGAAATGTTCGCTTGCCGCGAGCGCATCGGCATAGCGCGCGCCGGTCACGACGAGATTGGCGTGATAGTCCCTGATGCGCTTCGCCTTGGCTTCCGACGTCACCTCCGGCACGAAGATCGAGGCGGGAATGCCGAGCTTCATGGCCGCATAGGCGACGGCGGCGCCGTGATTGCCGCCCGACGCGGCGACGACGCCCGCCTTCGGTACCGGCCGGGAAAGCAGATTGGCGAAGGCGCCGCGCGCCTTGAACGATCCGGTGTGCTGCAGGCATTCGAGCTTGAGCGTGATCGCGAGCTGCCTTGCGCCGAAATCCGCCATGTCCGCCGAAAGAACCGGCGTGTGCCTTATATGCGGCCGGATCAATTCTTCCGTCCGGGAAATCTCTTCACGCGTGATGACAGCGGCAGCCATTGGTCCGATCCGCAAAATTGATTGTCAAACTGGTAGCGTCACCCGCTACGTAAAGGCAAGGCGCCGCTCTCCAGAATGACGGTTCGCAGCGGCGTCGCGGCTTAGCCGGCGGAAACGGCTTGCGTGGTCCGGCGGTTCGGCCTAAGTCAGCGGCTTCGCGTTTTTCCCGGAGACCGCTATGGCAGACAAGCCTCACCTGCTGATCGTTGAGGCGCGCTTCTACGACGACCTCGCCGACGCCCTGCTTGCGGGAGCGAAGGCGGCGCTCGACGAGGCGGGCGCCGCCTATGATGTCGCAACGGTTCCGGGCGCACTCGAGATTCCAGCGATGATTTCCTTCGCGCTCGAAGGCACGACGGAGGGGCGGAGGAATTATGACGGTTTCGTCGCGCTTGGCTGCGTCATTCGTGGCGAGACCCATCATTTCGATATCGTCGCCAATGAATCCGCGCGCGCCCTGATGGATTTGTCTGTCAATGAGGGAATAGCCCTCGGAAACGGGATATTGACGGTCGAGAACGAGGAACAGGCCTGGGTCAGGGCGCGCCGGGAGGAGGGCGACAAGGGCGGGTTCGCCGCACGCACGGCCTTGACCATGATCGGCTTGCACAAAAAGTTCGGGGCCTGACATGGCGGTCGATGCCCGACGGAACGAAAACGCCCGTCCCGCCAACAAGCGCGGAAGCGCAAGGCTTGCTGCGGTGCAGGCGCTCTACCAGATGGACGTGACGGGCAGCGGCCTTCTTGAGACCGCCGCGGAATATGAAGCCTTCCGGCTCGGCAAGGAAGTCGACGGCGTGCAATATCGCGACGCCGATCCGCAATGGTTCCGCGCCATATTGTCGGGCGTGGTGGAGAACCAGAAGGCCGTCGATCCGGTGATCGGCCAATCGCTGCCGGAGGACTGGCCGCTCTCCCGCCTGGATTCGACGCTGCGGGCGATCTTGCGGGCCGGGGTCTATGAACTCATGAAGCGCGCCGACGTTCCCGTCGCCGTGATCGTTTCCGAATATGTCGATATCGCCAAGGCGTTCTACGAGGACGAAGAGCCGAAGCTCGTCAATGCGGTGCTCGACCGCGTCGCACGCCGCCTGCGTGGGGAAGGACGCGGAAAGGCGCCGTCCTGATGGCGGCCACGCCGAACGTCGCGCGCCGCAATGCCATCGTTCTTGCCGCCGCGCAGGCGATTGTCGGCTCGGCGCCGTCGATCTGCATCTCCATGGGCGGCCTCGCGGGCGCCTATCTTCTCGCGGCGGACAAATCGCTGGCGACGGCGCCCGTCACCGGCTTCAATGTCGGCGTGGCGCTCGGCGCCGTGCCGGCCGCCGCGCTGATGCGGGCGATCGGGCGCAGGAACGGCTTCCGGAGCGGCCTCTTCCTGACGGCCTGCGGCGGCGGGCTTGCCGCGCTGGCGCTCTTCCATGGCGGCTTCTGGTTCTTCTGCCTGGCGCTGCTTCTGGTCGGTGGCGGCAATTCCTTCGTGCAGCAATACCGCTTCGCCGCCGCCGACAACGCGCCCGGCGGCTTCAAGGCCTCGGCCATAGCCTGGGTGATGACGGGCGGCATCTTCGCCGCGATCATCGGGCCGCAGACGGTCATCTGGACGCGCCAGCTCTTCCAGCCGGTCATGTTCGCCGGCTGTTTCGCCGCGATCATCGGCCTTGCGGCGATCGGTTTTGTCGTCCTCTCCTTCCTGCGGCTGCCGAACGACCGGCCCGGCGTCGCTGAAGAAGACCATGACGCGCGGCCGCTTCCGGTCGTCCTGCGGCAACCACGTTTCATCGCCGGTTTCCTGTGCGGGGTGGGAAGCTATGGACTGATGAGTTTCGTCATGACAGGCGCGCCGCTCGCCATGGTCGGCTGTGGCCTGTCGACCGACCAGGCGGCGCTCGGCATCTCATGGCACGTGCTGGCGATGTACGGGCCGAGCTTCTTCACCGGCAAGCTGATTTACCACTTCGGCAAGGAGAGAATCATCGCCGTCGGACTGGCGCTTCTCGTCGGCTGTGCGCTGGTTTCGCTTTCAGGCATTCATCTCTGGCAATTCTGGGCGGCGCTGGTCCTTCTCGGCGCGGGCTGGAATTTCGGTTTCATCGGGGCGACGGCGATGATCGCGGAGACCTACCGCCCTTCGGAAAAGAACAAGGTCCAGGGCGCGCATGACCTCATGCTCTTCGCCACCGTCGCCTTTTCCTCGCTGATGTCGGGGCGGGTCTATAATGATTATGGTTGGGACGTTCTGAACTGGATCGTTTTCCCGGTCGTGCTCGCCTGCTTTGCGGCCCTTGGCGTCTTGTCCTTGACCAAGACCAGCGAACGCAGCGCGTCCTGACATTCTGCCGCAGGCATGATGACCTGCGAAAAGGTCTGGTAATCCCGACGACACCTTGACGGTCCGTCGTACGTTCCGCATACATTCGGCCTGACGCCAAAATCCGCTTTCAAGCGGCTTCGGCCTCGTCCACACGGTCCGGGAGGGGATCCAGCGGACCACATCAGAGGAAACAGCAATCAATGACTGGCATGCTTTATGTTGTCATCGCTTGCGGTGTGCTGTCTGTCCTATACGCCATCTGGGCGACTCGGTCGGTTCTCGCGGCCGATCAGGGCAACGCACGCATGCAGGAGATCGCGGGCGCAATCCGAGAGGGGGCGCAAGCTTATCTGACGCGACAATACACGACGATCGCCATCGTCGGCATCGTGGTTCTTCTTCTTGCCTGGTGGCTCTTGTCGGGCACCGCCGCGATCGGCTTCCTGATCGGCGCCGTCCTTTCGGGACTGGCGGGGTTCATCGGCATGAATGTGTCGGTCCGCGCCAATGTGCGCACCGCGCAGGCGGCTTCGAACAGCCTCGCCGCAGGACTGGAAATTGCCTTCAAATCGGGAGCTATCACCGGCATGCTCGTCGCCGGACTCGCGCTCCTCGGCGTCTCCATCTATTACCTTATCCTGGTCGGCCCGATGGGGCTTCATCCGGCAAGCCGTGAAGTCGTCGACTCACTGGTCGCCCTTGGCTTCGGCGCTTCCCTGATCTCGATCTTCGCGCGTCTCGGCGGGGGCATCTTCACCAAGGGGGCCGATGTCGGCGGCGATCTTGTCGGCAAGGTCGAGGCGGGAATTCCCGAAGACGATCCGCGCAACCCCGCGACGATCGCCGACAATGTCGGCGACAATGTCGGCGATTGCGCCGGCATGGCGGCGGACCTTTTCGAGACCTATGCGGTGACGGTCGTGGCGACGATGGTGCTCGCCGCGATCTTCTTCAACGGAGCGCCGGTGCTCGCCTCGGTGATGGTTTATCCACTGCTCATCTGCGGCGCCTGTATCGTCACCTCCATCATCGGTATTTTCTTCGTCAAGCTCGGCTCCAACAATTCGATCATGGGGGCTCTTTATAAAGGACTGATCGCGACCGGAATTCTTTCCATCGTCGGCTTGGCCATCGCCAATTCGCTCAGCATCGGCTGGGGTGACGTCGGTACGGTGAAAACGCTCGCCGGCAACAATCTCGTCATCAACGGCACGGATCTGTTCGTGTGCGGCATCGTGGGCCTGATCGTCACCGGGCTGATCGTCATCATCACCGAATATTATACGGGGACCGGCAAACGTCCGGTCGTGTCGATCGCACAATCTTCCGTCACCGGCCATGGCACGAACGTGATCCAGGGCCTGGCGGTTTCGCTCGAATCGACGGCGCTCCCGGCGCTCGTCATCATCGGCGGCATCATCGCGGCCTATCAGCTTGCGGGCCTGTTCGGCATCGCTATCGCCGTCACCACCATGCTCGGCCTCGCCGGGATGATCGTCGCGCTCGACGCATTCGGCCCGGTGACGGACAATGCCGGCGGCATCGCCGAAATGTCCGGCCTGCCCGCGGAGGTGCGGCATTCGACGGATGCGCTCGACGCCGTTGGCAACACGACGAAAGCCGTGACCAAGGGCTATGCCATCGGTTCGGCCGGACTGGGCGCGCTGGTGCTCTTCGCGGCATATTCCAACGATCTGCACTATTTCGCCTCGAACGGGGATAAATTTCCCTATTTCCACGACATAGGAACGATCTCCTTCGATCTTTCAAACCCCTATGTCGTGGCGGGTCTGATCTTCGGCGGCCTGATCCCTTACCTCTTCGGCGGCATCGCGATGACGGCCGTCGGCCGCGCCGCCGGTTCGATCGTGGAAGAGGTGCGGCGGCAGTTCCGGGAAAATCCCGGAATCATGGAAGGCACGCAGCGCCCGAACTATGCCCGCGCCGTGGATCTTCTGACCCGCGCGGCGATCAAGGAGATGATTATCCCGTCGCTCCTGCCGGTGCTGGCGCCGCTGATCGTCTATTTCGGCACGCTCCTGATCTCCGGCTCGAAGGCCTCTGCCTTCGCGGCCCTCGGCGCCTCGCTTCTCGGCGTGATCGTCAACGGCCTTTTCGTGGCGATTTCGATGACGTCCGGCGGCGGCGCCTGGGACAACGCCAAGAAAAGCTTCGAGGACGGCTTCACCGACAAGGATGGCGTCAAGCACATGAAGGGTTCGGAAGCGCACAAGGCCTCCGTCACCGGCGATACCGTGGGCGATCCCTATAAGGACACGGCGGGACCGGCGGTCAATCCGGCCATCAAGATTACCAATATCGTCGCGTTGCTCCTGCTCGCCATATTGGCGCACTGACAAGAACATCGTAGACATAAAAAGAGAGCCCCGCGGGAACGTTCCGCGGGGCTCTTTGTGTTTGATCTCGCCCTTGCGGTGCGTCCTTCGAGGCCCGCTACGCGGGCACCTCAGGATGAGGACCGTTGGCGCCATCCATCCTCACCTGAGGTGCTTGCGAAGCCAGACAACGACGTCGCCGACGCCGACATCAGCGCCATCCATCCTCATCCTGAGGTGCTTGCGAAACAAGCCTCGAAGGACTCACCCGGCGCAAGCATCGGATATGGGAGCCGCAGGTCTAGTAGTGCGAGACCGGCTGGTTTTCCAATTGCGGACTGCCCGCGAGGCCCGTGAGAAGCTGGCCGATAAAAGTGGTCTCCTTGCCGCCCGTCGGCGTCGTCTTGGAGATGAAATCGAAGAGCTTGCCGTTCTTCAGTCCGTAATTGGCAAGTTTCGTCACCCTCTGATCCGGACCGAAATAGACCGCCAGCACGTGCTGGGAAACGATGTGGGGATTCTGAAAGGCCATGCTGCGGACACGCTTTTGCGAAATATAGTAGAACGCGTCATTGTCGAAGGTTGCTTCCGTCGATGGCGTGCCGAGCGCCAGCAACACTTGTTCCCGGCTCGAGCCGACGGGAACCATGTCGAGCGCCTGCTGGTCGATCACATAGCCGCTGGTGAAGGTTTCGTGGCCGTTGAACGTCTTCCACGTGTTCGCGCATCCCGACAGGCCAACGGCGGCAAGCACGGTCAGTCCGGCGCTCAGGATGAAGCCGTTTCCCTTGAAAATTTTCCGCGAGGACAACAAATGCATAGAAATCCTTTTCCGCTTCGGCTTTGAAGGAAACCGCGAAAGCGGTAAACCAGCTTTTGCGTCGATGCAACAAGCGGGCATCGGGGAATTCATGGTGGGAGGCCGCTTTCATGTTGAGGAGATGGTTCGGATCAGGCCGGCAGTCCAGCCGGGCCATAACCGACGCCCTCTATAGCGAAATCGTGGCGGCGGCTAGGCAGCCGCTGTTTTATTCGCACTGGAATGTGCCGGATACTCCCATCGGACGGTTCGAAATGCTGTCGCTCCATATGTTCCTCTTCCTGCACAGATTGCGCGAGGAGGATGGTGCGGCGCGCGAGGCCGCGCAGGACTTGACCGACGGCTTTTTCCGCGACGTGGACCATTCACTCAGAGAACTGGGTGTAAGCGACCAGGGCGTGCCGCGCCGTATGAAGAAGCTCGCGCGCATGTTCTATGGCCGCGCGATGGCCTATGGCGCGGCGCTGGATCAGCGGGACGACGCTGCTTTTCGTGAGGCGTTGACACGCAACGTCCTGCCGGACCAGTCGCATGGCGAGGCTGCGGCGACGCTCGCCGCCTATGTCTTCCAGGCATGGGACGAACTCGCGAAACAGCCGGTTTCCGCTATCCTTTCGGGACAATTGCACTTTCCCGAACCACGCCTGCCCGACCCGCATCTCGAAAGGGCTTCTACGCCATGAGTAGCAGCACCACCACCAGCCCTGTCTCCTTCCGCGCGAGCGTCGTCAGGCTGCCGCAAAAGGGGATGCCGGTGACGATCGATGCCGATGAGGCCCAGCGGCGTCAACTCGCGGACGAACACGGGCTTCTCGGCGTCAGGGCCTTCCACGCGGAACTGGTGGTCTCGAACTGGAAAAGCGACGGCGTCAAGGTGAGCGGCCGGGTCAGCGGCGACGTCACCCAGGCCTGCGTCGTGTCTCTCGACCCGATCGAATCGCATGTCGAGGCGGAAATTTCGGTTCTTTTCGTGCCCGAGGATTCGCGACTGGCAAAAGTCCACACCGGACATAGGGAGGAAATCATCCTCGATGCGGACGGGCCGGACAGTCCTGAACCGTTTTCGGGCGATTCGATCGATGTCGGCGCGCTGGCGGAGGAATATTTCGCGCTTGCGATCGATCCTTATCCGCGCAAGGAAGGTGTCCACCTCGAAACCGACGCATCCCGTTCGGAACCGACCGAAGAAGGGCCTCTCGCCGAAAAACTCGCGGCCTTCAAGATGAAGCGCTGAAAACCAATGCCTGCATGAAATCGCAGTTGTGTGCTCGCGTAAAACCAGTATTTTCGCCGCACGCGATCAAGCCGGACCCCCTGTCCGGGAAAAAGAGAAACGAAAAGCGTGATCAGGATTTCCATTGATGCGATGGGCGGCGACCACGGGCCGGGCGTGATATTGCCCGGCCTGGAGAGAGTGCTGGAGCGCCGCCCGGACGTGCATTTCCTTCTTTTCGGCCGCGATGACATCGTCCGGCCCGTCGTCGAAAAACTGCCGAGGCTGAAGGCCGCCAGCGATATCGTCGATTGCGAGATCGCAGTCAGCATGCAGGAGAAGCCGAGCCAGGCGCTGCGCCACGGCCGCTGGAAATCCTCCATGTGGAGGGCGATCCAGGCGGTTCGCGACGGCGAGGCCGATGTTTGCGTTTCGGCCGGGAACACCGGTGCGCTGATGGCCATGGCGAAATTCTGCCTCAAGAGCATGGCCAATATCGATCGGCCGGCGATCGCGGCGATCTGGCCGACCGTACGCAGCGAAAGCATCGTTCTCGATGTCGGCGCGACGATCGGCGCCGAGGCGATCCAGCTGATCGACTTCGCCATCCTTGGCGCGGCGATGGCCCGCACCCTGTTCGACATCGACCGCCCGACCGTCGGATTGCTCAATATCGGCGTCGAGGAGATCAAGGGGCAGGAAGAGGTCAAGGAAGCGGGCCGCATGCTGCGGGAAGCCGACCTCAAATTCATGCGCTATGCGGGGTTCGTCGAAGGCGACGATATTGGAAAAGGCACGGTCGACGTGGTCGTGACGGAAGGGTTTTCGGGCAACATCGCATTGAAATCGGCCGAAGGCACGGCGCGGCAGATCGCGGAATATCTGCGCGCGGCGATGAGCCGGACGCTGATGGCGCGCATCGGCTATGTCTTCGCCCGCAACGCCTTCCAGCGGCTGCGCGAGAAGATGGACGTCCGCAAGACAAATGGCGGGGTGTTTCTCGGCTTGAACGGCATCGTCGTCAAAAGTCATGGCGGAACGGACGATGAGGGTTTTGCCGCGGCGGTCGAACTCGGCTACGACATGGTGAGGCGCAATCTGCTCGAAAAAATTCGCGCCGATCTCGCCTTCTTCCATACGCACCAGCCGGATAGAACGCCTCCCGAATTGGTGACTCAGGCCAACGGCGCCGCGGGACAGAATGCCGGGTAGGGGTTTTCAATGATAAGATCCGTCATACGTGGCGTCGGCTCCGCACTTCCAAGACGCGTCATGAAGAATGCGGAGTTCGAGGGAATCATAGAGACATCCGACGAATGGATCGTGCAGCGCACGGGCATTCGCCAGCGCCATATCGCCGAGCCGGACGAAACCACGGCCTCGCTTGGCGAAGCCGCCGCGCGGGCGGCGCTGACCCATGCGGAACTCGTTCCAACGGATATCGACCTGATCGTCCTTGCGACATCCACGCCGAACAATACGTTTCCCGCCACCGCCGTCGAAATCCAGGAACGGCTGGGGATCAAGCACGGCTTCGCCTTCGATTTGCAGGCGGTCTGCAGCGGCTTCGTCTATGCCATCACCACGGCCGATCTTTATCTGCGCGGCGGTTTGGCGAAACGCGTCCTCGTCATCGGCTCGGAAACCTTCTCGCGCCTGCTCGACTGGACCGACCGCACGACCTGCGTGCTCTTTGGGGACGGGGCGGGCGCGGTCGTCCTCGAAGGCGCGGAAGGGACCGGCACCGTCTCGGACCGTGGCGTCCTGGCGACCAGCCTGCGCTCCGAAGGCTCGCACAGGGAAAAACTCTTCGTCGATGGTGGTCCATCGACGACGCGCACGGTCGGCCATCTGCGCATGGAAGGCCGCGAGGTTTTCAAGCACGCGGTCGCGATGATCACGGATGTGGTCGAACAGGTCTTCGAAAAAGCGGGTATAACCGCCTCCGACCTCGACTGGTTCGTGCCGCACCAGGCCAACAAGCGCATCATCGACGCCTCGGCCCGGAAACTCGGCATCGCCGAGGAAAAGGTCGTCATCACCGTCGACAAGCATGGCAATACCTCCGCCGCCTCGGTGCCCTTGGCACTCTCCGTTGCGGTATCGGACGGACGAATCCGGAAAGGCGATCTGGTTCTCCTCGAGGCCATGGGCGGAGGGTTCACCTGGGGCGCGGTCCTCTTGCGCTGGTGAAAAGCGAAACGAGGGATCAAATCGAGTTAAGTCCTTGACCGGGGAAGTTTGATTTCCTAACGTCCTGTCTCTTTTCAGATTTCCTTGTTTCATCATGGCTGGATGTACGGATGGGGGCGAAGACATTAACGCGGGCGGATCTCGCTGAGTCCGTATACCGTAAGGTCGGCCTGTCGCGCACGGAATCCGCGCAATTGGTGGAGATGGTCCTCGACGAAATCTGCGAGGCGATCGTGCGCGGCGAAACGGTCAAGCTTTCTTCCTTCGCAACCTTCCATGTGCGGGAAAAGAACGAGCGGATCGGCCGTAATCCCAAGACCGGACAGGAAGTGCCGATCCTGCCGCGCAAGGTCATGACGTTCAAGGCGTCCAACGTGCTGAAGCAACGCATTCTCGGCGCGCATCAGACCGCCCGCGTCAAAGCCGCCAAATAGGCGCTTCCACACCGCACCTGCTTTTTGGCGTCGTTGTCGCTCCTGAAGCGGTTTCCCGCGGAATTCGGGGGAAATGCGCCGAATTGGCGAGGCCAAGTAAAACACGGCCTTGAAATCCGCCGCGCAAGCCGCTGGAATCCGAAGGCAGATTCGGTGCGCCTGATCCGGCGCCGGTTCGAGAGCGGGCCGGATGCCCGGCGGCGCGAAGGAGGTTGCCATGGAGAAGAGTCCCGACGCCTTCCGCACGATCAGCGAGGTCGCGGAGGAACTCGACCTGCCGCAGCATGTGCTTCGTTTCTGGGAAACGCGCTTCAACCAGATCAAGCCGATGAAACGCGGCGGCGGCCGGCGCTATTACCGGCCGCTCGACGTCGAACTGATCAAGGGCATCAAATACATGCTCTATGATCAGGGCTATACGATCAAAGGCGTGCAGAAACTGCTGCGCGAGAACGGCAACCAATTCCTCGTCGCCATCGGCAATGGCGACCTCGCCGCGGTTGAGGCGATCGCCCAGCGCAAGCAAGCAGCGACGCCGGAAGCGGTACAACCTTCGCGAACACATGCCGGCGAGGAGGAGATGATCGTCGGCGAATCCAAGGTCAGGCCGAGCCGCCGCTTCTTCGGGCTCGGACGTCCGGACGACGATGGTCCCGTACAGGCCGGCGGCGGCAAACTTTCGCGGGACAACAGGGCGCTCCTGCAGGAGGCGCTGTTCGATCTTCTCGAATGCAAGCGGCTGCTCGACCAGGTTCGCTGAGGGAAACCCGACGCCTTTCGGCGATATAGACCGGAACCACTCAAGAACCCTTTCGGGCCAAAAGCGTTACCTATGTCTCCGGTATAAACCGTAACCTATGTGTCCGGACGGACCTCGGGAAAATGGTCGGAGCGGCGGGATTCGAACCCACGACCCCTTGACCCCCAGTCAAGTGCGCTACCGGGCTGCGCTACGCTCCGAACCGTGAGAAGCCGTATATTCTCAAGGGTTGCGATGCAAGGGGCTGATCGGCCGAAATTGAAGAAAGTGGAACAAAACTATGCCGGCGCGCGTCCAGCGATAAAGGTCACACCGAAAATCATATGGGGATGATCCTGTTTTGTTTTGCCGGTCCGGTTGAGCGGTGAGGACAAGACGGCCTGTTCCCTCGAATGGCACGCTTTCAGGGAACTTTTGCCGCACGCGAGCGTTCCGTCGGGTTGAATCAGCGCCAGGGTGCTTGGGGATGACTGCAAGTATATTTGCTTCCGCGATCGAGACGCACCCTAGGCGGGTCAAGGATGTTTCCGCCCTCGAAGCGGCTCCGCAGTTCATTGAAAAGCTCCCACTTGCAATCTACGCCTGCGACAACGACGGTCGAATCCTCTGGTTCAACGAGCGCGCCGTACAGTTGTGGGGCCGCACGCCGCTGATCGGAGACGACAGCGAGAGATATTGCGGCTCGTACAAGCTCTATTTTGATGGCCGGCCGGTCTCCCGCGTGGAAACGCCAATGGCAATGGTGCTCCGCACCGGCGTTCCGGTCCGGGGCGTCGAAGGCAGAATGGAGCGGCCGGACGGTTCGAGCATATGGGCCGTGGTCCATATCGAGCCCGTTGAAGGGAAAGACGGCGCCATTGTCGGCGCCATCAACTGCTTTCATGAAACCACGGCGCTTCACTACGAGGCCAGCGATCTGGAGGAGTTTTTCGAGAATTCCCCTGTCGGGCTTCACCTTGTTTCAGGCAACGGGACAATCCTGCGCGCCAATCGCGCCGAGCTCGCGATCCTGGGGCTGACGGCGGAGGAATATGTCGGCCGCAACATCAGGGAGTTTCATGCCGACAACGCAGCGATCGAGGACATTCTTCAGCGCCTTGGCAGGAATGAGGCCATCACGCATTATCCGGCCCGGCTGCGCGCCAAGGATGGCTCGATCCGTCATGTCCTGATCACCTCGAATGGGCGTACCGCCAGCAACGGTGAACTCGTCAACGCCCGTTACCTCACCATCGATGTGACCGATCGCGTCCGCGCCGACGAATTGCTGCATGAAAAAGACCAGCGCCTTCGCGCGACCTACGATCATGCAGGAAGCGGCATTGTCGAGGTCGATGCCGATGGCAAGCTGCTCCGCGTGAATGCGCGGCTATGTGAGATGATGGGACGCACGGCCGATGAACTGGTCGGCCGTTCGATCTTCGATGAAACCATTTCCGAAGGCGTGGACGAAGATTTCGAGCAATTTCGCAACCAGGTTTCCGGCGAGATCGACCGCTATACGGTTGAAAAACGAATTTCGCGGAAGGATGGCAGTCTTTTCTGGGCGTCGGTAGCGTCATCGAGCATTCGGGATGCGGACGGCCGCTTCCTTTACGCCGTTCGTGTTCAGAACGATATCAGCGAACGCAAGAAGATGGAGGAGGAGCTTGCTCTTCGCGTTGAAGAACAAGCGGCGCTCCACGAGTTCACGAGAAGCCTTCAGCATGCGCTATCGCTCGGCGATCTTTACGGTCCCGCTCTCGATGCGATCCAGCGGGCATTGCGCTGCAGGCGAGCGTCGATCCTGCTGTTCGACAAAGCGGGGGTGATGAGGTTCGTCGCCTGGCGAGGGCTGTCGGACGTCTATCGTGCCGCGGTCGAAGGACACTCGCCATGGTCGCCGGACGTAGATGATCCCGATCCCATCTGCCTTGCGGCCGTCGAGAAGGCTGATCTTTCCGACGCGCTGAAATCCGCGATAAGGGAGGAAGGGATCGAGGCGGCAGCCTTCATACCGATACAGGAAGGGGGGCGGCTGCTCGGCAAGTTCATGGTCTATTACGACCAGGTCCATTCCTTCACGGACAGGGAAATCGAGCTGGCCCGCACGCTCGCCGACCAACTCGGTTTCAGCATCGAGCGCGTCCGCGCCCGGAAAGCGACGCAGCAGCTGATCTCGATCGTGGAATCCTCGCATGACGCCATTGTGAGCAAGGATCTCGACGGCATCGTCATGACCTGGAACCGAAGCGCGGAACGTCTCTTCGGATACACAGCCGAAGAGATCGTCGGGAAGCCGATCACGACGATCATTCCGGCGGATCGGCTTCAGGAAGAGCCGGAAATCCTGCGGCGCATCCGCAACGGAGAAGTGCTTGATCATTTCGAAACGATCCGCCGGCGCAAGGACGGCGGCCTCGTCGATATTTCGCTGACCATTTCGCCGGTGAGGGATGCCAAGGGACGTATCGTCGGGGCCTCCAAAATCGCCCGCGATATCACGGATCGCAAGGAAGCCGAGGCAAAAATCAGGGCGAGCGAACAGCGTCTGCAGGATTTGCTGGCCGCCATTCCCGCGGCGATCTACACCACCGACGCCAGCGGCACGATTACCTATTTCAATCAACCAGCCATGGATCTCGCCGGGCGGACGCCCACGCTTGGCGTTGATCGATGGTGCGTCACCTGGAAGCTTTATTGGCCGGACGGCACGCCCCTGCCGCACGACCAATGCCCGATGGCGGTCACGCTCAAGGAAGGGCGGCCCGTTCGAGGCATGGAGGCTGTCGCTGAAAGGCCGGACGGCACGAGAGTTCCTTTCATTCCCTATCCGACGCCGATCCGGAATGAAGATGGCGAGATCGTCGGCGCCATCAACATGCTGGTCGACGTCAGCGAACGCAAGGAGGCCGAGACGCAGCAGCGTGTGCTGCTCAATGAGCTCAACCATCGCGTCAAAAACAACATGCAGATGTTGCAGTCGCTTCTGTTTACGTCCGCCCGGCAGAGCTCGAACGAAGAGGCGCGGCGGACACTCGAACTCGCAAGCGGGCGGGTCAGCGCCATGGCCGCCGCGCAGCGGGTCCTTTACGATACCATACATGCCGTTCGGTTCAGCGGGCCGCAATTTCTCAATGCAGTCTGCCAGACAGTGGGGCAAACCCTCTCGCCGCCGGTGTCCGTTTCCTGCGATGCCGTTCCTTGCGAATTGTCGAACGACAGCGCGATGCCGCTCGCGCTGATCCTGAACGAATTGATGACCAATGCCGCAAAATATGGCGCGAATGGTAGATCCGGACGCGCCATTCGCGTTGGGCTCCTGCGGGAGGAGGCGTCCTATATGTTGTTCGTCGAAGATCAGGGACCCGGTTTCAATCTGACCAAGGTGCGTCAGAAATCGTCCGGCCTGCGGCTGGTAGAAGGCCTCGCACGGCAGCTCGGCGGCAAGTTCACCGTCAGCAGCAGCAATGGCGTGACGCGCTGCTCCGTGGCATTCCCATCCCTCTCGGGAGATGCCGGGTGAATCCGGTTTCGAGCATTCGATGGGGCGATCCGGCTGAACAGTGCGCGCCAGCGTCAAGAAGACCGAGAGTTGTCTTCTCCCGCGAGGACTCTCTCGGATCGGAAAGCAAAGCCGCCGCGCCTTCGATATTGCTCGTCGAGGATGATTTTCTGATAGCGATGCAGATCGAGACCGCGTTCGCAGGCGCCGGGTTGGGATTGGTGGGCATTGCATCTTCGGCCGAGGAGGCGGTCGAAATGGCGGCCGTGCACCGTCCGGTCCTTGCGATCATGGATATTCGCCTTGCCGGAAAGCGAGACGGTATCGATGCCGCGCTCGAACTGTTCCGCGATTATGGCATCCGGTGCATCTTCGCGACGGCCCACAGCGATCCCGATACGAGCAGACGAGCCGCGCCCGCGCGCCCTCTCGGCTGGCTGCAGAAGCCGTACACGATGACCTCCCTCATAGAGGCGGTGCAAGCGGCATTCGTCGAACTCGGGCTGGATTAGCATCTCCATCTCGTAGGCGGCAGGGCTCTCCGCATCGCAAATCCATTTCGATTGAATCCTATTGCATCGTCTCCGTCGCCGCGTTAGCTTGTAAAGCGGTTTACTAAAGCGCTTACAGATGGCTCAGAAGATAACAAGGCTGATCGATGTTGCGCAGCATGCGGGGGTGTCGGTTGCGACCGTGTCCCGGCATCTGAACGGCCATATCCAATTGCCCGTCGACACTGTCGCCCGGATAGAAGGCGCGATCCACGAACTCGGCTATCGCCCCAATCCATATGCCCGCAGCCTCAGCCGGGGGCGTTCCGACACGATCGGGCTGGTCATTCCGGATATCGCCAATCCGTATTTCGCGCTGCTCGCATCGGCTGTCGAACGTGCGGCCGGGCCGCATGGGCTTGCCGTGGTGTTGTGCGTCACGCTCAATCAGAGCGAGCGCGAGCACGAATATCTTCAGCGGCTGGGACGGAATCATCTCGACGGGCTGATCTTCCTGACGAACCATGCCGCGGACGAGGCTCTCGCAAAGGCGATCAATGAAGCCAGCCGGCGCGTCGTCATTCTCGACGAGGACGTGAAGAAGGCCCGCGGACCGAAAATTTTCGGAGACAATGAGCAGGGCGGCTATCTGGCGGGCCGGCATCTTCTGGAAGCCGGGCATCGCCGATTGGCCTTCATTGGCGGGCCGGAGCATCTGATGAGCACGCAGGCGCGCCTTGCGGGATTCAGGCGGGCGCTTGGCGAGGCTCCTTCCGCCCAACTCACGGCGCATTATTTCGGCGATTATTCGGTCGAGAACGGGCGGCGTTCGGCTGGCGCGCTTCTGCGCGCCGGGGAGGAGATCACCGCCGTGTTCGCCACATCCGACGAGATCGCCATCGGCGCTCTGGAGGTTTTCGCGGCCCGAAACGTGCGCATCCCCGACGATCTTTCGGTGATCGGGTTCGACGGCATCGCGCCGTTTCATCTTTTCAACCCGCCTCTGACCTGCATTCGCCAGCCGGTGGAAGAACTGGGACGCCGGGCCGTCGAATTGCTGGCATCCGGTCTGAACGGCGGCCGCATGAGGGCGGGTGCGCAGCGCCTGCCGGTGGAACTGGTCGTACGGGAGTCCGTGTCGGCGCCGAGAAACGGGCAGGGATCGGGAGCCAAGATGATCTTGAATGCCGAAGACGCGAACCGGGAAAGGATGGAGAGCAAATGAGCCAGAAGAAGAAAGTCCTCCTTGTCGGCGAAAGCTGGGTGAGTTCGGCCACGCATTACAAGGGGTTCGACCAGTTCGGCAGCGTCACCTTCCATCTTGGCGCGGAGCCGCTTGTCGAGGCTCTGAAGGACAGTTCCTATGCGCTCACATATATGCCGTCGCATGAGGCGGTTAATACGCTTCCGTCCTCGCTGGAGGGGCTGAATGAGTATGACGCAATCCTGCTGTCCGACATCGGCGCGAATTCGCTGCTCCTCCATCCGGATGTCTGGCTGCGCGGCACGCCCTATCCCAACCGGCTGAAGCTTTTGCGGGAGTGGACGGGAAATGGCGGCGGGCTCGTGATGATCGGCGGCTATTTCAGTTTCCAGGGCATAGACGGGAAAGCCCGCTGGGGGCGCACGGCGGTCGAGGATGCGCTGCCGGTTTCCTGCCTGCCCTATGACGATCGTCTCGAAATTCCCGAGGGCTTCAAGGCTGTCATCAACGGTCCGGCGGACCATCCGATCCTTGCCGGTCTCGGCACGGATTGGCCGCTTCTCCTCGGCGCCAACGAGGTGAAGCTGAAGCCCGACCGGCAGGCGGAAGTCCTCGCCTCGCTTCCCGAGGATCAGGGTGGTCATCCGCTTCTCGTCACCGGGCGGTTCGGCAGGGGCAGGACCGCGGTGTGGACATCGGATATCGGCCCGCACTGGCTTCCGCAGACCTTCGTGGACTGGCCCGGCTACGCCCGTCTCTGGAAGAACCTGCTCGATTGGATCACGGCAGAGAAATGACTTCGCCATCGGCATCCCGGTCGCCCTTTCTCACGGCGCGCAATGTGTCGAAGCGTTTCGGCGCCTTGACGGCGCTCTCCGGCGTCGACCTCGACATCTATCGCGGGGAAGTGCTCGCCCTTCTGGGCGACAATGGCGCGGGCAAATCGACCTTCATCAAGATCCTCGCCGGCGCTCATCCCGCCAGCGATGGCGAGATCCGCATCGAGAACAAGCCCGTTTCCTTTGCTTCGCCGCAGGATGCAGCCGATCTCGGCATCGCCACCATCTTCCAGGAACTGGCCTTGTCGGAGAATTTGTCGATCGCCGAAAACGTGTTTCTCGGCCGGGAACTCATCACGCGCGTGGCAGGCATTCCCTTCCTGAAACGATCGGAAATGCGCAAACGCGTCGCCGGGCTTCTCGAAGAACTCGAGGCGCATATCGCCGACCCGGATGCTCCCGTCGGCAGCCTGTCCGGCGGACAAAGGCAGGCGGTGGCGATCTGCCGGGCGCTCAACCTCGAGGCCCGTCTCGTCATCATGGACGAGCCCACGGCGGCGCTGGCGGTGGCGGAGACGCGCAAGGTCCTGAACGTCGCGCGCCGCCTCGCCGAGCGCGGATGCGCGGTCGTCCTTATCTCGCACAACCTTGTGGATGTCTTCGAGGTGGCGGACCGGATGGTCGTTTTCCGGCGCGGGCGGAAGATCGCCGAGCGCAGCCGCGATGCGACGACACCGGAAGAAATGGTTTCCCTGATCACGGGCGCTCATCCAGACGCGCGGGCGTTCGAGGTCAATACACAACAATGAAAACGCGCGTCGGTTATCGATAAAGGGGTCAGTCATGCTGAAAATGGTGAGGTTGTTCCTGGCGGGCGGCGCGATGCTGGCGCTTGCCTCCGCAACGGCGTTCGCGCAAGACGCGCACAACAGTGTCGCCTTCGTCCCGCAGATTGTCGGCATTCCCTATTTCAATGCCATGCAGGAGGGCGGCAACAAGGCTGCCGCCGCGCTCGGCGTCAAATTCATCTATACCGGTCCGACCGACACGAATCCGGTCGACCAGCTGCAAATCGTGCAGAATCTTGTCAATCAGGGTGTCGGCGCGGTGGCTGTAAGCGTTCTCGATGCTTCCAGCCTGGCGCCCGTCGTCAAAGCCGCCAAGGCAAAGGGCGTCAAGCTCTTCACGTCCGACAGCGATGCGCCCAAATCCGGCCGCGCCGTCTATGTCGCGCAGGCGACCGATGAGGGCCTCGGCACCACGATCATCGACGAATTGGTGAAACGGGTCGGCGACGATGCCAAGATCGGTATCGTATCGGGAGAGGCGACGGCCTCCAACCTGAACGCATGGATCGGCTTCATGCAGCAGCGGGCCAAGGAAAAGTATCCGAAGCTGAGGCTCCTGGCGCCGCAATTTGCCGGCGGGACCGCCGAGCGCGCCGCCCAGATCGCCGGCGACCTGATGACGGCGAATCCCGATCTCAAGGCGATCATCGCCGTCGCCTCCACGACCTGTCCGGGCGTCGGCCAGGCGATCGAGACGGCGGGCAAGATCGGCAAGGTCATCGGCACGGGCTATTGCAGTCCCAACACGGCGCGAAGCTACATCAAGAGCGGCGCGTTCGGCTTCAGCGTGTTGTGGGATCCGAGCGCGCTCGGCTATCTGACCGTGTGGGCCGGCAAGCAGCTGATCGACAACAAGCCGTTCCAGGCGAGCAACAAGGTGCCGGGCTTCGACCATCCGATCACCTATGACGCGAAGACCGGCGTGCTGCTGCTCGGGCAGCCGGCCGTCTTCACCAAGGACAATGTCGACAAGTTCAACTTCTAGAGCATGATCCGGAAAAGTGGATGCCGGCTTTCCGAAAGATCATGCTCAGCCAAAGAGACAAGAGCCTGATGCGACTCCTTTTATCGCATCGGGCTCTGGAAAGGTGACGCGGGTGCGTTCGAGTTTCCTCGGCTTCGGCGCGCGCGAGACGACGCTGCTCGTCGCCTGCGTCATCGCGTTCGCCGTATTCGCGCTCTGGTCTCCTTACTTCGCGACGTCCGACAATTTGCTGACCATCCTGCGCAACAGCAACGAACTGCTCTTCCTCAGCCTCGGCATGACGCTGCTTCTGGCCATGGCGGATGTGGACGTTTCCGTCGGCATGACGATGGGGCTCGCAGCGATCTCAGTCGGATATGCCCTGCAAGGCGGATGGCAGCCGCTTGCCGCGGGCCTGCTTGGCCCGCTCACCGGGGCCGTGCTCGGGCTGGTGACGGCCTCCGTCGTCGTGCTGGGCCGCATTCCGGCGATCGTCGGCACGCTCGGCCTGCTCGGCGTCTATCGCGCGGCGATCTTCCTGGCGCTCGGCGGCTCGTGGCTCTCGGGGATTCCCGACGGATTGACCAAGGTCCTGGATGCGCGGCCGCTTGGGATCCCGATCGCCATTATCGTGGTGCTGATCGTCTATGGCTGCGTCTGGGTGGTTCTCCGGCGGACGCCCTTCGGCCCGCATCTCCTCGCCATCGGCAATTCGGAGGAGCGGGCGCGCCTTTCGGGCGTCGCGGTCAAGCGGACGCGCTTCGCGACATTCGTGGTCAACGGCATTCTCTGCGGCATCGCGGCTTCCTTCTATATCGCCACCTACCGGAACGTCGCGACGACCATCGGCGGCAGCCTCGCACTCGAGGCCATCGCGGCGACGGCGCTTGGCGGCACCAGCCTGACGGGCGGCCGGTGCAGCCTCCTCGGCACGGCGATCGGCGTCCTTCTTCTGCGGCTTCTCCAGAACGGGTTGCTCCTGATGGGCGTGCCGTCGCTCTGGCAGACGGTCGTGACCGGCGGTCTCTTGCTCGGCGTGCTGGCGTTAGAAGTCTTGTCCGGGCGCATCAGCCTCGAACGGTTCAACATTTTCGCGAGGGTTGCGCCATGACTTTCTTCGCCTCGCTCGCCAAGCAGCCGCCGGCGGTGCCGATCCTCGTCGGTCTCTGGATCGTGGTGGTTATCGGCCTTGCGATCCTCAACCCGAACGCATTCTCCCTCTTCACCGTGACGACGGTACTGCAATTCTCGACCTTGCTGGCGCTCGTCGCGCTCGGGCAGACGATGGTGGTGCTGTGCGGCGGCGCCGGCATCGATCTGTCGGTCGGGGGCGCAACGTCGCTGTCGGCCGTCGTGGCGGTCCTGTGCGTAAAGAACGGCCTGCCGGGATTTCTGGTCCCGGTCATCTGCCTCGCCATCGGCGCCATGCTCGGCGCCATCAACGGCGTTCTGGTGACGCGGCTTCGGATCCTGCCTCTCATCGCCACGCTCGGAACGTTCTATGTCTATTCGGGCCTCGCCCTCTCCCTGACCGGAGGCGCAGCGCAAAGCGGCGTGCCGCTCTGGCTGGTTCCATGGGGCAGGGGAGTCGTCTGGGGAATTCCGTATCCGTTCCTGACGCTGGTGATTCCGGCCTATCTCGTCGCGGCGATCGTGCTCGGCTCGACCTCATGGGGGCGCTGGATCTTCGCGCTCGGCTATAATGAGCGTTCGGCGCGCCTCGTCGGTATTCCTGTCGACCGGGTCCGCCTCATCGCCTACACGCTGAGCGGCGCGCTGGCCGGCACTGCGGCTCTGGTGTCGCTTGCCTGGCTGGGAAGCGGCCGCCCCAATATCGGCAACAATCTGGAACTCACTTCCCTTACCGCGGCCATGCTGGGCGGCGTGAACATCTTCGGCGGCAGGGGAAGCGTCGCCGGCGTTCTGGCCGCCGTCCTGCTGCTCGTCACCTTCCAGACGGCGCTTTTGCAGCTGAACATCAACAGTATCTGGCAGGTGGGGATGATCGGCGCCCTGCTGATCGCCGTCCTGCTGGCCGATCGGTTTTACGCAAGAGGAAGATAGCCCGATGGCGAATTCGGCACGGAAGATCGCGGAAGCAGTCGAGGCGCGCGCCGACAGGATCGTGGAAACGCTCTGCGATCTCGTGCGGTTTCCATCGGTGGTGAAGAACAATCCCAAGGAAGCCGGGCCGGGCGAGCGCGACTGCCAGCTCTATTTGCAAAAGCGCATCGAGGCGCTGGGGTTCGTGACGGATCTCTGGGATCCGGACGGGCCGGCGCTCTACGAGAAATACAAGGGCCGCCCCGGCGCCAACAAGGGCCGCACCTTCGAGGGTCGTCCCAATCTCGGCGGAACGCTTGCCGGAACCGGCGGCGGGCGCTCGATCATGCTGACCGGCCATATCGACGTGGTGCCGCCGGGCGCTGCCGAGCATTGGAAGACAAAACCGTTCGAGCCGGTCGTGGAGAACGGCTTCGTCAAAGGCCGGGGCGTGGTCGACATGAAAGGCGGTGTCGCCTGCATGCTGATGGCGATCGAGACGCTGAAGGACATCGGCGTTCCGCTGCGCGGCGATGTCGTCTTCACCACGGTCGTGGACGAGGAGATCGGCGGCATGGGTTCGCTCGCCATGGTCGACCGTGGCTTCAAGGCCGATGCCGGCATCATGACCGAACCGTCGGCTAACCGGATCGCGCCGCTCTGCCATGGCATTCTGTGGGGCCGCATCATCCTCGACGGGATCGGCGGACATGCCGAACTCACGCCCGGTCCCTGGCATGGGAACGGACCCGTCGACGCCATCCAGCTTGTGCGGCAGATGCTCGACGGCATCGATATCCTCAATCGGCGCTGGATGTTCGACCCGGTCAAGAACCATCCCCTGATGGATTTGCCGAACCAGATCATCGTGACTCAAATACAGGCGGGCGAACATCCCTCCTCGATGGCGGGCAGGGGCGAGATCATCATCGATGTCCAGTATCTGCCGCATGAGAAGGACGAATTCGGGCTGGGCGGCAAGGTCAAGCGCGAGGTGGAGGAGCATGTCCGCCAGGTCTGCATGGCCGACCCGTATCTCAGGCGGCATCCGGCGCGGATCGAATGGATTCTCGACGCGGATTGCGCCGAAGTTCCCGCGGATCATCCCTTTGTCGGCGCGTTTCAGCAGGCGGTGTCGGAGGCTGGCTTGTCTCCCACTCTTGCCGGGTTCGGCGCGCACAGCGATATCGGCCTGCCGACCGGCCTCGGCAATACGCCGACGGTCAATTTCGGTCCCGGCGATCCGGCGCAATCGCACCAGCCCAACGAGCAGGTTTCCGTCAAGGATCTCGTCGCTTGCACCAAGGCAATTGCTCTCGCGATCGAGAATTGGTGCCGGTAGATTGCTGCTACGCGCAGGCCTGCGATCGTGCGAAGACGGTCCGGATGACGCTCAAGGCAATCGCCGCTGCAGAGCGAATTGACGGCGGATAAACCAAAACTCGACGTATCGGAGTTTACAACCCGCAGCACACTTTTGCCGGAATTGTTTTCCCGAAATTCCGCTTCGAAATACCGCGACGCCCATGGCCAAATGAATAAATGGCGGGAGCATCGACAACTCCCGCCATCTCGGCTGGCACAGCCCGAGCCCGTCAGGATGACGGACCGACGGGCTTGGACAGAGCTTATGACTTACGCGAGTTGGAAAGCCGCGTCGTCAAGCGTGTGCACGCCAGCCAAGTGGATGACGGAGTCGACTGTACCGTTGTGATCGAAATCCAGGTACAGATTGCCGGTGGAGG
>DASZUG010000047.1:0-51803 GCA_035547755.1 Rhizobiaceae bacterium
GTTGGCGAGGCCCTGGCCATAGGGCGTCTTGTCGTCGATGATGGCGACCTTGGCGTCCTTGAAATGCGCCGCGATATAGGCGCCGGCGACCGCACCCTGCTGGTCGTCGCGGCCGCAGGTGCGGAAGGTGTTCCAAAGCCCGCGCTCGGTATATTGCGGGTTGGTCGAGGCCGGCGACACCTGCAGGAGGCCGTTCTCGGCATAGACGTTCGATGTCGGGATCGAGACGCCCGAGTTGAAATGGCCGTCGACGAACTTGACGCCGTCGGCGACGAATTTGTTGGCGACCGAGATGCCCTGCTTCGGATCGGCCGCGTCGTCGCCGATTTCGAGCTTGAGCTTCTCGCCATTCATGCCGCCGGCCGCATTGATGTCCTTGACGGCCATCTCCGCGCCCGTCTGCAACTGCGCGCCGAAAGCCGCATTTGCGCCCGTGATCGGACCGCCCACGCCGATCAGCACATCTGCCCTCGCGGCGCCGTTCAGCGCGAAGAGCGCCGCCACGGCTACTGCGGACAACAGTGATTTTCTCATCGATATACTCCCATTCAACTGGGTGGCTTGTCGGGTTGTTTCCCTCATGCGATGCCCACCCCAATCGCAGAAGGGATACATTGCTGATTTTAAGCGGCTTGTCACGCCTGTTTCAGAGGAAACCAGCATGTTTGGTGAATGTCAGGCCTTTGCCTTCCACGAGAGCAGCGAGGTCTTCTCGTAAAGCCAGTGATACTGCGACGTCATCTGCTCCGTGCGAGTATAACGATAGCCGATCGAGCCGATGATCAGCAGAATGACGAAGTCGGTCACGTAAAAATGGACGATCTCCATCGTTCCCGCAAACAGAGCATGATGGATGAACCTGACGCCGAAAGAAAGCAGCACCATGTAGAAGATGAATATACCGTAGGGCCGCCATGTCTGGGCGCAGGCCTTTCCCGTCATCCATGCTGCCCAGCCGCCGAGTATGCAAGTGATGAAGAAAAACTCCCAAAACGACGATTCGTCATAGAGGATACCGCTCATCACCATCTCCCTTTCAATGTCGCCCGCCTTCGAGATAGGCGGCGCGGACTTCAGGATTGGCAAGCAGTTCCTTGCCACTGCCGCTCATGGTCACGTTACCGTTGACCATCACGTAACCGCGCGTGGCGAGTTTGAGCGCGCCGAAGGCGTTCTGCTCGACCAGGAAAACGGTGAGGCCTTGCGTCCTGTTGAGTTCCTTGATCGCTTCGAAGATTTGCTTGACGATCAAGGGCGCCAGTCCGAGGGACGGCTCGTCGAGAAGCAGAAGCTTCGGCCGCGCCATCAGCGCCCGCGCGATCGACAGCATCTGCTGCTCGCCGCCAGACAGCGTTCCGCCCCGCTGTGCCCGCCGTTCCTTGAGCCGCGGGAAGAGCGTGAACACCTTTTCCACGTCCTCGTCGAAATATTGCAGATTATCGAGGCTCGCGCCCATCTGCAGATTCTCGGTAACGGTCATGCGCGGGAATATCCGCCGGCCTTCGGGCGACTGGGCGATCCTCAGGCGCGCGATCTCATGCGTCGGCATCTGCGTGATGTCGGTGCCCGCGAATATGATCCGGCCGCTGCGCGCCCGCGGACTGCCGAAGATGGTCATCATCAGCGTCGATTTGCCGGCGCCGTTCGCACCGATCAAAGTCACGATCTCGCCCTGGTTGACGGAAACGTTGACCCCGTTGAGGGCGCGGATATTGCCGTAATATGTCTCGACCCGTTCGACATTGAGAAGCGGTTCGCCGGCCATTATTTGCGCCTCCCCTTGGCGACCGTCGCATGGCTTGTGGCCACCTTGCCAGTATCGACACGCCGCGAGAACTCCGTTTCCCCGCCTTTGGCGAGGAGACGCGCCTGCCTGACCCATTCTTCTCGTTTGATGCGGCCGTCGAACGCCAGGTAGGCTTCGGCCGCCTTCACGTCCGCCGCCTTCCAGGCTGCGATCTGGTCGAAATGGAAGATGCCGTGTTCATGAAGCTTCTTCTCATTGACGAGACCTATTCCCTTGATGCGGGTCAGATTGTCGGCCTTGCCGCCACGCGGCCTGGAAAGCGAGCCTGGCAGAGAGCCGGACTTTGCGGCTGTCCCGGGCTTCTTCGGCCTTGCCGCACTTGTGGAGGTTGGAGATCTCGCCGGACGGCCGGCCGGCTTTTTTGCCGCCGACCGGCCCGCTGCGACGGCCGGTTTGCCCCTCTTGCCTTGAGAGGCCGGTTTCGCCTTCTGGCGGGCTTCGGCCGCTTCGGCCTCCGCCTTTTCGCGTGCCTCGACGATCCTGGCGCGGGATGCGCCCGGCGAGACAGCTATGTGCTCCTCGTCATCGCTATGGGCGATCGTGTCGGCAATGGGGCCGGCGAAGAAGGAGGCGGATGGTTCGACATTATGGGAAACGTCAGGCTCCGCATCGAGACCTTCGACGACGGTCTCTTCGCCGACTTCGGTCAGAATGTCCTCGATCTCCTCGTCATCGACGCCGAGATAGGCCGCGATGACCTTCGGATCGCTCTTCACCGAGGCGGGATCGCCATCCGAGATCTTCTGGCCGTATTCCAGCACCACGATATGGTCCGAAATCTCCATGACGACCGACATGTCGTGCTCGATGAGAAGGATAGAGGTGCCGCTCGCCTCCCGGACTTCGTTGAGAAGCCTGTTGAGGGCGGCCGATTCATGCGGGTTGAGACCTGCCGCCGGCTCGTCGAGGCAGAGCAGTTCCGGTTGTGTGCACATGGCGCGGACGATTTCCAGTCGACGTTGTGCCCCATAGGGCAGCTCGCCGGCCGGATCGTCGGCACGGTCGGTCAGATCGGCCTTGTCGAGCCAGAACTTCGCGACCTCCACGGATTCGGCCGATGCTTTCCTGTAGCCGGAGAAACCGAACAGCCCCAATATGGTGAAGCCGGAGGCTTTCATGAGCATATTGTGCTGGGCGACAAGCAGGTTCTCCAGCACCGTCATGCCGGCGAAAAGCCTGATGTTCTGGAACGTGCGGGCCACCTTCGCGTCGCGGGTGATATGAAAATCGGGCATGCGCTCGAGCAGATATTGCTCGCCGCCGCGCCGCCGCAGCGTGATCATGCCCTCCGTCGGTTTGTAGAAGCCGGTGATGCAGTTGAAGACCGTCGTCTTTCCCGCGCCGTTCGGACCGATGAGAGCGGTGATCTCGCCGCGTCTCGCCTCGAAGGACAGATCGTCGATAGCGCGCAATCCGCCGAAGCGCATGGAAAGATGCTCGACCTGAAGGATCGGCCCGGTGGGTACTGGTTTGTCGAGCATCAGCCGTGCCCCTCTTTGGTGAAACTGGCTGAAACCGCTTTCTTCTCCTTGAGAAAGGCCGTGGGCTCACGACTGCCGACAAAGCCGCGCGGCTTCCACACCATGACGATGACCATGGCAAGGCCGAAAAGCAGCATGCGATAGAGTTCCGGCGTGAAATCCGGGCCGAAGATCACTTTCAGGAAGCTCAATTCGCGCAGGATCTCCGTACCGCCGATCATCACCGTCGCCGCCACCGCGATGCCCGTGAGCGACCCCATGCCGCCGAGCACGACAATGGCCAGAACCACGGCTGATTCCAGAAAGACGAAGGATTCCGGGCTGACGAAACCCTGGCGCGCGGCGAAGAACGAACCGGCAAAGCCCGCGAACATCGCGCCGGTGGCGAAGGCCGTCAACTTGGTGTTCGTGGTGTTGATGCCAAGCGAACGGCAGGCGATTTCGTCTTCGCGCAAGGCCTCCCAGGCGCGGCCGACCGGCATGCGGCGCAGCCTGATGCTGACGAAGGCGGTGACAAGCGCCATGCAAAGGATGAGATAGTAGAGGAAGATCTTGTAGTAGACACCCGACATGGGCAGGTCGAAAACCTTCGCAATGTAGTTCGGGGCGCTGACATCGAAGGAAATCAAGCCGAAGAACGTCACCTTCGGGATTCCCGAAATGCCGAAAGTGCCCTTCGTCACCGCCGTCCAGTTGATGAGGACGAGCCTTATGATCTCGCCGAAGGCGAGCGTGACGATGGCAAGATAATCGCCTCTCAAGCGCAGGACGGGAAATCCGAGGATCACGCCCCAGCATGCCGCCAGGAGGCCTGAAACGGGAAGCAATATCCAGAAGGACCAGCCGAAATGGATGGCGAGGAGGGAATAGGAATAAGCCCCGACCGCATAGAAGGCGACATAACCGAGGTCGAGCAGTCCGGCCAGTCCGACAACGATGTTCAACCCCCAGCCGAGCATCACATAGATGAGAATCTGGATGCCGAAATTATCGACCCATTTCAGCGAGCCCTGCAAGCCGAGCGTCGTCACCATCAGCGGCGGGAAGATGAAGAGGAAGATAATCGCCAGGGTGTTGAAGTTCCTCTTCAGGAATGAATCCTCGGCGATTTCCGGCACGGCGACCGCTGCGCGGGCAGCCCGCCGTCGCGCGACCGCCGGACGGATGAAGGCGGCGATGACGAAACGCCCGACCATCGCTATGCCGACAAAGATCGCGAGCAGGCCCCAACGCTGGACGAGGATGAGTTCGTTGCGGATGTTCTGGTCGGTCTTCAGCCCGACCAGCAGGACGAACATACCAAGCGCGACAAGGCCGGTATAGACGGCTTCACGGAAAGCGCCGGAGATGTTCGCGCTGCCCGCGCTCAGACGCGGGGTCGATACAGCTTCCGCCATGGCTTACACCTTCTCCACTTCGGGACGGCCCATGAGGCCGGATGGCATGAAGATGAGCACGATCGCGAGGACGGAGAATGCCGCCACGTCCTTGTAATCAATCGAGAAATAGGCTGACCACAGCGATTCGATGACGCCGATCAGGACGCCGCCGACGACAGCGCCGGGGATCGAGCCGATGCCGCCCAGGACGGCGGCGGTGAACGCCTTCACACCAGGCACGAAGCCGTCGGAAAAGACGACGACGCCGTAATACATAAGGAAAAGCGTGCCGGCGACGCCCGCCAGCGCGGCGCCCATGATGAAGGTGATCGAAATGGTCCGATCGACATCGATACCCAGCAGCGCCGCCATCTTGCGGTCCTGCTCGCAGGCCCGCTGCGCGCGGCCCAGCGGAGTGTGGTTCACGACATACCAGAAGATGGCCAGGAGCACGACCGTGACGACGCCGATGATGACCTGCTTGAGCGATATGGTGACGCCATGGATCGCAAAGTCGCCGTGGATGAGCGGCGGGATCGGCTTGTTGCGTGGCCCCTGCGTGACCTGAACGAAATTCGACAGCGTGATCGACATACCGATGGCGGTGATCAACGGCGCCAGACGGAAGGAGCCGCGCAAGGGGCGGTAAGCGACCCGTTCGATCGCCCAGTTCCAGAGACCGGTCATCACGATCGCCACGCCCATCATGATGAGCAGGAAGAGCACCACGTGAACGCCGCCGAAGAGAGAGGCGAGAATGAGAAAAACGATGAGCGAGATGAAGGCCCCGACCATGAAAACGTCGCCATGGGCGAAGTTGATCATGCCGATAATACCGTAGACCATCGTGTAGCCGATCGCGATCAGCCCATAGATGGATCCCAGCGTCAGCCCGTTGATAAGCTGCTGGATGAAATATTGCATAGTTGCGAAGCTCCCCAGGAATGTCGCCTCATCGGCGCATCCTTTTTCGTATTATCCTTAGTCGTACTGGTTCGGCCCCGGATTGCAACGGCATTTTTTTCGGCAAACTGCCTAAATGGTGGATGGGTCTTCCCCAGCCTTAATCCGTCGGCCTTTGTGCTCGTCCTCCCCTGGACCATGCCGATTCGACTTTTGGCATAGTCCGGTGCGCGGAATCAATCGTCAAAGCGACAGCTTCGGTAAAAGTAACGGCGGAGGGCGCGGTCCGACAGCAAGCGGGCGCAAGCTTCATGTCACGACGAAGCCATGGGCGAACGGGTCGCGGTCGTCGATGAAGATGGTATTGAACCCCGTGCGTCGCGCCCAGCCGCCGATGGAGGGAACGATCGCCGGGCGGCCGCCGACCGTCGTTTCCGCGTCGACACGGCCCTTGAACAGGGAACCGATGATCGATTCATGGACGAAATCGGCACCGGCCTTCAGTCTCCCCTTGGCATGAAGTTGGGCCATGCGCGCCGAGGTGCCGGTGCCGCAGGGCGAGCGGTCGATGGCCTTGTCGCCGTAAAAGACGGCGTTGCGGGCGTCGGCCCCGGCGTTCTGCGGCGCGCCCGTCCACAATATGTGCGACAGGCGGTTGATGCCGGGGTTCTTTGGATGAACGAAGGAATAGGCCTCGTTCAGCCTTTGCCGCACGACGGGGCTCCAGGCGATCAGGTCGGTCGCGGCATGGTCGGCCATGTCGCGGTAATTCTCCTGCGGATCGACGATGGCGTAGAAATTGCCGCCATAGGCGATATCGACAGAGATCGGCCCGAGAACCGGGCAATCGACCGCCAACCCTTCGGCGTAGAGGAAGGAGGGGACGTTGGTGATGCGCACCTCCTCCACGTGCGCGCCTTCCTGCTTGTATTCCGCGACAACGAGGCCGGCCGGCGTGTCGAGCCTCAATGTGCCGGGTGTCTTCGGCGTCACGAGTCCGTTTTCGATCGCGAAGGTGACGGTGCCTATCGTGCCGTGGCCGCACATCGGCAGGCAGCCCGACGTCTCGATGAAGAGGATGGCGATATCGCAATCCGGCCGCGTCGGCGGATAGAGGATCGAGCCCGACATCATGTCGTGGCCGCGCGGCTCGAACATCAGCCCGGTGCGGATCCAGTCATATTCGGCGAGGAAATGCGCCCGACGCTCCATCATGGTCGCGCCCTCCAACCGAGGGCCGCCTCCGGCGACGAGCCGGACCGGGTTGCCACAGGTATGCCCGTCGATACAGAAGAAGGTGTGTTGCGCCATGGCAGACCTCAGAAGCGATTGGCACGAAAAGGCGAACAATCGATCGGCGAAGCTTCGCCCGAAACGAGAGCGCGGATCAAGCGCCCGGTTGCCGCGGCCTGCGTCAAGCCGAGATGGCCGTGACCGAAAGCATGGAAGAGACCGGCACGGCGCGGCGACGGGCCGATGACGGGCAGGGAATCGGGAAGCGACGGGCGATAGCCCATCCATTCCCGCCCGCCTTCCGTCTGAAGGCCTGGCAGGAAACGCTTCGCCTTTTCCAGCATCGCCTTCGAACGGGCGAAATTGGGCGGCAGGCGAAGCCCGCCGAACTCGACCGCGCCGCCGACGCGTAAGCCGGTCGAGAGCGGCGTAATGACAAAGCCGTGGCCGGAAAAGATCAGTTGTCGCTTCACGTCGAAGGCGTCGATGGGCAGGGTGGTGTTGTAGCCGCGCTCGGTGTCGAGCGGGATGGCGTCGCCTGCCTGTCTGGCAAGCCGGCCTGACCACGCGCCGGCGCAAAGGACGATGCGGGAGGCGGTGATTTCCTTTCCGGCCGTCGTCGAGACATGCCAATTTCCGTTTCCGGTTTGCCGGATTGTCTTGATCTCGGATCGGGTGAAAGTCGCGCCCTTCCTTTCGGCATAGGCCCAGATGGCCTTGCCGACCAATCGCGGATCGCTGACGGTTTTCCAATCGGGAACGAAGGTGCCGGCGACGAACCGATCCGAGAGGCCGGGTTGATAATTGCCGAGTTCCTCCTTCTCCAGATGCCGAAAGGCAATGCCGTGACGCTGGCGCGCCTCCCAGCCCGGGAGTGAGTTATGAAACTCCGCCTTGCTCTCGTAAAGTTCGAGCGAGCCGTCCTCGCGCAGCATGTTCGTGGTGCCGGAACGCTGCATGAGACCGACCCATTCGGCCTCGGCGAGCTTCATCAGCGCCGCCTGCGCGGCGAGCCCAGCCTCGTGGCGCCCCGGAGCGGCCGCGCGGCGGAACTTGAGCAGCCAAGGAAGGAGATGCGGCAGATAGGACGGGCGGATCGACAGCGGACCGAGCGGATCGAGGAGCCATTTCGGCGCATGGGCGAGCATGCCCTTCTGCGCCAGCGGCAACACGTCAGAGAAGGCGAAGGCGCCGGCATTGCCGGAACTCGTCTCCTCGCAGATGCCGGTGCGGTCGATAACCGAGACGGAATACCCCGCCTCGGCGAGATACGCTGCGACGCAGCTGCCGACGATGCCGGCGCCGATGACGAGCGTGTCGGGCGGTTCGTTGCTCACGGAAAAGTCCGCGCTCTCATTAGATCGCCGGCAGTTCCGGCCGCGACGCGAGTGCCTTCTTGATGATCATTTCGACCCGTTCGCGCTCGGCGCCGGCGAGCGGCTGGCGTGGCAGACGCACCCGCTCATTTGTACCGATAGCGTGGACTTCCGCGAGCTTGATGTTCTGGACCAGATAGGTCGAGACGTCGAGGTCAAGCAGGGGACGAAACCAGCGGTAAAGCTTGAGCGCTTCTGCGGCGCGACCTTCCTTTATGAGGCGGTAGATGACGACCGTCTCGCGCGGAAAGGCGGTGACGAGCCCCGCGACCCAACCGACGGCCCCGACGGAAAGCGCCTCAAAAGCGAGATTGTCGACGCCTGTGAAAAGATCGAAACGATCGCCGAAACGGTTGACCATGTCGATCGAGCGGCGGATGTCGTCGGAGGATTCCTTGATGGCGACGATGCGGCTGTCCGAGGCAAGCTCGGCCATCACGTCGGGCGTCACGTCGACGCGATAGGCGATGCGGTTGGAATAGACCATGACGGGGAGGTCGCCGGCCGCCGCGACCGCCTTCAGATTGTCCGCGGTCTCCTTGGGATTGGTGTGATAGATCGGGCTCGGCACGACCATCAGACCGTCAGCGCCTGCCTTCGCCGCCCGTGCGGCAAGGGCTTTCGCTTCGCGAGTGCCCGCCTCATTGACGGTGAGGAGTACGGGCTTGCCCCGCGAAATTCCCCGCGCGGTTTTCAAGACTTCCAGCTTTTCGTCATGGGAGAGCATCGGCCCCTCGCCGAGGGACCCGGCGACGATGAGGCCGTCGCAGCCAGCATCCATGAGGAGAGAGAAGCAGCGCTCCATCTCCGGATGATCGAGCGTGTCATCGACCGTGAACTTCGTCGTCACGGCCGGAAATATACCTTTCCACATCTTATCTCTCCCCAATCTGATATATTTGTGATATATCAGATTGTCCGGATATATGTCAACAGGGTTTTGCCGCTGATATACGGTATCAATTCCCGTCAGGGAGCGCATTTGTTGAACGCCGAAAGCGATATCAATTCCTTCGAGCCGGCAGCCGCGAAAGCCTATCGCGTGCTGGAGCGCATGATCGTGACGCTCGAACTCGCGCCCGGCAGCATAACGACGGAAGGTGTTTTGATCGAGCGGCTGGGTCTCGGCCGCACGCCCGTACGCGAAGCCGTTCAGAGGCTGGCATGGGAGGGGCTGCTGGAAGTGCGCCCGCGCGCCGGGTTGGCTGTCGCGCCTCTGCATGCCGGAGACTGGCTGAAGGTGCTCGATGCACGCCGCGGCGTCGAAATCATTCTCGCCCGATCCGCGGCGCGCTTCTATACGCGCGACGTCAATACGCGCTTCCAGAAAGCGGCGCGCGCCATGCAGCAGGCGGTCATGGCCGGAAACGTGAATGACTTCCTTGCCGCCGATAAATCCCTTGATGAAGCGATCAACGCCGCGGCCGACAACGCCTTCGCCTCACGCCTTGCCGCGCCGTTGCAGACCCACAGCCGGCGTTTCTGGTATCGCTACAGGGCCGATGCGGGCCTGGCGGAATCCGCTGCACAGCATGTCGAGATCATCCGCGCGATACTGGATCATGACGAGGAAGGAGCAGGCGCTCAAGCCGATCGCCTGATTGGGCTGCTTCGCGGCCAGGCCGAAGCGGTTGCCGCCGGTCTTTGACGACTGGGTGAGAGGCGTTACGGGTCAGCTGCCCGGCAGCGCCGCGAGATTGGCCGTGTCCCACCCTTCGCCGGCCGCCATCATGCAGCTGACGCCGTTCGTCCCGGTGGCCAGAATCGTCCAATCGCCCTTGTTGGAGACGAATACTTCGACGGCCGCCTTGGGGCTGACGAGGCCGGTGGATTGCTGCTTTTCATTATAGAGTCGGCCGAGCGCATTCACCATGTCCGTCCGCTTCGCGCAGGTGACGCCCGACACCGCCTGCAGCCCGGATACCGTATTTTCGGCGTTGCCTGTGTTGGGGCGCATTGCGATTCGGTCGGTTTTGGCGGTCGTCACGGTCGACTGGACATGCGCCGGCGCTGCCTCCAGCCGGGATGGAACCGTTGCAATCAGGATAGCAGCGGCTGCTGCCGGAATGAGATAGGATTTGAGTGCCATCATGGGCTCCCTGTCGTCCTTCCGCCGGCCCTTCACTCCTTGCCGGCTTTTCCCTCTCCGCTGCTCGACCCGCGTTAACAATTCAGAACACGCGATGTCGTTCCATCACATTTTCGGGACGCCGGTTTCCGGTGCAAAAAAGAAAAGGCACGATCGCTCGTGCCTTTCCCGAATGCTGAAAATAACCCCGTGCGTCCGTAGCCGAAGGCGAGGAACGCGTAAGCCGAGGAAGGATGTCCGGCGTCAGTTCATCGTCGGCATGGCGAATTCCGCGCCTTCCTTCACGCCGGACGGCCAGCGCGCCATCACAGTCTTGGTCTTGGTATAGAAACGGATCGAATCCGGTCCGTACTGATTGAGATCGCCGAAGCCGGACCGCTTCCAGCCGCCGAACGTATAGTAGGATACCGGCACCGGGATCGGCACGTTGATGCCGACCATGCCGACATTGACGCGGGAGGCGAACTCGCGCGCGGCGTCCCCGTCGCGCGTGAAGATCGCAACGCCATTGCCATATTCGTGCTCCGACGGCAGGCGCAGCGCCTCCTCGTAATCATGCGCGCGCACGACCGACAGCACAGGGCCGAAGATCTCTTCCTTGTAGATACGCATCTCGGGCGTCACATGGTCGAAGAGGCAGCCGCCCATATAGAAGCCGTTCTCATAGCCCTGCATCTTGAAGCCGCGCCCGTCGACGACGAGCTTGGCGCCTTCCTTGATGCCGAGATCGACATAGCCCTTGACGCGCTCCAAAGCCTGCTTCGTCACCAGCGGGCCGAAATCGGCCGACGGATCAGTCGATGGGCCGATCTTGAGGCTTTCAACGCGCGGAATCAGCTTCTCGACCAGCCTATCGGCGGTTGCCTGGCCGACAGGCACGGCGACGGAAACCGCCATGCAGCGCTCGCCCGCCGCGCCATAGCCGGAACCGATCAGCGCATCGACCGCCTGGTCCATGTCGGCGTCGGGCATCACGATCATGTGGTTCTTGGCGCCGCCGAAGCATTGCACCCGCTTGCCGGTGCTGGCCGCGCGGCTATAGATATATTGCGCGATGTCGGAGGAGCCAACGAAGCCCACCGCCTTGACGTCGGGATCATCGAGGATCGCGTCGACCGCTTCCTTGTCGCCATTGACGACGTTGAGGATGCCCTCGGGGAGCCCCGCTTCCAGCATCAGTTCGGCGAGCCTGAGCGGCACGCCGGGATCACGCTCGGAGGGTTTCAGGATGAAGGCGTTGCCGCAGGCAATCGCCGGCGCGAATTTCCACATCGGGATCATGGCCGGGAAGTTGAAGGGCGTGATGCCGGCGACGACGCCGAGCGGCTGCCGTACGGAATAATTGTCGATGCCGGGACCGGCGCCCTCGGTGAACTCGCCTTTCATCAGATGCGGCACGCCGAGCGCGAATTCCACGACTTCGACGCCGCGCTGAATGTCGCCTTTGGCGTCGGGAAGGGTCTTGCCATGCTCGCGCGCCAGAATGTCGGCAAGTTCGTCATTATCGCGGGCGACAAGCTCCAGGAATTTCATCAGGATGCGAGCGCGACGCTGCGGGTTGGTCGCCGCCCAGGCCGGCTGCGCCGCCTTGGCGTTCTCAATAGCCGCGCGCACCTCGTCGCGCGAGGCGAGCGCGACCGTGCCGCGCACCGATCCATCCATCGGCTGCATCACGTCCTGCTTGCGCCCGCTCTTGCCGGCGACCTTCCTGCCGCCGATGAAATGACCGTATTCGACCATGGTTACGCTCCCAGATTGTTCGAAAAAATCATTCTCCGCCTTTGCGCTACGGAAGGCAATGCGACCCTGAACGCAGCCGTTGTGCGGAAAATAAAGTTCGTCTGGAAAAGGCACACGAATTTCTGCATATTGCTGGCAATGCCAATTTGAGGCGGCGGCGATGAACTGGGATGACGTTCGCATATTCCTCGCTGTCGCGCGGGCAGGCCAGATCCTCGGCGCCGCTCGGCGGCTCGGACTCAATCACGCGACAGTTTCCCGCCGCGTGGCGGCATTGGAGGAATCGCTCAAGGCGCGCCTCTTCCGCAGGCTCACCACAGGTTCGGAACTGACACCGGCGGGCGAACGGTTCCTGGTCGTCGCCGAGCGCATGGAAGCCGACATGATCGCCGCGCGGGCTGAGATTGCCGGAGAGGGCGATGCGCTGACCGGCACCGTCCGGATCGGCGCGCCCGACGGCTTCGGGGTCGCGTTCCTGGCGCCGCGGCTCGGCGCGCTCGCCGCCCTCCACCCGGAACTTTCCCTGCAACTGGTGCCGGTTCCACGTTCCTTCTCTCTTTCCAGACGGGAAGCCGACATCGTCATCACCGTCGATCGCCCGACGGAAGGCCGGCTCGTCGCCGGCAAGCTTGTGGACTATACGCTCCAGCTCTACGCATCGCGCACTTATGCCGAAACGAACGGCCTGCCGGAAACGCCGGCCGAACTTTCACTTCACCGGCTCGTCGGCTATGTGCCCGATCTCGCGATCAGCCCGTCTCTCGATTATGTCGACGAGATCGCATCGGAATGGCCGGCCAACTTTTCCGTCTCTTCCTCATTGGGGCAGGTCGAGGCGGTGCGCTCCGGCGCGGGCATCGGCATCCTCCACACCTTCATCGCGCGCTCGATGCCCGAACTCATCCGCCTGGAGATCGGCAAGCCGATCAGGAGAGCCTACTGGATCGTTTATCATGAATCCGTCAGGCCGCTGAGGCGCGTCCAGGCGGTGGCGGACTTCGTCGGCCGGGTCGTCGAGCAGGAGCGGTCGATCTTCGCATGAACAGGCCGCGCCGTTAGGCCTCGCCGGAGAGGTCGCGCCGCGCCTTTTCCAGTTCCTCGGCATAGCGGCGCATCAAATGCCCTTCGGTCAGCAGACCGACGACCTTCTTATTATAAAGATCGCCGACCACGGCGAGTTCCTCGCTGTTGGCGGAGGCGAACATGTCGGCGGCGACCTTGACGTTCATCGAGGGGACGAGGACCGTTTCCGGGAATTTCGCCAGTTCCCGCACAGGAATCGTGTTTTCGTCCGCCTCGTCATCCTGTTCCGCATGCAGGTCGGGAACCAGGACGATGCCGACATAACGCTGGTCCTGGTCGACGGCGATCACGCGCTGCGATGCGCCGAGCGGCACCCTCTTTCTGACTTCCGCGACCGGCAGGTCGGCATCCACGGTCCGAACGTCGCCGCGCATCATCGATCCGACGGTCAATGAGCGCATCCAGCCGACGTCCTGCGCGCTTCTGATGGTTTCGCCACGCAGATGCAGACGCCACGTCGAGAAGGAGTAGCCGAAAGTTTCGCGCACGAGCATGGCGGACATGATCGACCCGGCAAGCACGACGCCGGTCAGCGTCAGGTCGCCGGTCGATTCGAGCGCGAGGAACGTCATCGTCAGCGGGCCGCCGACAATGCCGACGGCCACAGAGGTCATGCCGATGACCGCGGCGACGCCGGGATCGATGCCCGTCTGCGGCGAGAAAATCGTCATCAGCGCCGCGAAAATCTTGCCAAGCAGTGCACCGAGAAAGAGGGAGGCGAAAAACAGCCCGCCGCGAAAGCCCGCGCCGAGCGAGATCGCCGAAGCCGCGACCTTCATGGCGAAAACGCCTGCTATGGTCGCCAGGCCATAGTTCATCTGAAGCTGGATCTGCAGCGCGCCATGGCCGCTCGACAAGACCTGCGGCGTTCCGAGTGCCAGAAGGCCCACAAGCACGCCGCCGATCACCGGCCGGATCATTGCGTCGATCGACAGCTTCACGAAGACACGGCCCACCATGGTGACGAGATACATGATCAGGATGGACGCCGCGCCGCCGACCAGCCCGAGCAACAGGTAGGGGAGATACTGGTACGGCATCATCTTCGCCATTTCCCCGACATGGACGGGAAATTCGACGGCGCCCAGATAGGCCGAAGAAAGGGATGCCGCGATTGCCGCGGCGAGAACCGGCGCGACATTGGCGACGGTATAGACGCCAATGATCAGTTCAAAGCCATAGAAGGCGCCCGTCAGCGGCGCCTGGAAAGCAGCGGCGATGGCGCCGGCCGCCCCGCAGCCGACCAGGACACGCACATCGGCCCGCCTCAATCCGAGCGTTCGCGCCAGGCGGGAGGCGATGCCGGAACCGATCTGCGTGTAACCGGCTTCCAATCCGACGGAGGCGCCGCATCCGGTCGATACGATGGTCTGGAAGACGACGATCAGCGTGTCGACCATGGACATCCGCCCGCCATGCAGCGCATTGGCCTCGATCGGATCCACGAGAGTGCGGTAATTCCTGTAGCGGAGATAGGCGACGCTCAGTCCCATGACGACGCCGCCGGCGGCGGGCACGAGCGCATATTGAGGATCAAAAAGGGCAAACATGCTGGACAGCCGCGCGCCCTTCGGCAGGCCGAACAGGAACCAGTGCATCTGCTGCACGGTGAAGCTCATCAGGCTGACGAAGGCGCCGGAAATCGCACCGACGATGCTGGCAATGAGGACAATGAAAAGTCCTCTCGCCTTGAGCAGCGAATAGCTCCGCCGCAAAATCGCACGGTACCTGATCTTCCTGAGAAAATCGAGGCTGTCAGCGCCTAGAAAGTTGCTCCGGCGCAGGTTTTCGTCGACACCGTGCATACGGGAGGTTCCATGGAAACGAGGATGCTGATAGGCACCCTGGACGTGCGGCGCAACCGTGCCTCCCCCCGGAGCCGGCCATTTTCATGGCGTAGGCTCGATATGCGACAAAAGGAAGCGGATATGGTCGATACAGGCGGCTGCGTGAACTGAAGCTGAACACCGATGCTCGCGCTGGTCGCGGCCTTTCCAAGGGCCGGCCGCCGCAGCGGCCGATCAGCGGCCGAATGCGACGAAGAGGGCGACGACCAGGAAGGAGAGCAGGAAAAGCACGTTCAACCCGAGAAGGAGGTTGAATGTAACGCCCGCGGCGCGGTCGGCTATGACGATTGCACGTTTCATTCCGCCATTGTGGCCGGAAAATCCGGAAAATCCGTTAATCCGTTGCGGACAATTCGCCAAACTCAAGCGCGCGGATGCGCGGTCTCGTAGATTTCGAGCAGGCGCGTCGTATCAACCCCGGTATAGATCTGGGTGGTCGACAGGCTCGCATGGCCGAGTAGTTCCTGGATGGTCCTGAGATCGCCGCCGCGCGCGAGAAGATGCGTCGCAAAGGAATGCCGGAGCGCATGCGGCGTCGCCGTATCGGGCAGACCGAGCGCGCCGCGCAGCTTCTGCATCTCGCGCTGGACGATGGCGGGGTTAAGCGGGCCGCTGCGCGCGCCACGGAAAAGCGGCTTGTCGGGATCGAGATGAAAGGGACAGAGCCGGCGGTATTCTTCGACCGCGTCGGTTATGACGGCAAGGATCGGCACCAGCCGCGTCTTGCCGCCCTTGCCAGTGACGCGGATCGTCGTCTGTCCTTTCGCGGAGAGCACGCCGGCGGCGAGCCCGAGCGCTTCTGAAATGCGCAGGCCCGCGCCATAGAGCAGCGCCAGGACGGCGGCATTACGCGCGGCGATCCAAGGCTCTTCGGCCAACTGCCCGTCTGTGGAGGCGATGCGGCGCGCATCCTTTGCGTTAAGCGGCTTCGGCAGTGATTTCGGTTGTCTTGGCGCGCGCAATGCGACCGCGCCGGCCGCGCTGGCGAGCCCCTTCCGCTCGAGGAAGCGAAGGAAGGAGCGTATGCCGGCAAGGCCGCGGCCGAGCGATCGTGCGCCGGCGCCGCCGACGCGGCGATAGGCGAGGAAAGCGCGCAGATCGGCGGTGCGGAGCTGGGCGATGTCGTCGAGGCCCGGCGGGCCGCCGAGGTGTCCCGTCAGGAATTGCAGGAATTGCCTTGTATCCCGCTCATAGGCCTCGACGGTAAGGCGCGAGAGCCGACGTTCGCCCGCAAGCGCCTGCAGCCAGGACTGCCGCGCATTCTGCAGATCGGCTTTGGCGGAGACGAGGAATTCTTGCATTCCGGCTGCACTCTTTTTCCGTTAGGGGTACCATGGCGCGTCCCGGTTAGCGTCCGGTGAAGATCGAACATCGTTGAATTCGTCATGACCAACAGGCAAATGAGCGTACCCAAACCGAGGAATCCCGTGCAGATGGCCGTGATAGGCGCCCCTCATGGCGTCAAGGGAGAAGTGCGGGTGAAGGCGTTTACCGGCGATCCCGAGGCGATCGGCGACTACGGCCCGCTCTTCGGACCGGATGGACGTATTTTCGAGGTCGCTAAGGCAAGGCCCGCCAAAGCCGGCGTCGTGGTTCGCTTTGCCGGCGTCGCGGACCGCGAGGCGGCCGCCGCGCTCACCGGCACGCCGCTCTTTATCGATCGATCCGCGCTGCCCGAGGACCTGGACGAGGAAGAATTCTATCACGCTGACCTGATCGGCCTCGATGTCCGGGACAGCGGCGGCGCGGCGCTTGGCCGGATCGTGGCCGTCCACGATTTCGGCGGCGGCGACGTGCTGGAGCTGAAACTGAAGGACGGGCGCTCGGTGATGATCCCCTTCACCCGTTCCGCGGTCCCGCAAGTTGATATAAGCGGCGGCTTCGCCCGCATCGATCCCGTTGCCTCCGGCCTCGACGCCGAGGATGAAGCGCCACCGCGCGAGAAATTCGGCCAGGAAGAATCGTTCGATGCCGCGACGCGGCCGCGCGGGCCGCGTTCGGCGGGAGGCAACAGGTGAGTTTCCGCGCGACGGTCCTGACGCTTTATCCCGAAATGTTTCCGGGCCATCTCGACATGTCGCTCGCCGGCAGGGCGCTCCGGTCGGGTCTGTGGTCGCTCGACACGGTGCAGATCAGGGATTTTGCTACCGACAGGCACAAGACGGTCGACGATACGCCGGCGGGCGGTGGCGCCGGGATGGTGATGCGCGCCGATATTCTCGCGGCGGCAATCGACGATGCCGCGCCGGTCGATGATCCGCGGCCGAAGCTCTTGATGAGCCCGCGCGGCCATCCTCTCACGCAGGACCGCGTTCGTCGGCTTGCGGCAGGGCCTGGCGCTCTTGTCGTCTGCGGCCGCTTCGAGGGCGTCGATCAGCGCGTGATCGAGGCGCGGGGCTTGGAAGAAGTGTCGCTTGGCGATTACATCCTCTCCGGAGGCGAGCCGGCCGCGCTGGTGCTTCTCGATGCGGTGGTGCGTCTCCTCCCCGGCGTCATGGGCAATCATGCTTCCGGCGAGGATGAGAGCTTCGAGGAGGGGCTCCTCGAATATCCGCATTATACGCGGCCGCAACTCTTCGAAGACCGCGCGATCCCCCCCATCCTTCTATCGGGCGACCATGCGAAAATCGCCGCGTGGAGACGTGAACAGGCGGAAAGGCTGACGCGCGAAAGGCGGCCCGATCTGCTTGGCTGACGAATACTGCCGTACAATAGGCCTGCCTCGCGATTTTGATGGTGCGTATGGGTGACAAACATCGCCGAAACGTGTATGAGCGCGCCCGAACCGGGAAGAGATTTCCCGATCCCGTCAACAAAGGCGGTGGAAACGCTCCTGTCCAGTCTCTCGTGGAACGGACATAGCCCTGCGGTCGAACGAACTGCGCGGCAAGAGAGGGCGCTCTGGCTGTCGGAAGAACAAGAAGTGGATTACCGAGATGGATCTCATTCGTCAGCTTGAAGCCGAGCAAGCCGCCAAGATCGAGGAAAAGCGCAAACTTCCCGCATTCGAGCCGGGCGACACCGTTCGTGTCCAGGTGCGCGTCACCGAAGGTACCCGCACCCGCGTGCAGGCTTATGAGGGCGTCTGCATCGCCCGCTCCGGTTCCGGCTTCCAGGAGAATTTCACCGTCCGCAAGATTTCTTACGGCGAGGGCGTGGAGCGCGTCTTCCCGGTCTATTCGCCGCAGCTCGAGGCGGTGGAAATCGTGCGCCGCGGCAAGGTCCGCCGCGCCAAGCTCTATTATCTGCGTGATCGCCGCGGCAAGTCGGCCCGCATTTCGGAAAACACCGGCGTGCGCGCCCGCAAGCTGAACGACGCCGAGCGCGCTGCCGCCGCCGAGGAGCAGGCGCGCCTGGAAGCGGAGAAGATCGCTGCCGCCGAGGCGCTGGCGGCCGAGAAGGCGGCCCAGGATGCCGCCGAGGCGAGCGCCGCCAAGTCGGAATAAGTCGAACCGGCATCTTCCGGATTGGGGGCGCAGGAGCAATCCCGCGCCCTTTTGTTTTCTCGCTGGTTCTCGCGGCTCACCTTTTTGCTAGAGCATTTTCGGTTTTCTCCGAAACACGGGAATGTTCTATCTGTTTGTTTCTACGCAATTCCGACCGCAAAACCGCTATGCACTTTTGCTGGAATTGCTTTAATTTCCTCCCTCGGGAGGAGATATGCACATGGTAGAAATGAAAACGACGCGCCCGGCGCTGGAGCGCGTCTATGCCGCGCAGTCGAGACTGGAGCTTGCGGGCGCCTATGCAGACTGGGCGAACGATTATGATCGCCAGACGGCGGAACTCGGCTATGGTCTTCCCTTCCTCATTGCGGCATGGGTGGCCCGCTATGTCGCGCGCGGCCCGGGCATTATCCTCGACGCTGGTTGCGGTACGGGGCTTTCGGGACCATTCCTCCAGGCGCTCGGCTATGAACGGATCGACGGCCTCGACATGTCGGCGGAGATGCTGGCGATCGCACGTCGCCGTAACGTCTATGGCGACTTGACCGAAGCGGCGCTCGGGGGTCCTCTGCCTTGGGAGGACGGCTATTTCGAAGCTTTCCTGTCGACTGGCGTCTTTACCGAGGGCCACGCCCCCGCATCCAGTCTCGACGAACTCGTGCGTGTCACGCGGGCGGGAGGTCACGCCATCTTCACCGTTCGGGATTCCATCGTCGAAAGCGGCGGTTTCCGGAAGCAATTCGAGGAATTGAAGCAAGCGGGCCGCTGGTTTCCTGTCGAGGAAAGCCCGCCCTTCCGCGCCTTCGCCGTGGCGGAACCCGAGGTTTTGGTCCAGGCCTTCGTATTCGAGGTCAAGTGACGCACTGAATATGCGCCTGGCAGCGTAATTGCCGAACGGGTAAAACATTGATATGGGAGCCGGCATGGAAAAGCTTTTCGGCAATCCCGCCTACAAGCGCTTTGTGCTGCAGGACCACAAGCGCCTGCCGTCGCGCTTTTTCGCGCGGGTCGCGGGCGCTATGCTCGCCCGACTTCGCTGAGCGATACGCTGCCGGCAAAACGCCATTTTCCGCTCAGCCGCCAGGATAGATCACGATGACCACACCCAGCACACTTTACGACAAGATCTTCAACGACCATGTCGTCGACCGCCAGGAAGACGGCACCTGCCTCCTCTATATCGACCGCCATCTCGTTCATGAGGTGACGAGCCCGCAGGCTTTCGAAGGGCTCAGGATGACTGGCCGCAAGGTCCGCCATCCCGAAAAGACGCTCGCCGTCGTTGATCACAACGTCCCGACCACGGCCGACCGCAAATTGGGCATCAAGAACGAGGAAAGCCGCATTCAGGTCGAGGCTCTGGCGAAGAACGCCGCCGATTTCGGCATCGACTATTACGACGCCGCCGACCGCCGGCAGGGCATCGTCCATATCATCGGACCGGAACAGGGCTTCACCTTACCGGGCACCACGATCGTCTGCGGCGACAGCCATACCTCCACCCATGGCGCCTTCGGCGCGCTGGCCCACGGCATCGGCACGTCCGAAGTCGAGCATGTGCTCGCCACCCAGACGCTGATCCAGAAAAAAGCGAAAAACATGCTGGTGCGCGTCGATGGCGCGCTGCCGCAGGGCGTCACCGCCAAGGACATCATCCTCGCCATCATCGGCGAGATCGGCACCGCCGGCGGCACCGGCTATGTCATCGAATATGCCGGCGATGCGATCCGCTCTCTTTCGATGGAAGGCCGCATGACGGTCTGCAATATGTCGATCGAAGGCGGGGCCCGGGCCGGCATGATCGCACCCGACGAAACGACCTTCGCCTATATCAAGGACCGACCGCGCGCGCCCAAAGGCAAGGATTGGGACCTGGCGCGCGCCTATTGGGAAACGCTCCGCTCTGACGAGGGCGCGCATTTCGATCATGTCGTGACGCTCGATGCCGCGAAGCTGCCGCCGATCGTCACCTGGGGATCCTCGCCGGAAGATGTCGTCTCTGTCACCGGTTACGTCCCCGATCCCGACAGGATCGAGGACGAGAACAAGCGCAACTCGAAGAAGCGCGCGCTCGAATATATGGGACTTTCCGCCGGCACCAAGATCACCGATATCGCGCTCGACCGCGTCTTCATCGGTTCCTGCACCAATGGCCGCATCGAGGATCTGCGTGCCGCCGCGAAGGTGGTAGACGGCAAGAAAGTGTCGGAGCGGGTCAACGCCATGATCGTGCCGGGCTCCGGCATCGTCAAGGAACAGGCGGAGGCGGAAGGGCTCGACAAGATCTTCCTCGCCGCCGGGTTCGAATGGCGCGAGCCGGGCTGCTCGATGTGCCTTGCCATGAACGACGACCGTTTGGCCCCGCAGGAGCGCTGCGCCTCGACGTCGAACCGCAATTTCGAGGGCAGGCAGGGGTTCAAGGGCCGCACGCATCTGGTCTCCCCGGCAATGGCCGCGGCGGCGGCGATCGCCGGCCATTTCGTGGACATCCGCGACTGGCATTGAGCCGTCGGAAAAGCAGGCGCCGGTTTCCGAAAAATCACACTCGAAACAATGAGACCGGGTGCGTGACCACTCGTGCTCTTGGGACGGTTGAGAGCCGTGGCGGGATCGGAATGGCCGCTCCCGCCCGGCTTTTTTCCTTTTCCCCCTTCGTTCGATGGGCTTAACCGCTTGTTGTTCCTTTCCCGGCTAGGCTGTGACCTTGGGTAAGCTTGGGGCGAAGGAGAGCATGATCGGAAATACCCTGGTTGGTCTGCTCAATCCGCTGCTCGCGACGGCTTGTGCTACGATCTTTGCAATTCTCTGGAAAGGATGGTGGCGCCGGGCCTATGTGACGGAGCTTTCGCTTGCGTTTCTCGTATATGGAGCAGCTTTCCTCCTGCAGAACTTCCCTCTGCTTGGCGATCCCGCCAACGCATTGCTGGCCAACGCCATCCTGACTTGCTTCTTTTTCCTTGCTGCGCACGCCATTTTGAAAAGGGTAGGGCTGCCCGCGCCATTTGGATCGCTGGGATGTATTGCCTGTCTCGGTTATCCGCTTCTGCTCTGGTTCATGTTTGTCAACCGGGACGTAACGGGCAGGATTCTCGCTGCCAATTTCATGGCCGGCGCGATGGTTTTCGCAATCGCCCTGCCGTTGATGCGGCTGCGGGACCGAAAGCCCGCGGACAGCGTGCTTGTGGCGATTTTGCTGGTTTGCGGGTTCTACGTCTGCATCCGCACACTCGCTATGCTTTGGGTGGACGGCCACATCGCCAGTCCTGCGCAATATGCGTCTTCGTTGACGAAACTGGTGCTCGATTTCTCCTCTGCGCTATTTTCCCTTGCGGTCGCGCTCACGCTTGTTTCGGCCATCATCTGCGACATCATCGACGATTTGCGCGAGACGTCGCGCACCGACCCGCTGTCGAGCCTGCTGAACCGAAGGGGGTTCGAGGAAAGACTGGTCGGTGTCCTCGAACGACGCAGGAAACTCGGTACTCCACTGACGCTGGTGGTTTGCGATCTCGATTACTTCAAATCGATCAATGATCGGTTCGGACATGCCTGTGGAGATCGGGTGATCGCCGCCTTTGGCGGAGCCTTGAGAGAGGCCGCGCCGAACGGCGTGACCGGCCGGCTTGGTGGCGAGGAGTTCGCAATTGTCCTTCCCGACATAAATCTTCAGAGCGCAAAGCTGTTCGCCCAGTCCGTCAGAATAGCAATCTCGGGCATGCGGATACCCGAATTGCCGCAGGATTGCCGCGTCACGGCAAGTTTCGGCCTTGCGGAAATGGTACGTGGGGAAAGCTTCGAAAGTCTGCTCCGCCGGGCTGACATGGCATTGCTTCAGGCAAAGCGCGATGGACGCGACCGCGTTCAGGCGAGCGACATGGAAAGTGAGTGGTATCCCGAGAGGATTTCGGCCGCGCAACAAATTCGCGGATAAGTGTCGGGTGCGTCCTTCGAGGCGCGCTTCGCCGGTATCGCGATTTGGTTCACGGGGATCCCACCTTGGATGAGGAAGGCTGGCGCACGCGTCGGCTCGAGGCGATGCGGTGCAGTCGCAAAGCGAAGCGTCGCCGGGAATTCCCGGCGACGCTCTGATCCCGTCAAAAACGCGAGCTGGCGTCTCGCCCTCCGCTATGGCTGCGAGCGCTCATCGCTGAAAAGCCAAATGTTGGTTCTTTCCGGCTTTTGGCGGCCCGTTCCGTGCTCCGGGGGCCGCTGCCTTCGGCAGCTCCCGGGTGTTCGGCACCTCTCATCATGCCACCGGCATGATGAGTTTGCCTTCGGCAAGCGTCCTGCCCTTCGCCATGGCTCCGGGCGTTTCGTCACCGAAAAAGCCAAATCGTTGACTTTTTCTCTGCGACCGACCGCCCCTCACCCTTGGGGCTGCGGCTCCATGCCCGGCTCGCCGCCCTTCTTGCGCCCTTCCTTGCGGGGGCCGGCTTTCGGGACCGCCGAACCGCGAGAGGTCGGCGTGTCGTCGCCCTGGTCGCGCGACGGTTTCTGGCCGGCGAGCAATTGCTTGATCTCCTCGCCCGATAGCGTCTCGTATTCGAGCAGGCCTTCGGCGAGCGCGATCCAGTCCTTCTTCTTCTTGGTCAGGATCTGGCGCGCGGTGGCATAGGCCTCGTCGGTCAGCCGGCGCACCTCGGCATCGATGATCTGCGCCGTCTCTTCCGAAACGTTCTGCGTGCGCGCCACGGAATGGCCGAGGAAGACCTCTTCCTGGTTCTCGCCATAGGCGACCTGACCGAGCTTGTCGGAGAAGCCCCAGCGCGTCACCATGGCCCGCGCCAGCTTCGTCGCCTGGTCGATGTCGCTGGCAGCGCCGGAGGTGATGTTCTCCTTGCCGAACTTCATCTCTTCGGCGACGCGGCCGCCCATCATGATCGCCAGGCGCGAGATCATGTATTTGTAGCTCATCGAGTAGCGGTCGCCTTCGGGCAGTTGCATGACCATGCCCAGCGCGCGGCCGCGCGGGATGATCGTCGCCTTGTGAAGCGGGTCGGCCGACGGCACGTTCAGCGCCATGATCGCATGGCCGGATTCGTGATAGGCGGTCAGTTCCTTCTCGGCCTGCGTCATGGCGGTCGAGCGGCGCTCGGCGCCCATCATGACCTTGTCCTTGGCGTCCTCGAATTCCTGCATGGTGACGAGACGCTTGTTGCGCCTGGCCGCCATCAGAGCGGCTTCGTTGACGAGATTGGCAAGGTCCGCGCCGGAGAAGCCCGGCGTGCCGCGCGCGATGACCTTCAGGTCGACATTGGGCGCAAGCGGCACATTGCGGACATGCACCTTGAGGATCTTTTCGCGGCCGTTGATGTCGGGATTGGGGACGACGACCTGGCGGTCGAAACGGCCCGGCCGCAACAGCGCGGGATCGAGCACGTCGGGGCGGTTCGTCGCGGCGATCAGGATGATCCCCTCATTGGCTTCGAAGCCGTCCATCTCGACGAGCAACTGATTCAGCGTCTGCTCGCGTTCGTCATTGCCGCCGCCGAGGCCGGCGCCGCGGTGACGACCGACGGCGTCGATCTCGTCGATGAAGATGATGCAGGGCGCGTTCTTCTTCGCCTGATCGAACATGTCGCGAACGCGGCTTGCGCCGACGCCGACGAACATCTCGACGAAATCCGAGCCGGAAATCGTGAAGAAAGGCACGTTCGCTTCACCGGCGACGGAGCGGGCAAGCAGCGTCTTGCCGGTTCCGGGAGGGCCGGCGAGCAGGACGCCGCGCGGAATCTTGCCGCCGAGACGCTGGAATTTCTGGGGATCGCGCAGGAACTCGACAATCTCCTCCAAATCCTCCTTGGCCTCGTCCACGCCGGCGACATCGGCGAAGGTGACGCGTCCATGCGCCTCCGTCAGAAGTTTTGCCTTCGACTTGCCGAAACCCATGGCACGGCCGGAACCCGACTGCATCTGGCGCATGAAGAATATCCACACGCCCAGGATCAGGATCATCGGCAGCCAGGAAAGCAGGATGGAGAAGAGCGAGGACGAACCGTCGCTTTCAGGCCGCGCGGTGATCTTCACGCCCTTCTGCTCGAGTTGCTGGACGAGATTGCCGTCCCCGGGAGGCGCATAGGTCGAGAAGGACTGATTGTTGTCGAGATAGGTGCCGGTGATCTTCTGGCCGGCAATGGTGACGGACTTCACCCGACCGCCTGAAAGATCCTGCAGGAAATCCGAATAGGCGACCTCGTGCGACGCCCCGCGCTGCTGCGGCGTCTGAAACAGGTTGAACAATGCGATCAGCAGTACGGCGATAATCGCCCACAGCGCCAGATTACGATAATTCGGATTCATCTCGTGTCCTGAGGACGCCGCGGGAGAAGGCGCCAGTTCCGTCGTTTATCGCCTTAACATAGGGAGAAGCCAATACAATGCCAAGCATCTCCTTAGAGGCCGTCTGAGAAATCCGTGAGGCCGGGCTGCAAACAGCGCCCGACTGCGCTCCGGTGCTTACGTACTTCATGTCCGCTCCGCTCCGGTGCTCGCCGAACGCCGTTTTCGCCTCTGCCTGACAGTTTCTCAAACGGCCTCTCAGGCTGGTTAAGCCAAGTCATATGTATTTATGGCCCGCCAATGGCGACGCCAGCACATTTTCGCTTCCCGTCAGTTTCGCCACCGCCCGCGCGGGTGCGAGATCGAAGGAGGGCAGGAAATCAAAGAATGGCGCGATCACGGGCATGAGCGAAACGGAAAGCTCCCTTCGGGTGCTTTCGGCCCCGGCGGCTCCCTCGCGGAACAAGATAGGTTCGGCGGCATGGGCAGCCGCCGCGAGGCTTGCCGGCGCATCACATTCGGCGATTTGATTTTTTTTCAATGACGCGCCATGCGCGATGAGAATGTCCGTGGGCGTTTTCTCTCCGCTCTTTACGCGAAAGCGGTTATCCCAGATCATGTCGGCGGAAATCGGGCGGGGCGCTGGAAGACCTCGCCGCTCGCGATGCAGCCAGATATGCCTTTTGCGGGCGTCGATCAGCGTCCGCGACAATGTGGCGCGCGAGCACCCGTTTCGAATTTCAGTAAACAGCGCTCGCGCCCTCGTGATCTCCGGCAGATGCTGTCCGCCGCCGACCGTCGCGAGCAGGATGCGCAAGGCGTAGAGGGCGGCATCATGGTCCGCCGCATCCAGGAATTCACGTCCGATCCGGTAAAGGCCGGGCGATGCACGCGAGAGATGGTTGTCGATCAGGTCCGCGGCCTGTTCCCCAAGAGCGATCCTCGCACCCTGAGCAGTCCTTATCCCGTCCAGCGTGACACCGGCGGCTGCCTGGCGGTTCGCAAGCAGGCGGCGTGCCCGCACCCGCTCATAGCGGGGATTTTCATTGCTCGGGTCTTCGATCCAAGGGATGTCTTTCAAGCGCAGATAATCGCGGAGCGTCTCCCGGCCGGTTTCGATCAATGGCCGGAGAATCCAGGTGCGGCCCCGATAAAGCGTCGCCGGAGCCATGCCCGCGAGCCCGCGTCCCTCGCCGCGCGCGCGACGCATGGCGACCGTCTCCACCTGGTCGTCCAGCGTGTGGCCCGTGAACACCACATCCGTCCTGGCCGCTTCGGCTGCCTCCCCGAGCAGCGCATAACGCGCCGCCCTTGCGGCGGCGGAAAGGCCCGTGACCGGCTTTTCCCCTTCCCATCGGAACGTCCGATGCGCGATCCCGTGGGCGGCACAGAAAGCCGCGACCGCGCGGGCCTCCACCGCCGATTCCCGGCGCAATCCATGGTCGATCGTGACGGCGACGATATGTATGGGAAGACCCCGCCGATGGATATGGTCCTGCAACAGAAGAAGGAGCGCGGTCGAATCGCCGCCGCCCGAAACGGCAGCCACCACGGCTTTCTGGCTCCTCAGGTCGAAATCGTCGAAGACTCTCGAAAGAGCGCCGGAAACGCTGCTCAACACCCCGACAGAGCCTCTTCCCGCTTGGCGCGCTCCTTCAGAGCTTCGCTGGCCTTTGGATAGCGGGTGCCGATTTCCTTATAGGTGGCGCAGGCGATGTCGCGCTGGTGCATGGCCGCCAACGCGACGCCGAGCTTGAGAAGCATGTCGGGCGCCTTCTTGGATTTCGGATAGGACCGGTTGGCGTCGAGGAAGACCTGCGCGGCGTCGCGGTATTTGTCCTGTCCGAGAAGGGCTTCGCCCAGCCAGAAATGCGCATCCGCGGTGCGCGGGTCATTCGGGAAGCGCGAGATGTGCTCGCGAAATCCCTGCTCGGCCGTCTTGTAGTCGCCCGAAAGGATGAACTGGTAGGAGTCCCTGTAAAGTTCGTTGGCATTGTCCGTCGGCGGCAGGGCGGCGACACGCGTATTGTCCTGCTTGGGGGGAGGGCTGTTCTGGCCAGGCTGCTCGAGTTCGGGGCGGCTTTCGATTGCTTCCTCGTTGATGGAGCCGCCCACAGGATTGCCGGCGGAATCGAAAGTGATCGATCCCAGCGCGCGAGGCGGCGCGCCGCGCTCCTCGCGCCTATCGCCCTCGGCGACGGCGCCGCCTGAATTATCGGGAGCCTGGATGATGTTCTTGATGTCGGCGTCGGCATTGTCGTCGTGCCGCCCGTTCGGCGCTTCCAGCGATCCTTTCACGGCTGGCCGACCTTCCTTGGCCCGGTCGGGAGCCTTATCGCCTCCGCCTCCCGAATTCTTCTCCAATTGCTCGAAGCGGAATTCGTTGTCGTTCTGCATCTTGTTCAGCCGGTCCTGCATCTGAAGGACCTGGAAGTTGAGTTCCTCGATCTTGCCGTTCAACTGGCGAAGCTGGTCGGCGAGATTGTCGACCCGCGGATCGGCGGCCTGCGCATATTGCGGTTGGCTATCTCGGGGCGGCGAGCGGTCATGGCCGCCGAAAGCGCCGAGGAACGAGACGTCGGCATAACCGTGTTCCAGATTGCTTGCCAAAGCAGGCCCGCCAAACAGAAGGGGCAGAAGAGCCGCACCAGCAACAACAAGTCGAATGTGCATCAGCCTCTCTCGATCATCAGGGCGTCCGGTCAGACGTTGTTCAAAGTTTATTATCAGACCGGCCAGTTCGACCAAATTTTGTTTTGCCAGGGACAAATGCAAAAAGCGGCCGCAAGGGCCGCTTTTTCTCGTCACTGTGACTTTTTTGCAGTACGCGCCGGTTGGACGATCGAGCGCGTGACCTCAGCGTCAGCTTCCCGCCCCATTCAGAACGGTTACGGCGCGGCGGTTCTGCGACCAGCAGGATTCGTCGTCGCAAGTGGCCACCGGGCGCTCCTTACCATAGGAGATCGTCTTCATCCGACGCGCCGCGACACCGCGCGAGGCGAGGAAGTCGCGCGTGGCGGCGGCACGGCGTGCACCGAGCGCCAGATTGTATTCACGCGTGCCGCGCTCGTCCGCATGGCCCTCGATCGTGATCGAATAGTTGGGGTAGCGATTCAGCCATTGCGCCTGTTTCGTCAACGTCGTCTGCGCGTCGGGCCGGATCGACGAGGAATCCGTATCGAAGAAGATGCGGTCGCCGACATTGACCGTGAAATCCTGCGTCGAGCCGGGCGTCGCGGAACCGGCAAGGCCGAGATCGGCGGCGGAGTTCGGCGCATGCTTTGAAGCGCATCCGGCAAGGGCAAAACCCGCAACGAGCGCAATAGCAATCGGACTTCTGGTCAGGGCTGCGATACGGCGCATAGCCGCCTCTCCTTCGCAATTGAGTGATTTCGTTGAAACGGCAGTAACCATAATTCTGGTTAAAAGGCCTTCAACGAACAGGGTTAATTCTTCCTTACCATTTCCCTTGCCCGACTCTGGCGGACAGACCGGCAATTGCAGCGCACCCTATGCCGAAATGCGGCGGAAACGCGGCGCTTACGGCACAAAGCCCATGAATCCGCGAAACCCCTCCTTATTCGAGCAGCGGCGACCATGCCGGGTCCGAAGCGAAATGCGGCGTCGGAATCTCCTGTTCGTTGCGCCCCGTCAGGTCGATCGTATGGAGCTTCGCTCCCGCCGCTCCGGCGGCACGGCTGAAGAACATCAACACGCGTCCGTTCGGCGCCCAGGTCGGCCCCTCTTCCTGAAAAGCCGACGTCAGAATGCGCTCTCCGGACCCGTCGGTGTGCATGACGCCGATCTGAAACTCGCCGCCGGTCTGCTTGGTAAAGGCGATCAGATCGCCGCGCGGCGACCAGACAGGGGTCGAATAGACCCCATTGCCGAAGGAAATACGGTGCTGGTTCGAACCGTCGGCATTCATGACATAGATCTGGGAGCGGCCGCTGCCGCCGCCGCGGTCGGACGTGAAGGTGATCTGCTTGCCGTCGGGCGAGTAGGAGGGCGACGTGTCGATGGAATCGTCACTGGTCAGCCGCGTCGTCGTGCGGCTTCTCAGATCCATGGTGAAGATGTTGGAGTTTCCGTCGTCCCTCAAAAGACTCATGATCACCCGCTGCCCATCGGGAGAGAAACGCGGCGCAAAGGTCATGCCCGGGAAATTGCCGACCAGTTCGCGCTGGCCGGTCTCGATCTGAAGGAGATAGACCTGCGGTTGGCCGCTCTCATAGGACATGTAGGTGATTTCCTGCCGGTTGGGCGAGAAGCGCGGCGTCAGCACCAGCGCGCGGCCATTCGAGAGATAGCGCAGGTTGGCGCCATCCTGGTCCATGATCGCCAGGCGCTTGACCCGCTTGGTCTTGGGACCGGATTCGTCGATGAAGACGATACGGGTATCGAAATAGCCCTTTTCGCCGGTCAGGCGCTCGTAGATCTTGTCGGCGATGATATGGCCGATGCGGCGCATATTGGCGGGGTTGGCGAAATATTGCTCGCCGATGAGTTGCTGTCCGGCAAAGGTGTCCCACAGGCGGAACTCTGCGCGAAGGCGGCCGTCCGGCTGCTTCGTGATACGGCCCGTGACCAGAGCCTGTGCGTTGATGACCTTCCAATCCGCGAAGCGCGGAGCGACGTCCGGGTTGGAGACCTTCTCGACGAAAGCGGCCTTGTCGATCGGTGCGAAAAGCCCTGACCGCTTGAGATCGGCGGTGATGATCCCGGAAATCTCGGCGCCCGTCTGGTCGCCGGAAAGAAAATCGGTGATGGCGATCGGCAGCGGCGTGACGTTGCCCTTGTTGACGTCGATCTCGACCAGCGCATGCGCGGGCAATGTCACCGCCGAGGTGAAGCCCGCCGCTATGACCAGCGTCAGCAGGATCGTCCTGAGAATGCTCTTCATGAAGTTTCGCCTCTTTTTAAGCTGTGGCCGTTGGGCAGGTCAGAACATGTCGCTCGGATCGAAGTTCACGATCACATCCGCCCACGCCTGATATTTATCGGCAGGAAGATTATAGGGAGCACATTGCATCACGGCGCGCCGCGCCGATTCGGCGGCCGCGCGCTGCACGCCGTCACCGCCGCCGCCCGATACGATCTGCGGCATGCCTTCGAGTGCGCCGGAGCGGTCGAGCCTGAACTTCACCGAAACCTTGAGGTCCTTGGCGTCCTCAGCGCCGGCCGGGACGTTCCAGCACTTCTCGATCTGGCCGCGGAGCGCATCCATCTCGCTCTGGGTCAGTTTCTGGCCGGTCGTGGTGTGTTCGCCGCCGAGGGATGCTGTCTCCGTCGAGCGCTTGGCGCCCCCGCCGGACGGCTTTTCCTTGTTGAGAAGCGCGGCGACCTTGTCGAGCGTGTCGTCTTTCTTGGTCTCGGATTGCTGCCTGGCGACCTTGCGCTCAGCCGGTTTCTCCGCATCCTTGTGGTCGGGCGCCTTGGCGGTTTCGGCCTGCGGCGGCTGTGGCCGCGAATCCGGGGAAGGCGCCGAATCCGGCAGTTTGACGCTTTCAGCGTCCGGGCTCTCCGCCACGGTGGTCTGCTTGACCGGGTCGGGTTTCACCTCATGTTTCGGCTGCGGCTCAGGCGCCTTCTGCGTCGCGGGTACGGGAACGGGTTTCGGCTTGGGCGGCTCTTCCCGTTTTGCTTCCTTTACGGGCTGCGGCGCCGGCTTTGGCTCTGGCGGCGGAGTGGACGTGGCCTCGACAGGCTTCGGGCGCGCTTCGGGCGTCGGTGGTGTCTTCAGGTCGACATCGTTCTCTCCGACCTTCTGCGCATTGTCGACTACCGTCTTCTTGACCGTCGGCTTCGGCGAAGCCTTTTCCCTCATCGGCGCCTTCTTATCGCCCTGCTGGATTTGGCTGATAGCCGAAACCGGCACGATATCGACGGGCAGGGCCTCGACGTCCGCCGCCTCAAGCGCATGCGGCGCCCGCAGCGTGAACAGCCCGAAGGCGAGCAGCGCCGCATGCATGATGACCGACGTGGTGAGACCGGTCTTCATCCCGCTTCTACTTGTCCTGCTCCTGCAGGGTGACGAGGCCCAGATTGTGGTAGCCGGCGGTCGAGATACGCGCCATCACCTGCATGACGGTGCCGTAATCGGCGTCCTTGTCGCCCCGCACATAGATGCGCTCGTCATAACCGGTCTTGGCGATCGCCTGCAGCTTCGGCACGATCTCCTCAAGCGGCACCTCGGTCTCCTGGATATAGACCTTGCCCTGATGATTGATGGAAACGGTGATCGGCTGGGTGTCGGAATTGAGCGCCTTGGCCTGCGTCTTCGGCAGATCGATCGGCACGCCGACGGTCAGCATCGGCGCCGCGACCATGAAGATGATCAACAACACCAGCATGACGTCGACCATCGGGGTGACGTTGATTTCCGATATCATGCCGTGATGCCGCCCGCGCCGCCGATGGCCGCGCGAACCGCGTCCCTGCTGACCAATTGCCATACCCATGTTTCAGCTTGCCCCTGGAGAACCGACGCGATGCAGACCAGCCGTGTCAGGCCGCGCGCTGTTGCGCGACCTTTTCATCGATTTGCCGCGACAGTATGGCGGAGAATTCGTCGGAGAAGCCCTCCATGCGGACGCCGATCTTGTTCGCATCCGAGGTCAGCTTGTTATAGGCGACAACGGCGGGGATGGCCGCCAGAAGGCCGATCGCGGTAGCAAGCAGCGCTTCGGCGATGCCCGGCGCGACCACCGCGAGGCTGGTGTTCTTCGACCCGGCGATCGCCTGGAACGAGGTCATGATGCCGACCACCGTACCGAAAAGGCCAATGAACGGTGCGGCCGAACCGACCGTCGCCAGAAAACCGAGCCGTCCTTCCAGCCGCTCCATTTCCCGCGTCAAGGCGAGGTCCATCGCCTTGTCGATGCGGGTCTGGAGAGCGAGCGGCGACTTGGCGCCTTTCTCGAAGCTCTTTTTCCATTCGCGCATTGCGGCGACGAAGATCGAGCCCATGCCGGACGTCTTGCGGTCGGAGAGCGTGCGATAGAGTTCCTCGAGCGATTGTCCCGACCAGAAGACCTGTTCGAAGCGGTTGAGCGCCGCGCGCATGCGGTTATAGGAGACGATCTTGTCGAAGATGATCGCCCAGGTCCAGACCGATGCGCAAAGCAGGCCGATCATGACGAGCTTCACAATCCAGTCCGCCTGCCAGAAAAGCGCCCAGATCGAAAGCTGGGTAACGGGGGATGCGAGGGTGACGGTATCCATGGGAATCCTGTCCTGGCAAATCCTGTTTCGGCGACGCCTTCCTCATGCGTCGCCCTGAAACAAATCCATCGGCTTCAAAAAAACGCCGACGCCACCCCTCCATAGCGTCGAAATGAGCTTTTCCGGGCCAATTTTGGTGAAACGAAGGCGATCCGAAACCGAGGATTTCACCCCTTTTTAATGAACTGTTATGGTTAAGGATGTGTTATCCTTATGGCGCGTCCGCCAACTTCAGGAAAAAGCCGGTCGAAAAACGTTTGGACAGATCAAGCTTATGGAGCGACGCGCGGATTTTCCGGCATGAAAAGGGAGCGCCATTCGCGGGGAAAGCGCCGCGGGCGGCCACCTTCGCCGATGATCGCGGCTTCCACTTTCGCTTCCACGAGGAGTTCATCGTCGCGGCGGATGGTCTGGGCCATGAAGATCCGAGCGCCGGAAATGTCCGCGGTGCGGGTATCGACAGTCAGGATGTCGTCGATGCGGCCGGGTGCATGGAAGGCGAGTTCCATCTTCCGCACGACCCAGACAAGCTTTTCGCCATGCTTGCCGTCCGCGAGTTCGGTGTGATGGACACCGGCCAGCCGCAGGAAGTCCGAACGGCCGCGCTCGAAGAATTCGAGATAGCGGGCATGATAGACGACGCCGGAAAAATCGGTATCGGCGAAATAGACCCTTACCAGCAGCCGATGCCCGAAGGCGGTGAGTTCGCCCACCAGCCCCACCGGAACCCCGTTCTGTTCACTATGATCAGGCATGGCGCTTCCCTTTCAGCGCGCGAGGTGACATGTGACGCTGTCCTTGCAAACGCGGATTCGCACTATTGGCCGCTTTGATCAAGAAGCTCATCCTCGCCTTCCTGTTGCTCCAGATGGCTGCGGCGCCGTCCCTCGCGTCAACCTTTACCGTCAGGAGAGGCATCAATCTCGACGCCTGGATCACCTGGCCGGCGGAGGAAAAATGGAGCGACGAGGCGGTCCTCACGCCATTTCCGGAATGGCGGCGCACGGTCCATCTCGCCGATCTTGAGGCCTTGAAGGCAGATGGTTTCGATTTCATCCGCATGCCCGTCGATCCCCTCGTCTTCCTATCGCCGCGAACAGAATCCTATCGCGACGATCTTTTCCGGGAGGTCCTGGACACGGTGCGGCTCATCAATGAGGCCGGCCTCAAGGTGATCGTCGACCTGCATCTGATGCCCAACGGACCCGGCCGCTCTGCCGGCATGCAAAGCGTCATTGGCGATCCCAAGCTGTTCGCGGCCTATCTCGACGTCGTGCGCCGCATGGGCATCACGCTTGCGGAGGAGGATCCGCATACCGTCGCCTTCGAATTGATGAACGAACCGATCATCGATTGCGAGACGGCGGCGGGACGCTCGGAATGGAATGGCAAGCTGAAGCAATTGTTCGCCGCCGCGCGCGCGTCGGCTACCAAGTTGACTCTCGTGCTTGCCGGCGGCTGCTGGTCTTCGGCGGAAGGGCTTGCCGCGGTCGAGCCAAAAGCGATTCCCGACGGCAACATTCTCTGGACATTCCATTCCTATGACCCGTTCGTCCTTACGCATCAGGGCGCGACATGGGCGGGGGACTTCATTCCTTATGTGAAGGGTATTCCTTATCCGCCTTATGATCATCCCGAGGCTTTTCAAACGGCTCTCTCCGCGACGCGTGTGCGCATCAAGGCGGATGCGCCATTCACAAGGAGAGCCGGTCTGCTCACCTATCTCAAAGAGCAGGTGGCGACGATCGATACGCCCGAAAAGCTCAAGGCGACGATGGAACTCCCCTTCGAAACGGCCGCCAAGTGGGCGGACCGGAACGGCATTCCCCACGGCGATATCTTTCTCGGAGAGTTCGGCATGATCCGGCAGGAATATGGCAGCGACACCCTCATGCCGGCCGCATGGCGCGCCGCCTATGTCAGCGACATGATCCATCTCGCCGAAAGCCATGGCTTCGGCTGGTCGCTGTGGTCCTATAGCGGCGCCTTCGGCGTGGTGGAAACCTATGACGGCAAGGCCGCGGAACCGGATGTGCTCGACGTCATACGCGCCTTGAAGCCGATCCGCTGATACGCCTAAACAGGGAATCGCTATTTCTCTTCCTGGAAGAGATTGATCTGCTGCGCGGCCAGATCCTTCGGCGCTTCCAGGCCGAGATGCTTCCAGGCCCGCGCCGCCAGAACCCGGCCCCTCGGCGTCCTCTGGATGAAGCCCTGCTGGATTAGATAGGGCTCGATGATATCCTCGATCGCGTCGCGCGGCTCGGAAAGCCCGGCTGCAATCGTCTCGATGCCGACCGGCCCGCCGCCGAAATTCATGGCGATCATGGAGAGATAGCGGCGGTCGAGTTGGTCGAGCCCAAGCCCATCGACCTCCAGCCGCGAGAGCGCCTCGTCGGCGATCTGGCGGGTAACGCGATCGGCGCCGGCCACCGAGGCGAAATCGCGCACGCGGCGCAGGAGCCGTCCTGCGATACGCGGGGTGCCGCGCGCACGCCTTGCGATCTCAAGCGCTCCGTCATCGCCGATGGGCAGGCCGAGAATACGGGCGCCGCGCCTCACGATCTCTTCCAGTTCCCCGATAGTATAGAAATTCAGCCGCACCGGGATGCCGAAGCGGTCGCGTAAAGGGTTGGTGACAAGGCCGGCACGGGTCGTGGCCGCGACGAGGGTGAAAGGCGCGAGATCGATCTTTACCGAGCGAGCCGCCGGCCCCTCGCCGATGATAAGGTCGAGCTGGTAATCCTCCATCGCCGGATAGAGGATTTCCTCAACCGCCGGATTGAGGCGGTGGATCTCATCGATGAAGAGGACGTCGCGCTCTTCGAGATTGGTTAGCAGAGCGGCGAGATCGCCGGCCTTGGCGATCACCGGGCCGGAGGTGGAGCGGAAATTGACGCCGAGTTCGCGCGCCATGATCTGCGCCAACGTCGTCTTGCCGAGCCCGGGCGGGCCGACGAAGAGCACATGGTCGAGTGCCTCGCCGCGGGTCTTCGCCGCCTCGATGAAGATTTTCAGATTGGCGCGTGCCGCCTCCTGGCCGATGAAGTCGCCGAGCGACTGCGGCCTGAGCGAGGTTTCGACATCCTCCTCCCGCCTGTCGGCCGAGACCATGCGTGGCGAAGGGCTCATGAGAGGAGTTCCATGGAAGGAATGCGGCGGGCGGCACTCCTGTCGAATGTGACGGTGGCCGAACAGCCATCCGCCTTGTTCGCAAGCGCGATAAGGGCGTCGGCGAGTCCAACGCGCCGTAGTTCCACTTCCGCGACAGCGTCCACAACAATATCGCCGTGTTCCAAAAACATATCACGCGCATCCAACAGAAGCGTCACGAGGGTCATGATAGCCTCGTTCGAGTAGCCATAAGTCTTTCGTAAGGACCATACGAACTCAACCAACACGATCAACCGGACATATGCGGGATCGGCGTCAGTTCGTGTCTGGAAAAACGAGACGGCCGCTTGGTGCTGAACGGGATTGTCGGCTACATAGAGGCGCAGGAGCACATTCGTGTCTACGCCGATCATTCGAGCCCACGCGTTCCGCTTTCGGCTGCCGCTTTCGCTATCCCTTCCTCAATTTCTTCGATCGTCTTCGGCCCATTTGGAGGCGGTCCAGAATTTCGATTAAATCGATCGCCCGAATGTTGCGGGGACGGACCCAGGTCTTGCCGTTTTCCTCGACGAATTCGACGCGGTCCCCCGGCCTCAGGCCGTAGCGATCCCGGATCTCCTTCGGCAAGGTAATTTGACCTTTGGCCGTAATCTTCGCGAGAAAGCCCATAATCCTTACTACGCGTAAATTCCTTACTTCCCTATAATAGTAAGGAATGATGCTTTTGCAATGCGCTACCGAGCCAGTTCCCTCAACCCGAGCCTGATCAGCTTGGCGGAATCGGCGCCTTCTCCTGCGGATTTCAGCGCCGCCGCAACGGCATTCGCCGCGATGTCGCGGGAATAGCCGAGATTGGCAAGCGCCGACACGGCATCGGCAACCGGAGCGGGCGCCACGCCCTCGCCGAGATCCTGCTTCAGCCCGATCGTGCCGGTCCCGGCGCCGGCGAAGGCCGGCGTCTTGTTCTTCAATTCCGTCACGATGCGCTCGGCAACCTTCTTGCCGACGCCCGGAGCACGGCTGACCATGGCGATGTCGCGCAAAGCGATGGCGTTGGCGAGGTCGGCCGGCGTGAGCGTCGAAAGCACGGCGAGCGCGACCTTGGCGCCGACGCCCTGCACATTGTTCATCAGCAGGCGGAACCATTCGCGGTCAAGTGCGGAGGCGAAGCCGTAAAGCCGGATCATGTCCTCGCGGACATAGGTCTCGATGAAGAGCACCACCGCCTCGCCCGGAGCCCCCAATGCCGAAAGCGTGCGCATCGGGCAATAGGCGACATAGCCGACTCCCTGCACGTCGACGACGCAATGATCCTCGCCAATCTCGTCGATGAAGCCTTTGAGCTTGCCGATCATGCCCGCATCCTTTTCATGGATGCGTATCCGGCGCGATAATTTCAAGCGAGGGGAAATAGCTGCGGTACCGGCCGGCATCTCGCGTGAGAAGGCGGTGGCCCGATATAAAAGCGTGAGCACCGATCAGGAAATCCGGCAATGTCCTTTCCCGCCTTCCGCCGCGACGGCGATAAAGATCATGAGCGGCGCCGGCCGGATAGGCGGCGGCGAACGGGAAGTGCTCGCGATGCGGCCGAAGCCAGTCGAATGCACGCAGCAGAGCATGTTCGTCGTTCGACGGCCTGGACAACTCCGCCCAGACGATGGCGCTGAAGATGATCGGCCCTTGGGCGAGTGCCTGCTTCAATGCAGCCAATGACCAGCGCCGCGCATCCATTTCAGCAGGTCCCAGGATGTCGATAAGCACATTGGTGTCAATGAGGGTCGAGATCGTCACGCGGGCCCCGCAGCCAGTCTACATATTCCTTGCCGTCCATCCCCATCGTATCAAACGTACCGGCAACGCTGGCCGCCCATTCTTCGAACGTTTTACTTTCCCGCGACGCTTTGCTCTCGCGCTTCTCAAGAACAACGATCGAGTCCCGCTCGACAAACTCGACTTCACTGCCGGGACCTATCCCTAGCCGATCCCGTATGGGTTTCGGAATGGTCACCTGGCCTTTTTCGGTCACGCGCATGGTAATACCTCGTAGGTATTACTTACGGCCTTTGCTGGAACAAGTCAAGAACAAATGAGATCAATTGCGCTTATCCCGCCGCCACTACCAACCTGTTGGTCACACTCTGCCTGTGATGCGAATGGCAGATCGCTATGGCGAGCGCATCGGCGGCGTCGTCGCTGTCGAAGACGGCACGTGGCATGAGCACCCTCACCATCATGTGGATTTGGCGCTTTTCGCCATGGCCGACGCCGATCACCGCCTTCTTGACGGCGTTCGGCGCATATTCTGCGACCGGTAATCCAGCCTGGGCCGGGACCAGCATGGCTATGCCTCGGGCCTGGCCGAGCTTCAACGTCGCCGCCGCATCCTTGTTGACGAAGGTGGCCTCGACAGCGGCCTCGGCGGGCCAATGCTCGCTGAGCACCGCGGACAGGCCGCGATGCAATTGATGAAGTCTCGTCGCGAGATCGGCCTTGTCGTCCGAGCGGACGGTTCCCGAAGCCACGAAGCGCAGTCTATTGCCGGAAGATTCAACCACGCCCCAACCGGTGCGGCGCAGACCTGGATCGATACCGATAATGCGAATCGCTTCTCTCATGCCGGAAGAATGACGCCCAAAGCATCATTCCACCAGCAGAATGTGAACAAAACCAAAACAGCCGGCTGTGATCAGCCGTGCGCGAAGACCGTTTTCAGGAGGGTGATCTGGTCCGAAACAGGATTGGCGCGGCGTTGCTGTGCGGCGCTCTCCGCGGCGCCGTCCCCATAAATCTCATCGTCCATCTGCCTGACGCGGGCCTGGATTCTGAGGGAGCGGTCGACCAGCGAGCGAAAGCCGTCCGGAAGGTCGACCCATGCCGGGGCGCTGTCGCGGGCGGATGCGGTGTCGAGTCTTACCTTCGCCTTCTCGGACGCGACCTGGTCGCGCGTCATCTCGCCGGAATTGGCGGCGCGCTGGAGGAGAAGCCAGGAAGCCACCTGCATCAGCCTCGTGGTCAGTCGCATGGATTCCGCCGCATACAGCGTCGCTGCGGTGCGCGACATCTTTTTCGCTTCGGCGCGGCCTTCGCCGTCAAGATATTCGGCTGCCTGCTCGACCAGGCCCATACCTTCATCGTAGAGCGGCTTGAAATTCGGGGAGAAAACGCGGCGTTCAGCCAGCTTTACCGTTTTCGCGTATCCGGGCTCGCCCATCGACTATTCCTGCGTACCGTCTCGTGAACCGAATTGAGGCTGAACCGCCCCCTCAAAGCAAACAGCCATCACCTTCGGAAGCGCAAGATTGCGTCTATCCACTGCCAAAGGCAAGCACATGTTTAACAGAAGGTTAACGGGCAGAGTGCGGCGGAAGGAGGGCGCGGAAGCATAAAAAAAGAGCCGCGGATGGCGGCTCTCAGGAGTTAAACAGGGAGGCGTCAAACAGAGTGGCTCCAACCACCCGGTAAGAATCCAGATCACTGGATAAAGAGAGTAAACGCCCGTAAAGCTTAATGAGTGGTTAACGGGTGAAAAGATTCTTGACGAAAATACCTGCAATTCAATCCAGGGGGATCATCCCGCCTTTCCTTTCTGCCGTAATACGAATTTCTGGATCTTTCCCGTCGAGGTCTTCGGGATTTCGGCGAAGATCACCGCCTTCGGGCATTTGAACCGCGCCAGAAGCGAGCGGCAGTGGTCGATGAGTTCCGCCTCTGTCGCCATCTTTCCCGGCTTCAGTTCGATATAGGCGAGCGGCGTTTCCCCCCATTTCTCGTCCGGCTCAGCCACGACGGCAGCGGCGGCGACGGCGGGGTGCTTGTAGAGCGCATCTTCCACCTCGATCGAGGAAATGTTCTCACCGCCGGAGATGATGATATCCTTCGAGCGGTCCTTGAGCTGGATATAGCCATCGGGATGGAGGACGCCGAGATCGCCGGAATGGAACCAGCCCCCGGCAAAGGCCTCCTCGGTCGCCTTCCTGTTCTTGAGATAACCTTTCATGACGATATTGCCGCGAAACATGACCTCGCCGATCGTCTCGCCGTCGGCGGGGGTCTTCAGCATCGTCGCCGGGTCGATGACGGCCAGTTCATCGAGCGCTGCATAGCGCACGCCCTGCCGCGCCTTGCGCGCCGCCTGGCCGGCCTTGTCGAGGCCGCTCCATTCGTCGTGCCATTCATTGACAACGGCAGGCCCGTAGGTCTCCGTCAGTCCGTAGAGATGGGTGACGGCGAAGCCGGCATCCGCCATGCCGGCGAGCACAGCTTCCGGCGGCGGCGCGGCGGCGGTGCTGAAGGTAACGGTCTGTGGAAAGTCGCGACGATCCTCCTCGGCGGCGTTGATGAGAGTGCTCATGACGATCGGCGCGCCGCAGAGATGGGTGACGCCGTGATCCGCGATCGCGTCATACATGGCCTTGGCCCTCACCCAGCGCAGGCAGACATGCGTGCCTGCCTGGACGGCAAGCGTCCAGGGGAAGCACCAACCATTGCAGTGGAACATGGGCAGCGTCCAAAGATAGACGGGATGCTTGCTCATCCCCGCATGAATGGTGTTGGCATAGGCCATCAGCGCCGCGCCGCGATGGTGATAGACGACGCCTTTGGGATTGCCGGTCGTGCCTGACGTATAGTTGAGCGCGATGGCATCCCATTCGTCATCGGGCAGCGACCATGGAAAATCAGGATCGCCGCCGGCAAGGAACGCTTCGTAATCGAGCGTGCCAGTCCGGCCGCCTTTCGGATGCGGCGCGTCGGCGGGATAGTCGGGATCGTCGAAATCGACGACGAGCGGAGTGACTTTCGCGAGCGCCAGCGCCTCGCGCATGACGGCGGAGAATTCGGTGTCGACGATGACGATCTTCGATTCGGCATGGTCGAGCTGGAAGGCGATGATTGCGGCGTCGAGCCGCGTATTGAGCGAATGCAGCACCGCTTTCGTCATCGGCACGCCGAAATGCGCCTCCAGCATCGGCGGCGTATTGGAAAGCATCACCGTCACCGTGTCGCCCTTGCCGATGCCGCGCTTTGCCAGCGCCGACGCCAATTGGCGCGATCTCCTGAAGAAATCGCGATAACTGATGCGATAGGAGCCATGGATGACCGCCGTCACGTCCGGATAGACCCGCGCCGCGCGTTCGAGGAAGGAAAGCGGCGAAAGCGGCTGGTAATTGGCCGGGTTCCGGTCGAGATCCTGTTCGAAGATATTGGCCATGGCTGCCTCCCTTTGCCCCATGATTAAGCACAGCCTGAGGCTGGCGTCATCGCAGAAATAAGTGGCGCGCGAGGAAGAAGAGCGCGTGCCGGAGCTATCGGCCTACAGCCCCGCCGTGCCGTCATAGATCAGCTTCAACGAAAGTAGGAAAACCAGCCCGTAGGTGATGGGGTAGAATATCTCCGCCCGCATGCGCTTCACCACGGCCGCGCCCGCCACGGTCGAGACGATGGCGACCGGCGCAAGGGAGAAGGCGGCAAGGAGATTGCTCGTATCGAGTTCGCCGAGAGCGAAATAGGGGATCAGCTTCATCGCGTTCACGATCGCGAAGAAGACCACGATCGTCGCTGTATAGGTTTTTGGGTCTTGCCTCAGCGGCAGCGTGTAGACCTGATAGGCTGGTCCGCCGGCATGCGCGACGAAACTGGTGAAGCCCGACAGCGCTCCCCAGAACGTGCCTGTTACGGCATTGTGGGCGTGGATCTTTTCGCGCCTCGCGAGCTTCTGCCAGAGCCATCTTGCGACGAACCCGAACGCGATCAGGCCGACGATGAGCTTGACCATGGCTTCCGTCACTATCGCCGCCACGAGCCAGCCGAAGCCGACACCGATCGCCGCTCCCGGCAGCACGTTCTTGAAAGTCTTGAGATCGCGGGGGCCATGGCGCCATGCCCAAAGAGCCGCGCCATCCATCATCATGAGGATAGGCAACAGGATCGCGGCGGCCCGCACCGGCGGAATGGCGAGCGCCATCAGCGGAACGCCGACGACCGCCATGGCGCCGCCGAACCCGCCCTTGGAGAGACCGACGAGGATAACGGCGGGAATGGCGGTGGCGAAGAAAAGGGGGTTGTGCAGAAGATCTATCATGAATGCCTTTTGAAAGAAGGCTTCATAGCCGTGTACGCCGTACTTGGCGAGTGGCAGGGCCACGCATTCCTGTCCAAGACACCCACCCTGTTCAAGAGACGGGCCTTGCTTTATGCCGCAATCCCAACATGATCCCCCGGCATAGGGCAATCACTCGCCATGACATCAGCAAAGACGCCCAATCGCTGCCGCCTTGTCCTGATCGCCCCGAAGCTGGGCGATGCGGGCATGCTTGCCAATACGATCGCGCATGCCGTCGCTGGAGGCGATGTCGCCTCCGTCATCCTGCCGGATTACGATCACGATCAGGCCGGCTATCAGGAGAGGGCGGAGCGCGTCATCGAGCGGCTCGACGGCAGCGATATCGCAATCGTCCTTGCCGGAGACACACGCATTGCCGGGCGCGTCGGCGCCGACGGTATCCATCTCGAATCGGACTCCCGCGAAATCGCCGACGCGGTCGAGCGGCTTCAACCGCGGATGATCGTCGGCGCGGGCGGCGCCAAGACACGCCACGAGGCGATGGAAATCGGCGAAGCGCGGCCGGATTACATCTTTTTCGGCCGCTTCGGTTACGACACCGCGCCCGAGCCGCATCCTCGCAATCTCTCGCTCGGCGAATGGTGGGCGTCGCTCGTCGAGATTCCGTGCATTGTCATGGGCGGCAGCGACATCATCTCGGCGCGAAAGGTGGCGGAGACCGGAGCGGAATTCGTCGCTCTTTCAAACGCGATATTCGCGGAAGGCGCTGACGCCGCCGAACGCGTAGCGGCGGTCAATGCGCTCCTCAATCGACATGCGCCGGTCTTTGGGGCCTGATATGCCTGCCGCGCGTGCCCTTCTTGGACCGCTCGCCTGTGTCTTCATTCTTGCCGGGGGCGCTTCCGGAAAAGCGGCGGACAATCCCGCCCTGCAGGATCGGCTGAACGGCAAGACGCCTGCCGTCAAGGTCGATCCGTCGCGCTTCGGCGCACGCCCCCCGGACATGGCCTATGGCGCCTATCAGCGCGGCCTTTATCTGACCGCGCTCCGCCTGGCGTTGCCACGGGCGGAGGCAGGCGATGCCGCGGCGCAGACCCTGGCCGCGGAGATCTACGCCCGTGGCCTCGGCGTCCCGCGCAATCCGGAAAAGGCGAAAGAGTTGTATGGCAAGGCGGCCCAGCAGGGGGTGCCCGATGCGGAATTCCGCTACGCGCTCATCCTGATGGGCAACAAGCCTCCGGGAGAGGAACCCGATGAGGTGTTCGAACTGATGAAGAGAGCCGCGGATGCCGGCAACCTCCAGGCGCAATTCAACTATGCCCAGATGGTGTCCGCGCGCAATCCGGGTTCGGAGGGTCTGGCGCGCGCCTTCGTCTACTACCGGAAAGCCGCCGAGGGCGGCCTGGCCGACGCGCAATATGCCATGTCGCAAGGCTATGCCAACGGTGTCGGCGACCTGCCGCAAGACGACGCGAAAGCCCGCAAATGGCTGCTTCTGGCCGCCCGCCAGGGCTACGACACGGCCGAGCTCGATTTCGGCACATGGCTGGTCGAGGGACGCGGCGGCCCCCAGGATGTCAAGGCCGGTTTCGACTGGCTGAAGGTCGCGGCGGAGGGTGGTAATGTCGCCGCCCAGAACCGCCTCGCGAAGCTCTATCTCAACGGCATCGGCACCAAGGCGGACAAGATCCAAGCCGCCGCATGGTATATCATCGCGCGGCGTGCCGGGCTGAGCGATCCCGAGATGGATGTTTTCTACAGCGGCCTGTCGCCCGATGACCAGAAAAAGGCGATCGAGCGCGCCAACCGGCTGAAGTAAGTTCCGTTCGCCACGGGGCGACGGCCTTGCTTCCCGGTGAATTTTATGGTCTTGAGGCGCGCAAATTCTCCGGATCATATTCCGGCATGAAGGTTTTCTTCCGAAAGCGATACCATGGCGAAGATCAACGGCAACGAAATCCGTCCCGGCAATGTCATCGAGCACAATGGCGGCCTGTGGGTGGCTGTGAAGACGAATTCGGTGAAGCCCGGCAAGGGCGGCGCCTACAACCAGGTCGAATTGAAGAATCTCATCGATGGAACAAAGCTCAACGAGCGCTTCCGCTCGGCCGAGACGGTCGAAAAGGTGAGGCTCGAACAGAAGGACTTCACCTTCCTCTACGAACAGGGCGATGCGCTCGTGTTCATGGACGCCGAAAGCTACGAGCAGCTGGAGCTGCAGAAGGATTTCGTCGGCGACCGTGCCGCCTTCCTGCAGGACGGCATGCAGGTGACGGTGGAACTCTATGAGGAGAGGCCGATCGGCATCTCTCTTCCAGACCAGGTGACGCTCGAAATTTCGGAAGCCGACCCGGTCGTGAAGGGCCAGACGGCCGCATCATCCTACAAGCCGGCGGTGCTGGAGAACGGCATACGCGTCCTCGTGCCGCCCTTCATCTCCGCCGGGGAGCGTATCATCGTCGATACCAACGAGATTACGTATCTGAGGCGGGCGGACTGAGGTTAAGCGGCAGTCGACAATAGGCAGTCGAAACCAAACTGGAGAAATCCCGACAGCCGATTGCCGATTGCCGCCATAAACGGTCCAACTGCCACCAACGAAAGCCGCTCCACCATGGCCCGTTCCGCCCTTCTCAACGTCATGGTCCAGGCTGCCACCAAGGCCGGCCGTTCGCTGGCGCGCGATTTCGGCGAAGTGCAGAACCTGCAGGTTTCGCTGAAGGGTCCGGGCGACTATGTCAGTCAGGCCGACCGCAAGGCCGAGGAGATCCTCTTCAACGAACTGTCGCGCGCCCGCCCCGGCTATTCCTTTCTGATGGAGGAGCGCGGCGCGGTCGAAGGCAGCGACGACCAGCATCGCTGGATCGTCGATCCGCTCGACGGCACGACCAATTTCCTCCATGGCATTCCTGTGTTCGCGATCTCGATCGCGCTGGAGAGGCAGGGCGTCCTCACCGCCGCCGTTGTCTACAATCCGGCGATGGACGAACTCTATACCGCCGAGCGCGGCGGCGGCGCCTTCCTCAACGATCGGCGCCTGCGCGTCGCGGCCCGGCGGCAATTGTCGGATGCGGTCGTTGGCACCGGCATTCCCCATATCGGCCGCGGCCATCACGGCAATTACCTCGTCGAAATGCGCAATGTCATGGGCGAGGTCGCCGGCGTGCGCCGCTTCGGCGCCGTGGCGCTCGACCTCGCCTATGTCGCGGCGGGCCGCTATGACGGCTTCTGGGAAAGCGCGCTTTTTCCCTGGGATATCGCGGCAGGCGCGCTTCTGATCCGCGAGGCGGGCGGCTTCATTACCGACGGCCAGGGCGGACAGGATATCTTCTCGGGCGAGATGATCGTCGCAGGCAATGAGATCATCCACGGTGCGCTTCTGAAGACGCTGGCGAAGCCGATCCGCTGATGGCGATCTGGCGGACGCTCCTCCGCCTCTTGCCGAATAAAGCCGCCGCCTTCATTGGCTTCGCTTTTGGTCACAATTCCGGCTATAATTTCCCGCATCTGAGCTGCGCTGCAAAATTGCAAGAAGCGACTCGCTTTTCGGGCGCGTTCATGCTGGTGTTTCCGGAGAGAGGCGGTGTCGCGTAGACCGTCCCCGGACGGGCGGCGTTTCATTCCAAATGGCGAGGCGGCCAAAGGGCGATAGCGGAATGGCATTGTTCAAATTTTCGACAGCGGGCGCAGGAGGTTCATACGAATACGACCCGTACAGGCTCTCCAGCCCGCGGGTCTTCCTCATGACCATGGTGATCTTCCTGATCATCACGGGTTTCCTGGCAGCCATCCTCTTCCGGCAATTATCGCATGCCTTCAATGAGAATCCCGGCCTGAACAGCCTGATCCTGGGCGTTCTCGTCATCGGCATATTGCTCGCTCTCCAGCAGGTCGGCCGGCTGTTCCGCGAGATACGCTGGGTGAATTCGTTCCGCGCCGGAAACGAGGCCGGCGACCCTCTCCTGCTCGCGCCGATGAAGGCCCTCTTGTCGCGTTCCTCCTCGACGGCCCTGACGACGAGTTCCCTGCGCTCTATCCTGGATTCACTCGCCACACGGCTCGACGAAAGCCGCGATATTGCGCGTTACCTGATCGGCGTCCTCATTTTTCTCGGCCTGCTCGGCACCTTCTGGGGCCTGCTCGGCACGATCGCGTCGATCGGCACCACCATCCAGTCCCTCGATCCAGGGTCTGGAAGCGCCGCCGATATTCTCGATTCGCTGAAAGCCGGGCTCGCGGCGCCGCTTGCCGGCATGGGAACCGCCTTTTCGTCGTCGCTGCTCGGCCTTTCCGGCTCACTGGTGCTCGGCTTCCTCGATCTCCAGTCCGGCCGCGCCCAGAACCGCTTCTACACGGAACTGGAAAACTGGCTGTCTTCCGTCACCGACCTTAGTTCCGAGCTTCCAGGCGAAGTGATAAAGGGCAGTTCGGCGGAGGAGATCCGGGCGCTGTCGGAAAAGCTCCGGGCGGTGCAGGAGACCGGCGGCTCCAACCAGCGCATGGCCGCCGCCATGGCCAATCTCGCCGACGGCATCTCCGGTCTCGTCAAGAATATGCGAAGCGAGCAGCAGATCATGCGCGATTGGGTCGAGGCGCAGTCCGACGAACAGAAGGAATTGCGCGCGACGCTCGACCGGATCGCGGAATCGCTCAAGAACCGGGAGCCATTGTAAATGGCGCTCGCGCGCGGTCGCCGCACCGCCCATGGCGTCGATTACTGGCCGGGCTTCGTCGATGCGCTGTCGACGCTCCTCCTGGCGATCATGTTCCTGCTTTCGGTGTTCGTGCTCGTGCAATTCGTGCTGAACCGCGAGATCAACGGGAAGGATGCCGTTCTCGACAAGCTGAATTCGCAGATCAACCAACTGACCCAGCTCCTGGCGCTGGAAAAATCGAACAACCAGGATGCGCAGGACCAGCTTGCCAACCTGCAGGCGTCTCTTTCTGCCGCGCAGGCGGAAAAATCCAGGTTGCAACAGCTTCTGACGCAAGGATCGGGCGCCGGCAACGCAGCCAACGCGAAGATTACCACGCTCTCGGGCGAACTCGACAACCAGAAGCAGATCAGCCAGCGCGCCATGTCGCAGGTCGAACTCCTCAACCAGCAGATCGCGGCGCTCAGGACTCAGATTGCAGCGCTCGAAGACGCGCTCGACGCTTCGGAGAAGAAGGACAAGGAATCGAACACCAAGATCGCCGACCTCGGCAGACGCTTGAACATCGCGCTCGCCCAGCGGGTCCAGGAACTGAACCGCTACCGCTCGGATTTCTTCGGCCGTCTGCGTGAAATCCTCGCCGACCGCAAGAACATCCGCATCGTCGGCGACCGCTTCGTCTTCCAGTCGGAAGTGCTGTTCCCCTCCGGCTCCGACCAGATCAACGACGCCGGCCAGGGCGAGATGAAGAAGCTCGCCGACGCGCTCATCGACCTGCAGAAAGAGATTCCGCCGGAGATCAACTGGGTGCTGCGCGTCGACGGTCATACCGACGACGTGCCGCTTTCCGGCAACGGCCGCTTCCACGACAATTGGGAGCTTTCCAGCGCCCGCGCCATCGCCGTTGTGAAATTCCTGATCGCCAACGGCGTCCCGGCCGACCGGCTGGTGGCTGCCGGCTTCGGCCAGTATCAGCCGCTCGATCCGCAGGAGACGGACGAGGCACGCGCCAAGAACCGCCGCATCGAACTCAAGCTGACCGAGCGCTGAGCAGGCGGCGCAGCCTTTCCGCCAGTTCCCTCGCATCGCCTTGGACGAGCACGACCTTGCTCCGGGACGTCGCGCCCGAAAGGAGGGAAACGCCGCCGCGCGGCACGCCGATCCATTTGGCCAGGAGCCTGGCAAGCGCCTCATTGGCGGCGCCATCGGCCGGCAGCGCCCGCACGCGCACCTTCAGATGCGACCGGCCGTCGGCTCCCGCCCCGATACCTTCAACCAGATCCCGGCCGGATTTCGGCGTCAGCCGGACGGCAAGCGTTACGCCCTGCGCATGCGCGGCGAACGGCGCGCCGTCGGGTGCCCTCATTCTTCCGCTCAAATCCGGTACCAGGTGGCGGCGAGCGCCAGAAGTCCCGGCAGGCCCTGTATGAGGAAGATGCGTCCGTTCACCGTCAGTCCGCCGAATATTCCGGCGATCGAGATGAAGCCGAGGAAGATCACGCGCGTCAGTTCGCCGCTCGGGCCGAAGCTCAGCCCCCATAGAAGGCCGATCACCAGGAACAGATTGTAGAGGCCCTGGTTGGCGGCCAGGGCCCGCGTCTTCCTGGCGAACTCCTCCGACAGGCCGAATGCCCGGCGCCCGAAGGCGGTGTTCCACAGGAGCATCTCCAGCACCACGATATAGACGTGGATCAGGATGACCAGAACCACCAGGATTTTCGCGATCATGAACCGCCCCGCTATGAGCCTCAGGAAGCTATCCGCGACTTGGTAGCCGAATTGCGCCGGCGGATGAACCGTTCGGCGCCTCGCGCCGGGTCACCTTTGGTTGATGAACCCGCACCGGTCGCAACTCCTGCCGGTTCCGCTTGCGGATCGGCGCACGGCCTGCCGCGCCCTATCCGGCAACCCGCTGCAGCGCCTCCGCGCCGTGCTCGAACTGCAGCCTGGCGAGGCGCGCATAGATGCCGCCCTTGGCGACAAGGCTCCGATGCGTACCTTCCTCGACGATACGGCCCTGGTCCATGACGAGGATTCGGTCGGCCTTGAGCACGGTCGCCAGCCGGTGCGCGATGACCAGCGTGGTCCGGCCCTTCATCAGCCGTTCGAGCGCGGTCTGCACCAGCGTCTCGCTTTCCGCGTCGAGCGCCGAGGTCGCCTCGTCGAGGAGCAGGATCGGCGCGTCGCGCAATATAGCACGGGCGATCGCGATCCGCTGGCGCTGGCCGCCGGAAAGCGTCACGCCCCGCTCGCCGACCATCGTGTCGTAGCCCTTCTCCATGCCGCGGATGAATTCATCCGCCAGCGCGTCTTTCGCCGCCTGCGCGATCTCGGCATCGGAGGCGCCGGGTCGGCCGAAGCCGATGTTCTCGCGCACCGTCGCCGCGAAGATCGTCACGTCCTGCGGCACGATCGCGACGCGCGCGCGCGCCTCGTGGGGATCGGCCTCGCGGAGGTCGACGCCGTCGATGCGCACCGTGCCGCGATCCGGATCGTAGAAGCGCAGGATCAGCGAAAAGACCGTGCTCTTGCCGGCGCCCGAAGGCCCGACGATCGCCACCGTCTCCCCCGGCTGTGCCGTCAGCGAAAGCTCCGATACCGCTGCCTGCGAGGTTCGCGTCGGATAGGCGAAGGAAACGTCCTCGAACCGGACCATGCCGGCCGGTCCGGCCGGCATCCGGACCGGCTGCGCGGGCGCGGCGATGGCCGGCACCTCCGCCAGAATCTCGGAGAGCCGTTCGGCGGCGCCCGCCGCGATCGACAGGTCGCCCCACACCTCCGAAAGCGAGCCGAGCGCGGTCGCCGCCAGCACCGAATAGATGAGGAACTGGCTGAGCGTGCCGGGCGTCATGCGGCCGGAAAGCACGTCCGCGGAGCCGAACCACAGCACCGCGACGACGGACGAAAAGATCATGAAGATGGCAAGAAAGGTAAGGAAGGCGCGGGCCAGGATCGAGGATTGCGCGGCGCGGAAGGCAGCCTCCACGGCCTTGCCGAAGCGGCCGTTCGCCATGGCCTCGTTGGTGAAGGCCTGCAGCGTCCGCATCGCACCGATCTGCTCGCTCGCGAAAGCCGTCGCCTCGGCGAGCGTGTCCTGCGCCTGGCGGGACTTGCGCCTGACAGAGCGGCCGAAGGCGATTAGCGGCACGACGATGACGGGGATGGCGACGATCACCAGTCCCGACAGCTTCGGGCTCGTATAGAGCATCATTATGAGGGCGCCGACGCTGAGGATGATGTTGCGCAGCGCCACCGATGCCGTCGGGCCGACGGCGGATTTTATCTGGGTCGTGTCGGCCGTCAGCCTCGAAACGATCTCGCCCGATTGCGCCCGGTCGAAGAAGGACGCCGACAGCCGGGTGACATGGGTGAAAACGTCGCGCCTGAGATCGGCGACCACGCGCTCGCCGAGCGTGATGACGAAGTAGTAGCGGCCCGCCGAGGCGAGCGCCAGCACCGCCGCGATCCCGATCAGCGCCGCGAAATAATCGGCGATGAAGGTGCTGTCGGAATGCGTGAAGCCCCTGTCGATCATGCGTCGCACCGCAAGCGGCAGAGACAGCGTCGTCGCCGCCGCCAGCACCAGGAAGAACAGTGCCCCGGCCACCTTGGCTTTGTAGCGCGCCAGGTAGGGCGCAAGCCTCCTCAGCGGCTTCAGCGACCGGCGGCGTCGTTCCTGTTCATCGGCCGATGCGTCGGATTTCGCGTCCGCCATGTCTCTTTCGGCTCCGTCTTCATTCGCCGTGCGGGTGATCTTGTGCCAGGAGGCCGGCTGATGTATAGGCGGCGCCGACCCTTCGAAAGCCGTAGCCCTCAATGGCTGCGGCTTCAAGTTTTGACCACTGGGCGACATCGCCGCAGGCATCGGCGCCCGCAGAACCCGGATAGAGACGATGAAAGCCGACACCCATCCCGACTACCACACGATCAAGGTCATCATGACCGACGGCACCGAATACGAGACCCGCTCGACTTGGGGCAAGGAAGGCGACACGCTGCATCTCGACATTGACCCGACCACGCATCCGGCCTGGACCGGCGGCCAGCAGACGCTGCTCGACCGCGGCGGCCGCCTGTCGAAGTTCAAGAAGCGCTACGAAGGCCTCGGCATCTGAGCCGCTCTTCATATTCAGCGAAAACCCGCCCTCGTGGCGGGTTTTTTGTTGGTGCATATGCGGCACTTGGCGGGGGAACCAAAGCCCGTCTCGGCCATTGGCCTGCCGAAGGGAGCACTAACCGAAGGAGACGCTCCTATGAGACGGCACTCCCTATTCCCGCTGGGCGGCCTGGCAGCCATTGCGATGACATTGGCGGCCGGCCCCGTTTTGGCGGCAGGCCCGGCGAAGCCGAACCAAAATGATCAGTCCCGATCCACGCAGGAAAACTGCCAGGCACGGCCCGACCAGAAGAAATCGGACCAGTCGGGCGACAAGACCGGATCGATCACCAGGAAGCTCGGCAAATGCGGCGGCGTACTGCAGCCCCCGGATGTGAACGATCAGGGACTGGTGAAGCCGGCGCCCGACACCGGCGAAATGCCGGTCATCAAGCCGGGCCAGGTGCCCGAGCAGACGCCGAAGCAGGAATAGCGGTATTTCCGTGCGTCCTTCGAGGCTCACCCTTCGGGTTCGCACCTCAGGATGAGGAGCGCTGGCGCTCGTCATCCCGAACTATTGTACCCAGCATGGCTTTCTCGCCTGCGGACCTTGGCACCGACGAAACAGCACCGAACTCCCTCATCCTGAGGTGCGAGCGCAGCGAGCCTTAAAGAACGCTTGGTTATCCGTCTTTCTTCGAGTTCCGTTCCGCGTGCCCGAGATCGCGCTCGGGATCGATCACGTCGCGCACGAGTTGCTTCAGCCGCGCGGCGTCCGGAAAGCCGCCGTCGCGCTTGCGCTCCCAGACGAGAACGCCGTCACAGGAAATTTCGAACACACCGCCGGTGCCGGGGACCAGCGCCACCTTGCCGAGGTCGGTGCCGAAGGTGGAGAGCAGTTCCTACGCCATCCAGCCGGCCCGCAGCAGCCACTGGCATTGCGTGCAATAGGTGATGGAGACGACCGGTTCTCTTGTCATGGTCAGTTCATAACTATCGAGCGCGAATTACGACTGTCCCGGCCAGCACATCGTTGACAGGATCGCGCTTTCGGCAAACCGCGACCACCATCCATAGCAGCCACAAAAGCCCCAGGAAACCTGCTCCGTAAGAGCTTGCCAGATAAATTGGCGAACCGACCAGACGATCGAGGGAGTCAAGGTCCTTGTTGCGTAGAAGAAAAAACACCTGAACAAGCAACGACGGTATAACTGCCGCAAATATTAGCAGGTAGCGGCCGAAAGCCTTCGCAATGGGGACCCCCGGTCGATCGGGCGTCCTGGCGTCGGCAACACGGATCGACATCAGCCGTTTACCAAGCCCCGCACCCGTTCGAACCTCGAAGAAAAGCAAATAGCAAAAGAGGAGCATAAGGGCTGCCCAACCGACATCGTGTCCGGGGCGATCCGTCAATTGACCGTCGGCGTCAAGCCAGAAAGTCTCGGACACGCCTTTGGTAACGATATCTCCGGGCGTAACGCGGCTGACAATCAAGACACGTGACGTGTCCAAGCCAAATAAAGACTTGCGGCAATCCACGACGCCTGTGGGATTCGAGATCACGGTCTGCAAGCCGACAGGAAAGGTGGTCGCAACACAATTCTGTGCTTCAATCCCAAAATTCCCCTGGATTTCCCCATTCGTCCAGAAAAACAGCAATGCAACCAGTAACTGGGCAGGAAGCAGTATGATCAGGGAATCTACCGCCAGCGCAACAGCGCGCCTCCAGAATCCAGCACGAGGCGATACCGCCGCTTGGTCGTCCATGAATATCCCCCGATCCCGGAGCGATCATGACCGAGATTGGAGCGGCTGGCAATTTCAAGTTGAATGGTCGTGGCGATGCGTGCTCACGCCGCCGAGAGCTTCGCCATGGTTTCGTCGTCTACCTCGAAATTGGCATAGACGTTCTGCACGTCGTCGTCGTCTTCCAGAACCGAGACGAGCTTCAGGAGCGACTGCGCCCGCTCCTCGTCGACGGGCACGTTGT
>DASZUG010000048.1:0-65467 GCA_035547755.1 Rhizobiaceae bacterium
TCGACAAACCGCACTACGCGTTCACGCAGATCCAGCGAATAGGGTTTGGGCATCGCAAATCACCTCCATAAGGAAGTGAATCACAAAACCAACATCAGCGGAATCCTTCACGATTCAACCCGAGCGTCCGACGCTCTAGAAGATGAAGCGATCGGGTTGAATCGCATTATGCTTTTATCTCTTCGTTTAAGCATGATCTTTTCGGGAAACCGGTATCCAGCCTTCCGGATCACGTTCTAAACGCGCAGGGTTAGCGCTTCCTCATGATGGCTGAGGACAATAAAAGCCGGCGGTGCTTTGGGAGGCATCGCCGGTTTCACATTGAAACAGTGATGGCGGATCACTCCGCGAGGGCCTTGACGATATCTTCCGTCATCTTTTTGGCGTCGCCGAGAAGCATCATCGTACCGTCCTTGTAGAACAGCGTGTTATCGATGCCGGCATAGCCCGAACCGAGCGAGCGTTTGACGAAGAGGCAGGTGCGCGCCTTGTCCACCTCAAGGATGGGCATGCCGTAAATCGGAGAGGATTTGTCGTCGCGCGCGGCGGGATTGGTGACATCGTTGGCGCCGATGACATAGGCGACGTCGGCCTGCGCGAATTCCGAATTGATGTCCTCCAGCTCGAACACCTCGTCATAAGGGACATTCGCTTCCGCCAGAAGCACGTTCATATGGCCGGGCATGCGGCCGGCGACGGGATGGATCGCGTATTTCACCTCGACCCCCTCCGCCTTCAGCTTGTCAGCCATTTCGCGCAGCGCGTGCTGAGCCTGAGCCACCGCCATACCGTAGCCGGGGACGATGATGACCTTTTGTGCGTTCTTCATCAGATAGGCGGCGTCATCCGCTGAGCCCTGCTTGACGGTGCGCTCGATGCCGTCATCGGCCGCCGCGGCAGTTTCACCTCCGAAACCGCCGAGGATGACGGAAAGGAAGGAGCGGTTCATGCCCTTGCACATAATGTAGGACAGGATCGCGCCCGACGAGCCGACCAGCGCCCCGGTGATGATAAGCGCGAGATTGCCGAGCGTGAAACCGATGCCGGCGGCAGCCCATCCCGAATAGGAGTTCAGCATCGAAATGACGACTGGCATGTCTGCGCCGCCGATCGGGACGATCAGCAGGATGCCGAGCGCCAGCGCGATGACGACGATCAGCCAGAAGGCGGCGTGACTTTGCGTCGTCACCAGCGCCGCGATCAGCAGGACAACCACCACAGCCAGCACGATATTGATGAGATGTCGCGCCGGCAGCATGATTGGCTTGCCCGACATATTGCCGTTGAGCTTGAGGAAGGCGATGATGGAGCCGGTGAAGGTGATGGCGCCGATGGCGACGCCGATCGACATCTCGATCAGCGCCTCGGTGCGGATGGCGTCCGGCGTACCGATGCCGAAGCTTTCCGGCGCGTAAAGCGCGCCGGCCGCCACCATGACCGCGGCGAGGCCGACGAGCGAGTGAAAGGCCGCGACGAGCTGCGGCATCGCCGTCATGGCGATCTTGCGCGCGATGAAAGCGCCGACCCCGCCGCCAATAACGATGCCGAGCACGATCAGCCCGAAGCGCCCTGGGGACGGCAGCGCCAGCGCCAGCGTCGTCACGATGGCGATCGCCATGCCGATCATGCCATAGAGATTGCCCTGCCGGCTGGTTGTCGGATGCGACAGGCCCCTCAATGCGAGAATGAAAAGTATGCCCGAGATGAGATAGAGGAAGGAAGCGAGGTTGACGGACATCGGCTCACTTCTCTTTCTTCTTGTACATGGCAAGCATGCGCTGCGTCACCAGGAAGCCGCCGAAGATATTGACCGAGGCGAGCACCAGAGCGACAAAGCCGAAACCTGTCGCCAAACCGGAAGCCGAGATGCCGACCGCCAGAAGCGCCCCCACCACGATGACGGAGGAGATCGCGTTCGTCACCGACATCAAGGGCGTGTGCAAGGCCGGCGTCACCGACCAGACGACGTAGTAGCCGACGAAGATAGCCAGCACGAAAATGGCGAAGCGGAAGATGAACGGATCGATCGCCCCGCCTGTCGCCGCATGCGCAGCAGCACCGGCGACATCGGCTGCGTGGCCGCCCTCGCCGCTGGCAGCGGCGCGGACCGCGGCAGCGGCATGGTCCAGCTGGTCGAGCGCCTGTTGCAGGGCCGATTTGTCCATCACTTCTCCCCCCTCGGCTTCGCTGCCTTGCGGGCAGGTCCCCCGGTATCGTCGGGCTTGCTGCCCGCGGGCTTCGCTACGGCGGGCTTGGCGGAAGCGGTTGGCCGCTTGGGCCGCGCCGGCTTGGGCGCAGCGGCGGTTTCCGCAGCCGACTTCTGTTTTCCGACTGGTCGCGCCGCATCGGCCGCTTCGGCAACCGTCGCGGCGGCGAAATTCGGATGCACGACACTGCCGTCCCGCGTCAGAAGCGTGGCCTTCACCAATTCATCATCCCAATTGACCGCGAGCGTCTTTGCGCTCTTGTCCACCATCGTTTCGAGGAAGGTATAGAGGTTCTTGGCGTAAAGCAGCGAGGCGGACGCTGCGATCCGGCCAGGCATGTTGAGATGGCCGACGATCTTGACGCCATTGCCGGTAGTGACGACCTTGCCGGCCTCGGCGCCCTCGACATTGCCGCCGCGCTCGACGGCGAGATCGATGATCACCGAGCCTGGTTTCATCGACGCCGCGACCGCGGCCGAAATCAGCCGCGGCGCGGGGCGACCCGGTATCAGCGCCGTGGTGATGACGATATCCTGCTTGGCGATGTGCTCCGCTGTCAGCGCCGCCTGCTTGACCTGGTATTCCTTCGACATTTCCTTGGCGTAGCCGGCCGCCGTTTCCGCCGCCTTGAATTCCTCGTCCTCGACGGCGATGAACTTCGCCCCGAGCGAGGCGACCTGTTCCTTGGCGGCGGGCCTGACATCCGTTGCGGTGACGACAGCGCCAAGACGGCGCGCCGTCGCGATCGCCTGCAGGCCGGCGACGCCCGCTCCCATGACGAACACCTTCGCCGCCGGAACGGTACCGGCTGCGGTCATCATCATCGGAAGCGCGCGATCATATTCGGCCGCCGCATCGATAACCGCCTGATAGCCGGCAAGATTGGCCTGGCTCGACAGAACGTCCATCGATTGCGCGCGTGTAATGCGCGGCATGAACTCCATCGCGAAGGCCGTCAGCCCGGCTTTCGCCATGCGGTTGAGCGACGCGCTCGCCTGGTAGGGATCCATGGTCGCGATGACGATCGCGCCTTTCTTGTAACCCGCGATCTCATCGTCGTCCGGCCGCCGCACCTTGAGCACGACATCGGCTTTTCCAGCGTCCGTGCTTTTGCCGATTGCGGCCCCTGCCCTGGCGAATTCCTCGTCCGGAACGCGCGACAAGGTGCCTGCTCCGCTCTCCACCACGACATCGAAGCCGAGCATCGAAAGCCGCTTCACCGTATCCGGAGAAGCGGCAACACGCGGTTCAAGCGGCGAACGCTCCCTGGGTATAAAAACCGTTTGTCCCACCGCTGATCCCCTCTCGGTTGGGCGCAAGAAAGCTATGCTGCGAGCCGACAGTTAGGCGATATGCTCCGGCGCCGACCGCAACAGATAGATACCGACAGCCGATATCAGAATGAATAGGATGAGCGAGGAGAAGAAGCCGGCGCTGGTGAAGAACCCGAACGCCAGGGCGATCAGGACGGCAAGAACATGCAATGTGCCGTATTTCGCCAGCGCAACGAAAAGTCGATAACTCTTTTCATGCTGCGGATAATCCATCTCGGCGCCCACTTCTGCCGGCATGGCGGGCGGATGATCTGCCATATCGAACCCCTTCTCAAATCATTGTTCCGACATAGCGAAAAGCTGATCAGAGAGCAATGGGAGGCGTTCGAAGCGCACAATTTGACGCGGGCCGCCGGCTTCCGGCGCGTTCGATCCAGCGCAAGTATTGAAAGTGGCCCGATCAGCCCGCGAGATGCGGAAACAGGCCGAGCAATCCAACGATGATGAGATAGATCGCCACGATATAGTTGAGCAATCGCGGCATGATGAGAATGAGAATACCTGCGATCAGGGAAACGAGTGGGGCGATCATCACGTGATGCATCTGGTTCAACCTTGTTGCGGCTCAAATCTGTCTGTGAGGCAATAACGCTCGAGCACGGAAATCGTCGCGTTATAAAATCCTCAGGCCGCGTAACTGAGATATTTGGCGGTTGGCAGGACGGTCAGGGGCGCCCGGTAGCCGGCGCCCGACTTGGTGAACAACAAGCGCTCCTCCATCGGTGTCGAACGGAAGAATGCGAACCTTTTCATGCCCTGCTCCCACATTAACGGGCAGGGCGACTGCCACAGATCGACCGGACAAGTCAGCCCCGGATAGTCGCGTGCTTGAACCAGAGGCTCGGCGGCATGGACGCGTCTATAGAAGGCTGCATGCTCCGCCTTTATGGCCTGCAAACAAGCCGAGACATTGAAATATTGGCTGGCCAGCATGGCCAGTCGGGAGGTGATGTAAGGCAGCACGCGCAAGGTGGAAGACCATTCGAGATCGGCCGCGAGACGCCCCGGATCAATAAAGGTTTCTCCCGCGGCCAATCTCGGTTCGAGAACATCTCCGAATACGGTGACGCTTGGAGAGCGAGGGAACTCGGCAGTAACATGCTGTAACCTTATCGTACTGACAAGATTTCCATCGTAGAAAACGCCGTAATTGAAGGAATTCTGCATGTCGTCATAGGTATCGACGATCATGCGTGTGTCGTTGGGACCGATCATACCGACAGCGAGATAGGAATTATAACGAAGCCTGAAGATATTCTCCAAATCTTCTCCGCTCTCGCAAAGACGATATTCTATGTTTTCCATGATTTCGAGGACATGACGCGCGAAGACTGTCGCTCCGGAATCATCCGCAGCGCCCTCGGTCTCATGCCTTTCGGTATTGGTTTTCATGCCCTCGTCCCCGCTTTTTAATAAAGCGTAAACCAAGGCCTAATTTTATAAAAGCAAAAAGGTTGAGAGTTCGTATTTACCTAAAATTAACCTTAATGTTGATGTGAGGAGGCTGGCAGCTCCATCACTGACGCGCAGCGCGGCGTCCCGATCTTATTTCGCTTGCGAAGGGCCAAACCGTATTCGACATCGTATCGATACCGGAAGCCGTCAAGGCCGAGCCGAAGAGAAATCCTTGCGCGAGGTCGGGCTTAACCTCAAGCGCCAGAATCTTGAGCTGCTCGAATGTTTCGATGCCTTCGATGGTAACGCTGAGGCCAAGCGGCCGCGAAAGATTGACAATGCCCTTGAGGAGTTCAAGCGAACGTCGGCTGCGCGTCACGTCGAGAAGGAAGCTTCTATCGATCTTCACCTTGTCGAGCGGCAGCGTGTGGAGATAGCTGAGACTCGAATAGCCTGTGCCAAAATCGTCGAGGGCAATTCGCACGCCAAGCGCTTTCAGTTCGTCGAGAAGCGTTCTCGTCGCTGCCTTGTCGTCCAGAAGCGCGGTTTCTGTGACCTCGATTTCCAGGCGATGCGGCGCCAGGCCCGCCGTCTCCAAGGCGTCGCGAATCTTGTCCAGGATGGCGCGGTCGCGGAAATCCTTTGCCGATAGGTTGACCGAAACGGAGATCTGCTCCGGCCATTTGGCACATTCGATACATGCCTGGGCCACCACAAAAGCCGAAATCTCGGAGATAATGCCCATCTCTTCCGCCAGGGGAATGAATACCGCGGGCGAAATGGGGCCCAGTTCGGGATGATCCCAGCGACAAAGCGCCTCGCAACTGGAGATGCGCATGGAATCCATGGAGACGATCGGCTGATAGACGACTCTCAAACCCTTCGCTTCGATGGTGCTTCTCAGATCGGCTTTCATGATTTGCCGGCTGCGGAATTCCGCGTCCATGGAGGCTTCGAACAGCCGCCATCCGGCCTTGCCCCCGTCCTTGGCCCTGTAAAGCGCCAGATCCGCTTTCACGATCATCGCATCGACATCGATTTCGCAAGCAGCGCCCAATACCGCACCGGCGCTGCATTGGATCTTCAACATGTTGCCGGCAATATCGACATCCCCCTGCAACGAGGTGAAAATCTTTTCGAGATTTTGGCTGAAGTCGCGCTGATCCTCGACGTCGTTGAAAAACACCATGAACTCGTCTCCGCCAAAGCGGCTGACGATGATATCGTCGCTTGCGAAGACATTGAGCCGTTCCGCGGCGGCGTAGATCAGGCCATCTCCGACCGGATGGCCCAGCGTGTCGTTGACGGTCTTGAAATCATCGAGATCGAAGACGACAAGGCCACAGAGGCGCTGCCGATCTCCGTGCGAAAGCAGATTTGTCACCGTTTCGTGGAAGAACGCCCTGTTGGCAAGTCCGGTGAGGCTATCGAAGCTCGCCATGAAGCGAACCTTTTCTTCCGCTTCTATACGCGCCGTCACATCTTCGAAAATCACGACGCCCAATTCGTCGCCGCCAGCTCTCGACGAGAGTTCAAGATGGCGACCATTGTTGAAGCTCAACAATAACTTACGATCGCGCCCCTCGCGTAACGCGCGCGCCAATTGCCCCTCGGCAAAATTGCAATCCTTCAAGTCCAGCAGGCCCGCTGCGACGCTCCGCATCATAAGCGACTTGAGGGTGCGGCCCACGAGAACTTCCGGTGATCGAGCCGCGACGATATGGGACGCTTCCGCGTTGGCAACGGCAATCCTGCCCTGCGAATCGAGCATGACTAGCCCGTGCGGCATCGTGTTCAGTGCACGATCGAACCGCTGTGCGAGTTGTTTTGCCTGCCTGTGTCCGATAACCGCTGAAAACAGAACTTCACGAACTTGGGCGGCGGTACCCACGACGATCAGGAAGAAGGGAATGAGGACGAGGCCGAGAAGAAAATACGGCATCTCTCCGCGCAAAATGAGGCCAATCCCAATAGGGCAGATAAAGGCCGAACTGAACACCAGCACCATTCGCCGCGAACCATAATTGCGTCCAGCCACGGTAACGAGGGAGCCGAAAGCGAGGACGACGGCGGCCATCTCCGCAAAGGGGTCGGTTACGAGATAAGTGGCGGTAAAGCAGAAAAATCCGATCGCGAGAGCCTGAACAGTTCCCTGGAAAAGGTAGCTGCGCTCCCATTTCTCGGCGTCGGCCTGATTGGCAATCGTTCCGGAGCGCGTGAATTCCACCATTTTGGCATACCGCCAAATGCCGATGCCAAACAGCGCCGCGGCAATCCCCGCATAAACAGGAGAACCGTTCTTCCAGAAGACCAGCAGCAGGATCGCGGTGTGGATAAGCGTGCCCACGAGCACGGTATGCACGCTGTTGAAAAGAGAGCGAACAAACTGGATATAGACGTCGGCAGGGATATTTGCCGGTTTTGATCTGCTCATCGCCTGATCCGCCGAATGGAAGCTGATCATGCCACGCGCCTGTTAATAAACGCTTATTTGAGCATTTACGAAAACACGAGCACATGACCCGGAAAAGTGGGCGCGGTTTTCGAAAGAAGCAGGCTCACGCAAGAAATAGGAACATGACGCGATTCGACCAACCGCACCATGCTCCGGGTTATTCGGCCGCCTGCAATGCCTCCGGATCAGTATCCTTCCTACGGAAACGGGCGAGCAGCCGTTCCCTTTCAGCCTCGGCCGTCTTGGCATTCTCCGCCTTTACGTGGCCGAAACCGCGGATCAGCGAAGGAACGGAAAGAAGCGCCACGGCTGCCTCGATATTGCGAGCGTCCAGACCGGAACGGACCGTCGTTAGATCGGCTTCATATCGGGCGAGAAGCTGCCTTTCCATGCGCCGCTCGGCTGTGTAGCCGAAAATATCCAAGGCGGTGCCGCGCAGTCCTTTCAGCCCTGCGAGCATCCGGAAGAGCTTCATCATCCACGGACCAAAAGCCGATTTCCTCAACCGGCCGTTCGCGTCCCTCCTGTTCAGGATCGGCGGAGCGAGGTGGAATTCGAGCCGGTCATAGGAGGAAAAGGTCGAGGAAAGCTGTTTCGCGAAACTGCCGTCGGTGTAGAGCCGCGCGACCTCGTATTCATCCTTGATCGCCATCAGCTTGAACAGGTTGCGCGCGGCGGCTTCCGATACCGCTGTCGAACCGCGGCTTGCGCGCTCCTCGGCTGCCCGCATCCCCTTGACCAGATCGGCGTAGCGCTTCGCATAGGCCGCGTCCTGGTAGTCCCGCAGGAAGGCGCTTCGCCGATCGACAATCTCGTCGAGCGTCCTTGCCGGGTGGTTATCGCCGGCTTTCGGCCCGGCATCATCCACCAGCTTGCGCACGGAAACCGGAGCATGCCCTGCCCGGCGTCCCCACCGGAAGGCGGAAATATTCATCGCGACCGCCTGGGCGTTCAATTCGATTGCCCGCTCGATCGCCTCCGCCGACAGCGGAAGCCCGCCCTTTTGGAAGGCCAGGCCGAGGAGAAACATGTTCGCCGCCAGCGAATTGCCGAAAAGTACGGTCGCGGCGCGTGTCGCATCGAAGAAATGCGCATTGTCTTGTCCGGCAGCCTCGCGGATGGCCTTCTTCAGCCTTTCGGTCGGCAGCGAGAAATCCGCCGAACGCGCGAAGTCACCGGGCATCACCTCCGCCGTGTTGGCGACGAAGACGGTCTGGCCGACCCGCGCGGCTGCGAGCACCTTCTTGGCGCCCGAAACGACGAGATCGCAGCCCAGGATGAGATCCGCCTTGCCGGCGGAAACGCGAATGGCGTTGATGTCCTCCGGCGTTTTCGCGATCCTTATATGGCTGAAAACGGCGCCGCCTTTCTGGGCAAGGCCGGCCATGTCGATCATGCCACAGCCCTTGCCTTCGAGATGCGCCGCCATGCCGAGAATGGCGCCGATCGTCACCACGCCGGTGCCGCCGATACCGTCGACGATGCCGGCCCAGTTTTCGCCAAGCGGAAAGGCTGCAGGCGCTGGAACACCCTCGAGCGGATCCGAGGCTCCCGCCACGCCTTCGGCCTTGCGGATCTTCGCGCCATGGACCGTTACGAAGGACGGACAGAAACCGTTGACGCAGGAAAAATCCTTGTTGCAACTTGACTGGTCGATGCGCCGCTTGCGTCCGAATTCAGTTTCGAGCGGCTGCACCGAGACGCAGTTCGAGGCGACGCCACAATCGCCGCAGCCTTCGCAGACCAGCTCGTTGATGATGATGCGCTTGTCCGGATCGGGGAAGGTCCCGCGCTTGCGCCGGCGGCGTTTTTCCGCCGCACAGGTCTGGTCATAGAGAAGCACCGAGACGCCTTTCACCTCGCGCAACTCGCGTTGCACCTGGTCGAGCTGGTCGCGGTGGTGGACGGTTGCGCCAGCAGGAAACTCGACCCGTCCGGCATACTTTTCCGGCTCGTCGGTGACGATGGCGATCCGTTCGACGCCTTCAGCCCTCACCTGCCTTGCAATGGCATCGACCGTCAGTTGCCCTTCATGCGGCTGCCCGCCGGTCATGGCGACGGCATCGTTATAAAGGATTTTGTAAGTGATGTTGGCATCGGAGGCGAGCGCGAAGCGAAGCGCCAGCAGTCCCGAATGATTATAGGTCCCGTCGCCCAGATTCTGGAACATGTGGGAGCGTTTCGAAAAAGGCGCCTGGCCGATCCATTGCGCCCCCTCGCCGCCCATCGCGGTAAAGCCTACCGTCGAGCGATCCATCCACAGCGACATGAAGTGACAGCCGATCCCGGCGCCTGCGATCGAACCTTCCGGCACCTTTGTCGAGGAATTGTGCGGACAGCCTGAGCAGAAATAGGGCGTGCGCGAGCCGACATCCTGCGTGTCGGCGAGCATCGCCTGATACTGCTTCATCTTGCTGACGCGCTGGGCGATCTCTTCCGAGGGACCGGTCACCTTCAGCACGCGTTCACCGATGGCGATAGCGATGTCGTTCGGGTCGAGCGCGCCCTTGGCGGGAAAGAGCCATTCGCCGCGCTCATCCTTCTTGCCGACGATTTCAGGCTGCATCGCCGTTCCATAGAGGCTTTCACGAAGCTGGACTTCGATGAGCGACCGCTTCTCCTCGACGACGAGGACCGTTTCGAGCCCTTCGGCGAACCGGCTGACATGTTCGAAGTCGAGCGGCCACGGACAGCCGACCTTGAACAGGCGAAGGCCGATCTCATTGGCGCGCTTTTCGTCTATGCCGATGTCGTCAAGCGCCTGCCGGACGTCGAGATAGCTCTTGCCGACGCTGATGATGCCGATCCTGGGCGTTCGCCCGCCCGAATAGACGATGTGGTTGAGATTGTTCGCCTTGATGAAAGCGGCGGCCGCGGTGCGCTTGTATTCGTGCAGCCGGGCTTCCTGCCCGAGCATGTCGATCTCATGGCGGATATTGAGCCCGCCGAACGGCATGTCGATTTCCGGAAGAACCACGTTCAGCCTGTCGAGCGACACATCGACGGAGGCCGTCGATTCGATATTGTCCTTGACGCATTTCATCGCCGCCCAGGTGCCGGCGAAACGCGACAGCGCATAACCGTAGATGCCGTAGTCAATGATCTCCTGGACGCCGGCCGGATTGAAGATGGGAACCATCGCATCGATGAACGCGAATTCCGTCGCATGCGCCGTCGTCGATGATTCGGCGGTATGGTCATCGCCCATCAGCGCCAGAACGCCGCCATATTTGGAAGAACCGGCCAGATTGCCGTGCCGGATCACATCACCCGAGCGATCGACCCCCGGCCCCTTGCCGTACCACAGCGCAAAAACCCCATCATGCCGGCCTTCGCCGAGAAGTTCGGTCTGCTGCGAGCCCCAACAGGCCGTCGCCGCCAGTTCCTCGTTCAGTCCCGGCTGAAAGACGATATCGGAAGCAGCCAATTGGCTCTTGGCTTTCCATAGCTGAAGATCCAGCCCGCCAAGCGGCGAGCCGCGGTAGCCCGAGACGAAACCTGCCGTCCTGATTCCTGCTCTCCGGTCGCGTTCGCGCTGCATCAGCAGCATGCGAATGACCGCCTGCGAGCCCGAGAGGAAGATACGTTCTTTCGACAAATCGTATTTATCGTCGAGCGAAACGCCATGGATAGTCATCGGGCTGTCTCCTCTCCGGCAGCCGACGATTCGACAGCGGAGTTCTTCTTCATGTCAGTTTTTCGCCGCTTTCCCAACGCGTCAAACAAAATCGGCAGGCGCAACAACGCGACGTATAGAAGGCGAATTCCGTCATAATTGTGCGTGGAGGGTCAGCTCGGACGCACTGAAATTAGTTCCGCAGCCACTCTGTTCATTGACGTGTCGGCGCTTGATCCCTGATCCTGTTTTGCTTAGTGGGCGATTTCCGTGACCAATTCGAAAGATTCGACCTTGTAGTCCGCGTCCAGAAGCCGCAACAGCCGGTTCGCCGTTTCGGCGGGATCGGAACCGGTCCAGCATATCTCGAAGGAAAACAGCTGATCACCAGCATTCCGGGCCTGACGCTTTCCGACGAAATAGGCACGAAATCCCGCGCCCGCAAGCGTACGATCGACCTCCGGCGCTGACAGGCCGGTCGAGAGGATGGTCAAGGTCGCCCTTTGTTCGCGCGCTATGCGAAGGTCGACCCATTTGAGCGCCCATAATGTGAAGGCGGCCAGCACCGTTCCCGCAATGCCGACGCCAAGCTGGCCGCCCCCGAAGCACAGACCGATTGCCGTGATGGCCCATAGCGTCGCCGCCGTGGTTACGCCGGTGACAAAATTGCCACGCTTCAATATGGCGCCGCCGCCGATAAAGCCGACACCCGTCAGCACGCCGAGCGGGAACCGCAATATGTCCATCGTGGCGAACGAGCCCGGAGCTTTTCCTTCCACTGAAAGCAGGATGTTGGCCTGGATCATTGAGATAGCAGCGGCAAGGCCCACCAGGATTGTCGTGCGGAAGCCGGCCGCGTGGCCCCGCGCCTCCCGGTTCAACCCGATCGCCGCGCCCGCGATGACGGTCAGGATGAGCCTGATCGCAATATCCTGCCATGTCGGGTGGAGCGGCATTGTCACCGCATTGCTCCATTATCCGGATCGACCGAATTGCGGGATTTCCGATGAAAAGAATCCCGAGGCAGGGATCATGGCGTGAACACCCGCGCCTGCCAAGCGCCATCGGGTCGTTACGAACAGGAGGAACGACCTTCCTACCGCAAAACGATCGATCTCAGGCCGCCGCCGGACAATGCGGCTTGGGCGTTCCCGGCAATCGGCCATCCGGGTGCCCGGCCAGTTCGGGATTGAGTTCGTAGATCGGCCCGACCACGAGCGGCTTGTCCGGCAGGATGCTCTGGTCTTGCGAGGAGGTGATCGTCGCATCGAGCTTCTGTAGCAGCTTGCCCTTCGAATCCTCGATACGGATCGAAACCTGGTAAGGCTTGTTCTTGACCACGCAAGTGAGTGGGGGGCTATCGAGCGTCACATGCGGCAGTTGCGGCCAGATCTTTTCCTTGACGACGATCGGGCCACCCCCTGCCGGGTTCTGAAAGGAGGCGACTGCGACTTGTCCTTCCACCATGGGTTTGAGCGGCTTCAAGGTCACGACATAGGTGGCCTGCGCAAGGCGGTAATTGAATTCGAAGAGCTTTCCGGAAATAGCGAAAAGCTGGTCCTTGCCCCCTGATTCGCGGCACGCGCCGAGAATACCGGCGGAGAAAAGGACCGCTCCCAGGACAGCCACGCGGCAGACCGCGTCTCTTTTTCCCCGCATCCGTCTCATCATCCATCCCCCCTTTCCGCCCTCCGGCGCCGATAGTGACGTTTCGCTTTCTGCCGATTGCCGCAAACCGCCATGTCGCACCAAAGCCTGCTTGCATTGCGGCTGCGATCGAGGAAAAGCCAGGCACAATTGCGGCATACCCTGATCCGGCGGAGCCGGTCCGGCTGAAGGAGCGAAAGCGCCGAGAAGGAGACACCGGCTTCGAAAGGCAGTGGCTTCTCCGGATTTCCGAACGGCCGGTCCGGCGAGACGGCGCCGCCATGTCCCTCAAGCGCCTTTCCCACAACCAGCATGAAATCGCTAAGATTGTCCGTTTGCAGCGTGCCCTTGTCCGCGACATGGCGAAAAAGCCGGTCCGTCGCCTCGCGAAGCGCGATGATTTTTTCCGCGGCGGCGTCGGGACGCGAAACCGAAAGCGAACGGCCGCCAAGTTCGTCGGCGCAATAGACATTCGCCGCCTCGGCAAAACGCGCGATCTCACCCGCTTCTTCGAACCGGTCGAATGACAATGCCGGATCGTCGCGGTGAACCACCGTATTGGTGACATTGAGCGCCAATACCCCGCCGGAAAATCTATGTTGAGTCCACGCAATCGTCATATGGACGATTCTAACTGGTAAAATACATTTGACAAGTTAGATTGCTTTGCTCATCCTCCACTTCCTGACGCGCTCCGGCGGATTATGAATGGCCTATTTCCTGCAGCAGGTGCTGAACGGCTTGCACGGCAGCGCGCTCTATGCCCTGCTTGCCTTCGGTTATTCCCTGACGCATGGCGTCATCCGGCGCACCAATCTCGCCTACGGACCGGTTTTTGCTTTTTGCGGGCAGATGGCGATCCTCTTCGCCGTCGCCACTTATGACGAATTATGGCTGATCTGGCCGGTCGCACTTGCCATCGGCATCATCGCCGCCTTCCTCTATGCGGCGCTGCTTGGAAGCGTATTGGCGCGCGGTATCTTCGCGCCGCTGTCCGAAAGTTCGCCCAACACCATCGTCGCGGCGACGCTCGGCGTCGCGATCGTGCTTCTGGAACTCGCCCGCCTCGCCTCTGACACCAGGGATTATTGGCTGCCGCCAATCCTGGCCATTCCCATCGTCTTCCTCGAATGGAACGGCTTCAAGGTGACGTTGACGGTCATCCAACTGATCGACATTTCGGTCGCGGTGCTGGCGATCGCCGCTATCGTCGCACTCCTGCAACGCTCGCGTATGGGACGGTTCTGGAGGGCCGTCAGCGACGACCCGCTCGCCGCGTCGATGTGCGGGATCGATGTCGGATACATCCTTGCCTTTTCCGTAATTGCAGGCGCGTTCCTGGCAGCACTCGCCGGATGTCTCGCAGCCATCTATTTCGGCAATATCAGCCTCGGAACCGGGCTGATTTTTGGGTTGAAGGTCCTTTTCGTGACGGCGATCGGAGGCTACCGCTCGCCTCTTCGAGCAGCATTCGGCGCAGCGGCGGTAGGGATGGGGGAGGCGCTCTGGACCGGCTATTTGCCAAATGACTGGCGCGACCCCGCCGTCTTCGTCTTCCTCACGGTCCTGCTGGTGCTGCGACCGAGCGACGATACCGCATCTTCGAGGATCTGAGCGCGCATACCGGCGGGAAAGCTTCTGGCCGCGATTTCGTGTGACACCTATCGCGTCAGTTTGTTTGCACTCCGTAACAAACCTGATATTCAGCCTGCCGGCCGAATGGTTAAGGACTCGGTCCTTCACCACTTCGGCTCGACGGACGCGGTGTAGCCGCATCAAGAACGAGAACCTGGCACATCGCCCGATAAGGGAGGAAGCGCATGACATGGCTGCTCGGCCTGTCGCGGCTCATAGATCGTTTGACGGCATTCGTGGGAAGATGGGTCGCCTGGTTCATCTTCGCCGCCACTATTGTCAGTGCGGGCAACGCCGTCATTCGCAAGGCCTTCGACGAATCCTCCAACGCCTGGTTGGAACTGCAATGGTATCTGTTCGGCGCCGCTTTCATGCTCGCGGCGGCCTACACGCTGCAACGGAACGAACATGTCCGCATCGACATCCTCTATGGGCTTTGGCCGCGGCGCGTGCAGCACTGGATCGACCTCATCGGGCATACACTCTTCCTGATGCCCTTCGCCACGCTCATGGTGTGGTATCTTTGGCCCTATTTCATGCTGTCCTTCCGCAGCGGCGAGGTTTCCACCAATGCGGGTGGACTGATCCTCTGGCCGGCCAAGTCGCTCCTTCTCATCGGATTCGCACTTCTTTGGCTGCAGGGCGTCTCCGAAATCATCAAGAAGATCGCCGTGATGCGCGGCGTCATTCCCGACCCGGCGCCATACGTCTCCGCCCACGCGCCGCTCGAAGACGTATCCACGCCGGAGACGAACTGATGCTCGAACTCATCGCCGCCAATATCGCGCCGATCATGTTCGGCAGCCTCGTCCTTTTCCTCCTTTTCGGCTACCCCGTCGCCTTCGCGCTTGCCGCGAACGGTCTCCTCTATTTCTTCATCGGCGTCGAACTTGCGCCTCATTCCGGCGGCGACATTTCGCTTTCCTGGAATCTGCTTTATGCCTTGCCCGAGCGCTTCTGGGGCGGCGTTCTGGCGAACGAGACGCTGCTCGCGGTCCCGTTCTTCACGTTCATGGGCATCATTCTCGAACGCTCCGGCATGGCCGAGGATCTGCTGGACACGATTGGCCAACTCTTCGGCCCCATTCGCGGCGGCCTTGCCTATGCGGTCATCTTCGTCGGCGCGCTGCTTGCGGCGACGACCGGCGTGGTGGCCGCGTCGGTCATCGCCATGGGACTGATCTCGCTGCCCATCATGCTGCGCTACGGCTATGATCGGCGCGTGGCTTCAGGCGTTATCGCCGCTTCGGGGACATTGGCGCAGATCATCCCGCCATCCCTTGTCCTGATCGTGCTGGCCGATCAATTGGGCCGTTCCGTCGGCGACATGTATGAAGGCGCGCTGGTTCCCGGCCTCGTCCTGACGGGCCTCTATGCGCTTTTCATTCTCATCATGTCCATCGTCAGGCCGAAATGGGTCCCCGCCCTGCCGCTCGAAGCGAGGACGCTCGGCTCCGGCGTAACCTCTCTCGTCGTCGCGCTGATCGCCACCGGCGCCATCGCCTATGGCAGCTATCAGTGGCTGGAGCCGCGTTATGGCGACAATGCGCGGATCTGGGCGATGGTCGTCGCGACGATCGCGATCTATCTCGCGGCGATCCTCGACCGCGGCCTCAAGCTTAAGCTGATGTCGCACCTCACGCAGCAGGTCATCATCGTCCTCATTCCGCCGCTGGCGCTGATTTTCCTCGTGCTCGGCACCATTTTCCTCGGCATCGCCACGCCGACCGAGGGCGGCGCGATGGGCGCTGTCGGAGCGCTCGTCATGTCCGCGCTGAAGCGCCGGCTGACGCTGGAATCGGTGGAACAGGCGCTCGCCTCGACGACACGGCTCTCCGCCTTCGTCCTGTTCATCCTGGTCGGCTCGCGTGTCTTCTCGCTCACCTTCTATGGCGTCAATGGCCATCTTTGGGTCGAGCATCTCCTGACCTCGGTTCCCGGCGGCGAGGTCGGCTTCCTCATCGTCGTCAACATCATCATCTTCTTCCTAGCCTTCTTCCTCGACTTCTTCGAATTGGCCTTCATCATCGTGCCGCTTCTGGCCCCGGCGGCGCAAAAACTCGGCATAGACCTGATCTGGTTCGGCGTGCTCCTGGGCGTCAACATGCAGACGAGTTTCATGCACCCCCCCTTCGGCTTCTCGCTCTTCTATCTGCGCTCGGTCGCGCCCAAGATCCCCTATATCGACAAGGTGACGAAGAAGCGGACGGAGCCCATCACCACAGGTCAGATCTATTGGGGCGCGATACCTTTCGTGCTCATCCAGGTCGTGATGATGGCGCTCGTCATCGCCTTTCCCCAAATGGTTACGCGCTACAAAACCGAACTCCCGGCCGTAAATCCGAACACGATCAAGATACAGTTGCCAAGCTTGGGCGGCGGGTTGGGCCTGCCGCCGCTCGGCGGCAACACGGGCGGTCAGGACGACGTACCCTCAGGCGTTGGCGGCGCGCTGCCTACTCTGAACGGACCGCCTCCGGGATTGGGTGGGCAGCAGCCCGCGCCGGCGCCTGCTCCGTCACCGGCGCCTTCTCCAGACCTGAGCCAGCCCCCGAAGATCCAGTGAGATTGTCCCCGCGGGCATGATGAAAGAGCCTGCCTTCAGGCTCCTTCGCAAGGCGACCGCAGAGATCCCCGAATTATTTCGGCAGCGCGTAGGCGATAACCTGATCGCTCACCTTCGGCAGCAGGATCGAATTGCCGCCGACGACGAAGACGACATATTCCTTCCCCTTGTATGTGTAGACGGCAGGCATCGCCACCGCAGGCGCATCGACGAGGCTCCGCCACAGCACCTTTCCCGTCTTGAGATCGATCGCCCGGACACGCGAATCCATCGACGCGCCGATGAAGATCAGCCCCGATTTGGTGATCACCGGCGCCCCGATTGTCACCGAGCCCCATGAATCCGGCATATAGAAGCCATAGCGCTGCACTTCGCCGAATGGTTCGTTCCACAGCCGCTTGCCTGTATTGAGATCATACGCGGCGAGCGTGCCGTAAGGCGGCTTCCAGCACGGCATGCCGGCCCAGTTGAGGAAAGTCTGCAACCTGAATCCGTAAGGGGAGCCGGTCTGCGGATAATAACCGGCCGATTCGCCATTCTGCGCCTTCTGCTGATAATCCTTGCGCGGGATCAGCGTATAGATCTGCACCACCCGGCTCGAATTGACGACATAGGTGTTGGTCGTTGGATCGACGGCTCCGCCGCCCCATTCGGTTCCGCCGGCTGTGGCGGGGAAGATGATGCTGCCCTTCAGGCTGGGTGGTGTGAAGCGGCCGTCGTCGCGAAGCTTCGCCGCCTCGCTGCTGCAAGCTCCCAAGCTGATCCAATCGGCAAGCGGAAAGACGCCCGACCATCTGTCCGGCGTCACCGGAGCGGGATTCGCCACATATGGCTGTGTCGCCGCCGCCTGTTCGCCCGGCACATCCGACTTGGGAACCGGCTTCTCCTCGATCGGATAGATCGGTTCGCCCGTCTTGCGGTTGAGGACGTAAAGGAATCCCTGCTTCGATGATTGAACGAGCGCGGGGATGGTCTTGCCGTCCTTCTTGATATCGACCAGTGTCGGCGCCGAATTGGTGTCGAGGTCCCATATATCGTGATGGACAAGTTGGCGGCTCCAGACCACCTTCCCCGTATCCACGTCAAGCGCCGTCACAGACGTGGCAAGCGGCAGCTTTTCCTTGCGGTCGCCGCCATACATGTTGGGACTCGGCGAACTGACCGGAATGTAGAGCAGCCCAAGCTTGGGATCGATCGACATCGAAGCCCAGACGTTGGCGGTGCCCGTTGTCGGGATCGCTTCCTTGGGCAGCGCGTCGAACGTCCATTTCAGCTTGCCGGTCCGCGCGTCGAGAGCGAACACGGTTCCGGGCGGGTCGGCCTGATCGGTCCAGTCGCGGCCGGCCCAGCCCAAGAAAAGCGTATTGTGGTAGACGGTCGGCGGCTGCAACAGCGACAGCGGCCATTTCTTGTTGATCGTGTTCCACTGGTTAACATCGACCATGCCGTTCTTGCCGAACGAGGCGCATGGCTTGCCGGTATCCGCATCGACGCCGTAAAGCTTGGCGTCCATCGTGCCGATGTAGACGATCTTCTGGCAGGCGGCGCCTTTTTGCGGATTGTCCGCCTGCCAATAGGCGACCCCCCGATTCTTGAGATCGGGCTGGGTCAGCGCCTTGAGGACCGCATGCGGGTCGAAGGCCCATTTCTGCTTACCCGTTCCGGGGTCTAGGGCGATGATGCGGTAGAATGGCGTGCCGATATAGAGCGTGTCGTTGACGAAGAGCGGCGTCGCCGACCAGACCGACATGGGCTTGTTCCCGCTGCCGTCGGAAACGTCACCGGTATGGAATTCCCATGCCTTGGTGAGATTCTTGACATTGTCCGGCGTGATCTGGTCGGGAATGGCGTATTTCTGCGCCATCAGGTCGCCGTTGAACGTCGCCCACAGGTCGGGTTTCATCCATGGATCGGGCGCGTGATTGCTCGGAGGAGGACTGGCCGGGTTTGCCGGCTGTTCCGGGTTGGCGGCCGGGGCGGCGGGCTGCGTGTTCGTCTCTTGGGAAGAGGCAATCACGGCTCCTGCAAGGAGAAGTGCGGTCGCCAGGATGATCGTTTTCGCGATCATGCCACGACCCTCCCTCGGCTGCTACGGCTCCCGCCTGCGAACAGACCGACAAGCCATGCGATGAAGCCAAGCGCCATGACGGCGAGCAGCAAATAGGCATCGAGGAAATAGGCGGCAACGCCTGTGCCCAGAAGGTCAAGGAAGATCAGGAACAGGAGAATGCCCCGCGCCCATCCGGGACCTGAACTCCAAAGCATGACAATCAAGGAAGCGATCAGCAAAAGGATCGTCGAACAGAGGACGAGATAGGCGCCGCCGGAAAAGGCAATGCCATTGCCCTGGGAGAAGGTATCCACAGCCGCGACGATCACCCCGACAGCCGACAGGATGCATAGGAGAAGAAGCGGGATATTGGTCGGCCTGGCCGACCGTCCGCCTTCGTCAGTCTCAGCTACGGTAGCAGCAGTGGACATGCCATCCCCTCCCATATGCGTTGCTTCTCCATGCCAAGTAGCGGCGGCAAGGGAGACGTCAATACGGGAGGAGAAAGGTCGCTATGGCGCAACCGTAAGTATTCTTTTCAGAAGAGAAGGGTCGCCTTTGCCGCGACTCAACGAAAACGCCCGGCGCTTTGGCGCCGGGCGTAGCGAAGCAACCAAACAGGCGTCAGAGTTTGCCGGCGCGCTGCTGGATCATCATGAAGGTGTCGAAATTGTATTCCGCGATCTGCGTCCACAAATAGTAATCCTTGCGGAACGCCTTGATCGATTCCCACACCTTCTTGAATTGTGGGCTGGACGCCTCCATCTCGGCATAAGTGTCATTGGCCGCGTTGAAGCAGGCTTCCATGATCGGCTGGCTGAAGGGACGCAATTTTGCGCCTTCGGCGACGATCTTCTTCAGCGCCGGCGGATTGACCCAGTCATATTTCTGCAACATGCCGGCATCGGACGCGCGAGCCGCGGTTTGGAAGAGCGATTGATAATTCTTAGGCAGGCTCTCCCACTTCTCCTTGTTGACCATATAGTGGACGGTCGGGCCACCTTCCCACCAGCCTGGATAGTAGTAGTAGGGCGCGACCTTGACGAAGCCGAGCTTCTCGTCGTCATAAGGACCGACGAACTCGCAGGCGTCGAGCGTACCCTTTTCAAGCGCCGGATAGATGTCGCCGCCGGCGATCTGCTGCGGCACGACGCCGAGACGCTCCAGAACCTTGCCGGCAAAGCCGCCGACGCGGAATTTCAAGCCCTTCAGATCCGCGACCGTGTTAATCTCCTTGCGGAAAAAGCCGCCCATCTGCGTCCCGGTGTTGCCGCCGGGGAACGCGACGAGTTTCTTGTCGGACAGGAACTCGTTAAAGAGATCATTACCGCCGCCAAAATACTGCCACGCCATCCGCCCGCGAGCATTGAGCGCGAACGGCACGTCGGCGAACAGCGCCCAGGTTGGGTCCTTCCCCCAATAATAATATGCCACCGTATGCGCCACCTCGACCGTGCCCGCGGCGGCCGCATCGGCGGCCTGCAGACCCGGCACGAGTTCCCCGGACGCGAAGGACTGCATGGTGAAATTTCCGTCCGTCGCATCCGACAAATATTTCCCCATCGTCAGCGCGGCGCCATAGAGCGTATCCAGCGACTTCGGAAAGGACGAGGTGCAGCGCCAGGTGATCTTGGGATTCGATTGCGCTATGGCAGGGGCCGCGAGGGCGCTCGCGGCGGCCACGCCCGCGCCGGCGGCGCCAGCCTTCTTGAAAAATGAACGACGATCCATGAATACCCTCCGTTTTTTTTAAGACGGACGCGCCCCCTTGGATATCGAACACATCGCGCGCCCCGGTGGATCACGCTTAACGTCCAATGCCGCTCATCGCAACAACCAAAGTGGCCGCAGAAAGCCTGCTCCAGGGCCGATGCGCCCACTCGCGTTGGAAAGCGGGACAAACCATATTATGAAGAGGTGGACACCCCTTTGACCGGCCAGAGAGTTTCCGATGGACCAGCCCCTCGTCGCCGTCTCGACGGACAGAAGAAAGTTCAACCATTACATTTGGTACGCGACTCCTGAACAATATCTGCAAGCCGCCATCCGGGTGGCAGGCATTTTCCCGATCCTGGTGCCGTCCTTCGGTGAGGAACTCGATCTCGATACGCTCATCGCGTCCGTCGACGGCCTGCTGATCACCGGTTCGAGCACCAACGTCCATCCCTCCTATTACGGCGGCGTCGTCAGCGAGGAGAGCGAGCCCTATGATCCGGCACGAGACGCGACGACCCTGCCTCTCATCCGGAAAGCTATTGCTGCAGGCGTGCCGCTTCTCGCCATCTGCCGCGGCATACAGGAACTGAATGTCGCGCTTGGCGGAACGCTTGCAGGCGAAATCCAGGAGCGCGAAGGGATCATGGACCACCGCGCTCCCGTCAGTGAGGAGCAGGACGAGCGCTTCGCGATTCGTCAGACGGTTTCCATCAGGCCGGGAAGCTGCCTTGCCGGAATTTTCGGCGCTGGCGAGATAAGGGTGAATTCGCTGCATCGCCAAGCCGTCGATCGGCCTGCGCCCCGCCTCGATATCGAAGCCGTTGCAAGCGACGGAACGGTCGAGGCGGTCTCCGTCAGGGGCGCCCCCGCCTTTGCAGTCGGCGTCCAATGGCACCCTGAATATTGGGCAGGAAGCGACGATATGTCCGCCCGTATCTTCCGGGCCTTCGGCGATGCCGTCCGCGACCATGCGGCAAGGCGCAGGGCAACGCGAGCGGCGGCGGAATAGACGATGTCACATTCGAGTCGAGACGATCATCATCATCATCATCACGGGAACTCCGAATTGTCGGAGACGGAACTGCGTGTCCGCACGCTGGAATCGCTTCTGGTTGAAAAAGGCTATGTCGATCCGGCGGCGCTCGACCGGCTTATCGAGACCTACGAGACGAAAATCGGACCGCGAAACGGCGCCCGCGTCGTCGCGAAGGCATGGAGCGACCCTGCCTATCGCGATTGGCTCCTGAACGACGCCACCGCCGCCATCGCCTCCCTCGGCTATACCGGCCGCCAGGGCGAGCATATGGTGGCGGTCGAGAATACGCCCGACCTGCACAACATGGTCGTCTGCACACTCTGCTCTTGCTACCCCTGGAGCGTGCTCGGCCTGCCGCCGACCTGGTACAAATCGCCGGCCTATCGCTCGCGCGCGGTGATCGATCCGCGCGGTGTTCTTGCCGAATTCGGCCTCGACATCCCCGAAACGACCGAAGTGCGCGTCTGGGATTCAACCGCGGAAATCCGCTATCTCGTCGTCCCGCAACGTCCACAGGGAACGGAAGAGCTTGACCAAGGGGCGCTCGCCGATCTCGTGACCCGCGATTCCATGATCGGTACCGGGCTGCCGCTCCAGCCAGGAGCAACGTCATGAACGGCGCGGCGGATGTCGGCGGCATGATGGGTTTCGGCGCAATCAGTTACCCAGCGGACGAGTCGAATTTTCATCATGAATGGGAAAGGCGCGCCTTCGCCGTAACGCTCGCCATGGGCGCGACCGGCTCATGGACGCTCGATGAATCGCGCTTCGCCCGCGAGACGCTTCCACCGTCGATCTACTACACTTCGAGCTACTATCAGATATGGGAAAAGGCGCTCGAGAAGCTGATGCTGGAGCGCGGTCTCCTGACCGAGCGCGAACTGGCAACGGGCGTCGTAGAAAACCGCAAACCAGTTGCCCGTACGCTGGCGGCGGAAGATGTCGATAAGGTGCTGGCGAAAGGCGCGCCGACTGAACGGAAAGCTGCCACTCCGGCGCGCTTCAAGCTCGGCGACTGGGTCCGCACGAAGAATATGCATCCGGTGAGACACACGAGGTTGCCGCGCTATTTGAGGGGCCACATCGGCGAAATCGTGCGCGTCCATGGCGTCCATGTCTTTCCCGACAGCAACGCGCACGGAAAAGGCGAGGATCCGCAATGGCTCTATGCCGTACGTTTTCCAGCGCGGGAACTATGGGGCGAGGATCGTCCTGCCAGAGACACCGTCACCGCCGATTGCTGGGAACCCTATCTTGAAACCATCTGAGAAAGGCATGCCGGCCATTCCGCGCGACGCCGATGGCGAGCCAGTCTTCGCCGCGCCATGGCAGGCTGCGGCCTTCGCCATGACCGTCGCCCTGCAGGAAAAAGGCGCCTTTACCTGGAGCGAATGGGCCGAAACGCTCGGCCGGGAAATCGCCGCCTCCGGACAGGATTCGGGTGCGGATGCCTATTATCAGGCGTGGCTCGCGGCCCTTGAATCAATCGTCAGGGAAAAGCGCGTCGTCGACGCGGGTGAAATGGCGGAGCGGCATGACGCCTGGGACAGGGCCGCCCGCGCCACGCCGCATGGCGAACCGATTGTACTCGGCCGCGAACACCAGACCTGATTGATTACTTCCGCTCTTTCAGCAGCCGCAAGGCAAGATCTTTCGCTTCCGGCACCGGCGTAATCACCGTTCCATTCGCGAACCAGGAAATCAGATTTTCCACCATCAGATCGCCCATCGCCTGGCGCGTATGCTGGCTAGCGGAGCCGACATGCGGGAGCAGACAGGTGTTTTCGAGTTTGATCAGCGCTTCGGGAACTTTCGGCTCATGCGCGAAGACATCGAGCCCGGCGGCGCGGATGGTGCCATCCTGAAGCGCCGTGATCAGGGCGTCCTCATCCACGGTGCTGCCACGGCCGATATTGATGAACACGCCATCGGGGCCGAGCGCCTTCAGCACCGCCGCATTGACCGCCTTATCCGTCGATTGCCCTCCCGGCGCCACCGAAATCAGCGTATCGACGGCCTCGGCCAGCCCGAGAAGCGTCGAATGGTAGGTATAGGGCGATCCTTCGACCGGGCGACGATTGTGATAGGCGATCGTCACGCCGAACGCTTCGAGACGGCGCGCCACGGCCTGGCCGATCCGGCCCATGCCGAAGATTCCGACGCTGCGCTCGCGCAGTGTCGTGTGAGTGAGCGGATAGCCGCCCTCGCGCGCCCAGCGCCCCTCCCGCAGCCATTTCTCGGCGCGGGGGAACTCCCGCACGGTATTGAGCAGCAGCCCGATCGTCGTATCGGCGACCTCTTCGGTCAGCACGTCCGGCGTGTTGGTGACGAGAATGCCTTTGTTCACCGCATGGGGCGCATCGACCGCATCATAGCCGACGCCGAAATTGGCTATGATCTCGAGCTTCGGTAGGGCGTCGATGAAATCGGCCGTAATCCTCGTCATGGCGCCGATCCCCCTGACATTGTCGGCCATTTCAGGCGTTACGAGAGAAGGATCGCCGCTAGGCAGCTTTACCGCCTGGAATTCGTTTTCCACCCGCTTCGAGGCGTAATCGAGCATCCTGCCCGGTACGAGAACGGCGATATCCTTGGTGGCGCTCATCATCTGTCCTTTGATTCGATTGGAAGCCGGAAAACTTTTAGCGGCGCTCGACGGGTTTGCCGGTCGATTGCCGCACATGCAGTTCGGGCCGGATGAGTTCCTGCCCACCATGCACGGTCATGCCGCTCAGCCGGTCAAGCAGCGCGCCGGCCGCCCGCCGCCCAACTTCCCGTTGACCGTTCCAGACGGTCGTCAGCGCCGGCGTCGCGATCGCCGCTTCTTCGAGGTCGTCATAGCCCGTGACCGAAATGTCCACCCCCGGCACCAGTCCGGCGCGGGCGATACCGTTCATCAGTCCGATGGCGACGAGGTCGTTCCAGCAGACGGCGGCCGTCGGCTTGTCCTTCAGAGCCAGGAATTCCTGCGCCGCCTCGAAGCCGGCCTGCTTGACGCGCGGTCCGGGCAGCCGCCATTCCGGCTGCACCGTGAGACCAGCTTTGTTCATTGCCGCCAGATACCCATGGAAGCGGTCGCGACCCGTCGAGGTCTGGTCGGTGCCGCCAATCATGGCGATACGCCTGTGGCCGAGCGATATTAGATGGTTGGTCGCCAGACCGATGCCATAGGCATCATCGCCGCGGAAAACCGGGACATCGGCGCCGGGAACGCTTCTCGCGATGAGCACCGCGGGCAAGCCATTCTCCTCCGCCATCATGATGTCCTCGGCCGGCGTGCCGATCGCGGGCGACATGATGACGCCGTCGGCGCCGAGTTGCAGCAGCGTATCGAGGAAGGTGCGCTGTTTTTCCAGGTCGTCATAATGGTTGGAAAGCAGGAAGGTCTGGCGGCTACGGTCGAGTTCCTTTTCGATCGAGCGCAATATCTCGGCGAAGAAGGGATTCATGATGTCGTGCACGACAACCCCGACAATGCCGGAACGCGATGTCCTGAGGCTGGCGGCGCGGCGGTTATAAATATAGCCGATGGCGCGCGCATGTTCTTTGATCCGCTCGCGCGTCGCATCCGCGACAAGCGGGCTGTCGCGCAAGGCAAGTGAAACCGTCGCGGTCGAAACGTTCAATGCGTCCGCGATCGTCGAAAGCTTGATCTTCTGCGCCAGCGTCCTCTCCGCCTAAACAATTTAAATTGTTTAAGCGTCATAGGACAGGAACATTGGGAAGATCAAGGTTTTTCCGTCATTACAGGCATCGCGGGAGATGTCGGCTATTCCTCGAGATCGAGCGCGTCCTCAACGTCGGGAGTCTCCGCATCCGAAAAATTCGCTTCCACCCGTGCCAGAAGACGGGCAAGGGTTTTCTGTTCCTTTTTATCGAATCCTTTCAGCGCCAGCTTTTCAGTCTTGCGCAGCGATTTCTCGATCGCCTTGATCGCCTCCTTGCCGTTGTCAGTAAGATAGATATGTGCTTGGCGCGCATCATGATCCGACGCCGCTTTACCGAGAAAGCCCTGGCTTTGCAGGCGATTGATGGTCTTGGTGACGGTCGGGGGGCGGACCCCGAGCTTCGTCGCCAATTGCCCCGGCGTCTGCCCGTCCTCCTGCGCAAGCGCCAGCATGATCTGGTCCTGGCCGGCATAGAAGCCATGCGTGAGCAGACGCTGCGCGAGTGCGGTCCGCGTCAGCCGCGCCGCCGATTGCAGCCGGCTCATCGTTCCACCCTTGGCGTTCTTGGCCATGCTATCCCCTCACTTTCGGACACCCTGTTGTCCGGAGCATAATCTTGCCTTGCCGATGCGGCCAAGCATAAACGCTTTGCCGGCAATCGACCGCTTCAATCGCAAAAGCTTATGACAGCCGGATGACATCCCTTCAGCCGGGCTGAAACGCGTTTCTATAAGGAGGTGCAAAAGCGGCGATGCCGTCTTATATGCAGGGCGAATACATTCGCGGGACACGACCATGACGGACACGCAGACACAAATTCCGGTGACGGTGCTTACCGGCTATCTCGGCTCGGGCAAGACCACCCTCCTCAACCGCATCCTGTCGGAAAGCCACGGCAAACGCTACGCGGTCATCGTCAACGAATTCGGCGAGATCGGCATCGACAACGATCTCATCGTCGAATCCGACGAGGAAATCTACGAGATGAACAATGGCTGCGTCTGCTGCACGGTGCGCGGCGACCTGATCCGAGTCGTCGAGGGACTGATGCGCCGGCCCGGCCGCTTCGACGCCATCGTGGTGGAGACGACGGGGCTTGCCGATCCCGTTCCTGTCGCGCAGACCTTCTTCATGGACGATGACGTGCGCGCCAAGACCTCGCTCGACGCCGTTGTGGCGCTGGTCGACGCCAAGCACCTGCCGCTCCGGCTAAAAGACAGTCGCGAGGCCGAGGACCAGATCGCTTTCGCCGATGTCGTGCTCCTCAACAAGACCGATCTCGTCAACGAGGAGGAGTTGCGGCAGGTCGAGGCGACGGTCAGGAAAATCAACCCGTCGGCGCAGATCTATCATACGCAACGCGCCGGCATCGACCTCTCCAAAGTGCTAGACCGCGGCGCTTTCGATCTGGCGCGGGCGCTGGAGAACGATCCGCATTTCCTCGACGCCGACGAGCATGATCATGATCATCATGACCATGATGGGCATGACCATCATCACCATGATCACGACCATCACCACCACCACCATGATGGCGAAATCTCCCCGATCCATGACGTGACGGTGCAGTCTGTGTCGCTGAGAGGGAGCGAACTGGACCCGAAGAAATTCTTTCCCTGGATCCAGAAGGTGACGCAGCTTGAGGGGCCGAACATCCTGCGCCTGAAGGGCATTCTGGCCTTCAAGGACGATCCCGAGCGCTATGTCGTGCAGGGCGTCCACATGATCATCGAGGGCGATCACCAGCGCGCATGGAAGAAAGGCGAGAAGCACGAAAGCCGCCTCGTCTTCATCGGCCGTGAACTCGATGGCGAAAGGCTGAAGAAGAGCTTCGAAGCATGTCAGGCATAGCAAATCCGGCCTGACCGATGCCCACAGTCGCCCCTCTCGACCTCGACGGTCATTGCGTCGCCGCCGCCTTCATCGGCGGCATTCCCGTTTTCGCGCTTGCCGAAGGCACGCTCCACTGGCTCGACCATGGACAAAAATCGGCAAACCTCCATGATGGACTTTTGACCGCCACGCCTTCGCTCGACGGAAAAACCCTCCTGACGGGCGGCGAGGACGGCAAAATCATGGCGTTTTCGCCGGCCCATTTGAATTCGGCGGGTTCCTCCGCCACGCTTGCCGATTGCGGGCGCAAATGGATCACCAGTATCGCCGCCGGCCCGCAAGGCGCGGTCGCCTTCGCCTCGGGGAGAACCGCAAATGTGCGCTTCGCCGACGGCAAGGCGAAGGACTTCACCTGCCCGCGCTCGGTCGAAGGCGTCGCTTTCGCGCCGAAGGGCATGCGGCTCGCCATCGCCCGCTACAATGGCGCGACGCTATATTTCCCGGCGACGGAGGGTAAGCCGGTCGAACTCGAATGGGCCGGCGCGCATACGGGCATCACCTTCTCGCCGGATGGCAATTTCCTCGTCACCACCATGCAGGAGAATGCGCTTCACGGCTGGAAACTCGCCGATGGCAGGGATATGCGCATGAGCGGCTATCCGGCCAAGGTGAAGAGTTTTTCCTGGAGCGCCAGAGGACGCTGGCTCGCGACCTCCGGCGCGCCGGCGGCAATCGTCTGGCCGTTTTCCGGCAAGGACGGTCCGATGGGCAAGGCGCCCGTGGAACTTGGAACGCGTGGCGACGTCATGGTGACATTCGTCGCCTGCCATCCCGCTGACGAGGTTGTCGCCATCGGCTATAGCGACGGCATGGTGCTTGCCGGCCGCATCGCCGACCAGAAGGAAGTGCTGCTGCGGCGGCAAGGCAAAGGTGCGATCTCTTCGCTGGCATGGGACGCGGAAGGCCGTCGCCTTGTTTTCGGAACCGAAACGGGCGATTGCGGCGTCATCGACATTTCGGCGTAGGGCGTCGGACTGAAAAGCGACATCCGGTTTTCGGCATATTTCGCCGCTCCACCAGGTTTCCGGAACATCGCACCGGTTATCGCCGTTTCGGTCCATGCAAACAGGGCCGAAGGAAGCCTCGATGAACGCTCCGTCCCGGGGGAGAGCACAAACTGATCTTTTCAGCGCCCCAGCCTCCGAACCGGACGCGCCGCGAAACCTGCGGGAGGCGCGCGAAGAAGCCGAATCCTGCCGCCGCTGTTCCTTGTGGCGCAACGCAACCCAGACCGTTTTCGGCGAGGGGCCGGAGGGCGCAACGGTGGTCTTTGTCGGCGAACAGCCGGGTGATCAGGAAGATTTGGCGGGAAAACCCTTCGTCGGGCCGGCAGGCAGGATGTTCGACGCAGTGCTCGAAGAAGCCGATTTCGACCGGAAGAAAACCTATGTCACCAACGCGGTGAAACACTTCAAGTTCGAGCCGCGCGGCAAGAAGCGCATCCACTCCAAGCCGAATGCGGGCGAGATCAAGGCCTGCCGCTGGTGGCTCGACAACGAACTGGGCTTCATCAGGCCCCGTCTCGCTGTGGCGCTCGGCGCGACGGCGGCCCAATCCCTGCTCGGGAAAGCGGTCCCCGTCACGAAATTGCGCGGCACAACGATCGATCGCGAAGACGGTTTGACGGTCTTCCTGACTGTCCACCCGTCCTATCTGCTGCGCATTCCGGATGCATCCGCCAAGGAGGCCGAGCGCAAACGTTTTCTCAATGACATGAAGGCGGTGAAGAAACTGGCCGCGTGAGGCGCGCTTAGACCCGATTCACGTCTTCGGTGCGCCCTTCGAGGCTCGCCCTCCGGGCGAGCACGTCAGGATGAGGACCGATAGCGCCTATCTCCCTCATCCTGAGGCGCCCGCGAAGCGGGCCTCGAAGGACGCACCAGAATTGCCCTGAAATCGTTGACATTTGTCCCGGTCGGCCCGGGCACGAAAAGATCGCCGATCGCATCGAAAGCCGACCACGCATCATTGTTGGCGAGGAAGGCCTTCGGATCCAATCCCTTGGCATAAAGCCGCATGATGGTTCCGGAATCACAGAAAGCGCCGGCATTGTCTTCCGAGCCGTCGATTCCGTCCGTATCGGCGGCAAGCGCGTCCACGCCTTCCGTGCCGCTGATCCCGATGGCGAGGGAAAGCAGGAACTCGCTGTTGCGGCCGCCTTTTCCCTTGCCGCGCAGGGTGACGGTCGTTTCGCCGCCCGAAAGGATCACGACGGGTTTGCGGAAGGGACGGTTCCGCGTGGCGACTTCGCGCGCGATGGCCGCATGGACCTGCCCGACCTCGCGCGCCTCGCCCTCGATCGAATCCGACAGGATGACGGCCTCGATGTCCTGCCGTTTCGCCTCCTCCGCCGCCGCTTCAAGAGAAACGGAAGCCGAGGCGATGATATGCACTTCGTTTCGGGAAAAGCGCGGGTCGTCGGGCTCCGGCGCGCCGGCCGCGCTCGAACGGAGATGCGCCAGCGCAGTCGGCGGGAGGTCAAGTCTGTAGGTCTCGATGACCGCCAGCGCGTCCTGTCGTGTCGCCCTGTCCGGCACCGTCGGGCCGGAAGCGACGAAGGCCGGATTGTCGCCTGGAATATCCGAGACGACGAGGGAGACGACGCGCGCCGGCCATGCCGCCGCGGCAAGCCGCCCGCCCTTAATGGAAGAGAGGTGCTTGCGCACGGTGTTCATTGCGGAAATTGGCGCGCCGGAAGCGAGCAGCGCCTTGTTGACGGCGATTTCGTCTTCCAGCGTCAGTCCGTGGGGAGGCGAAGGCAGCAGGGCCGATCCGCCGCCGGAGATGAGGGCGATGACGAGATCATCTTCGCTCAGCCCTCTTACTGTATTGAGAAGCCGGCGCGAAGCGTGAAGCCCGGCGGCGTCGGGTACAGGATGCGCAGCCTCCAATATCTCGATACGGTCGCAGGGAACGGCAAAGCCGTAACGCGTCACCACGACGCCTTCGAGCGGCCCGTCCCACGCCTTTTCCAGCGCCCGCGCCATCTGCGCGGAGCCTTTACCGGCGCCGATAACGATCGTACGGCCTTTGGGTTTGGGCGGCAGATGGTTGCGGATCGTGCGCTCGGGATCGGCAGCGGCGACCGCTGCGGAGAAAAGGGAGGTCAGGAAAGGCTTGGGTTCGAGAGGAGCAGCCACGATGCTTTCGATCTCACGCGGTCATAAGAGGGCTCTTCGCCGCCCTCCCCGCCACATAGACTTCCGCTATCGCCCTGTCATCCCCGAGCGTCTGCAACAGGAACAATTCTTCCGCCAGCGTTTCGACCGTTTCCATGCGAAACCGCATGACGGACGTGGCTTTGGAGTCGAGCACGACGATATCGGCCTCGCCGCCGATCTCCAGCGACCCAACCTTGCCGCCGATCGACAGCGCCTCGGCATTGCCGCGCGTGATCTGCCAGAAGGAGGCGAGCGGGTTGAGCTTTTCGCCATTGAGCGCGATCACCTTATAGCCCTCGTCCATGGTCCTGAGCATGGAATAGTTGGTGCCGCCGCCGACATCCGTCGCCGAAGCGATCCTGAGCTGCTTTCCCCGCTTCCGATACCGTTGATAATCGAACAGCCCCGACCCCAGGAAAAGGTTCGAGGTCGGGCAGAACACGGCGACCGACCCGCTGTCCGACAGCGCATCCGCCTCGCGCTCGGAGAGATGGATGCAATGGCCGAACAGGCTCTTCCGCCCGAGCAGGCCGTAATGCTCGTAGACGTCCGTATAGTCCTTCGACCACGGATAAAGCTCCTGTGTGAGAGCAATCTCCGCGTGGTTTTCCGAGAGATGCGTCTGCATGTGGCAGTCGGGATGCTCGGCGGCGAGCGCTCCCGCCATCTCCATCTGCTCCGGCGAGGAGGTGATGGCGAAACGCGGCGTGACGGCATAAAGCTGTCTGCCCCTGCCGTGCCATTCGGCGATCAGCGCCTTGGTGTCGTCATAGCCCGATTGCGGCGTGTCGGTGACGCCGTCGGGCGCATTACGGTCCATCATCACTTTGCCGGCGATCATACGCATATCGCGCTCGTCGGCTTCCGCGAAGAACGCCTCGGCGGAGGATTTGTGGACCGAGCAATAGACGGCGGCCGTCGTCGTGCCGTGGCGGATGAGTTCGTCGAGGAAGAGCCGCGCGATGCGCCGCCCGTACTGCATATCCCGGAATTTCGCTTCCTCGGGGAAGGTGTAGTTGTTCAGCCAGTCGAGCAGTTCGGCGCCGTAGGAGGCGATCACCTGCATCTGCGGATAATGCGCATGGCCGTCGATGAAGCCGGGCAGCAGGAGATACGGGCGGTGATCGATGACGGGAGTATCCTTCTCTGCCACGACCGAAACCGTTGCGAAATCTCCGCGCGCGGCGATCCTACCGTCACAAACCAGAAGCGCGCCATCTTCTTCGTAGAGATAGGCGCCGGCATCATCCGCGGTCTGTGGTTCGCGCAGGAAGACGAGAAGCCTGCCCCTGATGATCGTTTCCTGCATGCCGCTACTCGGCTTTCGATGCTGATCGATACCATGCCACGATCTTCGCCCGCTCCGCCGGCGTGATCTGCGTGATGTTGCCACCGGGCGGCATGGCATGGCTCGCGCCTGCCTCCAGATAAATCAGTTGCGCATGTTCGGCGATCCGGGCGTCCGTGTCGAGCATCACGCCTCTTGGCGCCTGATGGATGCCCTGGAAGGACGGTTGCGCCGCATGGCACATGGAGCAGCGACCCATCACCGTGTCGCGCACGGCCGGGAAATCGGCGGACGCCAGAAAGGGCTGCGCTGCGATCGACGCTTTGGCGTTCTCCGCGCCCGTCAGCACCTTCGGCACGGTCGACAGCCACATGATGATGACGAAGAGAATGGCGGCGGCGAGCCAGGTCCAGGTCGGGTTTCCCTTCCGTGCATGCATCGAGTTGAAATAATGCCTGATCAGGACACCGATCAGGAAGATCAGCGCGCCGATGATCCAGTTGAACCTGGTCGCGAACGCCAGCGGATAATGGTTCGACAGCATGAAGAAGAGAACCGGCAGCGTCAGGTAGTTGTTATGGACCGAGCGCTGCTTCGCCTGCTTGCCGAGACGGGGATCGGGCACTTTCCCCGCGATGAGATCCGCCACCACCTTCTTCTGGTTCGGGATGATGATGAAGAAGACGTTGGCCGACATGATCGTCGCCGTGAAGGCGCCGAGATGGAGAAACGCCGCGCGGCCGGTGAAGAGATGCGTGTAGCCCCACGATGCGAAGACCAGCACGAAGAACAGGAGCACCATCAGGCCTGTATCACTCTTGCCGATGGGCGACTTGCACAACAGATCGTAGGCGATCCAGCCGAGAGCGATCGACGCGATCGAGATGCCGATCGCGACCGGGGCGGATACGTCGAGAACGTTGGGATCGATGAGGAAGAGATGCGCGCCCGAATAATAGACGATGCAGAGCATCGCGAAGCCGCTCATCCAGGTCGTATAGGCTTCCCATTTGAACCAGGTCAGGTGTTCCGGCATGAAGGACGGCGCCACCATATATTTCTGGATATGGTAGAAGCCGCCGCCATGGACCTGCCATTCCTCGCCCGACGCGCCTTCCGGCATGCCTGAGCGCTGCCGAAGCCCAAGATCGAGCGCGACGAAATAAAAGGACGAGCCGATCCAGGCGATGCCGGTGATGACATGCAGCCAGCGCGCGGCAAAGTTCACCCATTCCCAGATGACGGCATAATCCGGCATTGCGGCCATTCCCCTTTGCGTCCGATCATTACGACTTGAGTGGAAAAGCGGAAGGGGGGCACAGGCCCATGACTTTCAAAAAAATCTAAAAAATAATAGCGTATTTTCCGGGAGGCGGGATCTGTGGCTTATCTCGATAACATCGCGGTATTCGTACGCGTCGCCGAGCTCGGCAATCTCTCCGCCGCGGGGCGCGACATGCGCATCTCGCCGGCCGTCGCCTCGAACCGCATCAAGGAACTGGAAAAGCATCTCGGCGTCCGGCTTTTCAACCGCACGACACGGCAACTGACACCGACGGAACAGGGTCGCGTCTTCTATGAACATGCGCGGGTCGTGCTCGACGCGGTCGCCGAAGGCGAGGCTGCGGTCAGTTCGCTTTCGGGCCAGCCGCGCGGCACGATCCGCGTCACGGCGCCGCTCGGTCTCGGGCGGCGCCTCATCGCCTCGGGCATTCCGGATTTCCACGACCGCTATCCCGAGATCGAGGTGAGGCTCCGGCTTTCCGACCATCACGTCGACATGATGAAGGAAGGCATCGATCTCGCCTTTGTTCTGGGACTGTTGGAGGATTCCAGCCTCCGGATGCGCGGTATCATGGAGTGCGAACGCGTCCTTGTCGCCGCGCCCGCCTATCTCGAAAGGCGCGGCCAACCTAGGACGCCGCAGGACCTCATCGGCGGAAAACATGATTGCCTGATCCTGCGCTATCCCGGCGCGCGAGAGTTCCAATGGCTCCTGAATACGCGCGACGGGCCGAAGAAATTTGATGTGCGCGGACCATTCGATTCCGACGATGGCGACGTGCTGACGGGCTGGGCGCTCGCGGGACGCGGCATCATCAACAAGCCGCGCTTCGAAGTCGAGCCCTTCATCCGGGAAGGCCGACTGAAGATTATCCTCGCCGAGACGCCGCCTGTCCTGGTTCAACTCGCAGCGGTCTATCCGCACCGCAAATTTCAGGACCCGAAGATCAATCTCCTGCTCGATTTCATGGCCGAACGCTGTCAGCGCATGATCCGGGAGAGCCTTGCGGGAAAGTAGATGGTTGACAAATGTACATACAATTCATAATTTCGAGGGAAGCTTCAGTTGGAGTTTGAAAGCTTCGATTGGGATGACGGCAATTGGCCGAAATGCGGCAAGCATGGCCTCGCTCGGGAAGACATAGAAGGGCTTTTCTTGCGCACCATCTCCATTCTCCCAGCACCGGAGCGGAGGAAAGGCGAAGAGAGGCTTCTTGCGATTGGAAAACTGGGTGACGGGAGATCTATCCTCGTTGTGTTCACGTTTCGGATGCGGAACGACACCAAATTGTTGAGGCCGATCAGCCCGCTACCTCCACGAAAAGGAACGCCTGCATCATGAGAAGCAAATCGCCCAAGCTCAAAAAAATCCCGATACTCAAAACAGATGAGGAAGCCGAGGATTTCGTCGAAAATGCCGATCTGACGGAATACGACCTCAGCGAATTCAAACCTTATCGTTTCGAGCTCCAGAAAAAGGAGGCTCGCGTCAATATGCGCCTACCCACTTCACTTCTGGAGGCGGTGAAAGCCGAAGCACGTGAACGCGGCATTCCCTATCAGCGCCTCATTCGGGAGGCCGTGGAAAAGGCGATAGCGCCCATCAGCAAGAAGGCATCCTGAACTATTCTCGCCCTGACAACGCCGCCATGATCTCGGCGGCGGCGAGTGCCGCGATGACCGCAGGGCGCTTGTCCTTCACGGCATCTCCGCCGATCGGCGAGACGAGGCGGGCGAATTCCTCTTCCGTGCCGCCCGCCATCTTCAGGAACCAACTTTTGCACGTCGCCTTCTTCGTCTTCGAGCCGATCATGCCGACATAGGCGGCATCGGGCCGCCTCAGCGCCTCGGCGACGATGAGGAAGTCGAGCGCATGGTCATGCGTCAACACCACGAAGGTTGAACCGGGCGGCGCTGAGCGCACCGCTTCCTCGGGAACCGGCGTCAACCGGGTCTCCACCGTTTCCGGCATGCCTTCGAGCGCGGCGGCACGTGTTTCCACCACCGCCACCTTCAGCGGCAGGAGCGAAAGCGCGGCGGCAAGCGCATGGCCGACATGGCCGCCGCCGAAGAGGTAGACGTGGGGGTATGCCGCGTCCTCCGCGCCGGCCTCAGCGATCAGTTTATCGCGCAGACCGGCATCGACATGCCGGATGCTGAGTTCCACCCGCCCGCCGCAGCATTGGCCGATTTCGGGGCCAAGCGGAATAGTGAGCCGGGAATCCCTCCCCCTTGAGGGGAGGGTGGCCGCGAAGCGGCCGGGTGGGGTTGTCGCTGCAGCGCTACCACTGTTCGTCGGCGATACCACATCGAGATCACGCGCTTCCGCGACGACCCCCTCTGGCTGCTTCGCAGCCATCTCCCCCTCAAGGGGGGTGAAGCCCCCAAGCGCCTCCCTCGCCCTGGTGATTGCCATGAACTCAAGCTGGCCGCCGCCGATCGTGCCGAACGTTTCCATCGGCGAAACCAGCATCCACGCGCCCTTCTCGCGCGGCGTCGAACCTTTCGCTTCAGCAACCTCGATCAGTGCCGCGGTCGGCGAACTGTTCAGAAAATTTTCGACGTCCTGTCTGGTGCTGGCCATTTTCGCCCGGTTCCGTGCACCGGAGGGATCAGTGCTCCATGCTCATCTTCTTCAGCCGCTCCACCGCCATCAGAACGCGTTCGGGCGTCGCCGGGGCGTCGAGACGCGGGCAGATTTTGTGATCGGCGACCGACGCCACCGCATCCGAGAGCGCATGCAGAACCGACATCGCCAGCATGAAGGGTGGTTCGCCCACGGCCTTCGAGCGATGGATCGTCGGCTCGTTGGCCCCTGCCCAATCGGCAAGCGTCACGTTGAAGATTTTCGGCCGGTCGGAGGCGAGCGGGATCTTGTAGGTCGAGGGCGCATGCGTCCGAAGCCGCCCCTTCTCGTCCCACCAGAGTTCTTCCGTCGTCAGCCAGCCCATGCCCTGGATGAAGCCGCCCTCGATCTGGCCGAGGTCTATGGCGCGGTTCAGCGAGCGCCCGGTCTCGTGCAGGATATCGGTCCGCTCGACCATGTACTCGCCGGTCAGCGTGTCGATCGAAACTTCGGAACAGGCCGTGCCGTAGGCGAAATAATAGAAGGGATGGCCGCTGCCTTTCTCGCGATCCCAATGGATCTTTGGGGTCTTGTAGAAACCGGCAGCGGAAAGCTGCACCCGCGCCTCGTAAGCCTGCTTGACCAATTCCCCAAAGGGGATTTCCTGATTGCCGATCCGCACCCTGTTGGGCAGGAACACGATCTGGTCCTTCGCCACGCCATGCGCTTCGGAAGCGAAGTCGATCAGCCGGTCCTTGATCTGGCGCGCCGCGTTCTGCGCCGCCATGCCGTTCAAATCGGAGCCCGAGGAAGCAGCCGTCGCCGACGTGTTCGGCACCTTGCCGGTCGTGGTGGCGGTGATCTTCACCTGGTCGAGGTCGATCTGGAACTCCTCGGCCACGACCTGCGCCACCTTGATATTGACGCCCTGCCCCATCTCGGTGCCGCCATGGTTCAGATGAACCGAACCATCCGTATAGACATGCACCAGCGCGCCCGCTTGGTTGAAATGGGTCGCGGTAAAGGAAATGCCGAACTTCACAGGCGTCAGAGCGATGCCGCGCTTGATTATATCGCTATTGGTGTTGAAGGCGACGATCTGACGACGCCGGCGATGATAGTTTGAGCTTTCCTCAAGCTCGTCCATGATGCGGCCGATGATATTATCTTCCACCGTCTGGTGATAGGGCGTCACATTGCGCGCCGTGACGCCGTAAAAATTCTTCTTCCGGATCTCGAGCGGATCTTTTCCGAGTGCGAAGGCGATCTCGTCGATGATCCGCTCGGCGCCAAGCATTCCCTGCGGGCCGCCGAAACCGCGGAAAGCCGTATTGGAAACGGTATTGGTGTAAAGCGGCGCGGAGACGGCTTTCACCGCCGGATAGTAATAGGCGTTGTCGCAGTGGAACAGCGCGCGATCCGTCACCGGCCCCGAAAGGTCGGCGGAAAAGCCGCAGCGCGCCGCATAGCGGAGATCGACGCCGAGGATGTTGCCCTCGTCGTCATAGCCCGCCTCGTAGTCGATCAGGAAATCGTGGCGCTTGCCGGTCGCGGTCATGTCGTCGTCGCGGTCCGGCCTGATCTTGACCGCCTTGCCGGTGCGCTTGGCGGCGATTGCCGCGAGTGCCGCGAACTGGTTGCCCTGCGTTTCCTTGCCGCCGAAGCCGCCGCCCATGCGGCGCACCTCGATGGTGACGGCGTGGTTCGGCACGCCCAGCGCATGCGCAACCATATGCTGCACCTCGCTCGGGTGCTGGGTGGAGGAATAGACGGTGACGTCGCGGTCCTCGCCGGGAATAGCGAGAGCGATCTGCCCTTCGAGATAGAAGTGATCCTGCCCGCCGACCCGCATCTGGCCTTTGATTTTGCGCGGAGCTTTTCCAATCGCAGCAGCAACGTCGCCGCGCTTGAGCGTCAGCGGTTCCGTGACCAGTCTCGGGTTTTCCTTCGACGCATCCGCCGGATCGATCAGTGCCGGCAGCGTCTCATATTCGATCTTCGCCAAACGGCAGGCGCGCCGTGCCTCCTCGCGCGTGCGGGCGACGACGCAGAAGACCGGCTGGCCATGGAATTGGACCTTTCCTTCGGCGAGGATCGGTTCGTCATTGAGGCCGGTCGGGGAAATGTCGTTCTCGCCCGGCACGTCTTCGGCGGTCAGCACATCGACAACGCCCGGCGCGGCGCGAACGGCGGAGAGGTCGACCGAGCGGATCGTGGCATGGGTGGCGGTGGACAGCCCGAGGCAGCCATGCAGCGTGCCGGCCGGTTCCGGCATGTCGTCGATATAGACGGCGGTGCCGGTGACGTGCTTGTGCGCGGAATCGTGCCGCTGCGCGGTGGCGACGCCGCCGACGATCCTGGCGGCTCTCAGTTCGGGTGCGGCGTGCTTGTTCATCATACTGCCTCGTAGCGGCCGATCTGCACCGGGCCGGCATGGCCGGACGTCTCCAGGAAGAAACGGAGGAGCAGGTTCTTCGACGCCAGCATCCGATAATCGGCGGAGGCGCGCATGTCCGTCAGTGGCCGGAAATCCTTCTCATATTCATCGAGCGCCGCGTCCACTACCGCGCGTGTCCATGGTTTTCCCACGAGCGCGGCTTCCACAGAGCGTGCGCGCTTCGGCGTCGCCGCCATGCCGCCATACGCGATGCGGATCATCTCCACCTTACCGGATTTATCCAGCGTCAGGTTGAACGCGCCGAGCGTGGCGGTGATGTCCTCGTCGCGCCTCTTCGTCACCTTGTAGACGGCAAAACGGCTTTCAGGCTTCGGCAGCGGCACATGCACCGCCTCGACGAATTCACTCGCCTGCCGATCCTGTTTGCCATAGTCGATGAAGAAGTCTTCCAGCGGGATCGTTCGCCGCGTCTTGCCCTTGCGCAATGTCAGCGTCGCGCCGAGCGCGATCAGCGGCGGCGGCGTGTCGCCGATCGGCGAGCCGTTGGCGATATTGCCGCCGATGGTGCCCATGTTGCGCACCTGCTCGCCGCCGATGCGATCGATCAAATTGGCAAGCGTCGGAACGCGGCCGGCAAGCAGCCGGAACGCTTCACTATAGGAGACGCCGGCGCCGATGGTGAGGATTCCATCCTTCTCGGAGGTGTGGCGAAGCTCATCCAGATGCCCGATGAAGACGACCGGAGCGATGGCACGCATGAATTTCGTCACCCAAAGGCCGACATCGGTGGCGCCGGCGACGATGGTCGCTTTCGGTTCGGCGTCGAGAATATCGGCCAGATCGTCCACCGAAGCCGGTACACAAAACTTCTTCACGCCCGTCCCGATCTCGATGCGGGCGCCGTCGCGCAGGGCCACAAGCCGCCGCGCAACGTCGACTCGTTCGACCGCCAACGGATCGTTTTTGGCGTCTCCATAGGAAGACAGCGCATGAGCCGCGCGCGCGATCGGCTCATAGCCGGTGCAGCGGCAGAGATTGCCCTGCAGCGCCTTCTCGATACGCTGTTCGGACGGATTCGGTTCCTGCATCCACAGCGCATAGAGCGACATGACGAAGCCCGGCGTGCAGAAGCCGCATTGCGAACCGTGAAAATCGACAAGCGCTTGCTGCACGGGATGCAATTTGCCCTCGCCGGCTAGATGTTCGACCGTGACGACATGCGTGCCGTCGAGCGAACCCATAAAGCGAATGCAGGCATTGACGCTTTCGTAGATCAGGCCATCCGGCGTCAGGCGGCCGACCAGCACCGTGCAAGCGCCGCAATCGCCTTCGGCGCAGCCCTCCTTGGTGCCGCGCATGGAACAGCGCAACCTCAGATAATCGAGCAGCGTCTCGTCCGGCGCGACATCGGCGAGGCGGACATCTTCCCCGTTCAGAATGAAACGGATTTCGGAGCGGATCGTCATATTCTCAACTCCCCCTATAGGTGGAATAGCCATAGGGCGAGAGCAAGAGCGGCACATGGTAATGGCCGTTTTCGGCCATGCCGAAGCGGATCGGAATTTCGTCGAGGAAAGGCGGTTCGGCCAGCTCGCAGCCCCGCGCCTTGAGATAGGCTCCGGCCGAGAAGACGAGTTCGTAGACACCGGCGCGGAAATCGTCGCCCGCAAGCAGCGGTCCGTCGACGCGCCCGTCGGAATTGGTGCGCACCGTTTTGAGATGGGTTCGGCTCTCGCCCTCGATGCGGAAGAGCGCTATGTCGAGGCCGGCAGCCGGTCTGCCAAGCGCCGTGTCGAGCACATGCGTCGTCAGCTTGCCTCCTTCATTCCCCATCGGATTCATCCATTTTCTTGTTCTTTCTTGCGCAAGACAATACCAACATGGGTACGCTCATCCGAAGGGCGACCGCAACAAAAAGACTTTCAAAAATTTTCAAGGGAATAGCCGGCCGGCCCTTCCGCTAGTCTTCGGAACAGGAAACTGGACATGAACGACCGCACCATGAACGACCGCCCCGCCCGCTATCAGCGCGACATGCGCGGCTACGGCGCCAATCCGCCCGATCCGCAATGGCCGGGCGGCGCGCATATCGCGGTGCAGTTCGTGCTCAATTACGAGGAAGGCGGCGAGAACTGCGTTCTCCATGGCGATGCGGCGTCGGAAGCTTTTCTATCAGAGGTGGTCGGCGCGGCGCAATGGCCGGGCCAGCGCCACTGGAACATGGAATCGATCTACGAATATGGCGCGCGCGCCGGCTTCTGGCGGATGCACCGCCTGTTCACCTCGGCCGGTGTTCCCGTCACCATCTACGGCGTCGCGACCGCGCTTGCCCGCTCGCCCGATCAGGTCGCAGCCATGCAGGAAGCCGGCTGGGAAATCGCCTCGCACGGCTATAAATGGGTTGAGTTCAAGGACGCGGAGCCGGAGTTCGAGCGTGAGGAGATTGGCAAGGCCGTCCGCCTTCACACGGAAGTCACCGGCGAAAGGCCGCGCGGCTATTATTATGGCCGCTGTTCGGTCAACACCGTCCGCCTCGCAGCAGAGGAAGGCGGCTTCGATTACGTTTCCGATACCTATGACGACGATCTGCCCTACTGGCTGGATCACGATGGCCACGGCAAGCCGATCCCGCCGCAACTCATCATTCCCTATACGCTCGACGCCAACGACATGCGCTTCGCCACCCCGCAGGGCTTCAATTCGGGCGAGCAGTTCTTCTGCTACCTTAAGGACAGTTTCGACACGCTCTATGCCGAAGGCGCGGCCGGCCGACCGAAAATGATGTCGATTGGCCTGCACAACCGCCTCATCGGCAGGCCGGGTCGTGTCGCCGCGCTGAAGCGCTTCATCGATTATGTGAAAGGCCATGACAAGGTCTGGCTCGCGCGCCGCATCGACATCGCACGCCACTGGAAGGAAAAGCACCCCTACAAGCAGCAGACGCTCCGCCCCGCGCGCATGGATCGCGCCGATTTCATCCAGCATTTCGGCGGCGTCTTCGAACATTCTCCATGGATCGCCGAACGCGCCTTCGAACTGGAACTCGGGCCGGCGCACGACAGCGCCGGGGGATTGCACAACGCGCTCTGCCGCGTTTTCCGGACGGCAGGCGAGGAAGAGCGGCTCCGAGTCCTCAAGGCGCATCCCGATCTTGCCGGAAAGCTTGCCCAAGCGAAGAGGCTAACGGAGGAGTCGGCGAAGGAGCAGGCATCGGCCGGCCTCGACGCACTGACCGATGCCGAACGCGAAACCTTTACCCGGCTCAACGCCGATTACACGGAGAAATTCGGCTTTCCCTTCATCATCGCCGTGAAGGGCAGGACGAAGGCCGATATTCTCGCCGCCTTCCGGGAGCGCGCGCAAAACAGCCGCGATGAGGAATTCGGGACGGCGTGCCGCCAGGTCGAGCGCATCGCACTTCTAAGGTTGAAGGAACTGCTTCCCGCATGAGGAGGATCAGATGACGGCCCGCTCCTATTACGCGCCTGAAGGGGGGCTTCCGCCGCAGACCGATCTTCTGACCGGTCGCGCCGTCTTCACGGAAGCCTATGCGGTGATCCCCAAGGGTACGATGCGGGACATCGTCACGAGTTTCCTGCCTTTCTGGGAAAAGACGCGCGCCTGGGTGATCGCGCGGCCGCTCTCCGGTTTCGCCGAGACCTTCTCGCAATACATCATGGAGGTCCAGCCGGGCGGCGGCAGCGAGCGGCCGGAAACGGACAAACGCGCCGAAGCTGTGCTTTTCGTCGTCGGCGGCGAACTCACCGTCACGCTGAAAGGCGAACGCCACAAAATGGAGCCCGGCGGCTATGCGTTCATTCCGCCGGGAAGCGAATGGAGCGTCCGCAACAATGGCGCGGCGCCGGCTCGTTTCCACTGGATTCGAAAGGCTTATGAAGCCATCGACGGGATCGACCATCCGGAAGCTTTCTTCGTCAACGAGCGGGATGTCGCGCCCATTCCGATGCCCGACACGCAAGGCAAATGGGCGACGACCCGTTTCGTCGATCCGGCGGACATGCGCCACGACATGCATGTCACGATCGTCACCATAGAGCCCGGAGCGGTGATCCCCTTTGCCGAAACCCATGTCATGGAGCACGGGCTTTACGTGCTGCAGGGCAAGGCGGTCTACCGGCTCAATCAGGATTGGGTCGAGGTCGAGGCCGGCGACTATATGTGGCTGCGCGCCTTCTGCCCGCAGGCTTGCTACGCCGGCGGCCCCGGCAGCTTCCGCTATCTGCTCTACAAGGACGTGAACCGGCATATGAAGCTGGGTGCAATGGGCGTCCCCTGACGCTATAGACACAATTCGTGCCCTGCAAATCGTACCTGCTTGCGAAGGAAGCGATTACATTTGATAACCGGTTTCCACCCCCTTTCCGGTTTGCTTCGCAAACCACCTCTCCCCCACTTTGTGAGGGGAGAGGATATGCCGGCCGCACGCTTGGCGCCTATCCGCTCCCCCGCAGCGCGGGGGAGAGGTGCCGAGCGAAGCGAGGCGGAGAGGGGGGATTCCTCGCCGACGAGGATTCGGCACGCTGCGAGAAAGCAGGCTGCATGACTCGCACCCTCACCGCAACGCCCCTCACCCGCGAAGCCTTCGCGCCCTTCGGCGACGTGATCGAAACGGAGGGGGCGCAGCACTATCCGATCAATGACGGGAAGTGCGAGCGTTTTCACGATCTCGCCCGCGTCGAGGCGACGGGAGACAATGCCCGCGTCCTGGTCAATCTTTTTCGCGGCACGCCATACGCCTTCCCGCTTCGGCTCGAGATGGTCGAGCGCCACCCCCTCGGCAGTCAGGCCTTCTATCCACTGTCACCCCGACCGTTCCTCGTTGTCGTCTGCCCCAACGAAGCCGGGAAGCCCGACACGCCGCGCGCCTTTCTCACCGCGCCCGGTCAGGGCGTGAATTACCACCGGAATGTCTGGCACGGTGTCCTGACGCCGATCGGCGCGCCGCAGGATTTCATCGTCGTCGACCGCGGCGGCGATGGCGTGAATCTCGAGGAGTTCTTTTTCGAGAGCCCGTGGGAAATTCACCTGCCGGAAGGGAAAATATGACCGAAACATCCCTGATTGATCGCCTTTTCGACGTCATCGAGCGCGACATCGTGCCGAAGACGGCGGAGGGCGTGAAGAAGGGCAACAAGCTTTTCGGCGCCGCGATCCTCAGGAAGGACGATCTCTCCGTCATTATCGCTGAAACCAACAATGAGACGGAGAATCCGCTCTGGCACGGCGAAGTTCACGCGCTGAAGCGCTTCTACGAACTGCCGAAAGCCGATCGTCCCGAGACGAAAGACTGCATCTTCCTCGCAACGCATGAGCCCTGCTCGCTTTGCCTGTCGGCCATCACCTGGACCGGCTTCGACAATTTCTATTATCTCTTCAGCCATGAGGATTCGCGCGACAGTTTCGCTATTCCGCACGACCTCAGGATACTGAAGGAGGTCTTCCGTCTCGACCCCGGCGGCTACGCCGCTGAAAACGCCTATTGGAAGAGCTTCGCCCTGCGCAAACTGGCGCGGGAAACGCCGGATCGCGAGCGACTCGGCAAACGCATCGAACGCCTGGCGCAAATCTACGAGAAACTTTCCGAAACCTACCAGTCCGGAAAGCACGACAACGATATCCCGCTTGCGTGAACCGGCCGACTGCGAGCAATTTGGATTGGCAAGCCCGCGAGATCTCTTTCGTATAATGCTAAACTTGCATCGCAGAACGCAAAGCATGTTTTCCAGATGACGGAATGATAGCCGCCATTTCCGCCACTGGAGCACACGCGGGCTAGCCGGAGGAGTCATCATGACGAGCGAACTCGAATTCATGAGCGGTCAGGCGGCGGTCGGGAATGTCAGCCGTCGCGCCTTTCTGGGTCGCGCCGCCGCATTGGGTGTCACCGCCGCTTTCGCTGAAAGTCTTCTCGACAGTGCCGCCCTTGCAGCTGGGCCGCAGCGCGGCGGCACGCTGAAAGCCGGACTCGTTGGCGGCGAGTCCACGGAAACGCTCGATCCGGCCACGACCAACAACCAGGTGGTCGGGCTGTTCAACCGCTGTTGGGGCGAGAAACTCGTTGACGTTTCGGATAAGGGCAAGATCATTCCCCGCCTGGCTGAAGAGGTCGGTTCGTCCAAGGATGCGAAGATCTGGACTTTCAGGATCCGCAAGGGCGTGACTTTCCACAATGGCAAGACGCTGACGCCGGCCGACGTGCTCGCGACGCTCGAACGCCACGCCGGGCCGGAATCGAAGTCTGGAGCGCTCGGAGTTCTGAAGGGCATCGACAGGATGAAGATCGATGGCGATGATTTCGTCATCACGCTCAAGGAAGCGAATGCCGATCTCGCCTATCTCATGGCGGATTATCACCTCGTTATCCAGCCGAATGGCGGCAAGGACAATCCGGGCGCCGGCATCGGCACCGGCCCTTACAAGAATGCGTCCCATCTGCCGGGCGTCAGGGCGACCGGAACGCGCTATACCGGCTATTGGGACCAGGAGCATTTCGGCTTCGCCGATCAGGTCGAGATCGTGACTATAAACGATTCGACGGCCCGCACGGCGGCTCTGCAAAGCGGCCAGGTCCATATGATCAACCGCGTCGAGCCCAAGATCGTTGAGCTTTTGAAGCGGCTTCCGACCGTCACCATCCAGAATATCGGCGGCAGTGCGCATTACGTCTTCGCGATGCAATGCATCACGCCGCCTTTCGACAACAATGATCTGCGCCTTGCGCTCAAATACGCCGTCGACCGCAAGCAAATGGTGGATCGCATCCTGCGAGGCTATGGATCGGTCGGCAACGATTTTCCGATCAATGCCGCCTACCCTCTTTTCCCCGACGATATTCCGCAGCGCGAATTCGATGCGGACAAGGCGGCTTTCCACTACAAGAAATCGGGCCATGGCGGCCCCATCGTGCTGCGCACGTCCGAAGTCGCCTTTCCGGGCGCCGTCGATGCCGCCGAGCTTTATCAGGCAAGCTGCGCCAGGGCCGGCATCAAGCTCCAGGTGCAACGGGTTCCGGGCGACGGCTACTGGACGGAAGTCTGGAACAAGAAGCCCTTCGCCGCCTCCTATTGGCTGGGGCGGCCAACCCAGGACCAGCAATATTCGACCGTCTATCTGTCATCGGCCGACTGGAACGAGACCCGGTTCCGCAACGCCGATTTCGACAAGATGGTGGTCGCCGCGCGTGCTGAACTCGACCCTGCCAAGCGCAAGGCGATCTATCGCCAGATGGCGCTGATGATCCGCGATCAGGGCGGCGCCATTATTCCCATGTTCAACGACTGGATTGATGCTACCTCAAAGAAAGTTATGGGATACAAGCCACAACCTGCGGGCGAATTGATGAACGGATTGGCATTGGACGCCTGTTGGCTCGCGGCGTAGCCGCACGTGAAAATCATTGTTTTCGCAACGGATTACCAGAATCCGGCTTGCGCGGCGCTGCTGACGGTATACTCTCCTAAGCCATGGGGATTTGGCTGTTTCTCCCTCTTTCCCATTGGGCCAAGAACGCGCATCATTTACGCCACGAGATGTCGCATTCTGCTCGTTGCAGGGGGGTGATTCCCGTCAATATCCGGGGTAACAAAGCCGCAAAGCGGTCGAACAACAGAGTGAGGAACAAGCATGTCTCAGGAATTGGAATATCTCAGCCATCGGGTCGCCAAGGGCAAGCTGAGCCGGCGCGATTTCCTGGGGCGGGCGGCAGCGCTCGGCGTCACCGCCGCTACCGCCAATTCGCTTCTCGCAACCGCCGTCATGGCGGCCGGTCCGGTCAAGGGCGGAACGCTGAAAGCCGGCTTGCAGGGTGGCGAATCCACCAATGTGCTCGATCCGGCGCTTGATCTTAGCCAGGTCAATTTCAATTTTTCCAAATGCTGGGGCGAGTTGCTGGTCGATACCAATCCCGACGGCAGCATCGATTATCATATCGCCGAAAAGATCGACTCCAACAAGGATGCCACCGTCTGGACGATGAAAATCCGCAAGGATGTCGAGTTCCATACCGGCAAGACGGTGACGGCGCAGGATGTCATCGCCACGCTCGAACGCCACGCGGACAAGAAGTCGAAATCCGCGGCGCTCGGCATCCTTCAAGGCATCACTTCAATGAAGGCGGACGGCGATTCCGTCGTCGTCACGCTGAAGGACGCCAATGCAGACTTCCCCTACCTGATGGCGGATTATCACCTCGTCATCCAGCCAAACGGCGGCAAGGACAATCCCAACGCCGGCATCAGCGCCGGCCCATACAAGGTTGCGGTCAACGAACCGGGCGTCCGCTATGGCGGTGAGAAGTTCAAGAATTACTGGCGCGGCGACAAGCTCGGCCATGCGAACCAGGTCGAGATCATCGTCATCAACGATGCGACTGCGCGCACCGCGGCGCTGCAAAGCGGCCAGGTCAACATGATCAACCGGGTCGAGCCGAAGATCGTCGATCTGGTGAAGCGCATTTCGGGCGTGACGATCCAGAACACCTCCGGCCGCGGCTTCTATCCCTTCAACATGTTCTGCGACACGCCGCCCTTCGACAACAACGACCTCAGGATGGCGCTCAAGCTGGCAATGGATCGCAAGCAGATGCTGCAGACGGTCCTCAGGGGCTATGGATCGATCGGCAATGATTTTCCGATCAACGACGCCTATCCGCTTTTCCCCGAAGGCATACCGCAACGGGAATTCGATGCGGATCAGGCCAAGCATTATTACAAGAAATCCGGCCACAGCGGCTCGATCCTCCTGCGGACATCCGACGTCGCCTTCCCCGGCGCGGTGGATGCGGCCCAGCTCTATCAGCAGAGCTGCGCCAAGTGCGGCATCACCATCGAAGTCAAGCGCGAGCCGGGCGACGGCTACTGGTCGGAGGTCTGGAACAAGAAGCCGTTCTCGCTCTCCTATTGGGGCGGGCGCCCAACGCAGGACCAGATGTATTCCACCGCCTATATCTCCAGCGCCGATTGGAATGATACGCGCTGGAAGCGGCCGGAGTTCGACAAGATGGTGATCCAGGCGCGCGGCGAACTCGACAAGGAAAAGCGCAAGAAGATGTATCGCGACATGGCGATGATGATGCGCGACCAGGGTGGGCTGATCGTTCCATTCTTCAACCAGTATATTGACGCTACCGGCAAGGGCGTGGAAGGATTCATCAAGAATCCGGCGCAGGAAATGGGCAACGGATACGCCTTGGCTGAATGCTGGATCGCGGCCTGACCGGGGCCGCTGATCCATGAAATCACCACTGGCGAAACTGGTGGCGCAGCGTGTCGGACTGAGCATTATTTTGCTCTTCGCCGTCTCGATCCTGATTTTCGTCGGGACACAGATCCTTCCAGGCGACGTCGCCCAGTCCATCCTCGGACAGGCGGCGACACCGGAGGCGGTGGCAAATCTCCGCGCGTCGCTTGGGCTCAACCAGCCGGCTTATCTGCGTTACCTCGAATGGCTGGGAGGGCTTCTTACCGGCCATCTCGGCAACGCGCTGTCGAACGGGTTGCCGATCGGCCCCGAACTTTGGCAAAGGCTGAAGAACACGCTCTTTCTGGCGTTTTGGGCGGCGGCGATTTCCGTGCCGCTGTCGACCATTCTGGGGCTGATCGCGGTGCGCCACAAGAACGGCTTCATCGATAAGATGATCTCCGCCACCACGCTGTTGACGATCTCGCTGCCGGATTTCTTCATCGGCTATCTCTTGATCTATTTCGTCGCCGTGAAACTCGGCTGGTTCACCAGCGTTTCCACGGTCTTCAACGGCATGCCGTTCCTCCAGAGGCTGGAAGCGATCGTCCTGCCCGCCACGGCGCTGACGCTGGTGGTGCTGGCGCAGATGATGCGCATGACGCGCGCGGCGATCCTCAACGTCATGCAGTCCGCCTATGTCGAGACGGCCGAATTGAAGGGCCTGTCGCGCTTCAATATCATCTGGCACCACGCTTTCCCGAACGCGGTGGCGCCGATCATCAATGTCGTGATGCTCAATCTCGCCTATCTGGTCGTCGGCGTGGTCGTCATCGAGGTGATCTTCGTCTATCCCGGAATGGGCCAATACCTGGTCGATCATGTCGCCAAGCGTGACGTGCCGGTGGTGCAGGATTGCGGCCTGATCTTCGCTGCCGTTTATATCGGCCTCAATATGCTCGCAGATATTTTCGCGATCCTGTCGAATCCGCGCTTGCGGCACCCGAAATGAGGAGCGCCGATGTTTGACATCCGCCGTATCCCGTTAAGTGCCCTCCTCGGCGTGGTCATCACCGCGATCTATGTCCTGGTTGCGATCTTCACCCCCTGGATCGCCCCCTATTCCGATACGGCTGTGGTCGGCGACGTTTGGGCGCCGATTTCCGCGGCGCATTGGCTGGGGACCGACAATCTCGGCCGCGATCTTCTCACCCGTCTCCTCTACGGCGCGCGCATTACGCTTTTCATCGCGGCGCTCGCAACGGCGCTTTCTTTCACGCTGGGCGCCAGCCTCGGCTTCACCGCCGCTGTCGTTGGCGGCTGGTTCGACGAGTTCCTGTCGCGCTTCATCGATTTGATCATGTCGATACCGACGCTGATCTTCGCGTTGGTGGTCCTTTCTGTGCTGCCCGCGGATACGGTGATCCTGATCCTCGTCATGGGCATTCTCGATTCGACGCGCGTCTTCCGTATTTCACGCGCGGTCGCCGTCGATATCAACGTCATGGATTTCGTCGAGGCGGCGAAGCTGCGCGGCGAGGGCAAGTTGTGGATCATCTTCCGGGAAATCCTGCCGAACGCGCTTTCGCCGCTGGTTGCGGAACTCGGCCTGCGCTTCATTTTCATGATCCTGTTCCTGTCCGCGCTTTCCTTCCTTGGTCTCGGCGTGCAGCCGCCCGCCTCCGACTGGGGCGGCATGGTGAAGGAAAACAAGGACGGCATCGTTTTCGGCGTCCCGGCGGCTCTCCTGCCGGCGGCTGCGATTTCCATCCTTGCCATTTCGGTCAATCTGGTCGCAGACTGGATTCTCAACCGCACGACCGACCTCAAGGGAGGGCGCGGCAATGCCTAGGCCGGCGAAAAGGCCGCAGGGCCCGGAATCCGATACGCTTCTCGACATCCGCAATCTGCGCATCGAAGCGACCGTTTATCCGCCGGGAGAGGATCCCAGGAACATCGTCATTGTCGACGACGTGTCCCTTACGCTTGAAAAGGGCAAGGTGCTCGGCCTGATTGGCGAATCAGGCGCGGGCAAATCGACCATCGGCCTCTCTTCCATGGGATACGGAAGAGGCGGCGTACGTATAACCGGCGGCCAGGTGATCCTGAACGGCCGTGACATATTGAAGGGCGGGCAGAAGGGCTTCCGGCAATTACGCGGCCGCGAGGTCTGCTACGTCGCGCAATCCGCCGCCGCCGCGTTCAACCCGGCTCATAGGCTGATGCAGCAGGTTGTCGAGGCTTCGCTTAGGCATGGCGTGTTCTCCCGCGCCGAAGCGGAAAAGCGCGCCATCGCGCTGTTCAAGGAATTGAGCCTGCCCGATCCGGAACATATCGGCAATCGCTATCCCCACCAGGTTTCCGGCGGCCAGTTGCAGCGCGTCATGACCGCGATGGCGTTGTGTTCGAAGCCCGACCTTATCATCTTCGACGAGCCCACCACCGCGCTCGACGTGACGACTCAGATCGACGTTCTCGCTGCTATCAAGAAGGCAATCCGGGATACTGGCGTTGCCGCGCTTTACATCACCCACGACCTCGCCGTCGTGGCGCAGGTGGCCGACGACATCATGGTGCTGCGGCACGGCAAGAAGGTCGAAAAGGGCGATACGCGCCAGATCATCAAGGAGCCCGGGCAGGAATATACGAGCGCGCTCGTCTCGGTCCACTCCATCCCGCACGAGGAACAGAAACCCGCTTCGAACCCGATCCTCTCCGTGAAGAACGTGACCGCGGCCTATGGCGGCGGCAATGTGAAGGTGCTGAAGAACGTCACCGTCGATCTTTGCGCCGGACAGACGCTCGCGATCGTCGGCGAGTCCGGTTCCGGCAAATCGACGCTCGCGCGCGCCATAACCGGCCTCTTGCCGCCCATGGAAGGCTCGATCCTCTTCGATGGTCGGACGCTTGCCCGCCGTCTGCGCGATCGCAGAAAGAACGATCTGCGCGAATTGCAGATGATCTACCAGATGGCGGACGTGGCGATGAATCCGCGCCAGACAGTCGCCACCATTATCGGCCGTCCCATCGAATTCTATTTCGGCCACAAGGGACGCAAGCGCGACCAGATGGTGCGCGAACTGCTCGACAAGATCGAAATGGGCAACGGTTTCTTCGACCGCTATCCGGCCGAGCTTTCCGGCGGGCAAAAGCAGCGCGTCTGCATTGCCCGCGCGCTTGCGGCCAAGCCCAAGCTCATCATCTGTGACGAGGTGACGAGCGCGCTCGACCCGCTTGTGGCGAACGGTATCCTCAAACTGCTCTTGAATCTCCAGCAAGAGGAGAACGTCGCCTATCTCTTCATCACCCACGACCTCGCCACGGTGAAATCGATCGCCGATTCGATCGCCGTCATGTATCGCGGCAGCGTCGTGCGCTACGGGCCAAAAAGCGAGGTACTCACGCCTCCCTTCGACGCCTATACCGACCTCCTCCTGTCCTCCGTTCCCGAGATGGAGATCGGTTGGCTCGAAAAGGCGATCAGCGGACGCCGGATGGAAGCTGCGGGGAATTGATTCCGGCCCCCGGCACAAGCTGAAATTCTTGCCCGAGTTGATTGCCCATGCGCTCGAAACTCCTGCTCATCATCCTTGACGGCGTCCCCTATCGGAACTGGCGGCGGCTGATGGGCAATCTGGAAGGCTGGGTTCAGTCGGGTGAGGCACGCGTCTGGAAGATGCGGTCGGTGCTGCCATCGACTTCGGCCTGCTGTTACGCCTCCATCCACACCGGCGTGCCGCCGCAGGTCCATGGCATCCTGTCGAACGAGGTTCGCTTCCGTGTGAGGCAGCCCGACATCTTCTCCGAAGTAAGCAGGGCAGGTGGTAAAACCGGCGCGGTGACGCATTCCTACTGGTCGGAATTCTTCAACCGCTATCCTTTCGATCCGGTGCGCGATATCGAATATGACGAGACCGGCGGCCCGATCACCCATGGCCGCTTCCACACCATGACCGGCTACGACCGCCACAACCAGATGACGCCGTCCGACGTCGATCTCTTCGCCACGCTGACCATGCTGACGGAGCGCTTTGGCATCGATTATGGCATCCTCCACACCTGCACGCTGGATTCTATGGGCCACCGTTTCGGTCATGACTGCTATGAAATGGATCATGCCGTTTACGCCATGGACGGTATGCTAGCAGCCTTCCTTCGCAGATGGCGTAGTGCGGGCTATGAAGTGATCGTGACGGCCGATCACGGGCAGACCGATCGCGGCCATCATGGCGGCCATGAGGACGCCCAGCAGGATGTCGCGCTTTATTATTTCGGCGCCGGCAGCGGCCCCGAGGAGGATCTCCTGTTGAACCAACTCCAACTCGCGCCGACCATCCTCAACCGGCTGGGTGTGCCTGTACCCGAAACGATGAAAGCGAAGCTGTTTCTGTCCTGACCGCTGCCCATCAGTAGGGCCATTCGCGTTTGCCGAGCGCCTTCACCGCTTCGGTGATGCGGGTGAAACTCGTTCGTGCCCGGCCGACCATGTGACGGCCGCGCAGATAGCCATGGACGAGACCCTTCTCGTTGAACCAGACACATCTGCCGCCATCGGCCGCAATCCGCTCGCAATAATCCTTGCCGTCCGATGACAGCGGATCGCATTCGGCGGAGATGATGACGGTCGGCGGCAGATTGGCAAAATCGGCATCGGCGAGCGGCGCATAGGTGATGTCGCCGGTAACGTCCGCGCCGCCGGTCCGCACATCCTTGTAGAATTCCATGTCGCGTACGGTCAGCATCGGTGCTTCGGCATGCTCGACATAGGATCCCTTGTGATGGTTTCCGCCCAATCCCGGATAAATCAGCACCTGACCGGCCGGGTGGCGCTCATGGCCGCGCGTGGCATGGGAAACGGCAGCCGCGAGATTGCCGCCGGCGGAATCGCCGACGAGCAAGATCCGCCTCTTATCACGCTGGATGGCCCATTCGAAGGCCGCGAGCGCATCGTCGAATGCGGCTGGGTGAAGATATTCCGGCGCCAGCCTGTAATCGACTGACACCACCTCATAGCCCGTCCGCTCGCAAAGCTCGGCACAAACATCGTCATGACTCTCAAGGCCGCCGAGGATGAAACCACCGCCATGATAATAAAGAGCGCGCGCGTCATTATCAGGCTCGGCATTGCGATAGACGCGGATCGGAATTTCGTGGTCGCCGGCATCGATGGCCATCGTCTCGGCTTCGACGCCTTTTGGGTATCCGGCATGGAATTCGCGGCACATCCGGTCGTAGATCGCGCGCTGCTCGGCGATGGTGTAATCGACCGTATCGGGCGGGTAATAGCTGTTGGTCTTGTCGATGAAGGCCCAGGTTTCGGCATCAATGATCTTGGAATAGTCGGTCATTTCCCTTTCCACACCGGATCGCGCTTCTCGGCGAAGGCGCGGAACCCTTCCATATTGTCCTCCGAGGCATAGAGCGTGTCCACCGTGCGGAATTTCCGCTTGGTTATCCAGTTCATCGCCTCCTGGAAATTCATGTTTTCCGCCTCGCGCGCCACCTCCTTGATCGCCGCGAAGACGAGCGGCGGACCGCCGGCCAGCAGCCGCGCCACTTCCCAGACGCGATCCTCCAACCTGTCTGCCGGCAGCACCTCGTTGACGAGCCCCCAGCGATGCGCTTCCTGAACATCCATCCAGCGGCCAGTGAGGAGTAGGTCCATGGCGACATGATAGGGAATGCGCTTCGGCAGCTTGACCGTCGCCGCATCGGCGAGCGTCCCGGCGCGGATTTCAGGCAATGCAAAGGAGGAATGCTCCGAAGCGTAGATCAGGTCGCATGACAGCGCCAGTTCGAAACCGCCGCCCACCGCCATGCCGTTGACGCAGGCGATGATCGGCTTGTTCATGTCGATCATTTCCTGCAGGCCACCAAAACCGCCGACGCCGTAATCGCCATCGACCGCATCTCCTGCGGCAGCCGCCTTCAAATCCCAGCCGGCGGAAAAGAATTTCTCGCCAGCCGTCTTAACGATCGCCACGCGCAGTTCCGGATTGTCGCGGAAGGATCGGAAAGTTTCTCCCATCAGCCGAGAGGTGGCAAGATCGATCGCATTCGCCTTCGGCCGGTCGAGCGTGACTTCGAGGATACCGCCCTCGCGGCGAGTGGTGATGACGGACATGACAAGCTCCTAGTTTCCCTCCCCCTTGAGGGGAGGGTGGACAATCGCCGAAGGCGATTGGACGGGTGGGATGGGTGCGGCCGGGCGAGGCGCCAAAGCGTTTCCTCCTGAGACGACCTCCTCCGGCCGCTTCGCGGCCACCTCCCCCTCAAGGGGGGAGGAAAAGACCATCAGCGCATCGGCGATCCAGGCGCCCTGCCCATCTTCGCAGACGATCAACGGATTGATATCGAGTTCTTCGAGCCGGTCGGCATTTTCGAGAGCGAAACGTCCGACCCCATCAATCGTATCGAGCGCAGCTTGCAGATCGGCTTTCGACCGTCCGCGATAACCGTCAAGCAACGGAGACATTTTGAGCGATCGCAGAGCCGCTTCGATCTCTTCCCGCGTTGACGGCAGAAGCAGAGTCGCACTGTCTTTGATCAATTCCACCAGCACGCCTCCGGAACCGACCGTCATCACGGGGCCGAAGAGCGGATCGCGTGTGATGCCAACGATCAGTTCGACGACACCGCCTGCCACCATGCGCTCGATATAGAGGCCCGTGCCGAGTTGCAGCAGATCCTGCGCCGCCGCCTGGACTTCATCGGCATCCTTCAAATTCAGCCTTACCGCACCATGCTCGGATTTATGCGCGATACCGAGCGCCTTTACGGCAACGGGAAAGCCCAGGGACTGGGCGGCGGCGATCGCTTCCGTCGGTGTCAAGACCTTTCGTCCGGACGGCACCGGCAGTCCCGCAGCGGAAAGCAGGGATTTGGCGGTGGCTTCGTCGAGAGTTTCCTCCCCCCTTGAGGGAGAGGTGCCCGAGAAGCGGGCGGAGGGGGTCACATCGAAATTAGGCGCCGTTCTGTTAGGCACGCCACCAGCAACCCGGCCCCGATCGGCTGCGCCGATCGACCCTCGCCTCAAGGGGGAGGGAAACGCGTGCATCCACGCCCCGCCTACAAACGCCGCCGCTTCCGCCGCGTCCAACGCCTCGACGATGCCGTTGAGCGGCGCGACGCCCCGCGCCATGAGATCGATCGCATGGTCTTCCGGCAGGTTTTCGGCGAGTGAGGCGACAATCGCCCCCTTCGAGCCGTTCGCCCTTTGCGCCGCGTCGAAAGCCCGCACCGTCGCCCACCATTCCTCGTCCGAGCAACGGTCGTTGCGCGGGAAATCGAGTACCAGAAGGTTGAGATCGAAGCCGCCCGACGCCATCGCGGTGAAGGTCGAGATCAGCGCCGGCTCGTTGTTCCAGATGAAGGTGTTGTAGTCGAGTGGATTGGCGACAGCCACCAGCGGTCCAAGCGTCTCCTGCACGCGTGCCTTGTGATCGGCCGTCAGCGGCGGGAAGAAGATCTTTCTCCCTTCCGCGCTATCCGCCATGACCGAAGCCTCGCCGCCCGAACAGCTCATCGACGAGAGGCGGCGGCCGGAAAGCGGGCCGCAGACATGCAACAGCTTCAGCGCCTCGATGAAGGAGGGGATGCTATCGACGCGCGCGATGCCGAGCCGTTTCAGGAACGCATCGGACGCCGCATCGGAGCCCGCCAGGGATGCGGTATGAGAAATCGTCGCCGAGCGCGCCTGTTCCGAACGCCCGGCCTTCATCGCTACGATCGGCTTTTTCAATTCTCTCGCGCGCTGTGCCAGATGTTCGAAGCCGGCAACCGAGTCGAAACCTTCGATATGCAGGCCGAGTACGGAAACGCGCTCATCCTCGATCAGCCCGAGCGCCATCGCTGAAAGCCCGGTCTGCGCCTGGTTTCCCGCCGTCATCAGAAAGGCGACGGGCAGGCCGCGCTTCTGCATGGTGATGTTGCAGGCGATGTTGGAGGATTGCGTGATGATCGCCGCGCCGCGCGCTCCGGCCAGCAGCCGCTTTCCGCCATGCTGATCGGGCCACAAAAGTGCGCCGTCGGCGTAGTTGATGAGGCCGTAGCAGTTCGGCCCGATGATCGGCATGTCGCCGGCAGCCCGGACAAGTTCGTCCTGCAGGCGCGCTCCATCAGGATCATAACGCTCCGTCTCCTTGAAACCCGCGGCGAAGCAGACTGCGCCACCAGCGTTCCGCTCCCGTAATGATCCGACGATCTCAATGCTCAAGTGCCGGTTGACGCCGACGAAACAGGCATCGGGCGCGGCAGGCAACTCCGCGACCGAGCGGAAAGCCCGCACGCCGGCGATTTCGCCTTTGGTTGGATGGATCGGCCAGAGGTCGCCGGCGAACCCCATCTTCAGGCATTGCGCCACGACATTGGTCGCAAACGCCCCACCGCCGATAACGGCGATGGATTTGGGGCGGAGGAGGCGATCGAGGCGGCTCATTTCCCTCCCCCTTGAGGGGAGGGTCCGGCCAAAGGCCGGGGGTGGGGTAATCCCCACTCGCTCGGAATTCGAGTCAAGCAGCGTCGCGCATTGCCGCTGCCACCCCACCCGGCCAGCCTATGGCTGGCCACCCTCCCCTCATGGGGGAGGGAAATCGGCGTCAAAGTCCTCATCCCCCGACCATCCTCAACAGCGCTCGGGAGATGATGTGCCGCTGGATTTCACTCGTCCCTTCCCAGATGCGTTCGACGCGCGCATCGCGCCAGATGCGTTCCAGCGGCAGGTCGTCCATCAGCCCCATGCCGCCATGGATCTGGATCGCTTCGTCGGCGATGAAAGCGAGAACCTCCGTCGCTTTCAATTTGGCCATGGCCATATCCTCGTCGGTGACGGTGCCCTGGTCATATTTCCACCCGGCCTCGAAAGTCAGCAGATTGGCCGCCTTCAATTCGGTCGCCATATCGGCGAGCTTGAAGGACACGCCCTGGAACTTGCCGATCTTCTGTCCGAACTGCTCGCGCGTCGCGGCATAGTCGATCGCATGCGCCAGCGCCCGTTCCGCCCGGCCAAGGCAGGTCGCGGCCACTTGCAATCTTGTCGCGCCGAGCCAGGAATTCGCTACCTCGAAGCCCTTATGAACTTCACCAAGCACCTGTTCCCTCGGCAGACGGCAATCATCAAATTCGAGGATGGAATTGGTGTAGCCCCGATGCGAGACGTTGCGATAGCCCTCGCGAACGGTGAAGCCAGGCGTCCCCTTGTCGACGAAGAAGGCAGTGATCTTTTTCTTCTTGCCTCGGGGACTGTCCTCCTCGCCCGATGCCATGAAGACGATGGCGAAATCCGCAAGGTCGGCATGGGAGATGAAATGTTTGGTGCCGTTCAGCACCCAGTCCGACCCATCCTGCACGGCCGTCGCCTTCATGCCACGGACGTCCGAACCGGCGCCCGGTTCGGTCATGGCGAGGCAATCCCATTTCTCGCCGCGGATGCAGGGATAGAGGTATTTCTGCTTCTGTTCTTCCGTACCGGCGAGCAGGATATTGGAAGGCCGCGCCACGCAGGTCCAGTGCAGCGCATAATTGGCGCGCCCGAGTTCCTTCTCGTAAAGCAGCCAGGTGAGCGTATCGAGTCCCGCCCCGCCGACTTCCGACGGCATGTTGGCGGCATAGAGCCCGGCGGCCATCGCTTTCGCCTGAAGCTCCTCGATCAGGTCGCGGCGAAGTTGCCCGGTTCGCTCGACCTCCGCTTCATGCGGATAAAGCTCGTTTTCGACGAAGGCGCGCGTCGTGTCGACAATGAGTTGTTGTTCTTCGGTCAGCCCAAAGTTCATGGGTGTGTCCTGCCGTCAGTTTGGTTGTGTGTCCTTCGAGGCTCGCTCCGCTCGCACCTCAGGATGAGGACCTTTGTTGCCAGCCGCCGGCGCTGAAAATTCGCGCTTCCGTCTTGCCAAATTTGTGCCTTGCACCACCCTCCCTCATCCTGAGGTGCGAGCGGAGCGAGCCTCGAAGGACGCATGGATAAAGCCACGTCATTAATCCTTCTTTTTCTTCTTTGGCTTGCCGGCTTTTGCTTCGGTCGCGGCCCTCGAATCCGAGGTCTTCACAGCCATCTTGCCAAGCCTCTTTACATAGTCCTTGTGCAGCGCGCCGGCGCCCCATCCCTTCCCCTTATTGGTCCCGGACAGCGCCTCCATGATGGCGACGAGATTTTCGTCGCGGATCTTTTCCAGTTCGCGGATCGACCACTGGCCGGACTGCTCATCGGACTGGCCGGCGATCAGGTCGACGAGCTCGTCATTGAATTCCGGAACATCCATCAGCTTGGTCCAGGGCCAGGTCAGGCATGGCCCGAACTGCGCCATGAAATGGCGCATGCCGGCCTCGCCGCCGGCAACGCGATAGACTTGGAACATGCCCATCTGCGCCCATCGGAGGCCGAAGGAATAGCGCATGATGTCATCAAGCTCTTCCACAGTGCAGATGCCGTCCTTGATCAGCCAAAGCGATTCGCGCCACGCGGCCTCAAGCACGCGGTCGCCGACGAAAGCCTCGATTTCCTTTCGGATCACGACCGGCTTCATCCCGATCGAGGCATAGGCGGCCTTTGCCTTCTCGATCGTTTTCACCGATGTCGCCTTGCCGCCGACGATCTCGACCAGCGGCAGGAGATAAACGGGGTTGTAGGGATGCGCGACGACCAGCCGCTCGGGATGCTTCATCGCCGTTTGCATGTCGGACGGCAGGATGCCCGAGGTCGAGGAGCCGACGAGAACATCCGGCGCGGCGTGCGCGTCGATCTCCGCCAGCACCTTGTGCTTCAGGTCGAGGCGCTCCGGCACACTTTCCTGGACGAAATCCGCTCCGGCGACGGCTTCGCCGATCGATTTTGCGTAGATGATCTTCCCTTCTTTCGGCAGGCCGGCCGGCGCCATCTGCTTATAAGCACGGCGGGCATTCTTCATCACCTCGCCCACCTTCCGCGACGCCTCGGGATCGGGATCGAAGATCGACACATCGATGCCGTTCAGGACGAGCCGGGCAACCCAGCCCGCGCCGATAACCCCGCCGCCAATCGCGGCCGCTTTGGTGATAGTCATTGATAACCCCTAAGTTTCAGGCCGCGACAGGCGCCCGCTTCGTCAGGCCGAGCTTCTTGCGCACCTCTTCCGGTCCGAGCACCCGCGCGCCCATATTCTCGATGATCGTCACCGCTCGCCCAACCAGTTGAGCATTGGTCGCGAGCACGCCCTTGTCGAGCCAGAGATTGTCTTCCAGTCCCACCCGCACATTGCCGCCGGCCAGCACCGCAGCCGCTGCATAGGCCATCTGGTTGCGGCCGAGCGAGAAGGCGGAAAAGGTCCACTCCGGCGGTACGTTGTTGACCATCGCCATGAAGGTGTTGAGGTCGTCCGGCGCGCCCCACGGCACGCCCATGCAAAGCTGCACCAGCGCATCCGGCTTCAGCACGCCCTCCTTGACCAGTTCCCTGGCGAACCAGAGATGGCCGGTATCGAAAGCCTCGATCTCCGGTTTGACGCCGAGCTGCGTCATCAGGCCGCCCATGGCGCGCAACATGCCGGGCGTGTTGGTCATCACGTAATCGGCTTCGGCGAAGTTCATCGTGCCGCAATCGAGCGTGCAAATCTCCGGCAGGCATTGCCGCACATGCTCGACACGCTCGCTGGCGCCGGCCATATCGGTCCCCTGCTCCTTCAGCGGCAGCGGCTTTTCGACGTCGCCGAGGACCATGTCGCCACCCATGCCGGCGGTGAGATTCAGCACCACGTCGACATTCGCCGCACGGATGCGCTCCGTCACCTCGCGGTAGAGGTGAACATCGCGCCGCGGCTTGCCTGTCTCCGGATCACGCACATGGCAGTGAACGACCGCGGCGCCGGCCTTTGCCGCATCGATGGCGGACTCGGCGATCTGTTTGGGCGAGCGCGGTACATGCGGACTGCGGTCCTGGCTACCGCCCGAACCCGTGACGGCACAGGTGATGAAGACCTCGCGATTCATCGTGAGCGGCATCGCTCTCTCCTCTCAAAACCGGGACCAAGCATGCCTCACTTGCCAACCATTGATTTGCGATTTACGAAGTTCAAATGATGAAAAGCGAAATTTCCTCGATCTTTCAACCTCAACGCGATCCGCTTCGAGTGACGTTCCTTTTGTTCCCCGGCGCATCCATCATGTGCGTCGCGTCGGCCATCGATCCGCTTCGGGCCGCAAACCGCATTGCCGGGGAAACGCTCTTCGATTGGACGATCGTTTCGATCGATGGCCGCCCCCCCGAAACCACCAGCAGCCTGCCAATCGCCGTCCATGGCCGTTTCGACGCGGGCGCAAGGACGGACATGCTTGCGGTGATTGGCGGCTTTGGGGCGCGCAGCCAGGCAAGTTCCACACAGATCGCGGCCATAAGGCGCGCGGCTCGCGCCGCTCGTGCCTATGGCGGCATCGAAGCGGGAACATGGGTGATCGCCCGCACCGGTTTGCTCGAAGGGCGTGCCGCGACAACGCATTGGGAGGACATGGAGGACTTCGGCGCCGCCTTTCCTGGAACCGACGTGCGGCGCGACCGCTATGTCATCGACGGCCCGGCTTTCACCACAGGTGGCGCCTCCCCTACCTTCGATTTCATGCTGCATCTGATCCGTGCGCGGCTCGGCATGGCCGTGGCGCTCGACGTCGCGAGCGTCTTCATCTACGATCAGGCGCACGCATCGAGCGATGCGCAGCCGCTCGTCTCCCTTGGCCGCTTGGACGGCTACGACCCACGTCTCGCCCAGGCGATCCGGCTGATGGAGGCACATATCGATAGGCCGTTGACCGTGGCGGCGATCGCGAAACGGGCGGGCGTGACGGCGCGGACTCTGGAAAAGACCTTCCTGAAGTCGATCGGCGAAACGCCGGGTGCTTATTGTCTTCGCTTGAGGTTGAACGCCGCGCGCCGTCTCGTCCTCGACACGCGCGAACCGATGGCGGACATCGCCGCGCGCACGGGCTTTTCCTCCGCCGCCGCCTTCAGCCGCGCCTTTTCACGCGCATTCGGAAGAGCACCGGTGAGGATGCGAAGGGACTGAAATGTCCCGAAATCACACCCTCTCCAGCGCTACCGCGATCCCCTGCCCGACGCCGATGCACATTGTGGCGAGCGCCAGCGTGCCGCGCCGATGCGCCAGTTCCAGCGCCGCCGTCCCAGCGATACGCGCGCCCGACATGCCGAGCGGATGGCCGAGCGCGATCGCGCCGCCATTTGGGTTCACATGTTCGGCATTCTCGGGAATGCCGAGCTCACGGAGAACCGCGATGCCCTGCGATGCAAAGGCTTCGTTGAGTTCGATCACGTCGAAATCGGCGGGCGTGAGGCCGAGCCGCGCGCAAAGCTTCTTGGTCGCGGGCGCCGGCCCGATCCCCATGATGCGTGGCTCGACGCCCGCTGTCGCTCCGCCCAGAATGCGCGCGATCGGGGTAAGGCCATGCTTGGCGGCGGCAGCCTCGGAGGCAACGATGAGCGCTGCCGCGCCGTCATTGACGCCCGATGCATTGCCGGCCGTCACCGTACCGCCTTCCTTCCTGAAAGGCGTCGGCAACTTGGCAAGCACCTCGACCGTCGTGCCGGGACGCGGATGCTCGTCCTTCGAGACAATGATCGGATCGCCCTTGCGCTGGGGGATGGTGACGGGAACGATCTCCTTCGCCAGCCGCCCGTTCTCCTGAGCGGCGACAGCCTTTGCCTGGCTGCGAGCGGCAAAGGCGTCCTGGTCGGCGCGGGAGACCTTGAACTGCTCCGCCACGTTCTCGCCCGTCTCGGGCATCGAATCGATGCCGTATTGGCTCTTCATCAACGGATTGACGAAACGCCAGCCGATCGTCGTGTCGTAGATTTCCGCCTTACGGGAAAAGGCCGTTTCGGCTTTTGGCATGACGAAGGGCGCGCGCGACATGGATTCCACTCCGCCGGCGATCATGACGTCCGCCTCGTCCGCCTTGATGGCGCGCGCGGCGGAGATCAGCGCATCCATGCCGGAGCCGCAAAGGCGATTGATGGTCGCGCCGGGTACCTCCTTCGGCAGGCCCGCCAGCAGAAGCGCCATGCGCGCGACATTGCGGTTGTCTTCGCCCGCCTGGTTGGCGCAGCCATAAAGCACGTCATCAACCGCCGTCCAGTCGACGCCCTTGTTGCGCTCCATCAGCGCCCTCATCGGGATGGCGCCGAGATCGTCGGCACGAACGGAAGAGAGTGCGCCGCCGAACCGGCCGATCGGCGTGCGGATGTAATCGCAGATGAATGCCTCGGCCATGTCAAACCTCCGGAACGACCAAATCCCTGATACCGCCTTCGACCACCAGCGTCGCTCCGGTCAAGCCCTGCAATTCATCGAGGCTCATTCCCGGCAGTTTTTCGCGCAGCACGAAACGTTCTTTCACGATATCGACCACGGCGAGGCTGGTATAGACCGTCGTCACGCAACCGACGCCGGTCAGCGGCAATGTGCATTTCTTGACGAGCTTCGGTTTGCCGTCTTTAGTCACATGATCGGTGATAACGGCGACGCGCTTGGCGCCGTGGACCAAATCCATCGCACCGCCCACCGCCGGCACCGAACCCGGGCCGGTACTCCAGTTGGCGAGATCGCCATTTTCCGCGACCTCGTAGGCGCCGAGGATCGCGACATCGAGATGACCGCCCCGCACCATCGCGAAGGAATCCGCGTGATGGAAGAACGCCGCGCCCGGCTTGAGCGTCACCGGCTTCTTGCCGGCGTTGATCAGGTCCCAGTCTTCTTCCCCGGCGGGCGGCGCTTCGCCGAAACCGAGAATGCCGTTTTCGGTATGGTAGACGACCTCGCGGCCCTCGGGCTTGAACTTGGCCACCATCTCGGGAAAGCCGATGCCGAGATTGACATAGGCGCCGTCGGGGATGTCCTGCGCCGCGCGCCAGGCGATCTGCGCATTGGTCAGCTTGGCGCTCATTGCTTCGCCCCCTCGCGCAACAGAACCTCTTCCTGCTTCGGTTCGGCCACCTCGACGATCCGGTCGACAAAGACGCCCGGCGTGACGACATGCTCCGGGTCGATGCCGCCCGGCTCGACCACATGCCGCGCCTGGACGATCGTAATGGCCGCCGCCGTCGCCATCAGCGGCGCGAAGTTGCGTGCCGCCTTGTTGTAGGTAAGATTGCCGTTGCGGTCGGCCAGTTCGGCCTTGATCAGCGCCACGTCGGCCTTCAGCCAGCGTTCCTGCACATAACGCCTGCCGTCGAATTCTGCGACCGGTTTGCCTTCCGCGAGCTGCGTGCCATAGCTGGTCGGCGTGTAGAAGGCGGGAATGCCGGCGCCGGCGGCGCGGATACGCTCCGCGAGCGTCCCCTGCGGCACCAGTTCCAGTTCGATCCGACCGGCAAGATAGCGCTCGGTGAAGGCCTTCGGATCGGACGAGCGCGGAAACGAGCAGACCATCTTGGCAACCATCCCGGCATAGATCATCGCGGCGATGCCAACTTCGCCATTGCCGGCATTGTTGTTGATGACCGTGAGAGACCCCGGCGACCCGGTCTTCCTGTAGCGTTCGATCAATGCACCGATGAGTTCGATCGGGGCGCCCGCGCCGCCGAATCCGCCGATCATCACCGACGATCCGTCCTCGATGTCGGCTATCGCCGCCTCGATGCCGGGGCAAACCTTGTTCATCGCCATACCACCAGAAAGTTCGTATTGCGAACAAATGTATTATATGTGATACTTTTTAGATGTCGGAGAAGACCGAGTCAACCGCAATAGCCGCATCCTCACGCGATCATGTCGGCTCGCTCGGGAAAGGTCTCGCCGTGATGGAGGTCCTGGCGGCAAATCCGGCTGGCCTGACACTGACCGAAATGGCGGACAAGGCCGGATTGACGCGCGCGGGAGCCAGGCGCTTTCTTCTGACGCTCACCGCGACCGGCTATGCGACGCAGAACGGCCGGCGCTTCCAGCTTTCCGCGCGTCTCCTCACTGTCGCGCGAACGTGGCTGCAGGGCACACCGTTATGGACGTTCGCCGAACCGATCATGCGCGAGCTTTCCGCCGCCTTCAACGAATCCTGCTCGGCCGCGATCCTTGGCGGCGAAGACGTCGTTTATGTCGCGAGGGCGCCGAGCCGCGCCATTCTTTCCGTTACGCTGCATGTCGGCACACGCTTGCCGGCCTATTGTACCTCAATGGGCAAAATCCTGCTCTCCAGCCTTGAAGAAGTGGAATTGGAAGCATTCCTGAAGAAAGCCGTCCTGACGCCCAACACGCCAAAGACCATCACCGATCCTTCGGCATTGCGCGATGCGATCGACAAAGTGCGCCGCGACGGCTTCGCCATCGCCGACGAGGAGTTGGAACTCGGTCTTCGCTCGATCGCCGTGCCGATCCGCGACGGAAGAGGAAGGATTGTCGCCGCGCTCAACATCTCTACCCAGACCGCGCGCATGTCCGTTGCGGAGATGAAGCGCGACATCCTCCCGGCGTTGAGGGAGTCAGCGGCGAGGATCGAAAGCTATTTCCTCGTGCAGTAGCCCGCTCTTCAATTGGTTTTCAAATGGCCGACGACTGCCGCGCCTCTTCCTCGATCGCCGCCTTCATGCCCTTTTTCAGCATGAGGGACAGATTATCTTTTACGGCATCGGTCCAAGGCTGGTGCCCGGTCAGTACGGCTGGAAACAATCCCGACAGGCTAAAAAGGGCAGCGACGATAGCGCCAGCATCGTTGCCAGCCCTATCCACTACCGACACGATCTCATTCTCGCGCGGGTCACGCAGTGCGTAGGGCTTACCAGCCTCGTCCCGCCCGAGCACATAACGCATCCAGGCTGCGACGGCAAAAGCGAAGGCGTCGAGTTTCTGCCCACGCTCCAGCGCAACCAATGCCGGTTCGAGCAGACGCTGCGGCAGTTTCTGCGTGCCGTCCATGGCGATCTGATAGGTTTCGTGCGCGATAGCCGGATTGCGGAAGCGCTCCTGCAATTCATCGGCATATTGGCCGAGATCGACGCCGGGAACCGGATCGAGCGTCGCCGAAGCAGCCCGCATATGCCGCGCGACAAGGGCCGAAAGCGCCGGATCATTCATCACGTCGCGCACATAGCGGTGTCCGGCGATGAAGCCGGAATAAGCAAGCATCGAGTGCGATCCGTTCAGCATGCGAAGCTTCATTTTCTCGTAAGGAGCGACATCCCCGACGAAAAGCGCGCCGCCGGCTTCCCATTCCGGCCGGCCGGCGACGAAGTCGTCCTCGATGATCCACTGCGTGAATGGCTCCGTCTCGATGGCGCCCTGATCACTGTATCCGACAAGTCGCTCCACATCTTGAAATGTCTGCGTTGTGCTGGCCGGCGTGATGCGGTCGACCATGGTCGAGGGAAAGGACACGTTCCTGGCAATGAACTCCGCCAGATCGGGCGTCGTTCTGGCGGCAAACTCGGTGACGAGCCGCTTCGCGACCCTGCCATTTGACGGGAGATTGTCGCAGGAGAGTACGGTGAAGCCCACAAGGCCGGCCGCGCACCGGCGGCGCAGCGCCTCGACGATGAGACCGATGGCGCCCCGCGGATGGCGTGGATCGGCAAGATCGCCCGCGACCGACGGATGGTTGGGATCGAGACCACCGGTTTTCGGATCGAGCCCATAGCCTTTTTCCGTGATCGTCAGGCTGACGATCTTTGTCTCCGCCGCCGTGAGTGCCGCAAGCACCGCTTCAGGGTCTTCCGGCGCGACAATGACTTCCTTGACGCTGCCGATGATTCGCGCTTCGACGCCATCCGCGCCGCGGGTCAGGAGCGTGTAGAGGCCATGCTGGGGGTTGAGCTGTCGCGCAACGTCCGGCGAGCGCAGGCTGACGCCGGTGATCATCCAGTCGCCGCCGGCCTTGGCCAGAGCATCATCCGTATAGACCGCCTGATGGGCGCGATGGAACGCGCCGATGCCGAGATGCACGATGCCTGATGCGGCATTGCGGTCATAGGTCGGGACGCGAACGGAAGGCGGAAGATCGGAGAGAGAAGAAAGGCGAAGCATCAAAAGCATCTATCCTGTGAGATCACGCGAGCGTGACTCGATTGTTGGCATGACACCGGGCCGTCAACGCCTCTGGTTGGATTTGTTTCAGTGCGTCCTTCGAGGCCCGCTTCGCGGGCACCTCAGGATGAGGGAGGTCAGAGCCAACGGTCCTCCTGAGGTGCTCGCCCGAAGGGCGAGCCTCGAAGGACGCACTGCAGCGACCAAAGGTCAAACGTCAGAACCCTCACACATATCGATTGACGACATTTTCGAGATATTCCTGGCGGCCGGATCGGGGCTGCGGCTCGATTTTGTCTCTCACCACGCGGCCGGCGATCTCCTCCAGCGTCCGCTGGCCCGACAGCATCGCTTGCGCCTCGGCCGA
>DASZUG010000049.1:0-2424 GCA_035547755.1 Rhizobiaceae bacterium
CTGTCAATGCACTGCGATAAATAGGAAAACGCCCAACGCCGCCATGCCGATGCAAAAGGCGGTAGCGAGCGGATCATCGGCGAAGATGGAGAGGGCGAAGCTCAAGGCTTCCAGCCACAGGCGTGCTGCCCATATTCGTCATGCGCAAGGATCTGGCGCTTCGTGGCATCCGTCAGCTTGTCGGCGGTCGAAGGCCGGATCGGTGACGAGACGAGACAAAACTGCGATGTGTGCCCTTGACACCCGGACACGCACAAAGCCGCGCCGATGAATAGCAACCTCGTTGCTTTCATTTGGTATTTTCCTTGTTGTGTGGTACAAATAGCGAACGCGCCGGATGCTGGATACATCGCGGCGCGCTCTAACCAGCCCAACCTGTAAGGAGGTCAAGATGGCTGAGAACCGTCTATGCGCGATTCCTGAATGCAACAAGCCTGCACTTTGGCGCGGGTGGTGCAGTAGCCACTATCAAAGATGGCGTGTGCATGGCGACCCTCGCGCCGGCGGCACGTTTCGAGGCGAAGCACTCCGATACCTAAAGGAGGTTGTCCTGACGTACGAGAGGGGCGAATGCTTGTTTTGGCCTTTTGCTAAAAACGATAAAGGCCAAGGGCAGATACGGTACGAAGGGCGCCGACAATACGTTCCCCGTATTGTATGTACCGCAGAGCGCGGCCCGGCGCCCGCGCCAGATTATGAGGCGGCGCATTCATGTGGCAATGGTCATCTTGGTTGCGTTGCGCGAAGGCACCTGTCTTGGAAGACCCACGCCGAAAATATGGCGGATATGCTCATTCACGGTACGTCCGCAGTTGGCGAACGGCACGGGATTGCAAAACTTACTGACGCGCAAGCCGCTCAGATACGGGCGATGAAAGGCACAATGGCCCAGCGCGAGATTGCGGCGCTCTATGGAGTTTCACCGACGACGGTCAGCAGAATTCAAAGAGGCGATGGCTGGGTTCATCTGTGTTAGTTCTTTCGCTTCATCCACTGACTGAGGCGAGAATCGAGGTCAGCAGTAGGAAGTGAATTAACCGCATCGTCGGTATCCTTTCGATCCTTGACGGCTTGGAGTTGGTCGACGGCCTGTTTGTCGCGTTCGGCTTTCGCGCCTGAGAGCCGACCTTTGAGATACGAGCCGACAAGCGCCACCACGACGCCGAGGCCCGCGACGATCCATTTGCCGGCAGCGGTTGCCAGGAAGGTGAGGAGCACCGTCATTGCGCAGGCGCAGGGTCGGGCTGCGGGGATGCCTGCGGCGCGGGTTCGGCCGGAGGGGATGACGGCGCCGGCACGACGCTCTGAGCCTTCGACAGTTCGCCGTTGACCGCCGTGAGAGCGGCTTGCTTCTTCGCGATATCGGCTTCCAGCTTGCCCTTGATCGAGGCGAGCTTCTCGGCCGAGGACGTGGCGAAGGACTGGAAATCGCTGACGAGCTTGTCAGCCTCGGTCTCCAGCGAGACGACGATTTCCTTCGCCTCCTCACCAATGGAGGAGACTTCCGCTTTGGCGGCGGTGAACCATGAAAGAGGATTGTACCAGGTCATTAGAGATGATCCCTTCTGCGACGGAGATATTCAGTTGCCACGCCGTTCGCGAACAGGAAGTACGGCAGGTACTTCGCATCCATGATCGGCGAGACGAGGCTTGGATCGACGTAGGTCAGGAGGCCGGCGGCGAACCCGATAACCAGTTGAAGGCGGGACCAGAAGATGACTTCCGAGTCCTTGAAGAAAGCACGCAATTTCGCCCACATCAGAACAGGCTCCAGAGATGGTTGAGGAAATCGATGACGTGCTGCCAGCCATCCGCGACCGTGGTCCAGAAAGCAGCGGCGAACGCGAGGACAAGACCGGCTCCGATCGCGGTGCCCTTCTTCCCGGCAGGCGCGGGCGCTGGGGCCGGTCCGAGGTCCGGCTGTGGTTCGGGTGCCGGAACGGGCGGAGGCGGCTGCACGGGCTTTTGTGTGGCGCTGGCGGCAATGCTAGGTGTGTTCCAGAGATCGGATTCCGCCTTGCGCCGTCTCACCAAACCGGGAATCGTCTTGCCCGCGCCCTTTACCCATAGAGTGAGCTGGCCCGGAACGGCGGCATAGTCGCCGGCATTCAGCTTCTTCCTGAGCGTCGATCGCCGGAAGGCCTCGGCCCCGATGTTGAAGGTGAGCGAGACGAGTGCGGCGAACTGGTTGTCGTTGAGCGGGACGGTTACAAACTTCTCCACCGCGCCTTCGGCATCCGACAGATCGGCAAGGAGGAATTGCGAGGCCTGTACTTCGGTGATCGTCTGGCCGGCTTTCACACCTGCCGTATGGCCGTACCCAATCGTCCATATACCCACGGAATCGCGATAGGCTTGCAGGCGAAGGCCCTCGAAACTCTTGATGAGTTCGAGCCCCGCCGCATTGATGCGACGTGACATTCT
>DASZUG010000050.1:0-18104 GCA_035547755.1 Rhizobiaceae bacterium
GTTGGCGAGGCCCTGGCCATAGGGCGTCTTGTCGTCGATGATGGCGACCTTGGCGTCCTTGAAATGCGCCGCGATATAGGCGCCGGCGACCGCACCCTGCTGGTCGTCGCGGCCGCAGGTGCGGAAGGTGTTCCAAAGCCCACGCTCGGTATATTGCGGGTTGGTCGAGGCCGGCGACACCTGCAGGATGCCGTTCTCGGCATAGACGTTCGATGTCGGGATCGAGACGCCGGAATTCCAGTGGCCGTCAATGAACTTGACGCCGTCGGCGACGAATTTGTTGGCGACCGAGATGCCCTGCTTCGGATCGGAAGCATCATCGCCGATTTCGAGCTTGAGCTTCTCGCCATTCACGCCGCCGGCCGCGTTGATGTCCTTGACGGCCATCTCCGCGCCCTTCTGCAACTGCGCGCCGAAAGCCGCGTTCGGCCCGGTGATCGGACCGCCGAGACCAATCAGCACATCTGCCCTCGCGGCGCCGTTCAGCGCAAAGAGCGCCGCCACGGCTACTGCGGACAACAGTGATTTTCTCATCGATATACTCCCATTCGACCGGGTGGCTTGTCGGGTTGTTTCCCTCATGCGACGTCCACCCTCAATCGCAGGAAGGATTTCCAAATTCGGGACAGGTGATTTGCCGCCGAACGCACGCTACCGCTCCCCCCTGTCGAAGGTGGCGGCGCTCAGGCCTCTCCGCCGCAAGGCGCTTCTGGCGACCTTTTCGGTCGGCGTTCTGGGAAGCGGATCGTCGGTGATCTCGATATAGCGCGGGACCATATGGCGCGGGGCCTGTTCCCGGAAATGAGCGAGCAGATGCCCGGCCTCGAGGATCGAACCGGGCCTTCGCTGGGCCACGACCATGATGTCTTCTTCGGTAAAGGCCGACGGAATCCCGAATGCGGCGCTTTCAACGATATCGGGATGTTTTTCGGCGATGCATTCCACCTCGTAGGCGGAAATGTTCTCGCCCCGGCGCCGGATCGCCTCGTTCAGGCGATGCCTGAAATAGAGCCAGCCATCCTCGTCCATGAAGCCGGCATCGCCTGAGTGATACCAAAGGTTCCGGAGCGTCTGCACCGTCTTCGCCTCCGCCCGGTAATAGCCGGAAAACATGCTCCAGCTCTTGGCCGGGCGTGCGACGATCTCGCCCACCGCGTGGGGCGGGAGCGGCCTGTCCATCTCGTCCACGATCGCGACCTGCCAATCGGGATGGGCGCGGCCGCAGGATCCCGGTCTGGTTTCGTCGACCGTATCCAGGGTCACGAAGCCGGTTTCGGTCTGGCCGTAACCCGTCACCAGCCGCATTCCGAAACGGCGCTCGAACGCTTCCCTGTCGGGAACCATCGGAATGCATTGGCAGACGCGAACGGGATTGTCGCGGTCGTCGGCGGAAGGCGGCGCCCGCATCAGGATGACCGCCATGGCGCCAAGCAGGTTCGTCGCGGTGGCGCCGCTCGCGCGCAGTTGATCCCAGAACCGTGAGGCGCTGAAGCCCTCGGCCAGTGCGGCCCGCGTCCCGTATATCAGCGGCAAGTAGACGCCGAACATCTGCGCGTCGGTGTGGAAGAGCGGCAAGGCCGAGAAATAGCTGTCGGCGGTGGTATAGCCGAGATTGAGCGCCATCGCCGCCGCCCAGGAATAGCAATGGTGATGCGACATCAGCACGCCCTTGGCCGGACCGGTCGTTCCGGAGGTGTAGAGAATCGCCATCGGATCGGCATAATGGACATCGGCCGGATCAAATGAGGGCAGCGCCGCCAGGCATTCCTCGAAGGTCGCGATCCGGCCGATCCGGATGCCGGCCGCGCGGGCGTCGGCGGGACCGGCGCCGACGAGGATGAGCGTCTTGAGATCGGGCAGGCTGCCCTGGACTTTCGCGATTTCCTCCAGCGTAGCCGCATCGGCGACGAGCACCCCTGCTCCGCAATTGTTCAGATTGTGGCAGAGCAGATCGCCCTTGAGGCCCGGATTGTTCGGTACCTCTATGGCCCCGAGCAGCGAGGTGGCGAACCAGGTCGCGACGAGCTCGATCGAGTTGGGCAGCAACATCGCCACGCGATCGGATTTGCCGACGCCGAGTTCGGCGAGGCCGTGCGCCAGCCGGCCGGAAATTCCGAGCATCTCCTCGAAGCTTACGGTGCGCCCGCGGATATCGATGAACTTTTCGCCGCCGAGGCGCTCGGCCTGCCGCAGCAGGATTTTGGGCAGCACGCGCCTCTCGATATCGTCCTCGCTTCCGCCCGGAACGGGGAAAGGCGGCGGAGCTTCGAGCGTCGTCATGGACACGGTCAGAACTCTTTCGCGCGCGCCCGGGCTTCCGGAGACAGGAAGCCGCTGACCGTGGCCTTCGTCTCACGCGCCATGGCGTCCGCCAGCGACGAGTGAAAGCCTTCGTTGATCGCATGCTTGATGTCCGACACGGCGCCGGCCGGCCGCGCGGCGATCGCCAGCGCCAGCTTTGTCGCCTCGCCAAGCAGTTCGGCTTCCGGGACGAGCTTCCATGCGATGCCGGTTTCGAGCGCTTTTCTCGCGTCGTGCTTTTCGCCCAGGATCATCAGTTCCTTGGCGACCTGCGGGCCGACCTGTTTGGTCAACAAGGCCGTCACGCCGCCGGTCACGAAAAGCCCGTACGTGACTTCGGGAAAGAACCAGCGCGTGTTGTCGGCAAAAAGCCGGAAGTCGCAATTGACGGCCCATTCGAGCGCGCCGCCGACGCACCAGCCATGCACGGCCGCGATGACGATCTTTTTCGATTGCATGATGCGCAGCGTGATGTCCTGGATGGCCTCGACCCAGGCCTGCGTCGCCGCCTCGGAGGTGGTCTGCGCGTCGAGGTCCTTGAGGTCGTCGCCGGAGCAGAAGGCCCGCCCCTCGCCATGGAGGATGACGACACGGACGGCTTCGTCCGCGTCCGCCTGCCCCAGCGCCTCGGCGAGTCCGTCGACAAGCTGCCGGTTCATGGCGTTCAGCCGCTCGGGCCGGTTCAGCTTGATCCAGCAAATGGCGCCGTCTTTCCTGGAAACGACCGCAATTGTCATTCTTCCTCCTCAGACGATCATCGGTTCGTTGTAAGAGCCCCAGACCTCGCGCAACGCGCCGCAGATCTCGCCCAGCGTCGCCCTCGCCTTGACCAGTTCGATCGTCTTCGGCAGCAGGTTGACATCGTCGGACCGCGCCTGTCCGGCAAGCTCTTGCAGGAGGCGTCGGACGCGCTCCCCGTCCCGGTCCTTGCGGACAGCGTTCAGGCGATCGATCTGCAATTGCGTGCAGTGCTCGTCATAGGGATGGATATCCACCTCCGCCGAACCGCTCGCCTCATCGACATGGCGGTTGACGCCGACGGCAATCTTCTCGCCGGTATCCACCTTCCTGAAGGTCGCGTAGGCCGAGTCGGCCAGCTTCTGCTGGAACCATCCCTCCTCGACCAGCTTGATGGCGCCGCCGCGTTCATCCACCTCGTTCAGCACCTTCCAGATCTCGTTTTCCATGTCCCTGGTCAGCCGCTCGACGAAATAGGAGCCGCCGAGAGGATCGATGACGGACGTCACATTGGTTTCGTCGCGGATGATCTGCTGGGTCCGGATGGCCAGTTTCATCGCCTCTTCGGTCGGAATGGCGAAGGCCTCGTCGAGGCCGTTCGTGTGCATGCTCTGGCAGCCGCCGAGCACGGCGCCGAGCGCCTGGATCGCCGTGCGCATGAGGTTGTTGTGGTGCTCGACCTTGGTGAGGCTCATGGCCGCGGTCTGCACATGGACGCGCAGCCGCATCGATTCCGGCTTTCTGGCGCCGAACCGCTCGGCCATGATCTTCGCATAGACGCGCCGCGCCGCCCTGAACTTGCAGATCTGCTCGAAGAAATCCTGGTGGCTGATGAAGAAGAAGGAGAGCCTGGGCGCGAAATCGTCGATGTCCATGCCGGCGCCGACCACCTCCTCGCAATAGGCGATGGTGAAGGCCATGATGAAGGCAATCTCCTGGATCGCGTTGCCGCCGACATCCGACAGATGGTAGCCGCTGAGGCTGATCGGATTGATTTTCGGCGTCGTCCGGGCGCTGTGGATGATGAGATCGCGCAGCAGCCGCACGGCCGGGCGCACCGGATAAATCCATTCCTTCTGCGCAACATATTCCTTCAGCGGATCGGCCTGGAGCGTGCCGGTCAATTTATCGAGGTCGCAGCCGCGCCGTTCCGCCACCGCGACGAACATCGCATAGACGACCCAGGCCGAGGGATTGATGGTGAGCGAAACCGAAATCTTTTCGAGGTCGATCCCGTCGAAGAGGCGCTCGACATCATCGATCGTATCGATGGCGACGCCGACGCGCCCGACTTCGCCGAAGGCCATCGGATCGTCCGAATCCATGCCGAGCAGGGTCGGCAGGTCGAAATCGGTCGAAAGGCCGGTCTGGCCGGTCTGGATCATGTATTTGTAGCGCTGGTTGGTGGCCTCGGGATTGCCGAAGCCGGCAACCTGCCGGATCGTCCACGGCTTGCCGCGATACATGGTCGGGTAGGCGCCGCGCGTGAAGGGATAGGCCCCCGGAAAGCCCAGTTCGTTCGCGGGAATATCGGCAATGTCGGCGGCGGTATAGAGGCGCTTCAGAGGGATGCCGCATTCGGTTTCATAGATTGGCTTTTCCTCTGGCCGGCTCTTCAGGGCAGCCGCCAATTCCTTTTCTTCCCACTCGGCCTGCTTTTGCCTGATGTCCCTGATCGCCTGTTCCGAAAACAGTTTCATGACCGCGTCCCCTCGCCCTTCCAGCCGAGCAGCAGGGACGCTGCGGCGGACGGATCAATCTCCCTGTTCACCACCGCCTGGATGTGCCTTTCGAGCTCATCGGCCTTCTCGTCGAATTTGTGCTGGAACAGATGCCGGGCGGTGGCGAGGATCCGCGTCTTGCAGATGTTGCGCTGTCGGCCGGCCAGTTCGCCGCTTGCCTCGAGATGCGCCCGGTGCTTCACGATGGCGTCCTTGAGATCGCCGAGGCGCTCGCCCGAGACCGAGCTGACCGCAAGGACGGGTGGGGTCCAGATCGAGTTGGCCTTCCCCGCTCCGAGCGCCATCATGCCGTGCAGCGCCGCAACCATGGCGGCGGCCTCCGGCCTGTCGGATTTGCTGACGGCATGGATATCGGCGATCTCCAATATGCCGGCCTTGATCGCCTGTATGTCGTCGCCCAGTCCCGGCGCGGACAAGACCACGATGGTGTGCGCCGCCGTGACCACTTCCACTTCGTCCTGGCCGACGCCGACCGTCTCGACGAGGATCGGCGAATAGCCGGCCGCATCGAGGACATCGACCGCCTGGAGGGTCGCACGCGCCAGTCCGCCGAGATGGCCGCGCGTCGCCATGCTGCGCACGAAGGCCCCGCAAGAGGCGGCCGCGTCGCTCATCCGCACCCGATCGCCGAGAATGGCGCCGCCGGAAAACGGGCTGCTCGGATCGACCGCGACAACCCCGACCTTGTTTCCCTCCGAGGCGAAGGCCTTGATGAGGGAAGAGACCAGCGTGGATTTGCCCGCGCCCGGCACCCCGGTGATGCCGACGATATGCGCCTTGCCGGTGTGCCTGTAGATTTGCGCCAGCGCCTCCGATGCTTCGCTGTAGCCGGCCTCGGCGCGCGAAATCATCCGGGAAACGGCCGGGATGGTCCCGGCAAGGATCTCGGGCACGAGCGCGTTGGAGGGCGTGTAAGCCGTACGTTTTGCCGGTTTCGATGGCGCGAATATCGTCATATCCGGCCACGGGCAATTATCAGGTCCCTGATCGTCGTCACGATCAGATCCGCCCGGGCCTCCTGCGGCACGATCGCATCGACGCCGCTCTCCCACAGGGCGACGTAGTCGCGCTCGGGGATCACGCCGCCGGCGACGACGAAAATGTGTTCGGCCTTCTGCTCGCGCAGGCAGCGCCCCAGTTCCCGGAACAACGGGACATGCGAGCCGGACAAGAGGCTGACGCCGATGACGTCCACGTCCTCCTGGATCGCGGCGCCGACCACCTCGTCCGGCGACTTGTAGAGACCGGTATAGACGACCTCCATGCCGGCATCGCGCAGGATGCGCGCGACGACCTTGGCGCCCCGGTCATGCCCGTCAAGGCCGAGCTTGGCGACGAGCACCCGGATAGAGCCGGGCGCGCTCGCTTCAATCTCCGTTTTTGCCTTCTGGTCGGTCATGCCCGCGCGCGTCATATCCCCGTCACTCCGCGGCCATGCCGGAACGGCTCGTATTGGCGGAAAGCACGGCTTCGATCGAAGCGGAAACCAGCCCAAGCCCGAGATCGAGCTCCTCCTCGGAGATCGTCAGGGGCGGCGCGATGCGGAACACGCCGCCCATGCCGGGAAGCTTGACAATGTTCATGCTCAGCCCGCGCCTGAAGGCCTCGGCAGCGATCCTGGCGCCGAGTTCATGGTCGGGTTCCCTGTCCCGCCCGTTCCTGACGATCTCGACGCCCAGCATCAGCCCGCGGCCACGCACGTCGCCGACGCATTCATGGCGCTCTTTCAGCTTCGACAGGCCGTCGAACAGTTTCCCGCCGAGAAACCGCGCCCGTTCGACAAGCTTTTCCTCTTCCACCACGTCGAGCACCGCCAGGCCGACCGCCGCCGGCAGGGGATCGGAGACATGCGTGGTGTAGAACAGGAAGCCCCTGTCATGCGCCGTCTCCTCGATCTCGGCGGTGGTCATGACGGCCGCGAGGGGAAGTCCCGCGCCGATCGTCTTGGAGAGGGTCAATATGTCCGGCGTAACACCGTCCTTTTGGAAGGCGAACATGGTTCCGGTGCGGCCGATGCCGGTCTGCGCCTCGTCCAGGATAAGCAGCATGCCGCGTTCGCGGCATTTCTGTTTCAGCGCCGCGAGGTAGCCCGGCGGCAATTCCAGCATGCCGCCGCTCGACAGGATCGGCTCGGCGACGAAGGCCGCGAGGCTGCCCGTCGATTGGCTGTCGACCAGGGCGAAGGCGTCGTCGAGTTCGGTGCGCCAGTCGAGAGCGCCGTCGGCATTCCTGAAGCGCGGGCGAAAGCCGTTGGGCGCGGGAATGGCGATCGACCCGACGGCCGCGGGCCCGTATCCCTTGCGGCCGGCGCTGTAGGTTGCCGACGCGGCGGCGCCGGTCATGCCGTGCCAGCTCTTCGAAAAGGCGACGATCTCGTGCTTGCCCGTCACGAGCTTCGCCATCCGGATGGCGGCTTCGTTCGATTCCGCGCCGGTCGACAGCAGCAGCACCCTTTCCAGGCCCGGCGCCAGCCCGGCCAGCCGCTCGGCGAATTCGACGACGGGGCGGGACAGCATGCCGCTGAAGAGGTGCGCGGCCTTCTCGACCTGATGCCTGACCGTCGATACGATCCTGGGATGGGCATGGCCGAGCAGGGCGCTCATCTGTCCGGAGGTGAAATCGAGGATCGGCCTTTCATCCGCATCATAGACGAAAGAGCCCTGGGCGCGCTCGATGATGGCCGGCTCGAACGCGCCGCCATACCGTATGAGGTGCTTGCGGGCCGAAGCCCAAAACGCGTTATCGAGGTTTTTCGACATCTCGCGGTCTCCGCTAGAGCCGGGAGAAATTAGCGGCTGGCGCGGGTGCAGTAAAATTGATAGTTCTTGGATTCAGCTATCAATGGAATTGATATGCCTCCGCCCCTTGACCTGAAGCTGCTTGCCACCTTCGTTCGCGCCGCCCATTCGGGAACGTTCAGCGCCACGGCGCTTCAGGTCGGCCGCACCCAATCGGCGGTGACGATGCAGATAAGGCGGCTCGAAGAGGCTCTGGGCGGCCAGAACCTGTTCCACCGGAGCGGCAGCGGCGTCCGCCTTACCGGCAAGGGGGAACGTTTCCTGACCTATGCCGAGCGCATCCTGAAAATCCATGACGAGGCGGTTTCCGCCCTTTCCGGCAAGGGCCTGCAAGGATCGATCATTTTCGGCAGTCCGGAGGATTACCTGATTGCGTTCTTTCCAACGCTGCTGAAGAGTTTCGGGGCGCTCTATCCCGATGTCGAAATCAAGGTCGTTTCGGCGCCGACCGTCGAATTGCGCACGCTCCTGCACGCGCGTCAGGTCGACCTGGCGTTGATATCGACCCCGAACCTGGTCGAGGACGCTCGCGACATCGTCCGCACGGAACCGCTCGTATGGGTCGGCAGCAAGCCGACCCTGGAGCTTCACGATTTCGGCGACATCATACCCCTGGCATTACCCGCGCTTAACGCCATGGACCATCGGGCGGCGATCGACGCCATGGCCCGCGGCGGGCTGCGCTACAAGATATCCTATGCGAGCAACAGCATCGCCGGACTGATCGCAGTCGCGCGCTCCGGTCTGGCCATAAGCGTGATGACCAAGAAGCCCGTCCCGCCGGACCTTTTCGTTCTCAATGCACCCCTTCCGCAACTGCCCCGCCTGGGCGTCCTGATCGCCTTCGCCGAGTCGGAGCGATCCTCGGCGGTTGAGGCGTTCGCCGATCACATCCGGCGCGTGCTCCCTTCCCTTTAGCTGGCATTGCTGCGGCCGGGGAACTGGCGCGATCCTTAATGGGTTCAGTCACCCTTCCGTGATCGGGCGAAAATGGCTCGAGGCAGGGAACAGCGTCGCTCTCCATGGGTTAGGCGCTCTTAAACGGAGATCGGCCATGGAATGTGGATCGAAAACGCGCGCCTCGCATTTCAGCAGGCGCAATTTCATCACCGCATCGGCGTCCGCCGCGGCTGCTCCGTGGATGTTCCCGAGATATGCAACAGCGGAAAAGAGCGAGACAGCGCCGATGGGAGAAGAGCCGCAAGCCAAAGTTCCCACCTCCCTCACGGTGAACAAGCAACCCCACAGGCTCGCGCTCGATCCCCGAACAAGCCTGCTCGATGCGCTTCGCGACGAGATCGGCCTGACGGGAACGAAGAAGGGCTGCGACCACGGCCAATGCGGCGCCTGCACCGTGCTGGTGAACGGCATGCGCGTGCTCTCCTGCATGAGCTTCGCGGTGATGAACGACGGCAGGGACGTGACCACCATCGAAGGCCTTGAATCGCCTTCGGGAGAACTGCACCCGATGCAGCAGGCCTTTATCGATCATGACGCCTTCCAATGCGGCTATTGCACCTCCGGCCAGATCATGTCGGCGATCGGATGCGTCAACGAAGGCCATGCCGACAGTGACGCCGACATTCGCGAATATATGAGCGGCAATCTGTGCCGCTGCGCCGCCTATCCCAACATCGTCGCCGCCATCCGTCAGGCCCGCGACGCAACAAGGAAGGCGTGACATGCACCCCTTCTCCTATGAGAGACCCAAGAGCGCCGCCCAGGCCGTAAGCGCCGCTTCGCGCCATACGCTCGCGGGCAAAGCGCCGCCTTCGTCGCCGGCGCAGTTCATAGCCGGCGGCACCAATATGACCGACTACATGAAACTCGGCGTCATGCAGCCAGACCGGCTCATCGACATCAACCGCATGCAGGACGCGGGCCTCGACAATATCGTCGTTTCCGATCAGGGAATCCGCTTCGGCGCGCTGGTGCGCATGGCGGAGGCGGAAGAGCACCCGGCGATCAAGAGCCGCTATCCGGTCATCGCGGAAAGCCTGCAATTGGCGGCGAGCGGCCAGATCCGCAATATGGCCAGCCTTTCCGGCAATATATTGCAGCGAACCCGTTGCGAATATTTTCGCGAGATCAGCTGGTCCTGCAACAAGCGGCGGCCGGGTTCGGGCTGCGCCGCCATGGAGGGATTCAACCGCCAGCATGCCGTCCTTGGAGGCAGCGAGGATTGCATCGCCACCTATCACGGTGATTTCGCCCAGTCCCTCATCGCGCTTGACGCGTCCGTCGACATATTGGGCCCGAACGGGCCGCGGCATCTGCCCTTTTCCAGGCTTCACCGCCGGCCCGGCAAGACGCCCGAGATCGAGACCGATCTCGCGCCGGACGAACTGGTCGTGGCGATCCATGTGCCGGCGCTCTCCTGGGCGAAGCGGTCGCATTACCTGAAAATCCGTGACCGGCAGTCCTATGCCTTCGCACTTGCCTCGGCGGCCGTCGTTCTCGATCTCGAGGGCGATACGGTGAGGGACGCGCGGATCGCCCTCGGCGGCGTCGCGACCGTGCCCTGGCGGTCAAAGGAAGCCGAGGACGCCTTGCGAAATCGAACATTGGACGAAACAGCGGCGGAAGAGGCCGCCGTGGCGGCCTTCGCCGATGCCCGTCCATCGAAGCACAACGCTTTCAAGGTCGAACTCGGACGCCGGACATTGGTTCGCGCGCTCTTCGAAACCCGCGACATGAAGGTTTGACGATGAACGATGCCGCTCCAGCGCCGAAAGAGAATATGGGTCAACCCTATCCGCGCGTCGATGCGCGGTTGAAAGTGACCGGCGGCGCGCATTACCCCGCCGATTTCGCTATGAACAATCTGGCCTATGGCTATCTCGCCACGAGCCCGATCGCGCGGGGCGAGGTCAAGGCCGTCCATACGGACGAGGCGCGTGCGGCGCCGGGCGTCATCGACGTCGTCACCTATGGCGATATCGGCGAAGCCATGGCGCGGCCGAAATTCGGCAATAGCGGCGCGACGTCGGTCTGGCCGCTTCACGACAAGCGCATCTGGCATGACGGCCAGATCGTCGCGCTGGTCGTCGCCGAGGATTTCGAGGCGGCGCGGGAAGGCGCCATGCGGATCAGCGCCGATTACGAGGAGCAGCAACCGACGGCGAGCTTCGATTCCCCCGGCGCCGAGACGATCGACGCCGCGGGCAAGAGTCCCATGTACAAGGAGGATGCGAAGGCGGGATCGTTCGAGACGGCTTTCGCCGCGGCCCCGGTCAAGATCGACGCGCATTATTCGACGCCGACGCAGCATCACAATCCGATCGAGCTTTTCTCCACCACGGCCGTCTGGGAGGGCGAGCGGCTGACCGTCTATGAGGCGACCCAGAATGTGCAGGGCTGGCGCGTGAATATCGCGAAACAGCTGAAGATGGACCCCGAAAACGTGCGGGTGATGAGCCCCTATATCGGCGGAGCGTTCGGCTCGAAGGGGCCGATGACGCCGCGCACGGCCATCGTCGCCTTCGCCGCCCGGCGGCTTGGCCGCCCGGTCCGCTGCGTCGTCCAGCGCGACCAGGCCTATACGACACAGACCTACCGCGCCGAGACGCGTCATCATATCCGCGTCGGCGCCGGACATGACGGCAGGATCACGGCCTTTTCGCATGAAGGCTGGGAGGTGACGTCCCGTCCGGACAATTACGTTGTCGGCGGCGCTTCGACCACGGCGCGCATGTATGGCTACGGCGCGGTTTCGACGCATGTCTCCCTCGTCAAGGCCGACCGCAACACCCCCGGCTATATGCGTTCGCCGCCGGAAACGCCCTATGTCTATGCGCTCGAAAACGCCATGGACGAAATGGCGGTTGCGCTTGGCATGGACCCGGTCGAGTTTCGCCGCGTCAACGACACGATGGTCGACCCGATCGAGAAGAAGCCTTTTTCCAGCCGGTCTCTGATGAAATGCTACGACCAGGCTTCGGCCGCTTTCGGCTGGAAGGACCGCGATCCGAAAATCGGCTCGATGCGGGACGGCGACTGGCTGGTCGGCATGGGCTGCGCCACCGCGATTTACCCCACCCACACCGCGCCCTGCGCCGCCCGCGTGCGGCTGACGGATGACGGCAGGGTCAGGGTTGAGAGCGCTTCGCACGAGATCGGCACCGGCATCAGGACCGTCGCGGGTCAGATGGCGGCCGAAAGGCTGGGCATGGCGATGGCAGATGTGGAGGTTGAGATGGGCGACAGTTCGCTGCCTCCCGCTCCGGTTTCAGGTGGCTCGATTTCCACCGCGAGCGTCTGCTCGGCTGTCCTCAAAGCCTGCGACGCGATCCGCGACAGGCTGTTCCGGGCCGTCGTGACGGTCAATGACGGCCCGTTTTCGGGTGAGGACGTTTCGCAACTCGATCTCAAGGACGGAAAGATCACAGGCGCCAGGGGGCAGTCGATGGAAATCACCGACGCCTTCAAGGCGACCGGAGCGGGAGCGCTCGAGGAATATGCGGAGTTCGCGCCGAAAGGCTCGTCACCCAAGGCGCTGAAGATGCTCTATCAGGGCGAGCCGGAAATGCATGGCGGCGAATCGGGCGACAAGGTCATGTATGCTTTCGGCGCCGAATTCGTCGAGGTGCGCGTCAATTCCAGAACCCGCGAAGTCAGGGTCCCGCGCATGGTCGGCGCCTTCGCGGCCGGCCGTATCATGAACACCCGCACCGCCAGAAGCCAACTCATGGGCGGCATGATCTGGGGCATCGGCCAGGCCCTGCACGAGGCGACCGAGATCGACCGGCGGGTGGCGCGCTATGTCAATCGCGATCTTCAGGATTATCTCGTCCCCGTGAATTCCGATGTCCAGGACGTAAGGGTTATCCTGGTCCCGGAAATCGATCACGACGTCAATCCCGCCGGCGTCAAGGGCCTTGGGGAACTGGGCAATGTCGGCACGGCGGCGGCGGTGGCGAGCGCGGTCTATCACGCGACAGGAAAGCGCATCCGCGACCTGCCCATCAGGGTCGAGGATCTTTTGACCTGACAGGCGTGAAGACCGGCTTTGATTTTTCGGCGCTGCCCCTCATCGCCGACGGTCAACTATAAGGTGTATTACTCCTTGAAGCTCAGGATGGACCGGGCCAGAGCCTCGATCGCCCAGGGCATGTCGCTTTCCTCGATGTCGAAATCCGGCGTGTGGTGGCCGGACGCCAGATCCGAGCCGACGACGGCGTAAACGGCCCGTCCGCCCTTTTCCTGGACGCGCCGCATGAGGAAGGTCGCGTCCTCGCTTCCCATGGTCCGCGACAGGCCCGGCACGACATTCAGGTCCGGCATGTCCCGCACCGCTTCGGCGATCTCCGCTCCGAGACTTGCGTCCGAGGCCGCCGTCGTCGTCTGCCCGGCCGTTGTGATCTCGACCTCGAGATCCTGCGCCAGCGCCGCGCCCTGGAGAACCGCCCTGGCGCGCTTCGCCATGTATTCCGCGATTTCCGCCGTATCGCCGCGGACTTCCATGACGAGCGTCGCCTCGTCGGCGATGACGTTTCGTCCGGAACCCGCATGCAGGGTTCCGACATTGATCCTGGAAGCGCCGGCATGGTGGCGCGAGATGCCGTAAAGCGCGACCACCGCCTGCGCCGCGCCGAGCAGCGCGTTGCGGCCTTCTTCCGGGCGGCCGCCCGCATGGGCGGCGCGCCCCTTGAAACGGACGTCGAGCTTGATGCTGGCGAGATGTCCATCGACCGCCGTCTGGAAGGTGCGGCTCGGCACGCCGGTGGCGACATGGACCGCGATCAGCCGGTCGACATCGTCGACCACGCCGGCCCTGGTCATGGGGAGCGCGCCGCGGCCGCCCTCCTCGGCCGGCTGGAAGACGAATTTGACCGTTCCGTGGACATCGTCCTTCCGCGCGGCGAGCACTTCCGCAATCCCAAGCCCCATCGCCGTGTGGAAGTCGTGGCCGCAGGCGTGCATCACGCCCTTGTGGGCCGATGCGAAGCCTTCCCTGTGCGGCCTGTGCGCCTGCGTATCGTCCTCCAGGATCGGTAACGCGTCCATATCCACCCGCAGGGCGGTGACGGGACCGGGCTTTCCGCCCTTGAGGATACCGAGAACGGCCGTATGGCCTCCTTCGAAATCCGGAAGGAACGCAAGATCGGCGCCTTCCGAAGCCGCCCGCTCATAGCAGCGTTGCAATTCTTCCTCCGGCGGCAGTCCGACCCGCGAAGCCGAATCCATGACGGCTTTTCCGGTCCTCACCTCGATCCCGAGATCGCTCAACCGCCGCGCCACGAGGCTCGCCGTCCGGAACTCCGTCAATCCAAGCTCGGGGTGTTTGTGCAGGTCCCGGCGGGTTTCGATCGCCCGGTCGGCTGCATCGGCGACGAGGGCGGAGAAATCTTTCATGGTCATGGGCTGGCGCTTTCGGTTTCGGGGGGAGTGGATAAAGGCGTTGTCTTTTTCGGCAGGCGCGCGAGCCGCCGCCGGCGAATCCCGCGCGTTCTCGGGTCGAGCGTATCGCGCACCCAGTCGCCGATCAGGTTCTCCGACAGTACGAAGAGCACGAGAGCGGCGCCCGGCAGGACGGACGCCCACCATGCGCCGCTATAGAGATATTGGTAGGTTTGCGCTATGCGCAGGCCGATGGAAGGCGTCGTGACCGCGACGCCCAGCCCGAGGAACGACAGCGACGCTTCGAGTTCGACGGCGCGTGGTATGTCGACCGAGACCTGCACCAGAAGCGGGCTGAGCACGTTCGGCAGGATATGGCGGAAGAGAATGCGCGGCTGCGACGCGCCATTGACCAGCGCCGCCGTCACATAATCCTTTTCGCGCTCCGACAGCACGCTGGCGCGGACGAGGCGCGCATATTGCGCCCATCCCACGATCCCGATCACGGCAATGACCTTCCACAGGCCGCGCCCGGAGACGGCGAGCACCGCCAGCGCGATCAGCACCGCGGGAAGGGAGAGCTGGATATCGACCAGACGCATGGCGATCGTATCGAACCAGCCGCCATTCCGGTAGCCGGCGATCAGGCCGATCGTGCCGCCGACGATCACGCTGATTGCCACGGCGACAAGGCCGACGAGCAGGCTGACCCGCAGGCCGTAGAGGATGTTCGACAGGACGTCGCGTCCAAGATTGTCCGTTCCGAGGGGGTAGCCCCAGTCGCCGCCCGTCGCCCAGGCCGGCGGCGTCAAGCGCATGAGGAGGCTCTGCTCCTCGGGGTCGTGCGGGGCGATCCATGGCGCCAGCACCGCGCACAGGACGAGGATCAGGAAGATCGCCAGCGGGATCAGCGGCAGACGTCGTAATTTCCGGAATCCGTCAAGCTGCATTCGAGACACGCGGATCGATGATCCCGTAGAGGAGATCGGTTATCAGATTGATCGCCGCGAACATGACCGAAACGACGACGATGTATGAAAGCACGACGGGAAAATCCAGGCGGTAGAGCGAGGTGAGCGCCAGCCTGTTCATGCCCGGCAAGGCGAAAATCGTCTCGGTGATGACAGCGCCGGCGAAAAGCTGCGCGAATTGCAGCCCGAACACGGTGATCAGCGGAAGCAGCGCCGTGCGCAGGGCGTGCTTGAGCACGACGGTCGCCTCGCTCATGCCCTGCGCGCGCGCCGTCCGCACATAGTTCTGCGACAGCGTTTCGAGCAGGCTGGAACGCACCAGCCGGGTGAAGAGCGCGATGCGGAAGAAGGCGAGAGTGAAGGCGGGCAGGATGAAATGTGAAAGCCCTCCCGCTCCGGAAGCGGGCAGCAGGTTGAACTCGACGCTGAAAGCGAAGATCAGCAGGATGCCCAGGAAGAAGGTCGGAACCGATGCGCCCAGGACCGATACGCCGCGCAGCACACGGTCGGTCAGCGTGTCGGGCCGGACGGCCGACCAGATGCCGAAGGGGACGCCGAAAACGAGGGAGATCAGAATGGCGAGGCCAACCAGTTCGAGCGTGACCGGCACGCGTTCGAGAATGAGACGCATCGCCGGTTCGCCGCTGTAATAGGAGACGCCGAGATTTCCCCGTGCAATGCCCGAGAGATAGGCCAAATATTGCACCGGAAGAGGCTGGTCGAGGCCAAGCTGCACGCGCAGGAGGTCCCTGTCGTGGGCGCTCATCTGCTCCGAGGCCAGAACCGAAATCGGATCGCCCGACGCGTGGATCAGAACGAACACCAGCGTCACCACCACCCAGACCGCGAACACGGCCTGGAGGATGCGCTTGAGGATATACCAGCCCATCTCGGGAGACTCCGCGATCGGCTATTTCTTGCGCGTCATCTCCCATGCCAGGATCAGTTCGTCTGGACGCGCCTCGTACTGGACCATATTGCTGAGGCCGGCGATGACGTTCTCATAGTACAGGGGGACATAGGCGATCTTCTCCCGATCGACCTTGGCATACACATCCTGCTCGATCTTGACCCGCTGGGCATCGTCGAAGGTCGTGGCCGCCTTCTCCATCTCCTGATCGGCCGAGGCGTCACAGAAATGCTCGCGGTTGACGTGGCCGAAGCCGTGCTCCTTATCCCTGCAGTGGAACATGGCGTCGTAGGTCGAGATGCCGTCGATGCTGCCCCAGCCGGCCATGTACATGGTGAAGCTGCCCTTATCGACCTGCGGGAAGAACACCGCCTTTGGGATGGCGTTCACCTGGACCTTGAGGCCGATCGCCTGAAGCACCCCGCCGAGCGCCTGCGCGACGAGACTGTCCTGGAAATAGCGGTCGTTGGTCGCGTCGAGTCGCACGGTGAAGCCTTTCGGATAGCCGGCTTCCGCCAAAAGCTTCTTCGCCGCGGCGAGATCGTAGGGGAAGCGCGATTGCGAATTGTCGTGCCCCTCGACATTCGGGGGAATGAACTGCGTCGCCGGCGTGATGGCGCCGTTGAAGATCTTCTTCGCGATCAGATCGACATTGATCGCCTGATAGACCGCCTTGCGTACCCGTGCGTCCATGAAGGGGTTTTTCTGCCCCGCCGGGACGCCGGGCGAGCCTGTCTCGCGCCAACTGTCCATCGCCAGATAGATCGTGCGGAAACCCGGCACCATGGTCAGGTAGGTGTGGCCGCTGTTCTTGACCCGGTCGAAATCTTCCGGAGCCACCTTTTCCGCGACCTGCACCTGGCCGGACAGGAGCGCCGCGAGACGGGTCGCGTCATTGGGGATGCTCTCCAGCCGCACATATTTGAAATCGGGCTGCTTGCCCCAGAAGCCGTCCCAGGCCTTCAGGTCGAGATGGTCCTCCGTCAGCCAGGATTGGAAGGTGTAAGGCCCGGTTCCGATCGGGTGCTTGTCGAAGGCCTCGCGGCCCTCTTTCTGGATCAGCTTCTCGGGCATCACCGGAATGGAAGCCAGATGCAGCGGAAAGATCGGATCGGGCGCCGAGAAGGAGACGTCGAGCGTCGTCGGATCGACGACCTTATAGCCGCTGACGTCGCTGACGAAGTTCCTGACCTGCGACTTTGGATTGTTCTTGGCGTCCATGATGGACAGGCCGACATCGTCGGCGGTCATCGGCGTTCCATCCTGGAACTTGACGCCGCTGCGGATCGTCAGGCGCCATGTTTTCGGGTCGATGTTCTTCCAGGCTGTCGCGATCCTGGGTTCGACCTTGCCCTGTCGGTTCTGCATGGTGATGAGGTCGAAGATGTGCCGCTGCCAGGAATAGGTCGTCGTCTCGCTGCGCATGATCGGGTCGAGCGTGGTCGCACCGCCCTGGAAGGCGACAACCAGTCGTTCGCCCGGACTGTCTCCAGGCGCGGCGTCCGCATGGGTGACGGCGGAGACGGCAAGGCCGGCGATGGCGGCCAGGCCGATCATCCCGCGTTTCAGCGTCTTGGACATGAGCATTCCCCTTTTGTCGCGTTCGTGGCTTTTCATCTGAACCTAAAGAATGTCGTCGCGGATGCAGGCTTTGGAACGACCTTCCCCGACATCCCGCAAGCGTGGCCGGGCCTTCGCGCAATCGGGAAGCGCATAGGCGCAGCGATTGCGAAAGACGCATCCGGAAGGCGGATCGATGGGGCTCGGAATCTCGCCCTTGAGGATCCGGCGATGACGCTTGGACAAAGGATCCGGTACGGGAACCGCCGACAGCAACGCCTCGGTATAGGGATGCAGCGGCCTGCGGCAAAGCGACCGGCTGTCGGCGACTTCGACGATGCGGCCGAGATACATGACCGCCATCCGGTCGGCGATATGCTCCACGACCGCAAGGTCATGGGCGATGAAGAGCATGGCGAGGCCGAAGCGCTGGCGCACGTCGAGCAGGAGATTGACGATTTGCGCCTGGATGGAGACATCGAGCGCCGACACCGGCTCGTCGGCGACGATGAGATCGGGCGAGGAGGCGAGCGCGCGCGCGATACCGACGCGCTGGCGCTGCCCGCCCGAGAAGGCATGCGGATGACGGTCGATGGCGTCTTCCGACAGACCAACCATGTGCAGCAATTCGGCGACCCGCTCGCGCCTTTCCCGTTTGTTCCGCGCCAGCCCATGAATGACGAGCGGCTCGCCGATGGCGTCGCCGACGGTCATGCGCGGATTGAGCGAGGAAAACGGGTCCTGG
>DASZUG010000051.1:0-16278 GCA_035547755.1 Rhizobiaceae bacterium
ATGGGAGGGGCAAAATGCCGGCGAGCATGGCCGAGCTGCGCGGCAAGCGAGGTGGATCGGAAGGATCGGAAGAGCGGCGACAATGCGCCGCCTTGCGGGCGCGCGGCCCTGCCATCGCGCAGGCGGCATTTGAGGGGAGAAAGGGGTAAGACCCCTTGGCTTCCCCTCTGGATCGGCAAGGCTTCAGCCGCCGCCGATCACGACGAAGCGAGCGAAGCTCTCCGTATTTCTATCGAGATTGTGTTGGCGGTGCTGAATAGCGAAATGGCTGCCGTGCGAGCGACCGGATCAGCTTATGGGAAGCCGCGAACCTGAATCCGACCCTCCTCTTCCTCTAGAGTACGGGAAGCTGGTAGCGGCGAACGTAGAGGTTCTCCTCGGTCCAGGTGATCTCCAGAACCTGGTTCACGAGATCGGCGTCGGCCTCCAGTTCGTCGAGGGCTTGCTCGAACAGTTCGATTTGCATATCGAGATCCATGCTAGGAGGCCCGTTGAGGCAGATCAGCCCGGCATGGATTTCTACATCCGCATACTGGCCCTTCGTGCCAGGTTTATGGGCAGGTCCACGAAAATCTACGGAGTTCTTTGTGACGAAGGTCCAGTCGCCTTGGAGGATGATGGGCTTCAGTTCCCAATCCTTTAGACCGGCGCGTCCGAGCCAGACGACATGACTGGACTCGCCGTAACCTTTTGCGTGTGCGGCCTTTGTCAACTCGGGGCTCAGGCACTCGTCGATCAGGAACCTCATCCGGCCTTCCTGCGACGAGGAGCCTGCCGGTCGGTGATAATGACGGAGCCCTTTGGAAATCCATCACTCGATCGGGGGCGGCCTCGCGCAGGGTTCGCTTCGGCGTAGATCGCAGCCAGCTCGATCTTGTCGGCGTCGAGTGTCGGATAGGCTGACAGGATGCGATCCAGGGAGAGACCGGCTGCAACAGAGGCCGCGACATCGTACACGGGAATGCGGGTGCCACGCACGACGGGCGTGCCTCCGAGTATGTCCGGGTCGGATACGACCATTTCCCGGGCAGCGGCAAGGCGGTCCATGCGCTCCTTCGTGCGCTTGAAGAAGGGCGCGAGATCGATGGTGAGGAATTCGTCTCGCACGGTCCAATCCTCGTCGACAAGCGACGCGAGGGCGAGGGCGCGGAGCCTGTGCAGACGCGATCCAGCCTCCCGGATGGCGAACAGTCGCTCCTCCGATGTCAAACGCTTCGCGCTGTCAAAATAGAATGCGATCAGCGTGCAGGCGGTCGCGGCAACATGCCGGCCCTCGTCAAGCGAGAAGAAACCTTCAGGCAGGATGCGTTCGTCGATCATACGATTGACATCGCGGAGCGCGACACAGGCGACGACGGCAGCCTCTGTCGGCTTCAGCAGATCAGCAGTGGGCGCCATGTCAGCCTCCATATAAATCTTCCGATAGGTCGGAATATATATAGTCGTGACTCGCGATTCAATGCCGTGCTGACTGTCTAACGCGAAGCCAAGGCGCGCCCGACGCCGCCGTGGACACCATGTGGACACCAGCCTTAAAATGAGAAAGGCCGCCTCGCGGCGGCCGTCTCGTAAACTATTGATTTTCTTGGAGATTTTTGGAGCGGGCGAAGGGATTCGAACCCTCGACCCCAACCTTGGCAAGGTTGTGCTCTACCCCTGAGCTACACCCGCTCGATGCGGACTGACCGCAAGCCGCGCCTATATGACCGAAGCGGCGTTCGATTGCAACAGGGAAATAGTGTCTCGCCATAGCCCCACATGTGGTTTTTGAGCCCGTGGTCTTGTCCCGACGAGTCCTTTCGCCCTATGGCTGCATGAAGAGACGACATTTGATGCAAAAGGCAGGCCGTATGTCCGAGACCTCCACGTTTGATGCAGTTCCGCGACCCGCGCCGAAGACGCCGGACGAGCTTTTCGCCTTCCTCGCTAGCCTCGATATCACGGTCAAGACGATTACTCATCCGCCCTTGTTCACTGTTGCGGATTCGCGGGCGCTGCGTGGTCCGATCAAGGGCGGCCATACGAAGAACCTTTTCCTGCGCGACCGGAAGGATACATTTTTCCTGCTGACCGTCGAGGAGGATGCCGAGATCGATCTCAAGACGATCCATCATGTCATCGGCGCGTCCGGGCGCGTTTCGTTCGGAAAACCTGAACAGTTGATGCAATTGCTCGGCGTTCGTCCCGGCGCCGTCACGGCCTTTGGCGCGATCAACGATGTCGAGGGCAAGGTCCGGATCGTGCTCGACGAAGCCCTCATGAGGCATGACATCATCAATGCGCACCCGCTGACCAACGAGGCGACGACATCGATCGGCCGTGAGGATCTTCTACGGTTTATCGGGGCGACAGGCCACAAGCCCGCTGTCTTGAAACTATCGACATGATCGCCACATTTCGGGCAAGCCGAAGCCATGGCAGTCCATGGCGAAAATGATCGAGAGGGCCAAAATGAGCGACCAGAAAAACCCTTACGGGGGCGGCAACGGGAATTACGAGACCACCATGAGTTTCGGCGGCGCCGCCCCGTCTGGCGCTGAGACCCCGGCCGCCGAACTCGTCCGGGATACGACCACGGCGGGATTTCCGGCCGACGTGATCCGGGAATCGCGCAACCAGCCTGTCCTTGTCGATTTCTGGGCGCCCTGGTGCGGGCCGTGCCGGCAACTGACGCCGGCGCTCGAAAAGGTTGTTCGCGAGGCAAAGGGACGGGTGAAACTCGTCAAGATGAACATAGACGAGCATCCTTCCATTCCCGGCCAACTCGGCATCCAGTCGATTCCTGCCGTTATTGCCTTCAAGGGCGGTCAGCCGGTCGATGGCTTCATGGGCGCGGTTCCGGAGAGCCAGATCCGCGATCTGATCGACAGGGTCGCGGGAGCCGATAACGGCAACCGGATCGAGGCGACGCTGGCCGCTGCTTCCGAAGCGCGGCAGAAGGGCGATCTTCACACCGCCGGAGAGCTTTATTCCGCCGTGCTTGCGGAGGCGCCGGACAATGTCGATGCCGCGGCTGCCCTCGCCGGTATTCTCCATGAAACGGGCGACGCCGAAGGAGCAGCTGAAATTCTGGCGGGCGTTCCCGCAGACAAGGCCGACCATCCCGAACTTGCCGCCATCAGAGCACGGATGGAACTTGACAAGGAAGTCGCGGCGCTTGGAAATCCTGCGGAACTCGAGCAACGGCTCGCCGCAAATCCCGGAGATCACCAGGCGCGTTTCGACCTCGCCATGATCCAGAATGCACGCGGCGAGCGCGAAGCCGCCGCCGATAATCTTCTCGCGATCATGAAGGCCGATCGTGGCTGGAAAGATGACGGTGCGCGGCAGCAATTGCTGCGTTTCTTCGAAGCATGGGGCATGATGGACGAAGCGACATTAGCGGCGCGCCGCAAACTCTCCTCCCTCCTTTTCTCCTGATCCGACAGCATTTTGCCCGATCGGGGTTGAGTTCGGCTGCCGCCGCGCCAAATTCGAGAGATCGTCGGGAAAGAGTTGGGCACGATTCGGAAAAGAGGGATACGATTCTCGAAAGGATCGTGCTTGGATGAAGAAAGATCACGGTGCATTCCATTGGATTGCATCGTGGTTGGGAAGGGCAAAACGTGCAGGCCGGGAATATCTCTTACCGAAAAGAAGGTGATCTGCCGGCGCATATTCCTGTCTTTCCGCTGGCGGCGGCGCTCCTGCTGCCCGGTGGACGCATGCCGCTCAACATCTTCGAGCCGCGTTATCTGCAGATGATCGATGCCGCGATCGCGGGTTCGCGCATCGTCGGCATGGTGCAGCCGAGCCTCGACGGCGCTGAAAGGGACGACGGCGAACCGGAACTCTGCCAGGTCGGTTGCGCCGGCCGCATCGTTTCCTTCGCGGAGACGGGCGATGGCCGCTATCTGGTGTCGTTGCAGGGAATTTGCCGCTTTCGCATCCTGTCCGAACTCCACGCGAAAACGCCCTTCCGCCAATGCCGGATCATGGCTTTTGTCGCCGATCTCGACGAGGAACATCAGGGCGGCGAAGTAAACCGGCCGGCGCTGTTGCGCGTCTTTCGCGCCTATCTCGAGGCGAATGGACTAGACGCCGATTGGGACAGCATCAGCCGTGCCGAAAACGCCACCCTCGTCAACGCCCTCTCGATGATGTCGCCTTATGGCGCGGCCGAAAAGCAGGCGCTTCTGGAGGCGCCCGACCTCAAGACGCGCGCCGAGACGCTTATCGCCATCACGGAGATGGCGCTAGCCCGCGAAAGGGAGGATTTCGGATCCAGCCTGCAATAGATCTCCTTGGGGGAGCGTTGACCTCTATCCGAACTTCTCCGCCTTGGACAAGTCGGGGCGTTCCGCTAAAAACGATGGCGAACTGTTCGGAAGGGAGGTCCGGCGATGGCATCGCGATATCACGAGGTTTACCGGCGTTGGCAGCAGGATCCGGAGGGGTTCTGGCGGGAAGCCGCGTCGGCCATTGATTGGTTCTCCCCTCCCGAGGCGATTTTCGATGCCGATATGGGCGTTTATGGCCGCTGGTTCGCCGGCGCCACTTGCAATATGTGCCACAATGCCGTCGACCGCCATGTCGCCAGCAGTCGCGCGGACCAGGCCGCACTGATCTACGATAGTCCCGTTACTGGAAAGAAGAAGCGCTTCACCTATGCGGAACTGAAGGAGGAGGTTTCGGCGCTCGCCGCGGTGCTCGTCGACAAGGGCATCGCAAAGGGCGATCGCGTGATCATCTATATGCCGATGGTGCCCGAAACGATCTTCGCCATGCTGGCCTGTGCGCGGATCGGCGCCATCCATTCCGTCGTCTTCGGCGGTTTTGCCGCGCGAGAACTTGCAACCCGCCTCGACGATGCGAAACCGAGGCTCGTTATTTCCGCCTCATGCGGCGTCGAACCGGGGCGCATCGTCTCCTATAAACCGCTGCTCGACCAGGCGATCGCGCTTTCCGACCACAAGCCGGAAGCCTGCATTATCCTGCAGCGCCAGGAGGAACGATGCGATCTCGTTGCGGGGCGCGATCTCGACTATGCCGAAAGCGTGGCCGGGATGCGCGGGCGTGAAATTCCCTGCGCCGCGCTTGCCGCAACCGACCCGCTCTATATCCTCTACACATCAGGCACGACCGGTCGGCCGAAAGGCGTGGTGCGTGATATAGGCGGCCACATGGTCGCGCTCGAATGGTCGATGAAGAACGAATTCGGCGTCGATCCGGGCGAGGTCTTCTGGGCGGCATCGGATGTCGGCTGGGTCGTGGGGCATTCCTATATCGTCTATGCTCCGCTGCTCCACGGTTGCATGACGGTCCTGTTCGAGGGAAAGCCGGTCGGAACGCCTGATGCGGGTACGTTCTGGCGCGTCATCGCCGAGCATGGCGTGGCGGCGCTTTTCACCGCGCCGACCGCCTTCCGTGCGATCAGGGCGCAGGATCCGCAAGGCAGCTTCATCGACAAACACGACATGTCGCGCTTCCGCACGCTCTTCCTTGCCGGCGAGCGCGCCGATCCCGATACGGTCAAGTGGGCGGAAGAACATTTGAAGGTTCCGGTGGTCGATCATTGGTGGCAGACGGAAACCGGATCTCCGATCAGCCAGAACCCGGTTGGCCTTGGCCTGTTGCGGACGAAATATGGTTCGCCCGGCGTGCCCATGCCGGGCTATGCCATGGAGGTCCTGGACGATGCCGGGCATCCCGTCGGCCGCAATGTGCTCGGCAACATCGTGGCGAAGCTGCCGCTGCCGCCTGGATGCCTGCCGACGCTCTGGCACGCGGACGATCGCTTCCGGCAAGCCTATCTTGACGAATTTCCCGGCTACTACAAAACAGCCGACGCCGGCTATATCGACGAGGACGGCTATCTCTTCATCATGGCGCGCACCGACGACATCATCAATGTTGCGGGCCATCGACTCTCGACCGGCGGCATGGAGGAGGTCATCGCCGAACACCCCGACGTCGCCGAATGCGCGGTCATTGGTGTCGCCGACAAGACGAAGGGACAGGTGCCCTGCGGTTTCATCGTACTCAATGCCGGTGTTTCGAGAGCCCATAAGGAGATCGAGAGTGAGGTCGTGGCTCTGGTGCGCGAGAAGATCGGCCCGGTAGCGGCTTTCAAGACCGTCGTCACGGTCAAGCGCTTGCCCAAGACACGTTCGGGCAAGATCCTGCGCGGAACGATGCAGAAGATCGCCGATCGCGAGGACTGGTCGATGCCGGCGACGATCGACGATCCCGCGATCCTTGACGAGATCATCGGCGCCTTGGAGGAACACGGCCTCGGCTTGTGAGCCGCCGTCAACTCCTGACGCAGAGTTGTCAGGAGGGCTGTGCGAAGATGTCTCCTGTAGAAACGAGGAGATATCGAAATGGCCGCGACAGGTATGTTTGAAAGGATAGGGCGTCGCTTCGCCTACTGGCGCGCCCTCAGAGAGGAAATCCGGACGGAGAGGGTGATGAACGCCCTGCCTCGCGCAGTCCGAAAGGACATCGGGTGGCCAGACCTTTATGCCGGATGTCCGATCCGGAACGCTCAGGATTGAGACCGGCGCGTGCCGGCATGAAGCCGTCTGTGAGCCTCCTGACATAGTGTTGTCAGGAGGCTCATGACATTCTGCGGCAGGAATCGACAGGAGTTTGGTCGAGGAAGCGGTTCCTGGCCGTTGGAAGAGATCCGGTTCGGACGAAGACAAAATCGTGGATTACAATCGGAAGGGGTTCGGTATCGACCCGCTTCCGGAACGGATAAACCGGTCTGTCCGATAGCCACGAGTGCAGACATTGCAGAGGTATTTGATATGCGTCGCGCGGATCGCCTCTTCCAGATCGTCCAGCATTTGCGGGGTGGCCGCCTCGTGACGGCACGCATGCTCGGCGAGCGGCTCGAAGTCTCGGAGCGCACCATCTATCGCGACATCGCCGATCTCCAATCGACGGGCGTGCCCATCGATGGTGAAGCGGGCGTGGGCTATATCATGCGGGAAGGGTTCGATCTCCCGCCGCTCATGTTCACGCGTGATGAGATCGTGGCGCTGGTCGCCGGCGCCCGCATGGTGCGCGCGTTCGGCGGGGCGACGATGGCGCGCGCGGCGGAAGAGGCTCTCGTCAAGATCGGCGCGGTCCTGCCGGATTCCGAAAAATCCCGCATCGCGCAGACGAGCATCCACGCGCCGACCTACGTCATTTCGGACAGTGCGCGCCGTTCGGTCGACATCGCCGAGCGTGCAATAGAAGCGCGCGAAATACTGAGACTCGACTACCGCGACGAAGCGGGAAGGCCTACGGAGCGGGAGGTCAGGCCTCTCGGGCTCTGGTTCTGGGGCAAGGTGTGGACACTGGTGGCATGGTGCGAGTTGCGCGACGATTTCCGGGCCTTTCGCATCGACCGCATTGCCGAACTGATCTCCACCGGCCGCATTTTCCGACCCGAACGCGGAAAAACGTTGAGCGATTTCTATCGCACCGTCGAGGTCTGGGAGCGCGCGCCTCGGATGGACGAGGCCGTCTGACCCCGATTCGCAGATCAGCCGATCTGCTCTTGAGCGCGATGTTTTTCAGGCTGCGTCCCGGGTTTCCGATATCACGTCAACGATCTCGTTGACGACATTCTCGATAAGCGATTTGTCATCGGCTTCCGCCATAACACGGATCAGTGGTTCGGTGCCGGAAGGGCGGATCACCAGGCGTCCCGTTTTGCCAAGCTTTGCCTTCGCGTCCTCGATCGCCGTCTTTACCTGCGCCGATTCCAAGGGCTTGCCGCCGCTGAAACGCACATTCTTCAGAACCTGGGGTACGGGCTCGAAGCGGCGGCATACCTCGCTTGCGGGGCGTCCGGTGCGCTTGATGCAGGCCAGAACCTGCAATGCCGAAACGAGACCGTCTCCAGTCGTCGAAAAGTCGGAGAGCACGATATGGCCGGACTGCTCGCCGCCGACATTGAAGCCATGGGCGCGCATATGTTCGACGACATAGCGGTCGCCCACCTTTGTGCGGTGAAGAGCCAGCCCCTTATCGCTCAGGAACCGTTCGAGCCCGAGATTGGACATGACGGTAGCAACAATGCCGCCGCCGGCGAGCCGCCCGTTCTGGTGCCACGTTTCGGCCACCAGGGCCATCACCTGATCGCCATCGACGATGGTTCCGTTCTCGTCGACGATGATCATACGATCGGCGTCGCCGTCGAGCGCGATGCCAATATCGGCGCGGACCTCATGAACTTTCTTGCACAGGCCGAGCGGATCGGTCGAGCCGCATTCCTTGTTGATATTGAAACCATTGGGCTCGACATTGATCGCAATGACCTCGGCCCCGAGTTCCCAAAGCGCCGCGGGAGCGACCTTGTAGGCGGCGCCGTTGGCGCAATCGATGACGACACGCAAGCCGGCAAGCGACATGGAGCGCGGCAGCGTGCGCTTGGCGAATTCGATATAGCGATCATGCACGCCGTCGATGCGCTTGGCGCGCCCGAGGCCGTCGGAATCCGCAAGATCCAGCCCGCCCTCCTTGTCGAGCAGGCTTTCGATCCTCGTCTCGATCTCATCGGAAAGCTTGTAGCCGTCCGGACCGAAGAGCTTGATGCCATTGTCGTAATAGGCATTGTGCGAGGCGGAGATCATGACGCCGATATCGGCGCGCAACGACCGGGCAAGCATGGCGACCGCCGGCGTCGGAATGGGGCCGAGCAGGAAGACGTCCATTCCCGCGGCGCAGAAGCCCGCGACCATCGCGTTTTCCAGCATATAGCCGGAAAGCCTCGTATCCTTGCCGATGACGACGCGGTGCCGATGGTTGCCGCGCTGGAACGACATGCCGGCCGCCATGCCGACCTTCATTGCCACTTCCGCAGTCATTGGAAAGGAATTCGCGCGACCCCGTATACCATCGGTGCCGAAATAGCGATTTGGCATGTTCTTCTTCTGGCCCACGTTCCATACCCCGCGCACAATTGCCACACTATGCCCGTCGCCGAGCATCACAATATATATGAAGATGTTACGGAATCTTTGCGTTCGGACCTGCCTTTTATTTAAGCATGATCCTTTCGGAAAACCGGTCTCCACTTTCCGGATCATGCTTCAGCGGCCGGCGCTCCGGCATTTCTCCTTAACCTTGCCCCTTCTTGCGAACATATACCCCGGCTTTCATCAAGTCACCAACCCAATAGCGAAGTGCGATCTATCGGATCGCGGCCGTTGCGGGAGCGTGTCGACAGCGAACCGCTGAAGTGGGTTACGCGTGCACTTCGCGATTTCGTCGAGCGACCGTTTCGCGAAAGTCGTTGACGCGCCGATATTAGCGGATTATTTTCGTAAAAAGTCGGATAATAATTGCGGATTACACCGTGCGGATCACCGCCATCCAAACTCGTGTCGTCAACGCGGAAATGCGTAACTGGGTGTTCGTCAAGGTTGAGACCGACGAACCGGGCCTATTCGGTTGGGGCGAGGCGACGCTCGAATGGAAGACGAAGGCGGTGGTTGGCGCGGTCGAGGATCTCGGGCCGATGATGATCGGGCGCGATCCGCGCGACATCGAACAGGCCGTACGGACGATGACGAAGCAATCGTTCTGGCGCCTTGGCGCTATCGGCATGAGCGCGGTCTCCGGCATCGAGATGGCGCTCTGGGATATTCTGGGCAAACATCTCGACGTGCCGGTATGGCGCCTGCTCGGCGGCAAGGTGCGTGACAAGGTGCGCGTCTACACCCATCTCGGCCTTGGCGATATGCGCGCCGTCTATGAGACGATGGATGCCGCTCCGCTCGTCGAGCGCGCTCGTCAGGTGATCGATAAGGGCTATCGCGCCTTCAAGGCCGTTTTCATTCCCTACACGCATTACCACGCGCCACTGCCCGATGCCGACAAGGTGGCGCGGATGATGGAAACATTACGTGGAGCCGTAGGGCCGGACGTCGAAGTCATGGTCGATTTCCATGGCCGACCCGCCAGCGCCGCGGCGGCGCTCGCCTATATCGAGGCGTTGGCGCCGGGCCGGCCGATGTTCGTCGAGGAGCCCGTTCAGCCGGGCGAGACCGGCGCATTGAAGGCCGTCGCGGCGCGCAGTCCGGTGCCGCTCGCAACCGGAGAACGTCTGGTCGACCGGCGTGAATTCCGCGACTTGTTGGCGGCGGAGGCTGTCGCCATCGTCCAGCCCGATATCTGCCACTGCGGCGGGCTCATGGAGGCAAAGAAGATCGCGGCAATGGCGGAGGCCGCCTCGGTCGGGGTCGCGCCTCATAACCCCCTTGGGCCAATTGCCGGCGTGGCGGCGCTACATTTTGCCGTCTCCACGCCGAACCATGTGATCCAGGAGGAGATGGTCGGCGCCGTGCCCTGGTATTTCGATGTGGTGCAGGGACCGATCCGCATGGTCGACGGGTTCTGGCAGGTGCCCGATGCGCCCGGCCTCGGCATCGAGGTCGACGAGAAGGCTTGTGCCCTTCACCCCTATGCGCTGGAAGTGATTCACACCAGGAATGCCGTTCTCGACGACGGCACCATCGTCGACTGGTGAATCCATGGAGACGAAACCGTTCGAGATGGGGATTCTGACCCCCGGGCGTGCAGCAGGCGGCAGGATCCATCGTTCTGTTCTTTCCGATCTCGGCTCGCGCATTCTCGGCGGCGCCTACCAGCCGGGCGATGTCCTTCCCAAGGAAGATGAACTCGCCTCGCAGCTTGGTGTCAGCCGTTCCTCACTGCGCGAGGCGGTCAAGGTGCTCTGTGCCAAGGGTCTTCTGGAATCGCGCCAGCGGGTTGGCGCCATTGTCCAGCCCCGCACGGAATGGCACCTCCTCGATCCTGCAGTCCTTTCCTGGCACCCCGAAATCACCAAGGACCGCGAACTGACTTCCGGCCTCATTGAGGCCCGGCGGATCATAGAGCCGGCGGCAGCCGAACTCGCCGCCCATCGGGCGCGCGCCGCGGAACTCGCCATTATCGAGAATGCCTATCTCGCCATGGCGGCCGCGATCCCCGATGACCTCGATGCCTGCTGCGAGGCCGATATTGCCTTTCATACCGCCGTCATCGCGGCGAGCGGCAACGTCGTGCTGAGGTGTCTTGTCGGAACAATCGAGGCTGCCTTGCGGGCGGTGTTTCGGATCACCAATCAACTGATGAGCGCGCAATCGAAAGCGCTCGCCAGCCATGCCGAAGTGATGGAGGAAATCCGCCTGCGCAACGGCGCCAAAGCGCGGCAGGCGATGCACAAACTGCTCGATATCGCCGCCGACGATCTCGGGCAAATTGGCGCGCTGGTTCCCGATCGCACCGGAACGTCATCCGGCGAGGGTGGGGGAAGCCGATGCTAAGCAAGCTTGCCCGAATCTCGCCGATCTGGCTGGCCGTGCTCCTGCTTTACGGCATCGCCGGTCTCGTCTCGCCCGCCATGCTGAGCGGCGGCCAGATCCTGAACGTGCTGCAAGTCGCCGCCTTCCTCGGATTGGTGGCGACCGGGCAGACGCTGGCGTTGCTGGTTGGCGGCATCGATCTTTCGGTCGGCGGCGTTGTGACGCTTACCAATATCGTCTCGACCAGCGTCATGCTCGGCGACGACGGCAACATCCTGCTTGCGGTCGCCTCCTGTCTCGGGCTCGGCATTCTCGTGGGTCTGGTCAACGGAACGCTCGTGGCGCTGCTTCGCGTCGCGCCGCTGATCGCGACGCTTGCCATGAACTCCATCCTGTTCGGTGCGGCCTTGGTCTATACGGGCGGCGCGCCGCATGGCAGCGCCGCGCCAGCCTTCAAGCTGCTTGGCCAGGGCCAGCTTGTCGGATTGCCGGCGAGCGCCGTCTCGTGGATCGTCGTGGCGGCGGTAGTTGCCTTCGCGCTGAGGCGGACGACGCTCGGGCGTTGGATCTACGCCGTCGGCGCCAATCCGGAAGCGGCCCGGCTGATGGGTGTGCCTGTCGCCGGAACGCTGGTGCTTGCCTATGTCCTGAGTTCCGTCCTGGCGGTGCTCGGCGGCTTTCTCATCACCTCCTATATCGGAAATCCGAGCCTTGGTATCGGCGACCAGTTCCTGCTCAGTTCCGTCGCCGCCGTCGTGGTCGGCGGCACCGCACTCACCGGGGGTGTCGGCAGCGTTGTGGCAAGCATCGGCGGCGCCATTTTCATGACCGAACTCGTGAGTTTCACCAACATCGCGCGGATTTCGACTGGAACGCAATACATCGTCCAGGGCGTGCTGATTGCACTCAGCGTGGTGGTTTACCGGGCGCTCGATCAAAAGCGGCGCCTTCTTTGAAGAAGGGAACAGGGAGAAGAAAAATGCCGAAATCGATGCACAATTTCAGTCGTCGCGAGGCCTTGCTGCTTGGAGGCGCCGCCTTTGCCGCGGCGCTCGGCGGGAGCAGTCTGTCCGCGTTCGCAGACGTCGTCTCCGACGCCAAGATCACAGGCTCCTCCGAGATGGCCAAGGGCGTGAAGAAGTCGCCGCCGTTCAAGATCGGCTTCTCTAACGGTTTCTCGGGCAATACGTGGCGCACCGAATGCCTCGCTTCGCTCAAGGCCGAGGCGGACGCAGACAAGGACAAGATCGGCAATTTCATCATTGTCGATGGACAGGGCAATATCACCAAGCAGGTCAACGATATCGAGGACCTGATCGTGCAACAGGTCGATGCCATCCTCTGCATCCCCAATTCCGGCACGGCCGTTGCGCCGGCGCTGCGGAAGGCGACGCGCGCCGGCATCATCACGGTCCCGTTCAACCTGCCGGTGGATGGCACCCATTACACCGCCTATGTCGGCACCGACCCGGCCAACAAGGGCAAGGCGCTCGGCAAATTCCTCAATGATGCGCTCGGCGGCAAGGGAAAGATCGTGGCGCTCGGCGGACTGCCCGGAAATTCCTATACGGCGACGGCCTGGGCGGCCTCGAAGAAGGAATTCGGATCGGGCATCGATATCCTGGCCTTCAAAGACACCAATTGGGAAGAGGACCGCGCCAAGGTGGTGATGGCCGACCTCATCGCAGCCAACCCGCAGATCGATGGCGTCTGGTGCGATGGCGGCCAGGTGGCGACCGGCGCGATGAAGGCGCTTCTGGCCGCCAATCGGCCGCTGGTGCCCGTAACGGGCGATGATTACAACGGCATTCTGAAACTCTACGACGAATACAAGGACAAGCAACCCAAGTTCAAGATCGGCCTTGTCTCCGAGCCGACCTGGGAGGGCGTCGTCGCGCTCAGGACCGCGCTCAAGCTCCTTATGGGCGAAAGCGTGCCGAAAATGCAGACGATCGCGGCAAAGCTCATAACCGGCGACAATTATGCGCAGTACATCAAGAAGAACCTGCCGGACGGCGTATTCGTCGATACCAATCTTTCGGATGCGGCGCTGAAGAAGCTGTTCAGTTGAGCCTCACGGGAAGAGTCTTCTTCATCCTCGCACCCGTCCCGCGTGGACGGGTGCCTTTCTGACGGCTGACCGGATATGACGCCAGATTCTCCTGTCCGAACCGCGCCGGTGCTCCAACTCGACGGGATCGAGAAAAGCTTTCCCGGCGTCAAGGCGCTGAAGGGCGTCTCCTTTTCCTGTCGAGCCGGGGAGATCCATTGCCTGGTCGGCGAGAACGGTGCCGGCAAATCCACGCTGATGCGGATCGTCGCAGGCGTTTCGCAGCCCGATGCCGGCCGCATCCTGGTGGCGGGGCAGCCGGTCGAACTCCGCTCTCCGCGGCTCGCTCAGGATCTCGGGATCGCGATGGTCTATCAGGATACGCGGCTCGTGCCCGACCTCGACGTGGCGCAAAATATCTGGCTTGGTCGGGAACCGGGCGTCGTCCTTGTCGACCGCGCCATGATGGAGAGGAAGGCGGCGGAACTGCTCGCGCGGGTCAGCGCCGATCTATCCCTTTCCCGACCGGTGCGTGATCTGGCCGTGGCCGAACGGCAGATTGTGGAGATTGCTCGCGCCCTCGCCAGCAATCCCTCGGTTCTCATCCTCGACGAACCGACCTCTGCTCTCGATACCGCGGAGATCGATCGGTTGTTTGAGATCGTCAGGGGCCTGAAAGCTTCCGGAACGGTCGTCATTTTCATCTCACATCGTCTTCCCGAGGTTTTTGCCATCGCGGATCGCATCACTGTCCTCAAGGACGGCGAGGTGGTTGGCACTGTGGATAGGGGTGCGGTGGACGGCGATACCCTGGTTTCGATGATGGTCGGCCGCCAGATGGAAATGGCCTATCCCCCGCGCGCCAGCAGGAGGGGAGCGGAGCGGCTTGAAATCCGCAACCTTTCGAGCCCGGGCCGTTTCCAGCAGGTGAATTTCACGGTCGCCGCCGGCGAGATTGTCGGTCTCGGCGGTATACAGGGCAATGGGCAGAGCGACGTGGTCCGGTCGATCTTCGGCCTCCTGCCACATCAGGGGGAGGTTCTGCTCGACGGCGCGCCGGTGTCGCTCGGCAGCCCGGCGCGGTCGATTGCAGCCGGTGTCATCTATGTTCCCGGCGACCGGCATCGCGAGGGCCTCTTCCTGCCGCACTCGATTCGCGAGAACATCTCGCTGCCGCACCTCAAACACTGGGCCGGCTTCGGCGCCATTTCCGGCCGCCGCGAGGCAAAAGCGGCGACCGACGCAATTGCCCGTTTCGCCATCAAGACCCCCTCACCTGAAACCGGTGTCTCTACCCTCTCCGGCGGCAACCAGCAGAAGGTGGTGCTGGGACGCTGGACGGAAGGCGAGCCGCGCGTCTTCATCTTCGAGGATCCGACGCGCGGCGTCGACGTTGCCACCAAGCTCGATATCTACCGCCGCATCCGTGCGCTTGCGGAGGCCGGCGCGGCCGTCATTCTCGTCGCCTCCGATCTGATGGAACTGATCGGGCTCAGCGATCGCATCCTGATTTTCTCGCGCGGCCGCGTCGTCGACGAGGTAAAAGGAGAGGAAGCCACCGAAGAGCGGATCGTCGGCAGCGCCGTCGGCGTCGGCGGCAGTCATGACGAGCATGCTGGCCGCCAAGCGGCCGGAGAACCGGGGCGCAGAGCCGCGGCCGGCGATCGGCCCTGGCTGCGCCGCTACGGCAGCAATCTGTTGCTGGCCGGGCTCATCATTCTCCTCGGTGCGGCAGCCGCCAGCCAATCGCCCTACTTTTTGACCGCCGCCAATATGGCCAACCTTGCGGAGCAGATCGCCCCGCTGGCGCTTGTCGCGCTCGGCCAGCTGGCCGTGATCCTGCTCGGCGGCATCGATCTCTCGGTCGGGCCGCTGATGAGCCTCGTCACCTGCATTGTCTCCTTTCTCGCCGTCAAAGAGACCGGCGCTTCGCTCGGCGTCGCGGTCGCGGCAAGCCTCGGCGCCGGCCTCATTGTCGGGTTGCTCAACGCGCTTCTGATCCTGCGCTTCAGGATCCCGGATCTGATCGCGACGCTCGCCACCTATTCGATTGTGTTTGGCGCGGCCCTTACGATTCGCCCCAGCCCCGGCGGATCGGTCAGCGATGTGTTCCTCAATGTCTTTGATTCGAGTTTTGGCATAATGCCCGCAGCCGCAATCGTTGTGCTGGTGCTAACGGTCGCGTTCGAGGTGATTCTGGTCCGCGGCCCGCTTGGACAGCGACTTTATGCGACCGGGTCAAGCGAAGAGGCGAGCTTCGTCGTCGGTATCCGAACCGGACTCGTGCGGGCCGGCGCCTATGTTGCCTGCGCGCTTACCGCCGCCCTTGCGGGATTGTTGATCGCGGCAAGGATCGGCAGCGGCGACCCGCAGTCCGGCAGCGCTTTCACGCTCACCTCGATCACCGCCGTCGTGATCGGCGGCGCGGATGTCTTCGGCGGGCGCGGCACGGCGGTCGGAGCATTGCTTGGCGCAATCGCCGTCGGTCTGATGCAGAACGCGCTCAACCTGATGCACGTCTCCGCCTATTACCAATATGTCTGGGCCGGCGCCCTGACGCTGATCGCCGTCGTCGGCTATGCGTTGCGGCGTCCGTCATCAGCCCGAGCGTGAGGGAGGAAATCAGCCGTGACCGATATCCGCTGTGTCGTCGAGAGTCATAACAAGCTTGGCGAAGTGCCCGTCTGGGACGTCGAGGAGCAGGCGCTCTACTGGATCGACATCGAGAATGCTCTCCTGCAGCGGCTGGAGCCGGCGAGCGGAGAGGTCAAAAGCTGGACGCTGCCGGAGCGGATATGCGCTCTGGCGCTCTGCCGTTCTGGTGGATTGATCGTCGCGCTTGCCTCGGGCATTGCGTTTTTCGATCCCGCGACCGGCGCCATCGAGCGCGTCGCCGCACCAGAGGCGCATCTGCCCCAAAATCGTTTTAACGATGGGAAATGC
>DASZUG010000052.1:0-1543 GCA_035547755.1 Rhizobiaceae bacterium
CATGAGCGAGGATGCCGCCTGGACGACGCCGCTCGACGAAGAATTCGCCAAATGCCTGCCCAAGGCCGGGCTGAAGGTGGTGGATCATATCCGCTTCAATCCCGACACGACCGATTTCACGCCGATCTTCAACAAGATCGAAGGCGAGCACCCGGATATAATCGAGACCGGGATGGCGCATGTGGGCGTACAGCCCACCGTGCAGTGGCATCAGCAGCAGGTGCCCGTGCCGATGGCCGGCATCAGCGCGCAGGCGACGACCAGCAGCTTCTGGAAGGACACCAACGGCGCCGCGGACGGCGTCATAACCTATACGGCGGCAACGTCGGATGTGGCGCTGACGCCGAAGACGATCCCCTTCGCCGACGCGTATCAGAAGAAGTTCGGCGCATCTCCCTCCTATTCCGGCTATGCGTCCTACGACGCCGTCCAGGTCTTCGCCGACGCGATCAAGCGCGCCAAGTCGACCGATGCCGACAAGATGGTTACAGCGCTCGAGAAGACCGATTTCGTCGGTACGCAAGGTCGGATCCAGTTCTACGGCAAGGACAGCCAGTACGCCCATGCCCTGAAATATGGCCAAGGTCTGGTAACGGGCCTGTTCGTCCAATGGCAGAACGGCAAGCAGGTTCCCATCTGGCCGGACTCGCTGGCGAAGGCGAAGATCGCCTTCCCATCCTTCATCAAGCTGAACGAGGCCTCGTCACAATGACGCGACGCCTGCCGGTATCACAAAATCGTGGCCGTCCATTGCCATAGCGGCGAGGCTGGGGAATAGTGCGCGCGGCGAGCCTGTTCAAAAAACTTGAAGAAGCTTTATCGCCATCGATCGTATTGAAACGCTCTGGGAGGAGTGAAGATGAAATTGCGGAGGAAAACCCTGACCGCTTTTGCGGCCGGTACAGCATTGCTGGGCACGCTCGGTTGGTCCCTGCCCGTATTCGCGGCAGATACAGGGCCGATCAAGATCGGCGTCATCGGCGAGGAATCGGCGGTTGCCGGGGCTTCCATCACCAAGGCGGCGCAACTGGCCGCTGACGACATCAACAAGGCGGGCGGCGTCGACGGCCGCAAGATCCAGATCATAACCTATGACGACCATTCCTCTGCGACGGACGCCGTCCGCGCCTTCCAGCGCGCCGTCAAGCAGGACCATGTCGTCGCCGTCGTGGCGAGCTATATCAGCGAGGTGGCGCTCGCCATCGAGCCCTGGGCGGCACGGTTGCACACACCGTTCATCACGCCGGGAGCGGCGAGCACGCTGATCTCCAAGAACGTCCACGACAATTACGACAAGAACAAATACACCTTCCACGGCTACGTCAATTCCGCCTTCCTCGCCGATGCGATCTGCGCCTTTTCGAAGGATGAGCTCGTCGGCAAATTCCATATGAAATCGACGGCGATCATGAGCGAGGATGCCGCCTGGACGACGCCGCTCGACGAAGAATTCGCCAAATGCCTGCCCAAGGCCGGGCTGAAGGTGGTGGATCATATCCGCTTCAATCCCGACACGACCGATTTCACGCCGATCTTCAACAAG
>DASZUG010000053.1:0-1819 GCA_035547755.1 Rhizobiaceae bacterium
TCGAGCCTGGGCTGAACGCGCCTGCATTGCCGGAAGAGCACCCACTGCCCGGCGGGTTCGGATCGAACACCGTCACGGTTGCGCCCTGCTTCGCCAGGTGCCAGGCGGTACAAAGCCCTACTATCCCCGCGCCGACTACGATGACGTTTGGGCGAGAACCCGTGCCCAGCACAGGGGCAGGAGCGCTGCTTGATTTTGCCGTGGCGTCTTCCAGCCCGGTCTTCCCTGTTTTATTGCGCGCAAAAGGGCGTGGCGCGCCGGAAATATCCGTCACCTGTGCATTCCGTTCTTTATATTGCCGCCTCGGCGGCAACAGATTTCTTCGTCGCTAAACTATGTCGGAGACGAAATAGACGTTCTTCGGCCGGTCGAGATAAGTGTAGAGTTCCTCCCGAAGAGCCATTCCTTCCGGTGTCGAAAGGTCGCGTTCATGCTGAGCGCGATCCTTTACTTCGATACGTTCAATATATGTCCAGCCGGCGCCGGGCGCTCCCTGGATCTCCGTTTCAATACGATGGACCTTGTAACTCGTGACGTTGGGCAGCCGCGCTACAAACGGATAATCGCGCTCCTGCACCCATTTCTCATAGGTTTCCTTCGAAATTCCCGGTTTGAGGGTCGAAATCAGGAAGATGACGGGCATCAATGACTCCGCTCCAGAAGATCGGCCGGGTTGTCCGCGGAAGCAGAAATCCCGGACATGGCCGATTGCTCAACCTGTTCAGAGCAACGAACGAGCGCACGCTCCACCAGCGACTTGACCAACAATCGACGGTACTCGGCAGAAGCCCTGATATCCGTGATTGGAGCGCAGCAGTCGGCCGCGAGTTGCGCCGCCTCGCGAATGGCGGCAAAGCTTAGCGGAGAGCCGGTCAAGGCTTTTTCCGCCCCGATCGCACGAATGGTTTTCGGGGCCACAGACCCCAGAGCGATGCGCACAGACATGCAGGCCCCATCGGTGCCGAGCGTGACGGAAGCCGCCACATTGACTACCGCGATTTCCATAGCCTTGCGTCGACCTGCCTTGAAGAATGATGTCGCGCTGCCGTTCCCCGGCGCTCTAAACTTGATGGCGGTGATAAGCTCTCCGGGTTGGCGGCTTGTGCGCCGGGGGCCCTCGATGAAGTCGGATATCGGCACACACCGCCGATGCGGGCCACGCAATTCAAGCTCTGCGTCCAGAACCATCAACACGGGCACAAGATCGGCAGCAGGCGAGGCGTTTGCAATATTGCCGCCAAGGGTCGCGATGCTGCGCACCTGCACCCCGCCAACCTGACGGGCCGCGTCGCGAATGGCGTCCGTCCCTTGCGGCAATCCTTTTCCAAGCTCAAGCTCGCGATGGGTGACCAGCGCGCCAATCTCGACCACGGATCCGTCATCAGAAATCGCCGACATGCCGGGCAGTCTGGAAATATCGATGAGATGCGCAGGCGCGCGCTGGCCTCGGGACATCTGGACTACCAGATCGGTACCGCCGGCGATGAACGCGCAATCGCCATCGAGATCCAGTTCGAGACGAGCCGCCTCGTCCACTGTCTCGGGCCTGTAGATCCGGAAAGCCACTGCACTGCCCTCAACGGTCGTTGGCCGCCGGCCAGACTTCATTGACGAACCGGAGGATCGTGTCCATCGGACTTCCGCCCTCGATGGCGTATGGTGCGATGATGAACGAATCGACGCCCGCCGCCCGCAACTCGGCGACATGCGCCGCAACCTCTTCCACCGAGCCTGCCAGAGTACAGGCATCGACATGACGGTCGGTAATCAGGGGCAGGAGTTCGCGGTACGGGGCCGGATCGGTCGTATACGGCAAGCC
>DASZUG010000054.1:0-33891 GCA_035547755.1 Rhizobiaceae bacterium
CACCGAGATGGTGATGCCGGGCGACAATGTGACGATGGATGTCGAACTGATCGTGCCGATCGCGATGGAAGAGCGCCTGCGCTTCGCCATCCGCGAAGGCGGCCGCACCGTCGGCGCCGGCGTCGTCATCTCGATCACGGAGTGATCGATCACTTCGAAGGCCAACCAATTCGAAAGTCGCGGGACGCGAAAGCGTCCCGCCGCTCGCAGGGTCGGCTTCCACGGCTGTGAACTCGGGTTAACAGACTATTATCCCCCTCCGTCTCGCATTCGCTCGGCACCTCCCCCCGCTTCGCGGGTGGCGGATGGGCGCCGAGCCGGCGGCCAGGGCCTATCCTCTCCCTCACGAAGTGGGGGAGAGGTGTCCGCGAAGCGGACGGAGAGGGGGGAGAAAGCAAAAATTAACGCGAGTTCAGAGCCGTGGGTCGGCTTCTCCGCTCTTGCAAAGCCGGGCGGAACCGACTATCGGATGCCGCGTCTAGGGGTATAGCTCAGTTGGTAGAGCGGCGGTCTCCAAAACCGCAGGTCACAGGTTCGAGCCCTGTTGCCCCTGCCATTCAGTCGCAGATTTTTGGGACTGAATTCCTCGCTGCGGGCCTTGCATCGTCAATCCCGAGCGTCTATGTAAGGTGAACTCACGCGGTGCGTGAAGCCGGGCAGGCGGCTTTACGCGCCCGAACTGCATGGGAAAATTGTTGCCCTGATTCGGATTGTATCGATTCGATATGGCATCTCGTCCCGTGCGATAGCGGGCGCCTGGTGGGTTGCGAAACCGGGAAACCGGTCATGAATAGTGCGATCCCGGCATACCGGGCGCGTTGAGAAGAGCGGCAGATGGCGTCAAAAACGACCAATCCTTTTACCTTCCTCCAGCAGGTGCGAGCGGAAGGCGAGAAGGTTACATGGCCTTCCCGTCGCGAGACGGTGGTTTCCACGCTGATGGTCCTGGTCATGTCCTTTTTCACCGCGATCTTCTTTTTCGCCGCCGATCAGCTGATGGGCTGGGGCGTCGGATTCATCCTCGGCCTCGGCCAGTAAGACTGATTAGGGGAGAGCGCCTGGGATGACTGCACGCTGGTATATTGTCCACGCCTACTCGAATTTCGAGAAAAAGGTGGCGGAGGATATCGAGAACAAGGCCAAGCAGAAGGGTCTGGGCGACCAGATCGAGCAGATCGTGGTGCCGACCGAAAAGGTCGTCGAGGTGCGGCGCGGGCGTAAGGTCGATGCCGAACGGAAGTTCTTTCCGGGCTATGTCCTGCTCAAGGCCAATCTCACCGACGCGGTCTTCAGCCTTGTGAAGAATACACCGAAAGTCACGGGATTCCTTGGTGATTCCAAGCCAGTTCCGATTACGGAGGCAGAGGCGCAGCGCATCCTCAACCAGGTGCAGGAAGGCGTCGAGCGCCCGAAGCCCTCGGTGACGTTCGAGATCGGCGAGCAGGTGCGCGTCGCCGATGGCCCCTTTGCCTCCTTTAACGGCTTCGTGCAGGAGGTGGATGAAGAGCGGTCCCGCCTCAAGGTGGAAGTTTCGATCTTCGGTCGCGCCGTTCCGGTCGATCTGGAGTTCGGTCAGGTCGAAAAGGGCTGACCGGTCGCGCCGCGGATGCGGCGTAGCGCCTGGGCGGTTTCGTCCATGGCGTCAATGGTGGGAGGGCAGGCGGCTTTGCCGGCCGTTCAGACCCGCACCACCGAACTGCAACCGCCGGGTTTCCCGGCATTCGAAAGGCAGATGAGATATGGCTAAGAAAGTTGCGGGCCAGCTCAAGCTCCAGGTTCCAGCGGGTTCGGCGACGCCGTCGCCCCCGATCGGTCCGGCGCTTGGCCAGCGCGGCATCAACATCATGGAGTTCTGCAAGGCGTTCAACGCGCAGAGCCAGGAGATGGAGAAGGGTTCGCCCATTCCCGTCGTCATTACTTATTACCAGGACAAGTCGTTCACCTTCACGATGAAGACGCCGCCGGTGAGCTACTTCCTGAAGAAGGCGGCCAGTCTGAAATCCGGCTCGAAGGAGCCGGGCAAGGTCAAGGCCGGCCAGATCCAGCGCGCCAAGGTGCGCGAGATCGCCGAAGCGAAGATGAAGGACCTCAACGCCAACGACGTCGAGGCAGCGATGCGCATGGTCGAGGGCTCCGCCCGTTCCATGGGCCTGGAAGTGGTGGGCTGACGAGATGGCGATCAAACTTGCAAAGCGCGTTGCGAAATCCCGCGAGGGGATCGACCGCAACAAGGCCTATTCGCTCGACGAGGCGGTGAAGCTTCTGAAGGAGCGCGCCACGGCGAAATTCGACGAGACGATCGAAGTGGCGATGAATCTCGGCGTCGATCCGCGCCATGCCGACCAGATGGTCCGCGGCGTCGTCAACCTGCCGAACGGCACGGGCCGTTCCGTCCGCGTGGCGGTCTTCGCGCGCAACGAGAAGGCGGAAGAAGCCAAGGCCGCCGGCGCCGATATCGTTGGAGCCGAGGACCTCGTCGCGACCGTGCAGGGCGGAACGATCGATTTCGACCGCTGCATCGCGACGCCGGACATGATGCCGCTCGTCGGCCGTCTCGGCAAGGTGCTCGGCCCGCGCGGCATGATGCCGAACCCAAAGGTGGGCACGGTGACGACCGACGTCGCCGCGGCGGTCAAGGCCTCCAAGGGCGGCGCCGTTGAGTTCCGCGTCGAGAAGGCGGGCATCATCCATGGCGGCGTCGGCAAGGCCTCCTTCGATGCCAAGGCGATCGAGGAGAATGTGCGCGCCTTCGCCGATGCGGTCATCAAGGCCAAGCCGTCGGGCGCCAAGGGCAACTACCTGAAGAAGGTGTCGCTCAGCTCGACGATGGGGCCCGGCCTCAAGCTCGATCTTTCCAGCATCGGCACGGCCTGATGCTTTGAGGTGGGGCGACGCTCCACCATAAGAATTCCGGTCCCTTTTCGGAGGGGCCGGAGTGCCGGAAGCGAAAGTTTCCGGACATCCTGTCCGAGATTGCGGGTGGCTCGCCTTAATTCATCTGAGCCTGCATGAGACGGGTGAGACCCGACAAAGAGGCGCTTTTAGAGGCGCTTCGATGAAGGTTCGAACCGTGTTTGCCTTTTGTCCTTCCTGTCCGCCGCTCGCGGCGGGCATGGCGAAAGGGGGCAGGATCCTCGAACGCCGTTCGGGTGGATCTTTTGGATTGCCCGCCCGGCAAAAGGCAACCGGCAGCCTTTTCGAAGAAGGGGCTGCCAACTGGAGATAGGCAGTGGATAGAGCGGAAAAGCGCGAATTCGTCACGGGCCTGAACGAGGTGTTCAAGAGCACCGGTTCAGTCGTCGTGGCCCACTATGCCGGTCTGACCGTCGCGCAAATCAACGATTTGAGATCGAAGATGCGCGCCGCGGGAGGCACCGTCAAGGTCGCGAAGAACCGTCTCGCCATAATCGCTCTTCAGGGCACGGACTCCGAAAGCATGAAGGCGCTGTTCAAGGGACAGACGCTGATTGCCTATTCGGACGATCCGGTCGCGGCTCCGAAGGTCGCCTCCGATTTCGCCAAGACGAACGACAATCTCGTCATTCTCGGCGGATCGATGGGCGCGACCAGCCTCGATGCGAACGGTGTGAAGGCGCTTGCCACATTGCCGTCGCTCGATGAACTCAGGGCCAAGATCGTCGGCATGATCTCGACGCCGGCAACCCGGATCGCGCAGGTCGTCAACGCACCGGCAGGCCAGCTTGCCCGCGTGTTCGGCGCCTATGCCCGGAAGGACGAGGCGGCATGAGGCCGTTCCTCGCTGCCACCAATATTGTTCGAACCTGATAAGGAACTGAAAAATGGCTGATCTCACGAAGATCGTTGATGACCTTTCGAGCCTGACCGTCCTCGAGGCGGCCGAGCTGTCGAAGCTGTTGGAAGAGAAGTGGGGCGTTTCGGCCGCGGCTCCGGTTGCCGTCGCCGCCGCCGGCGGCGCGGCCGCTCCGGCGGAAGCCGCCGAGGAGAAGACCGAGTTCGACGTCGTTCTCGCCGAGGCCGGCGCTCAGAAGATCAACGTCATCAAGGAAGTCCGCGCCATCACGGGCCTTGGCCTCAAGGAAGCCAAGGACCTCGTCGAGGGCGCGCCGAAACCCGTCAAGGAAGGCGTCGCCAAGGACGAGGCGGACAAGATCAAGGCCCAGCTCGAAGCGGCTGGCGCCAAGGTCGAGTTGAAGTAATCGGTCCCGGTCCGGCCGACGGGTTCCCGTCCGCCGGACCGACGATCGCGCAAGGGGAACCCATTTCCTGTGAGCCGCCAGCGGCTTTCAGGAAACGGGTTTTATCCGTTTCAGATGGGCCGCGGCAGACCGCGGCCGGCGTGGCAGTAAAGACGAGCAGGCAGCAGCCTCAATGGCAGCAGAAGGAGCGACGATGGCCCAGACACAGACGTTCAACGGCCGCAGGCGCGTACGCAAGTTCTTCGGGAAGATCCCCGAGGTTGCGGAGATGCCGAACCTCATCGAGGTGCAGAAGGCATCCTATGATCAGTTTCTCATGGTGGACGAGCCCAGGGGCGGCCGTCCGGACGAAGGTTTGCAGGCGGTTTTCAAGTCCGTCTTCCCGATTTCCGATTTCTCCGGCGCCTCGATGCTGGAATTCGTCAAATACGAGTTCGAAGCGCCGAAATTCGACGTCGACGAATGCCGCCAGCGCGACCTGACCTATGCGGCGCCGCTGAAGGTGACGCTGCGCCTGATCGTGTTCGATATCGACGAGGACACGCAGGCGAAGTCGATCAAGGACATCAAGGAGCAGGACGTCTATATGGGCGACATGCCGCTCATGACGATGAACGGCACCTTCATCATCAACGGCACCGAGCGCGTCATCGTTTCGCAGATGCACCGTTCGCCGGGCGTCTTCTTCGATCACGACAAGGGCAAGTCGCATTCCTCGGGCAAGCTGCTGTTTGCCGCGCGCGTCATTCCCTATCGCGGCTCCTGGCTCGACATCGAGTTCGATTCCAAGGACATCGTCCATGCCCGCATCGACCGTCGCCGCAAGATACCGGTGACGTCGCTGTTGATGGCGCTCGGCATGGATGGCGAGGAAATCCTGTCCACCTTCTACCAGACGCTCACCTATGAGCGTTCGGGCGATCATTGGCGCGCCCCGTTCAGCGTGGAGCGCTACCGCAGCTATAAGGCCGTCACCGATCTGGTGGACGCCGATACGGGCGAGGTCGTGGTCGAGGCCGGCAAGAAGATCACGGCGCGCCAGGCGCGCCAGTTGGCCGAGAAAGGCCTGAAGGCGATCAAGGTCACGGAAGACGATCTCTACGGCTCCTATCTCGCCGAAGACGTCGTCAATTACGAGACCGGCGAGATTTACCTCGAAGCCGGCGACGAGATCGACGAAAAGACGTTGAAGGTGCTGCTCGACACCGGCATGGAGGAGATCAAGGTGCTCGACATCGACCATGTCAATGTCGGCGCCTACATCCGCAACACGCTCGCCGCCGACAAGAACGAAGGCCGGCAGGACGCGCTGTTCGACATCTACCGCGTCATGCGGCCCGGCGAGCCGCCGACGCTCGAAACCGCGGAAGCCATGTTCAACTCGCTGTTCTTCGACAGTGAGCGCTACGATCTTTCGGCCGTCGGCCGCGTCAAGATGAACATGCGTCTCGAACTCGATTGCCCGGACACGGTGCGCGTGCTGCGCAAGGAGGACATCCTCGCCGTGGTCAAGACGCTGGTCGAATTGCGCGACGGCAAGGGCGAGATCGACGACATCGACAATCTCGGCAACCGCCGCGTCCGCTCGGTCGGCGAGTTGATGGAGAACCAGTACCGCGTCGGCCTGCTCAGGATGGAGCGCGCCATCAAGGAGCGCATGTCCTCGATCGAGATCGACACGGTCATGCCGCAGGACCTGATCAACGCCAAGCCGGCGGCCGCCGCCGTGCGCGAGTTCTTCGGTTCGTCGCAGCTGTCGCAGTTCATGGACCAGACAAATCCGCTCTCCGAGATCACGCACAAGCGTCGTCTCTCGGCGCTTGGACCGGGCGGTCTGACCCGCGAGCGCGCCGGCTTCGAGGTGCGCGACGTTCACGTCACGCATTACGGGCGCATCTGCCCGATCGAGACGCCGGAAGGGCCGAATATCGGCCTGATCAACTCGCTCGCGACCTTTGCCAGGGTGAACAAATACGGCTTTATCGAGAGTCCGTACCGCAAGATCATCGACGGCAAGGTGTCGGGCGAAGTCGTCTACCTGTCGGCGATGGAAGAGGCCAAGCACTATGTCGCGCAGGCCAACGCCGAACTCGACAAGCAGGGCCGCTTCGCCGAGGAATTCGTGATCTGCCGCCATTCCGGCGAGGTCATGATGGCGCCGCGCGAGAATGTCGATCTGATGGACGTGTCGCCGAAGCAGATGGTGTCGGTCGCCGCGGCGCTGATCCCGTTCCTCGAGAACGACGACGCCAACCGCGCCCTGATGGGCTCGAACATGCAGCGCCAGGCGGTGCCGCTGGTCCGCGCCGAGGCGCCGTTCGTCGGCACCGGCATGGAGCCGATCGTCGCGCGCGATTCGGGCGCCGCGATCGCGGCGCGCCGCACCGGCGTGGTCGATCAGGTCGATGCGACCCGTATCGTCATTCGCGCGACGGAAGATCTCGATCCCGGCAAGTCGGGCGTCGATATCTACCGGCTGATGAAGTTCCAGCGCTCGAACCAGAACACCTGCATCAACCAGCGCCCGCTGGTGAGGATGGGCGACCGGATCGAGAAGGGCGACATCATCGCCGACGGTCCCTCGACCGATCTCGGCGATCTGGCGCTCGGTCGCAACGTGCTCGTCGCGTTCATGCCGTGGAACGGCTACAATTACGAGGATTCCATCCTCCTGTCGGAGCGCATCGTGGCCGACGACGTCTTCACCTCGATCCATATCGAGGAGTTCGAAGTCATGGCGCGCGACACCAAGCTCGGGCCGGAGGAGATCACACGCGACATTCCGAACGTTTCGGAAGAAGCGCTGAAGAATCTCGACGAGGCCGGCATCGTCTATATCGGCGCCGAAGTGCAGCCGGGCGACATTCTGGTCGGCAAGATCACGCCGAAGGGCGAGAGCCCGATGACGCCGGAAGAGAAGCTTCTGCGCGCCATTTTCGGCGAGAAGGCATCGGATGTGCGCGACACCTCCATGCGCATGCCGCCCGGGACCTTCGGCACGGTCGTCGAAGTGCGCGTCTTCAACCGCCACGGCGTGGAGAAGGACGAGCGCGCCATGGCGATCGAGCGCGAGGAGATCGAGCGTCTCGCCAAGGACCGCGATGACGAGCAGGCGATCCTGGACCGCAACGTCTATGGCCGCCTGGTCGATATGCTCTCCGGCAAGGAGGCGATCGCCGGTCCGAAGGGCTTCAAGAAGGGCGCCGTGCTTTCGCGGGATATCCTCGACGAGTACCCGCGCTCGCAATGGTGGCAGTTCGCGGTGGAGAACGAAAAGCTCCAGAGCGAATTGGAAGCCCTGCGCGGCCAGTACGACGATTCCAAGCGGGCGCTCGAGCAGCGCTTCATGGACAAGGTCGAGAAGGTGCAGCGCGGCGACGAGATGCCTCCGGGCGTCATGAAGATGGTCAAGGTCTTCGTCGCGGTGAAGCGCAAGATGCAGCCCGGCGACAAGATGGCCGGCCGCCACGGCAACAAAGGCGTGGTCAGCCGCATCCTGCCGGTCGAGGACATGCCGTTCCTGGAGGACGGCACGCATGTCGATATCGTGCTCAACCCGCTCGGCGTGCCGAGCCGCATGAATGTCGGACAGATCCTCGAGACGCATCTGGGCTGGGCCTGTGCCGGAATGGGCAGGCAGATCGGCGAATTGATCGAGGCTTACAAGGAGAGCGGCGATACCAAGCCGCTCAGGGCCAAGATCGAGGAGCTGATCCCCGATAACGACCGCAACGAGCCGGTGCGCAACTATGACGACGAGTCGATCCTCCGTCTCGCCGATCAGATGAAGCGCGGCGTCTCGATCGCGACTCCGGTGTTCGATGGGGCCCACGAGGCCAACATCAACGACATGCTCGAAGAGGCCGGATTGCAGTCGAGCGGCCAGTCGACGCTCTATGACGGACGCACGGGCGAGCCATTCGATCGCAAGGTGACGGTGGGCTACATATATATGCTCAAGCTGCACCATCTGGTGGACGACAAGATCCATGCGCGTTCGATCGGGCCTTACAGTCTCGTCACCCAGCAGCCGTTGGGCGGCAAGGCGCAGTTCGGCGGCCAGCGTTTCGGCGAGATGGAGGTGTGGGCGCTCGAAGCCTATGGCGCCGCCTACACGCTGCAGGAGATGCTGACGGTGAAGTCGGACGACGTGGCCGGCCGCACCAAGGTCTACGAGGCGATCGTCAGAGGCGATGACACCTTCGAGGCGGGCATTCCGGAGAGCTTCAACGTTCTCGTCAAGGAAATGCGCTCGCTCGGCCTGAATGTCGAACTGGAAAACACGCGCGTCGAGCCGGGCCAGCAGCGGCAGTTGCCCGACGCGGCCGAGTAACATCGAGGGGTGCGTTGAGCACCCCCTCATCCGGCCCTTCGGGCCATCTTCTCCCACAGGGGGAGAAGGAGTTGCGGCAGCGACAAAGCACCCTTCCTTCTTCCCTTGTGGAAGAAGGAGGCCGAACGAAGTGAGGTCGGGTGAGGGGTGTCGAGACGTCGCCGATCGATAATTTCAAGGGCTTAAGACGGAGCCCACAAGGAGAATGGCATGAACCAAGAGGTCATGAATCTCTTCAATCCCCAGACCCCGGTGCAGACCTTCGATTCCATCAGGATATCGTTGGCTTCGCCGGAGAAGATTCTGTCCTGGTCCTTCGGCGAGATCAAGAAGCCGGAGACGATCAACTATCGTACGTTCAAGCCTGAACGTGACGGTCTGTTCTGCGCGCGCATTTTCGGTCCGATCAAGGATTACGAGTGCCTGTGCGGTAAGTACAAGCGCATGAAGTACAAGGGCGTCATCTGCGAGAAGTGCGGCGTCGAGGTGACGCTGTCGCGGGTACGCCGCGAGCGCATGGGCCATATCGAACTCGCCGCGCCCGTCGCCCATATCTGGTTCCTGAAGTCGCTGCCGTCGCGCATCGGCACGCTGCTCGATATGACGTTGAAGGATATCGAGCGCGTTCTCTACTTCGAGAACTACATCGTCACCGAGCCCGGCCTGACCGCGCTCAAGGAGAACCAACTCCTCTCCGAAGAGGAATACATGCTCGCCGTCGATGAATATGGCGAGGATTCCTTCACGGCCATGATCGGCGCCGAGGCGATCCACGATCTCCTCGCGGGAATGGAGTTGGAGAAGATCGCCGGCGATCTCAGGTCGGAACTTGCGTCCACGACGTCGGACCTCAAGCAGAAGAAGCTCCTGAAGCGTCTCAAGGTGGTCGAGAACTTCATCGAGTCCGGCAACCGTCCGGAGTGGATGATCATGAAGGTCGTGCCGGTGATCCCGCCGGATCTCAGACCGCTCGTGCCGCTCGACGGCGGCCGCTTCGCGACGTCGGACCTGAACGATCTCTACCGCCGCGTCATCAACCGCAACAACCGCCTGAAGCGGCTGATAGAGCTTCGCGCGCCCGGCATCATCATCCGCAACGAGAAGCGCATGCTGCAGGAGGCCGTGGACGCGCTGTTCGACAATGGCCGCCGCGGCCGGGTCATCACCGGCGCCAACAAGCGTCCGTTGAAGTCGCTGTCGGATATGCTCAAGGGCAAGCAGGGCCGCTTCCGCCAGAACCTGCTTGGAAAGCGCGTCGATTATTCCGGCCGCTCGGTCATCGTGACCGGCCCGGAACTCAAGCTGCACCAGTGCGGCCTGCCGAAGAAGATGGCGCTCGAACTGTTCAAACCGTTCATCTATGCCAGGCTTGACGCCAAGGGCTATTCGTCCACCGTGAAGCAGGCGAAGAAGCTGGTCGAAAAAGAGAAGCCGGAAGTCTGGGATATCCTCGACGAGGTCATCCGCGAGCATCCGGTGCTCTTGAACCGCGCGCCGACGCTTCACCGCCTCGGCATCCAGGCCTTCGAACCGATCCTGATCGAAGGCAAGGCGATCCAGCTTCACCCGCTGGTCTGCACGGCCTTCAACGCCGACTTCGACGGCGACCAGATGGCGGTCCACGTGCCGCTGTCGCTGGAAGCGCAGCTCGAAGCCCGCGTGTTGATGATGTCGACCAACAACATCCTGCACCCGGCTTCCGGCGCGCCGATCATCGTGCCGTCGCAGGACATGGTTCTCGGGCTCTACTATCTCTCGATCGTCAACCAGAACGAGCCGGGAGAGGGGATGGTGTTCGCGGATATGGGCGAACTCCAGCACGCGCTGGAGACCAAGGCCGTGACGCTGCATGCCAAGATCAAGGGCCGCTTCAGGACGGTCGACGCCGAAGGCAACGAAGTGTCGAAGATCTACGACACCACGCCCGGACGCATGATCATCGGCGAGCTTCTGCCGAAGAACGTCAATGTTCCCTTCGAGACCGCCAACCAGGAGATGACGAAGAAGAACATCTCCAAGATGATCGACACGGTCTATCGTCACTGCGGCCAGAAGGAGACGGTCATTTTCTGCGACCGCATCATGGCGCTCGGCTTCAGCCACGCCTGCAAGGCCGGCATTTCGTTCGGCAAGGACGACATGCTCATTCCCGACACGAAAGCCGATCTGGTTGCCAAGACCGAGGCGCTCGCCAAGGAATATGAGCAACAGTACAATGACGGCCTGATCACGCAGGGCGAGAAGTACAACAAGGTCGTCGACGCCTGGGCGAAATGCTCGGAAAAGGTCGCCGAGGAGATGATGGGCCGCATCAAGGCGGTGGAGTTCGACGACAACGGCCGCCAGAGGCCGATGAACTCGATCTACATGATGTCGCATTCCGGTGCGCGCGGCTCGCCGACACAGATGCGCCAGCTTGCCGGCATGCGCGGCCTGATGGCCAAGCCGTCGGGCGAGATCATCGAGACGCCGATCATCTCGAACTTCAAGGAAGGCCTGACCGTTCTGGAGTATTTCAACTCCACCCACGGCGCCCGCAAGGGTCTGGCCGACACCGCCTTGAAGACGGCGAACTCGGGTTATCTGACCCGCCGCCTCGTCGATGTGGCGCAGGACTGCATCGTCAACGCCACCGATTGCGGCACGACGAAGGGCCTCACCATGACGCCGATCGTCGATGCGGGACAGGTCGTGGCGTCGCTGGGCCAGCGCATCCTCGGCCGCACGGCGCTCGAGGATATCAACCATCCGGTTTCGGGCGAAGTGATCGTTCCGGCCGGAAGGCTGATCGATGAACGCGATGTCGATGCGATCGAGAAGGCCGGCATCCAGTCGGTCCGCATCCGCTCGGCGCTGACCTGCGAGGTCAGGACGGGCGTGTGCGCGGTCTGCTACGGACGCGACCTGGCGCGCGGTACGCCCGTCAACCAGGGCGAGGCCGTCGGCGTCATCGCGGCGCAGTCGATCGGCGAGCCGGGCACCCAGCTCACCATGCGTACCTTCCACATGGGCGGCACGGCGCAGGTCGTCGACCAATCCTTCCTGGAAGCCTCCTACGAAGGCACGGTCAAGATCCGCAACCGCAACGTCGTCAGGAACTCGGACGGCCACATGGTGGCGATGGGCCGCAACATGGCCATCCTTATCCTGGATGAGGCGGGCAAGGAACGTGCGACGCATCGCATCACCTATGGCAGCCGTATCTATGTCGATGACGGCGATCATGTGAAGCGCGGCCAGCGTCTGGCGGAATGGGATCCCTATACCCGCCCGATGATGACCGAGGTCGAGGGGACGATCGCGTTCGAGGATCTGGTCGACGGCGTCTCCATGCAGGAAACGACCGACGAATCGACCGGCATCACCAAGCGCGAGGTCATCGACTGGCGTTCGACGCCGCGCGGCTCCGACCTGAAGCCGGCGATCACCGTGAAGGACGAGAAGGGCAAGGTCGCCCGTCTCGCTCGCGGCGGCGAGGCGCGCTTCCTGCTTTCGGTGGAAGCGATCCTATCGGTCGAGCCCGGCGCGCATGTGAAGCCCGGCGACGTGATCGCGCGTATCCCGATGGAAAGCGCCAAGACGAAGGACATCACCGGCGGTCTGCCGCGTGTTGCCGAGCTCTTCGAGGCGCGTCGTCCGAAGGATCACGCCATCATCGCCGAGATCGACGGCACGGTGCGGTTCGGCCGCGATTACAAGAACAAGCGCCGCATCATCATCGAGCCGCACGATTCGACGCTGGAGCCGGTCGAATACCTGATCCCGAAGGGCAAGCCGTTCCATCTGCAGGATGGCGACGCCATCGAGAAGGGCGACTATATCCTCGACGGCAATCCGGCGCCGCACGATATCCTGGCGATCAAGGGCGTGGAGGCGCTTGCGTCCTATCTCGTCAACGAGATCCAGGAGGTCTACCGGCTGCAGGGCGTGCTGATCAACGACAAGCACATCGAGGTCATTGTCCGGCAGATGCTGCAGAAGGTGGAGATCACCGTGCAGGGCGATTCGACCTATATTCCGGGCGATCACGTCGATGTGATCGAACTGGACGAGGTCAACGACCGACTGATCGAGGAAGGCAAAAAGCCTGCGGAAGGCCAGCCGGTGCTGCTCGGCATCACCAAGGCATCGCTGCAGACGCCGTCCTTCATCTCGGCCGCTTCCTTCCAGGAAACGACAAGGGTGCTCACCGAGGCTGCGGTCGCCGGCAAGACCGACACGCTGCAGGGCCTGAAGGAGAACGTCATCGTCGGCCGATTGATCCCGGCCGGTACGGGCGGTCAGATGAGCCAGATCCGGCGCATCGCCACGTCACGCGACGAACTCATCCTCGACGAGCGCCGCAAGGCGTCCGGTGCGGAAACGGCGGAACCGATGCTGACCGACATGACGCACGCGGCGGAATGACGGCGACATCTCGATAACATGTTCGAAAGGGGGCCTCCGCGGCCCCCTTTCCATATCGGAGACGATATACGGAGGAAGAAAGTCATGGAGCGGAAAATCTGGACGGAAGTCGATGACTACATCGAGGCTTGCTTGCTTCCCGCCGATCATGGCCTCGACGGAGCCCTTGCCCGGAATCGCGCGAAGGGCTTGCCGGCCATAGATGTGTCACCCACGCAGGGTAAGTTTCTCAATCTGCTTGTCCGCATGAGCGGAGCGCGCAACATCCTCGAAATCGGAACGCTCGGCGGCTATTCCACCATTTGGCTTGCCCGTGCCGTCCCGGACGGCGGCAAGGTGGTGACGCTTGAATGTGAGGCGCGCCATGCGGAAGTAGCGCGGGCCAATCTTGAAGACGCCGGCCTCTCCCATCTGGTGGAAATACGGTTGGGACCCGCGCTCGATTCCCTCGCCGCGCTTGCGGCCGAGGATGCCGGCCCTTTCGATTTCATCTTCATCGATGCCGACAAGCCGAACAACCCCCATTACCTTTCATGGGCGATGAAGCTGTCCCGCCCGGGCACGGTCATTGTTTGCGACAATGTCGTTCGCGAGGGTGCGGTGCTGGACCGGGACGGCGACGCCAATGTGAAAGGCGTTCGGGCGACGCTCGCCTTCATCGGGGAGGAGAGGCGTCTGGATGGCACCGCCATCCAGACTGTCGGCGCCAAGGGTCATGACGGCTTTGCAATCGCCGTGGTGCGATGACGCGTCCGAAGCCGGGGCGATACGGCGTTTTGGGGGAATTTGGTTGTAATTGTCGCGCTCGTCATTTTCTGGTGGAAACATGAGGGGAAAAGCGCGTATTGTTTGGTTAGCGGACGGCGCAACAAGCTCTGCGCCGCCAGTGAGTTTAAGACGCGGTTGCCGATGCCTCTCGGGGGGCTGTCATCCGCATCTTGTGGTCGCCTGGGCGATGGCCCCGTCCAGGCGGCCCTTTTATTGAGCCGCTTTCATCGCGCGGCTCGTTGCTTCAATCATCAAGCTGGAACGTGATGATGGAGACCTCGCCCTCCAGCGCCCCCTGAAATGCGGACAAGTGGGGCTCTTCATCGGGTATTTCTTCCATCTCGCCGATCCGGTCCAATTCGGCTTCGGCGTAGCCCTCCTTGACGAGCGCGTCGAGCGCGCGCCGGACAGCGGAATCATCGTCCGGCGCCACCAGCATGATCTGGACGCCCTCCGCGGGACCGCCCTTATACCGCCGCACCCTGCCGACGATCAGGCTGACCGCGTGCTGCTCATTATCGTTCATCGCTTGGACCTTCCCATTCCGGGCGATTCCCGTCGAGCAGATTTGCCGCGCCGGAATTCTCGCGCAGGAAAAGACGCTTTCCCCTCCAAAATCAATAACGCATCAAAATGGCGGTTATCTGTTTCGACCGGACACCGCCCGCTTCGCATGACATTCCGCAAAACCGCGTCGCCCGTTGACATGCCGCCGATATTCTCCTAAGCACCTCTCGCGCCGGGCCGAAATGCCCGGTGTTTTCTTTGACGTGTCCCGTGGGTTTCCTCGCAATGCGTGCGCGGGAAATCCTGTCAGGCCTGAAAAGGCCAGAGGAGGGCGCGTTTCCTGGCTCGGTCTTTCCGAGTGCATCAACTTTGAGGAAATGCGATGAGCAAGCGCGAATCCGCGAAATACAAACTCGATCGCCGTCTTGGCGAAAATGTCTGGGGCCGTCCGAAGTCGCCGGTCAACAGGCGCGAATACGGCCCCGGCCAGCACGGCCAGCGCCGCAAGGGCAAGCTGTCCGACTTCGGCCTGCAGCTGCGCGCCAAGCAGAAGCTGAAGGGCCATTATGGCGACGTATCGGAAAAGCAGTTTCGCAAGGTCTATGACGAAGCCAACCGCCGCAAGGGCGATACTTCGGAGAATTTGATCGGCCTGCTCGAATCGCGCCTCGATGCGGTCGTCTATCGCGCGAAATTCGTCCCGACGATCTTCGCCGCCCGCCAGTTCGTCAATCACGGCCATATCAATGTGAACGGACGCCGCGTCAATATTGCTTCCTACCGCTGCAAGCCGGGCGATGTGATCGAGGTGCGCGAGAAGTCCAAGCAGTTGGTCATCGTGCTGGAATCCGTTCAACTCGCCGAGCGCGACGTGCCGGACTATATCGACGCCGACCACACCAAGATGACCGCGACCTTCACGCGCGTGCCCGGCCTTGCCGATGTGCCCTTCGCCGTGCAGATGGAACCCAACCTCGTGGTCGAGTTCTATTCGCGCTGATAATTTTCCGATTTCCGGAACGAGAAGGCCGTGCTTCCCGCGCGGCCTTTTTCTTTGGCGCGTTCCGCGATAAGGGACGGCAAAGGAAGCCGATCATGAACGCATTGCCGGGCGCCGACACCGATCAGGATATTGCAAAGGAGGGCTGCCATCCGCTTTTCCGTGACGTGCCGACATCCGTCGAATTCAACAAGCTGCGCAAGCGGCTGTTGCGGGGCACGCGGCAGGCGATCGAGGAATTTTCCATGGTGCGGCCGGGCGACCGCTGGCTGGTGGCGCTGTCGGGCGGCAAGGATTCCTATGGGCTGCTGGCGCTGCTTCTCGACCTCAAATGGCGCGGCCTGCTGCCCGTCGAGCTTCTTGCCTGCAACCTCGACCAGGGGCAGCCCAATTTCCCGAAGCACATCCTGCCCGATTATCTGAACGCCAACGGCATTCCGCACCGGATCGAATATCAGGACACCTATTCGGTCGTGACCGACAAGATCGGGGAGGGGAACACCTATTGCTCGCTCTGCTCGCGGCTGAGGCGCGGCCATCTCTATCGCATCGCACGCGAGGAAGGGTGCGCGGCACTGGTGCTCGGCCACCACCGCGAGGACATCCTCGAGACCTTCTTCATGAACCTCTTCCATGGCGGCCGGCTCGCCGCGATGCCGCCGAAGCTCGTCAATGACGAGGGCGATGTCATGGTCTTCAGGCCGCTTGCCTATGCGGCGGAGGCCGATCTTGCGCGTTTCGCCGAGGCCATGCGTTTCCCGATCATTCCCTGCGACCTCTGCGGCAGCCAGGACGGGCTGCAGCGCAACGCCATGAAGGCGATGCTCGACGACATCGAGCGACGGATGCCTGGCCGCAAGGACACGATGATCCGCGCGCTCGCCAATGTCAGGCCGTCGCACCTCCTCGACCGCAAATTGTTCGATTTCGCTGCTTTGGCGGCATCGCCTTCCAGGGAAGATACTCATGCGCTTTGATGAAAAAGATATTGGCTGGCTTGCCGATCTCCTGGCGCGCGCGGCCGATCAGGAGATCATGCCGCGCTTCCGCCGCCTCGGCGGCGATGATGTGCAGCAGAAGACATCCGCCGCGGATCTGGTCACGGTCGCGGACGTCAATGCGGAGCGGGCGATCACGGCGGCTTTGTCCGAGCGGTATCCTGATGCTCTGATCGTCGGCGAGGAAGCTTATGAGCGCGCGCCCGGGCTGCTCGACGGCCTGGCATCGGCCGATCTGGCCTTCGTCATCGATCCCATCGACGGCACCTTCAACTTCGCGTCCGGCACGCCGCTTTTCGGCGTCATGCTGGCCGTGGTCGCGGCGGGAGAAACCGTCGCCGGGCTGATCTACGACCCGGTCGGGCGGGAATGGCTGACGGCGGTGCGCGGAGCGGGCGGCCGGTGTCTCTCTTCGTCGGGTGAAGGTGTCGCTTGCCGTGTCGCCGAGCGTCAACCGCTGTCGGAGTCCACGGGCTCCGTCTCCTGGCAATCCGTTGGCGAGCCGCTGCGCTCCCGTCTTGCGAGAAACCAGGGCAAGAGCCTCGCGCAGGTCGGCTATCGTTGCGCCGCGCACGAATATCGCATGCTGGCGCTCGGCCATATGCAATTTGCCCTCTACAACAAGCTCATGCCCTGGGATCATCTCGCAGGCGTGCTCATTCATGCGGAGGCAGGCGGTTATAGCGCCTGTCTCGATGGCAGCCCCTATCGTCCCGGCGATACGGAGGGCGGCCTGCTGCTGACGCCGGACAAAGCGAGCTGGGATGAATTCCGGCGCGAATTGCTGGCCTGAAACGCCAATCTATTTGCCCGAGCGTGATCTCTCGGAAAACCAGCGTCCATTTTGCGGATCATTCCGACCAGGCCAGGCTCTCCACGGGCGGATTGTGCTGGCTGAACAGCTTGCCGTTTTCGGCAATCAGGATGGAGCCGAGCGCGCCGAGCGACAGCAGGCAGAAGCCGACGGAAAGGGGCGTCACGGTGCCGTTGAAGGACTGTCCGACGATCGTCCCCAGAATGCCGCCGAAAAAGGTCTGCGCGAAGCCCAGAACCGATGAGGCCGTGCCGGCGATATGACCGAGCGGCTCCATCGCCAGTGCGTTGAAATTCGCCCCCAACGCGCCGAAAGGCACCATGGCGCAGGTGAAGATGATGATGAAGAGGGTGAGCGAGATCGGCATGAGGAGTGAGAGCGCGAGCCAGACGGCGCTGATCGCCAGGAAAAGCAGAAGCGCCGCCTGGGAAAGCCGCCGCATCCCGATCTTCCCCACGAGCCTCGAATTGAGGAAATTCGAAACGGCGATCATGCTGGCCCCGCCGGCGAAGATGATCGGAAACGCGTCACCGACGTGGTAAACGTCGATGTAGATCTGCTGCGCGGAATTCACGAAGCCGAACATCGTCCCGTAGATGAACGTGCTCGCGAGCGTGTAGCAGAGCGCGACACGATTGGTCAGGACGATGCGGAAGCCGCCGAGAACGGCCTCGGCGCTCAAGGCGCGGCGATCCTCCGGATGCAACGTTTCCGGCAGCCTGAAGATGGCCCATACGCCGATGATGAGGGCGCCGACCGACATGGACACGAAGATATAGTGCCACGTCGCGAACAGCATGATGAATTGTCCGATGCTGGGCGCAACGATCGGCAGCGCCATGAACACCATGAAGATGAGCGACATGACCTCCGCCATGCGCCGGCCGTCGAAAACATCCCTCACGATCGAAACGGCTATGACACGGGTCGCTGCGGCGCCGACACCCTGGACGAAGCGGCAAAGCAACAGCATGGCAAAAGTCGGCGACAAGGCTGCCGCGCCACAGGCTGCGACATAGATCAGTATGCCGAGGATCAGGGGAGAACGGCGGCCGAAGCGGTCCGAAACCGGACCGAAGAAGAGCTGCGCCAGGCCGAACCCGAGAATATAGGCGGTGATGACATATTGCCGGTGGTTGTCGTCGATGACGCCGAGGCTTGCGCCGATCTGCTGCAGGCCGGGCAGCATGATGTCGATCGCGAGCGAGTTGAGCGCCATCAAGGCGGCGGTCAAGGTGATGAATTCCCAGCGCGGTATCGCACGCACACCGGTCTGCGATCGGGCGGTCTGGTCCATGGAACGGTTCCGAATGAAAATGAAATGCGCCGGTAAACCGGCGCATCATGGAATATAGTTTTCCGAGAAGATCAGGACAGGACCAGATCGGCTGCTTTTACAGCCCAAGGTCCCGTTTCCGGTTACGCAGCGCCCTTGACGCTGACGCCCTTCTCCTCGAGGAAGGACTGCAATTCACCCGCCTGGAACATTTCCCGCAGGATGTCGCAGCCGCCGACGAATTCGCCCTTCACATAAAGCTGCGGGATTGTCGGCCAGTTGGAATAATCCTTGATGCCCTGACGAAGATCGTTCGACGTCAGCACGTTCACGCCTTTATAGTCGACGCCGAGATAGTCGAGGATCTGGACCACCTGCCCGGAAAACCCGCATTGCGGAAAACCGGGCGTACCCTTCATGAAAAGAACGACGTCGTTCGACTTCACTTCATTGTCGATGAATTCGTTGATACCAGCCATGGAGATTCCTTTCCCGCCCGTCCGAGTCGAGCCTGAACTGTTACCTGTCAAATAAACCTTTCAAGACATCGAAACAAGGCAGGCCGATCGACGCACGGCGTTCAAGCCATGCCTTTTTCGCCGTTTAATGGCCGATCGAAACCGCGACGTTTACGGCAGACGCGACGATGACGGTGTTGAAGAAGAAAGAGACGATGGAATGGAGGAGCACTGCGCGCCGCATTGGTGTGGTGGTGATGTCTGTGTCGGCCGTTTGTGCCGTCATGCCGATCACGGTCGCGAAATAGAGGAAGTCCCACCCTGCGGGCTGCGTTTGTCCAGGAAAGTCCAGTCCGCCATGCGGTGCGGGCGATTTATTGCCGTCGGCCTTTCCCGCGTCGCCGGCGAACCAGTAGAGATGCGCGTAATGGAGGGCGGCCATCGCGTGGATGGTGAGCCAGCCGAGTGGGATCGAGACGAGGGAGAAGACCAGTGCGAAAGGCGACGGGTTTTTGCTGGAAGCGATGAGTTCGAAGACCGAGAGGAAGGCGACGCAGATCACCGCGACCGTGATTGCGAAGTTGATGGAGACGGGGATGTCCGTCCGCCTCGCATTCTTCTTGAGATAGGCGGCCGTCAGCGCCGGCAATTGCAGGAACACGGCGATGAGGTAGGCGAGGAAGAAAACGTTGGCGCCGATCGTGTAGGCGAGCGGTCTCTGGTAAAAAAGGCTTATCGCAAAAGCGATCAAACCGAGGATGAAGGCGATATAAAAGGAATAATGCCGCTTGAAGGGCTTTTTCAGGGCCATGGGACGGTTGCTCCGACAGGACTGCCTGCCTCATTCTCCATCGGTACAGCTTTTGCCGCCGGCGATCGATGGCGCTTGAGCAACACGCCTGAACGCCATAAGAAGATTGGGCATTCGGAGGGAAGTCTCGCTTGATGTTCAAGAAGATATTGATCGCCAATCGCGGCGAGATCGCATGCCGTGTCATCAAGACCGCGAGGAAAATGGGCGTCGCTACGGTTGCGGTCTATTCCGACGCGGACCGCGACGCCGTGCATGTCGAGATGGCCGACGAAGCCGTGCATATAGGCCCTGCGCCCGCCGCCGAGAGTTATCTGGTCGCCGACAGGATCATCGCGGCCTGCAAGGAGACCGGCGCCGAAGCTGTGCATCCCGGCTACGGGTTCCTTTCCGAACGCGCCTCCTTTTGCGAGGCGCTCGAAAAGGAAGGCATCGTCTTCATCGGCCCGAAACCCAAGGCCATCGAGGCGATGGGCGACAAGATCGAATCGAAGAAATTCGCCAATGCCGCCAAGGTGAGCACCGTTCCGGGCTATCTCGGCGTTATCGAGGACGCCGATCACGCGGAGCGGATCGCGGCGGAGATCGGCTATCCGGTGATGATCAAGGCTTCGGCCGGCGGCGGCGGCAAAGGCATGCGCATCGCCTGGTCAAAAGCCGAAGTGCGCGACGGCTTCGAGCGCGCCAAGTCGGAGGCGAAGAGTTCCTTCGGCGACGACCGCGTCTTCATCGAGAAATTCGTCGAGGAGCCGCGCCATATCGAGATACAGGTGCTGGCCGACGCGCATGGCAATTGCCTCTATCTCGGCGAGCGCGAGTGCTCGATCCAGCGGCGCAACCAGAAGGTCGTGGAAGAGGCGCCGTCGCCTTTTCTTGACGCGAAGACCCGCAAGGCGATGGGCGAACAGGCCGTCGCGCTGGCGAAGGCGGTCGATTACCAGAGCGCCGGCACGGTCGAATTCATCGTCGACAGGAACCGCAACTTCTATTTCCTCGAAATGAACACGCGTCTTCAGGTCGAGCATCCGGTGACGGAACTGGTCACAGGCCTGGACATCGTGGAATTGATGATCCGCGTCGCGGCCGGCGAAAAGCTGAAGCTGAAACAGAGCGACGTGAAGCTCAATGGCTGGGCGGTGGAAAGCCGCCTCTATGCCGAGGATCCCTACCGCAACTTCCTGCCCTCGATCGGCCGGCTCACTCGCTATCGGCCGCCGGAGGAGGGGCAGCATGGCGATGTGATCGTCCGCAACGACACGGGCGTCACCGAGGGGTCTGAAATATCGATGTATTACGACCCGATGATCGCCAAGCTGTGCACCTGGGCGCCGACCAGGATCGAGGCGATCGACGCCATGGCGGAAGCGCTCGACGCTTTCGTGGTCGATGGCATCGAGCATAACATCCCGTTCCTTTCCGCGCTGATGCAGCATCCACGCTGGCGCGAGGGCCGGCTTTCCACCGGCTTCATCGCGGAGGAATATCCGGACGGCTTCCATGCGATCGAGCCGACAGACGACGACAAAGTCGTCATCGCCGCGATCGCGACTTCGGTCGAATTGTTGCGGCGAGACCGTCTCGACCGTCTTGCCGGCCGGCTCGCGCCGCATTCCGGCGCGATAAAGACCGACTGGGTGGCGAAGATCGGTGACGATTACGTTCCGGTGCATATCGAGGCGGGAATGGTGTCGATCCCTCTCGAACTCGATCTCGCCATCGCGGAAAAGCCACCTGTCACCGTCACATCCGACTGGCGGCCGGGAGACATCGTGTGGAGGGGTACAGTAGGGAAGGAAACGATTTCGGCGCAGTTGCGTCCTATCCTCAACGGTGTCCGACTCGCCTGGAAGGGCATTTCCGCTTCCGTGCGGGTGATGCTGCCGAAGACGGCCGCATTCGACAAGCTCATGCCGGTGAAGCTGCCGCCCGACACGTCGAAGATGCTGCTTTGTCCGATGCCGGGCCTCGTCGTGGCGCTCTCCGTCCGTGAGGGGCAGGAGATCAAGGCAGGCGAGACGCTCGCCGTCGTCGAGGCGATGAAGATGGAGAATGTGTTGCGCGCCGAGCGCGACCTCACCATTGCCAAGATCAACGCCAAACCTGGCGACAGTCTCGCCGTCGATGCCGTGATCATGGAATTCGCCTGAGATGACGGCAGGCAAAAGCGTGGAGCCGACCGTCCTGTTCGATCTGGATGGGACGCTGACGGACCCTTTCGTCGGCATCACCTCGTCGATCCGCCATGCGATGGAAAAGCTGGGCCGGGTCGCGCCGGCGTCGGAGGATTTGCGCTGGTGCATCGGACCGCCGCTGAAGGGCGCATTCATGCGTCTTCTCGACACGAGCGATGAGCAAATGGCCGACGAGGCGGTGCGGCTCTATCGCGAGCGCTATAGGACCGTCGGCAAATTCGAGAACAGCGTCATCGAAGGAATCCCCGAAGCGCTAGACAAGCTCCGCGGCGGCGGATTTCAACTCTTTGTCGCGACATCGAAGCTCGCCAGCTATGCCGGCGACATCCTCGACCATTTCGGGCTTCGGCAATATTTCGCGGCTCTCTACGGCTCCCAGGCGGATGGCACCCATGCCGACAAGGAAGATTTGATCCACAACCTGCTGACGGTCGAATCCATTCCGTCCGGTCGCGCGGTGATGATCGGGGATCGGTCCCCTGATGTGGTGGGCGCAAAGGCCAACGGCCTTCCGGCGATCGGCGTGCTCTGGGGCTATGGAGACCGGGAGGAACTCGTCGGCGCCGGCGCGATCAGGATCGCGGAATTGCCGGAAGAGATTCCCGCCATGCTGCGGGACATCTTCATCGCCGCCTGAGCAGGCTCAATGAAGATATGGCGGGTCCTGGGGTAGCGGAGCTTTCTCGGGCGTTACCGGCATCGGGCCCGTGAATGTCAGGGCTTGGCTCGTGGGTGTGGCTCCGGCGGCCGCCATGGCGGTCGCGGCCTGTGCTCCCGCCGCAAGCTGCGCCACCTGCGGCAAGGGCTGCACCGGCGAGGCCGTCGTCTGCGCCGCTTCCAGGAATGGCGGATTTTCGGGGATCGGGACGGCGCCGATCGCGGGGAGGGCGGAGGCGGTCATCGTCGGTGCGTAAGCGGCCGGGGCGAGCGCATTTCCATCCCAGCCGGCTTCCTCCAGCAATCCCTTGCGTTTGGCAGTGTAATAGTAACCCGTCTGGTAGAGCCGGTCGGCGCGCTTCTCATTGCCGCCGGAGACGACCCAGGCGCCTTTCAGATATCGCACCGCGTAGCGCAGATTGGTATCGGCATTGAGAAGGCCATGCGGATTGCCGTCATAGCCCATACCTTTCGCCGTGCGGTACTTGATCTGCATCAGGCCATAATTGCCGGCATGATAGGCTTTCGGATCGTAGTTGCTCTCGCGCTTGATGACGCGGTGAACGAGACTGACGGGCACCTTGTAATAGGCGGCGTAACGGGAAACCAGCTTGTCGATCGTGCCGTGCTTACCGGCGATCTCGGTAGGTTGAGCGGCGGCGACCGCAGCGGGTTGAGGCGTCTTTGTCTGAGATGCCGTTGAGACCACATCCGTGGTCGTGCATCCTGCTAACGCACAAAAAAGCGCGACGACAAGAAACCGCGTCCCCATCAAAACCCTTCCGCGCCCCCGCGCAATGCATGCAATTCAATTTGAGATGTCGAATTCTTCCGTCCAATCGGGCGGCAATGTGGCAAGTATGAGTCCAAAACGCCCCTTGGCGACTCACGAAGGATGTCAGGAGTGTAATTCTGGTTGAATGTTCCTGATATGTACACGCAAGCCGGTTGTGATAGGCTTGTTTCATGGCTTCGCTCGTCACTTCCAGCGCTTTTCCTCCCGGACATTCCGTTTTCCCGACGGCCATCGGCTTCATCGGCATGGCATGGAGTCGCGAGGGGCTGGTGAGCCTGCAATTGCCGGGTCAGGACCGGGAGGCGACGCGGAGGAGGCTGCTCAGGGGGCTGGGCGAGCGGGCAGGGGCATTCCCGGCGATCGAGGAAGGGCAACTTCCGCCTTCGGTACGGCGCTGGGTCGAGCGAATCCGTGCCTATGCGTCCGGCGAACACGCCGATTTTTCCGACGTCCCCGTGGACTTGACCGGAATCGATGCGTTTCGCCGGGATATTTATACGGCCGCGCGGAAGCTCGGCTATGGCGAAACGACGACCTATGGCGAATTGGCGGCCGGCGCCGGCCATCCGGGCGAAGCGCGGGAAACCGGCCAGGCGCTCGGCGCCAATCCCGTCACCATCGTCATACCCTGCCACCGCATTATGGCGGCCGGCGGCAGGATCGGCGGCTTTTCCGCCCATGGCGGCATCATGACCAAGCGCAAGCTGCTGGCGATGGAGAACGCGCGCTTCGGAACGCCTGACCCGGATCAACAATCCTTCGGGTTCTGAGCGGGAAACACAGTCCAACGATGTTCGAGCCTGCCCCTCAACTCGGTCTCTTGCGCTCCGATAGCTCGGCGAAGTCCGCTTCGTCGAAGGCGACGCCGCGGAACGGATCGTCGCTCGTCTCGTGCTCCAGGCGCCTGAGATGCACGCGCCTGATCTTGCCGGAGATCGTCTTCGGCAGTTCGGTGACGAATTCGATGCGCCGGATCCGCTTGAAGGGAGCGAGCCTTTCGCCGGTGAAGCGGAAGATCGACAGCGCCGTGTCGCGATCCGGCTTCGCCGAGCCGGCAAGCGTCACATAGGCCTTCGGGATGGAGAGGCGGATCGGGTCCGGCGCGGGAACGATCGCCGCCTCGACCACCGCCTCGTGCTCGATCAGCACGCTTTCGAGTTCGAACGGGCTGATGCGGTAATCGCTCGATTTGAAGACGTCGTCGGCGCGGCCGACAAAGGTGAGATAGCCGTCATCATCTGTGAAGGCGACGTCGCCGGTGCGGTAGAGCGCGCCGTCCGCGCCTTTCAACGAGCCGTCGCCATCCTGATAGCCCTGCATGAGCCCTGCGGGGCGGTTTTCGCCAAGGAGAATGCAGACCTCGCCCTCCTTGGCCGGATTTCCTTCCGCGTCGAGCAGCCTGATCTCGTAACCGGGCAGCACGCGTCCCATGGCGCCGGGCTTGACCTTCTGGCCAGGCGTGTTCGCGACCTGCGCGGTCGTTTCGGTCTGGCCGTAGCCGTCGCGGATCGTCTTGCCCCATGCCTTGCGGACGGTTTCGATCACTTCCGGATTGAGAGGTTCGCCGGCGCCGCAAACCTCGCGCAGCACCACCCGATAGGCGGAAAGGTCTTCCTGGATCAGCAGCCGCCAGACTGTCGGCGGGGCGCAAAGCGTCGTGACGCCACAGCGCACGAGCGCGGAGAGAAGCGCCTTGGCGCTGAAGGCGGTCTGGTTGACGACAAGCACCGTCGCGCCGGCGTTCCAAGGTGCGAAGAGCGAGCTCCAGGCATGCTTCGCCCAGCCCGGCGAGGAGACGTTCAGATGCACGTCGCCCGGCTTGAGGCCGAGCCAGTACATAGTGGAAAGCGCGCCGACGGGATAGGAGCGATGGCTGTGGCGGACGAGCTTGGGCTTTGCCGTCGTGCCGGAGGTGAAGTAAAGAAGCAACGGATCGTCGGCCTCGGTCGGACCGTCCGGCGTGAAGAGCTCGGGCTGACTGAAGGCATCCGAATAGAGACGCCAGCCATCTTCCGAAGCCGGGCCCGTCGTGATCCTCACGACGTCGGACCGGCCGATCCCTTCGCATTTCCTCAGCTGTTCGGGGTCGGCGAGGATCGCCCGCGCATGGCCGCGCTCGACCCTGTCGGCCAGTTCGTCGGGCGTGAGCAGCGTCGTCGCGGGGATGACGACGACGCCGAGCTTCATGGCTGCGAGCGTCGTTTCCCAAAGAGCAGGCACATTGCCGAGCAGCAGCAGGAGATGATCGCCGCGTTTCAGCCCGAGCAAGCGGAGGTAATTGGCAACCTGGTTCGAGCGTCGGGAAAGCTCGCCGAAAGTGAGTTTGACGTCGCTTCCCGTCGGAACGTCATGGACCCACAGCGCTGGCCGGTCGCGCGATTGCGGTTCCGCGGCGAGACCGGCGTCGAACCAGTCGAGCGCCCAGTTGAAGGGCGACGGATCGGGCCAGCGGAAACCTGCCCGCGCCGCCTCGTAATCTTCCCTGTTCCCGAGAAGAAATTCACGCGCCTGCCGGAAATCCATGTGTTCCTCCCGATGGTCCTCCGCGGCGATCTTAAAGTGTTTTTTCGCTAGATGGAAACGACTGATGCGGCCTTGATCAGGCTTGCGGCGAGGTCCGGCGTCAATTCGTCGAAATGTGAGATCACGCGGCTCGGTTCGAACTCGCGCACCGGCCGGTCCGTATAGCCGAAATCGACGGCGACGACGGGAATGCCCGCCGATTTCGCCGTGTCGATGTCTGTGCGAGAATCACCCACCATCAGCGCCCGTTCCGGGTCGCCGCCTGCCTCAGCGATGGTGCTCTTGAGATGGCGCGGGTCGGGCTTGCGGAAGGCGAAAGTGTCGGCGCCGCAGATTGCCGCGAAACGGTTGGCGATGCCTAGCGCGCCGAGCAACCGCTTCGACAGCCCCTCGAGCTTGTTGGTGCAGACGGCGAGGGTGTAACCGGCCTGGGAAAAGCGGTCGAGCGCGGCGAGGACGCCCGGATAGGGCGCGGATTTACCGGGAATATGGCTCGTATAGTGGTCGAGGAAATCGGTGAGCATCCTTTCGAGCGCCCCATCCTCGATCTGCCTTCCATGGGCGGCGAATGCGCGCTCGATCATGACGCGGGCGCCGAGCCCGACGAAGCTGCGCAATTCGCTTTGACCCGTATTCTTCAGTCCGGCGCTCGCAAGCGAATGGTTGAGGCTGTCGAGCAGATCCGGAGCCGTATCGACGAGTGTGCCGTCGAGATCGAAAACGATAATGGGTGATGTCATGTCAATTCCAGTCAGTCGGTCGGGGAGGGGAGGACGTGGCCCACGGCATAGCCTCCGCCGTCGGCGTCGGCAAGGGCAGCCCGACATTGGGCGCCGTCTCGGTTCCGGCTTCTTGAAGGGCAAATCACGCCAGCAACCGCAAACCGGCAATACGGGCTTTGACCGCTTCCGCAAAGGTGGTAGTGCGAAGCGCATCGGGAGCGAGGATCGGAAGCAGAAAGTCCGCGACATGGATGCCAGGGAGTTGAAGATCGAGGCCGCGCGCGTAGCGCTTGCCCATGTCGAGGACGGCATGAAGCTCGGCATCGGCACGGGGACCACGGCGGCGGAATTCGTGCGGCTGCTCGCCGCCCGCGTGGCGGAAGGGCTGCGGATCATTGGCGTCGCCACGTCCGAGCGGACCGCTACCCTTTGCAGCCAGCTTGGTGTTCCCGTGGCGAGCCTCGACGACGAGCCGCGGCTCGACCTGACCATTGATGGGGCCGACGAGATCGACCCCGCCCTGTCGCTCATCAAGGGCGGCGGCGGAGCGCTGTTGCGGGAGAAGATCGTTGCTTCCGCCTCGACGCGCATGATCGTCATCGCCGACAGGAGCAAGATGGTCGAGACGCTCGGGCGCTTTCCTCTGCCGATCGAGGTCAACAAATTCGGCCTCGAGGCGACGCGGATCGCCATTGCCGAGGCGGCGGAAGAACTAGGCCTTTCCGGCCCGCTTACATTGAGGATGACGAATGACGCGCCTTTTGTTACAGACGGCGGACATTTCATCGTCGATGCATCTTTTGGCCGCATTCCGGAGACAAGAGCGCTCTCGGACGCGCTGAATGCCATACCGGGTGTCGTCGAGCATGGCCTTTTCTTGGGATTGGCGGCGGAAGCAATCGTTGCCGGGGCCGATGGGGTCAAAACAGTTTATCCTGCCCGCTGAAAACAGGGAGTTCGAATAATCATGAAGTTCGCCAACACCGCCCGCAGCCTGACCACCACATTGGCGGCTACGGCGATGCTCGCGCTGAGCCTATCCGTGGCCACCGCCGCGGATGATGCCGCCGCCGTCACACCTTCTCATTTGAAGGCCGCGCGGGCCGCCATTGCCGCCCTGCATATAACCGATCCGTTCGATTCGATTCTTCCGCAGGCGGCGCGTTCGCTGAAGAACCAGCTGATCGAGAAGAATCCCAATTTACAGGACATCATCGTAAAGATCGTCGATGAGAAGACGCTGGCGCTCGTGCCGCGCCGTGCCGATCTGGAAAACGAGGCGGCGCGCGCTTATGCGAAGCTTTTGAGCGAGCAGGAACTCAACGCCATAGCGACCTTCTATAATTCCGAAGCCGGTAAGAAGCTCATCCAGAACGGGCCGATCGCCTCCCGGCAGATTGCCCAGGCAGCCGAGATATGGCAGCGCGGCATCGCGCGCGACCTCGCCCAGTCGGTCGGCGACGAGATGGCGAAGGAGGCGCCGAACGGGAAAGTTTCCTCGTCAGGCAGTTCCGATGCGGCGCCGGCGGCCAAGCCTGCGCCCAAGCCCGCGAAGAAGTGATCCGGCTAACGCTTTCATCAATCGTCGAGAAGCCCGGTTCGCCGGGCTTTCTTTTTGGCGCACTTGTATGCCGTGATTTCAAACCGGATATTGCGATCCTAAATTAAACGCGTTGTCGAGCGGAGCAGTCCATATGACCAACTATGATTACGATCTCTTTGTCATTGGCGGCGGCTCGGGCGGCGTGCGCGCCGGAAGGCTCGCAGCATCGCTCGGTAAGCGTGTGGCAATAGCGGAAGAGTATCGTTTCGGCGGCACATGCGTCATACGCGGCTGTGTGCCGAAGAAGCTATTCGTTTATGCCTCCCAGTTTTCGGAGCATTTTGCGGATGCCGCCGGCTATGGCTGGTCCGTCCCGCCGGCGACGTTCGACTGGCCTACCCTCATCGCCAACAAGGACAAGGAGATCGATCGCCTGGAGGGCGTCTATCGCCGCGGCCTCGACAATGCCGGGGCCGAGATTTTCAATTCCCGCGCCGAACTCGTCGATGCCCATAGCGTCAGGATACTCGCCGAAGGCCGTGTCGTCACGGCGGAGCACATCCTGATCGCAACAGGCGGGCGTCCGAACCCGCACATCGCCCTGCCTGGCCATGAATTGTGCATCAACTCAAACGACGCCTTTCATCTGGAAAGGCTGCCGAAGGCGATCGTCATTGCCGGCGGCGGCTATATCGCCGTCGAATTCGCCAATATCTTCCACGGTCTTGGCGTCGAGACCACGATCGTCTATCGCGGCGCGGAAATCCTGCAGCGCTTCGACCAGGATCTGCGCCGGAACCTCCACAGCACGATGGAGGAGAAGGGCATCCACATCCATTGCCATTCCTATATCGAACGCGTCCATCGCGGCGAGGATGGAGAGCTTCATGCAAGGATTTCGGGCGGAAAGACGCTTGTTGCAGGCGAAGTGATGCTGGCGCTCGGACGCATCCCGAACACGGACGGGCTGGGGCTTGAAAAGGCCGGCGTGAAGATCGGGAAGATTGGTGAGATTGCTGTCGATCCCTATTCGCGCACCAATGTCGAGAATATCTGGGCGATCGGCGATGTCACCAATCGCGTCCAGCTCACACCGGTCGCGATCCATGAGGCGATCTGCTTCGTTGAGACTGCCTTCAAGGGCAATCCAACGCGGCCGGACCACGAGACGATCCCGACGGCTGTCTTTTCGCAGCCCGAAATCGGGACGGTGGGATTGTCGGAGGACGACGCCTCGAAGGCGTTCGAAGAACTGGAAATCTACAGGGCCCATTTCCGCCCGATGCGGAACATCCTGCCCGAACGCAACGAGAAGATGCTGATGAAGCTCGTCATCGACGGCAAAAGCCGCCGCGTTCTCGGTGCGCATATCCTTGGACCGGATGCGGGCGAGATGGCGCAACTGCTCGGCATTTCAGTCAAGGCGGCCCTCACGAAGGAGGATTTCGACCGCACCATGGCGCTCCATCCGACCGCTGCGGAGGAATTGGTGACGATGTACACGCCGACCTACCGGATCAGGAACGGCGAGCGGGTGGAATAACGAGGCAGGAATAGCGGTGATAGCGCCATTTCGGGGTGGACGCTTCCGGGGCGATTCGGAAGAATGGGTGCAGGCATTTCCTGAGTCCGATCGGCAGTAACAGAATGGCAAGCGAACGCCCTCCGCGCGATCCGCTTATGCGGGAGAAGATGAACGGCGCCGCGCAGCCGGGCGTAATGCAAGGGCCGCGCCATTTTATCCACCTCCGCGTCCATTCAGCCTATTCTCTCCTGGAAGGGGCATTGCCGCTCGCCAAGGTCATTGCGCAGGCGGTCGCCGACAACGCTCCGGCCATCGCAATCGCCGATACCAACAACCTCTTCGGCGCGCTGGAGTTCGCGCAAAAAGCCACCAAGGAGGGCGTACAGCCGATCATCGGGTGCCAATTGGACATCCATTTCGAAGCGGAGGATAGCGAGGCGTCGCGGCAGCAGAGCCGCCGCAGCGGTCCCGAGATGGCGCCGATCGTCCTGATCGCCGCCACGGAGAAAGGCTATGCCAGTCTGGTGCGACTCGTCAGCCGCTCCTATCTCGACACGCCGGCGGGCGAGCCGGTCCATATCCGTTCCACCTGGCTGGAAGCGCATGCGGAAGGCATCATCTGCCTGACCGGCGGCGAGCGCGGGCCGATCGGCCGAGCGTTGCGCGAAGACCATCGCGCGCTTGCCGAACAGCGCCTCACATTTCTCGAGCAGACGTTCGGAGACCGGCTCTATGTCGAGCTTCAGCGCCACGGGCGTTATAACCGCGGCGTCGAACAGGCCCAGATCGAGCTTGCCTATGCGCATGCGCTACCGCTCGTCGCGACGAACGAGGCATTTTTCCTGAAGCGCGAGGACTACGAGGCGCATGACGCGCTTCTGGCGATCGCCGAAGGAACGGTCATTGCTGTGGACGAGCGTCGCCGCTTGACGCCGGACCATTATCTTAAATCGCAACAAGAGATGGTCGCCCTCTTCGCCGGCCTGCCGGAGGCGATCGACAACACGATCGAAATCGCCCGCCGCTGCTCCTATTTCCCGAAGACGCGCCAGCCGATCCTGCCGCGCTTCACCTCGGGCGATCTCGCCGATGCGGAGAAGGCCGAGGCCGCGGAAGCCGACGAACTGAAGCGGCAGGCCTGGGAGGGGCTGGAGCGGCGCCTTGCCGTGCACGGCCTCTCGGCCGGTTTCACCGAAGAGGACTATAAAAAGCGCCTCGAATTCGAGCTCGGCATCATCGAACGGATGAAATTTCCGGGCTATTTCCTGATCGTCTCCGACTTCATCAAATGGGCGAAGGCCCAAGGCATCCCCGTCGGGCCGGGCCGCGGCTCCGGCGCGGGCTCGCTGGTCGCCTGGTCGCTGACGATCACCGATGTCGATCCGTTGCGCTTTTCGCTGCTCTTCGAGCGCTTCCTCAATCCGGAGCGCGTCTCGATGCCGGATTTCGACATCGATTTCTGCCAGGACCGGCGCGAGGAGGTGATCCGCTACGTGCAGGGCCGCTACGGCCGAGACCAGGTCGGCCAGATCATCACTTTCGGAACGCTGCAGGCGCGCGCCGTGCTGCGCGATGTCGGCCGCGTCCTGCAGATGCCCTATGGGCAGGTCGACAGGCTCTGCAAGATGGTGCCGCAGAACCCGGCCCATCCAGTGTCGCTCGCGCAGGCGATCGAGGGCGAGCCGCGCTTCGCCGAGAAGATCGAGAAGGAGCCGATCGTCGAAACGCTGCTGGCCATCGCGCAGAAGCTCGAAGGCCTCTATCGCCATGCGTCCACCCATGCGGCAGGCATCGTCATCGGCGATCGGCCGCTGTCTGAACTGGTGCCGATGTATCGCGATCCGCGCTCCGACATGGGCGTCACCCAGTTCAACATGAAATTCGTCGAGCAGGCGGGGCTGGTGAAGTTCGACTTCCTCGGTCTGAAGACGCTGACGGTGCTCGATACGGCCGTGAAGCTGATCAAGCGGCGCGGCATCGAGATCGACCTCGCCAAAATTCCGCTCGACGATCCGCAGACCTATTCCATGCTGTCGCGCGGCGAGGTGGTCGGCGTGTTCCAGGTTGAAAGCGCCGGCATGCGCAAGGCGCTGATCGGCATGAAGCCCGACCGCATCGAGGACATCATCGCGCTGGTGGCGCTCTACCGGCCGGGCCCGATGGAGAACATCCCGACCTATAACGCCCGCAAGCACGGGCAGGAGGAGATCGCCTCAATCCATCCCAGGATCGACCACCTCGTGAAGGAGACGCAGGGCGTCATCGTCTATCAGGAACAGGTGATGCAGATCGCGCAGGAGCTTTCCGGCTATTCGCTCGGCGAGGCCGATCTTCTGCGCCGCGCCATGGGCAAGAAGATCCGCGCCGAGATGGACAAGCAACGGGCGCGTTTCGTCGAGGGCGCGATGAAGAACGGCCTCGACAAGCCGCAGGCCAACATGATCTTCGACCTGCTGGCCAAGTTCGCCGATTACGGCTTCAACAAGAGCCATGCCGCCGCCTACGCCATCGTCTCCTACCAGACGGCCTATCTGAAGGCGCATTACCCGGTGGAATTCCTTGCCGCGTCGATGACGCTCGACATGTCGAACACGGACAAGCTCAACGATTTCCGCCAGGACGCGATCCGCCTTGGCATCGAGGTCGTACCGCCTTCGGTAGCGACCTCCTATCGCGATTTCGAGGTCGGCGAAAACCGCATCTTCTATTCGCTCGCCGCGATCAAGGGCGTCGGCGACGCCGCCGTCGAGCACATCGTCGACAAGCGCCGCGAGAAGCCGTTCGAGAGCCTGGAGGATTTCTGCGAGCGCATCGATCCCAAGATCGCCGGCAAGCGCGTCTTCGAGAGCCTGATCCAGGCCGGCGCGCTCGATTGCTTCGGCCATGACCGCTCCGCGATGATGGCCGGCGTCGAAATGATGATGCGCGCCGCCGCCTTCGCCCAATCGAGCGCCGCAAGCAACCAGATCGATATTTTCGGCGCCGGCACCGCGACCCGCAAGCCCGAACCGCTTCGGCTCCCCGCCGCGGAGCCCTGGCTGCCGGCGGAAAAGCTGCACCGCGAATTCACCGCCGTCGGCTTCTATCTCTCGGCGCATCCGCTCGATGCCTACCGGACCGTGCTCGACAAGATGCGGGTCCAGAACTGGGCCGAATTCTCCGCCGCGGTCAAGCGCGGCGTCTCGGCCGGCCGGCTGGGGGGCACGGTGCTGTCGAAACAGGAGCGGCGGACCCGCACCGGCAACAAGATGGGCGTGATCCAGCTTTCGGATGCGACCGGCCAGTTCGAGGCGGTGCTCTTTTCCGAGAGCCTCGCCCAATATCGCGACCTGCTCGAGCCTGGCATGGCGGTCGTCATCGAAGTCTCCGCCGAAATGCGCGACGAGATGGTCAATCTCAGGATCCAGAAGGTGAAATCGCTCGACGAGGAGGCGCACAAGGTGCAACAGGCGATGCGCGTCTATCTGCGTGACGACAAGCCGCTCGGCGCGCTGACCAACAGGCTCGGCGAGCGCGGCGAGGGGCAGGTCAGCCTCGTCGTCATCAGAGAAGGCGGCGCCGGCGAGATCGAGGTCGAACTGCCCAACCGCTATCGCCTCAGCCCGCAGATCGCCGCGGCCATCAAGGCCGTGCCGGGCGTGGTGGAGGTGGAACTGGTGTGATTTTCAGGGGGCGATAAGCTTCCCGCAAAAGGCGCACGACAAATCGCCCTCTCGCCCGAACCCGGCCGGCTCCGCAAGCGCCTTCCATGCCGGGTTTTGAACAATCTAAGGCCTTGTCATGACGTGTCGGGCCGCTCCAAAACCCAAAACGCCAGGCCGTGCGTGACGTCCAGTATGTCATGCACCGCAGGCGACGGCCGGCGCGGCAGGCCCGGCGGGCGGCCAAGGCGCAACGGCCACAGGCGACGGCAATGACTCCTGCCGGGACCGGCCGCTTGTCCCACCCGTCCTTCGGACACCCGCAACGGAGACACGGCTTGCGGCCCTACCGTCTCCGCTCCGCTTTCTTTTGTTTGCGCGCCCGCTGCCGCCGCCCGCCACCGCGCGAAGCGCCGCGCCTCGCGCGGCAGATCGTCGAGCACGCGGGCAAGCGCGGCGAGACGGAGCGCAAGCCGCGTTGCGTCGATCGCGTCGTCGTCCGAAGGCGGCAGGGGGAGGGGAAACGGATCGCCGAAGCCGGGAAAGGAAATGCGCGGAACCCCGCGCGGGGTTGGGCGACGGCGGCGGAAGCGGCTGAGCGGATCGAAAAGCGGGAAGGCGAGGCGAGGGGCGGATGCGCGTTCGGTTTCAATCGCAGAGAAGGGCTGTCGCGCAAGGAGTTCTCCCCCTCTCCGTCGCGCTGCGCGCGCCACCTCTCCCCCACGTTCGTGGGGGAGAGGAT
>DASZUG010000055.1:0-76187 GCA_035547755.1 Rhizobiaceae bacterium
ATACCTGGCCAGCCGGCCGGCCATGGCATTTGAATAGCGCGCGGTGTCGAGCCACAAATCGTCAGCGAAATAGGCGTCGAATTGCGCCGCTATGAAACGGGATTTCGAGAAAAGCTGCGCTGCCCGTTTGCGAATGAAGGGCATCTCCCGGGCACGGCTTGAATCGAAAACGACGATAGCCTCAGCGCACCAGCAGCCGTTCTTCGTACCGCCGAAAGAGAGGAGGTCGACGCCGCGCTTCCACGTCATTTCCGCAGGCGTCGTCCCAAGCGAGACGAGCGCGTTGGCGAAACGCGCGCCGTCCATGTGAAGCGGCAGGTCCTTTTCCCGGCAGATCGCTCCGATTTTTTCGATCGCATCGAGGCTGTAGACGGTGCCGATCTCGGTCGATTGCGTGATCGACACTGCGACGGGCTGGCCGGAATGGACGAATTCGGGATCGAAATGCGCCATCTTGGCGAGGAGCCCATCGGGATCGATGCGTCCCAGCGCACCATCGACGGGATGGAGCCTCGTGCCGCCGGAGAGATATTCCGGCGCGCCGCCTTCGTCTTCGACCACATGCGACTCGCGGTGACAAAATGCCACGCCGCCCGGACGGCTTACCGAGGTCAGCGCAAGCGAATTGGCGGCCGTTCCCGTCGCGACGAAGAAGACGGAGACCTCACGCTCGAATATTTCGCTGAATTTCTCCTCGACTTTCCGGTCGAGGTCGCTGGCGCCATAAGCGGGGGCGAAGCCCGAAGCATGCGCGGCAAGCGATTCCGCTATTCTCGGATGGGCGCCGGCCCAGTTGTCGGAGGCGAAGTGCATTTTTGACCCCGTTCGTCCTTGAGTGTTTGGACAGTGTTGGTTTGACGGGAATGCCGCAAGCCCTCTGGACAGCTTGCCGGTGGAAAGATCATTTTCCGGTGATCTCGCGCAATAATATTTCGCTTTTCCGGCCGATTTTTTTCAATTCAATCTTGAACGATGAAAGGTTTTCTGACATACGGTATTTAGGACAGTAGTGCTGTCTTATTTATCCGCGCATTGCATCCCGGATTGCCGCATAATGGCGTCCGGCCTTTCGTATGACAGCCTGTCTGAGATGCCGGGCCATGAGGTAGCCGGCCGATATCAACCGCCCGCGGGCAAGGAACGGAGGAAGCATGATGACGAAGACGCCATCTGTCAGGCCAGCAAACATATCGGCCGCGCAGACGAAAGCGTCTGTGTCGAAACCTTCCTTCGAGCGACAAGGCGCAGCGGGACTTTACGATCCACGCAACGAGCATGATGCCTGCGGCGTCGGCTTCGTCGTCAACATGAAAGGCGTGAAGTCGCACGGTATCGTCGAAGACGGCCTCTTCATGCTGGAGAACCTGACGCATCGCGGCGCTGTCGGTGCCGACCCGCTGGTCGGCGACGGCGCCGGCGTGCTGGTGCAAATCCCCGACCGCTTCTTTCGCGAGGAGATGGCCGGGCAAGGCATTGAATTGCCGCCAGCCGGCCAGTACGGCGTCGGCCATTGGTTTATGCCGCAGGACCCCGCACTGCGCGCCCATATCGACGATATTATCCGCGAATCGGCCCAATCGGAGGGTTTGCCGCTCATCGGCTTCCGCGACGTGCCGGTCGACAATTCGTCGTTGTCGAAGGCGCCCGAGATCGTCGCGGCCGAGCCGTTCCATCGCCAGGTGTTCATCGGGCGCACGCCGGATATTCCGGACGATGAGGAATATGAGGCGCGGCTCTACCTGCTGCGCAAGGTCATTTCCGGACGCATCTATGCGGAGAACGACAACAAGGATATCGGCGCCTATTGCGTGTCGCTGTCGGCGCGCACCATCGTCTATAAGGGCATGTTCCTGGCGTATCAGGTCGGCGCCTATTACAAGGACCTCATGGATCCGCGCTTCGAGACCGCGCTGATCCTCGTGCATCAGCGCTTCTCGACCAATACTTTCCCGTCATGGAAGCTGGCGCATCCCTACCGGATGGTCGCGCATAATGGCGAGATCAACACGGTGCGCGGCAACAACAACTGGATGGCGGCGCGGCAGGCGTCGGTCGATTCGGAGTTGTTCGGCAACAATATCTCGAAGCTGTGGCCGATCTCCTATGAAGGCCAGTCGGACACCGCGTGCTTCGACAATGCGCTCGAATTCCTGTTTCAGGGCGGCTACACGCTGGCGCATTCCATGATGATGCTGATCCCGGAAGCCTGGGCCGGCAACAAGCTCATGGATGACGATCGCAAGGCTTTTTACGAATACCACGCGGCGCTGATGGAGCCGTGGGATGGGCCGGCGGCGGTCGTCTTCACCGACGGACGCCAGATCGGCGCGACGCTCGACCGCAACGGGCTTCGCCCCGCCCGCTACATCGTCACCGACGACGACCGCGTGATCCTGGCTTCGGAAGCCGGCGTACTGCCGGTGGCGGAAGAACATGTGGTGCAGAAATGGCGGCTGCAACCGGGCCGCATGCTCCTGATCGACATCGCAAAGGGCCGCATCGTCTCCGATGACGAGATCAAGTCGGAGATCGCATCGAAGCATCCCTACAAGCAATGGCTCGCCAACACGCAGCTCATCCTGGAAGAACTGAAGCCGGTGGAACCGCGCGCGCTCAGAAAGGATGTCTCGCTTCTCGATCGCCAGCAGGCCTTCGGCTACACGCGGGAAGATCTGAAATTCCTCATGGCGCCGATGGCGACGACCGCACAGGAGGCGATCGGTTCGATGGGAACCGACACGCCGATCTCCGCCATGTCGGACAAGGCGAAGCTGCTCTACACCTATTTCAAGCAGAATTTCGCCCAGGTGACGAACCCGCCGATCGATCCGATCCGCGAGGAACTGGTGATGAGCCTCGTTTCCTTCATCGGGCCGCGGCCGAACATCTTCGATCTGGTCGGTACGTCGCGCAAGAAGCGGCTCGAGGTCCGCCAGCCGATCCTGACCAATGGCGATCTGGAGAAGATCCGTTCCATCGGCCACACCGAAGACCGGTTCGACACCAAGACGATCGATATCACCTACGCGGCGGCCGAGGGCGCGCCAGGACTTCCGGGCGCCCTGGAGCGGCTTTGCGACCGCGCCGAGGCGGCGGTGGCGGGCGGCTATAACATCATCATTCTTTCCGACAGGCAGGTGGGCCCCGACCGTATCGCGATCCCGTCGCTTCTTGCGACCGCCGCGGTGCACCATCACCTGATCCGCAAGGGCTTGCGCACGTCGGTCGGGCTGGTGGTTGAGTCCGGCGAGCCGCGCGAGGTGCACCATTTCGCCTGCCTCGCCGGCTATGGCGCCGAGGCGATCAATCCCTATCTCGCCTTCGATACGTTGATCGAGATGCACCGGCGCGGCGAATTCCCGCAGGAGGTCGATGCCGGCGAGGTCGTCACCCGCTATATCAAATCGATCGGCAAGGGCATCCTCAAGGTCATGTCCAAAATGGGCATCTCGACCTACCAATCCTATTGCGGCGCTCAAATCTTCGACGCGATCGGTTTGAAGAGCGGTTTCGTCGATAAATTCTTCACCGGCACGGCCACCACCATCGAAGGCGTCGGACTGGAGGAGATCGCGGAAGAGACATTTAGCCGTCACCGCGACGCCTTCGGGGACGATCCGGTTCTGGTCAACACGCTCGATGTCGGCGGCGAATATATGTACCGGATGCGCGGCGAGGCGCATATGTGGTCGCCGGACGCCGTCGCGACGCTGCAGCATGCCGTGCGCAAAGGATCGTGGGAGACGTTCAAGGACTATTCCGCGCAGATCGACAGCCATTCGGCGCAAGCCAAGACAATCCGCGGCCTGTTCAGGATCAGGATGGCCGACGAGGCCAACCGCGCGCCCGTACCTCTCGACGAGGTCGAGCCGGCGGCGGAATTGGTCAAGCGCTTCTCGACCGGCGCCATGTCCTTCGGCTCCATATCGCGCGAGGCGCATACGACGCTGGCGCGCGCCATGAATGCGCTTGGCGGAAAGTCCAATACAGGCGAGGGCGGGGAAGAGCCTGATCGCTATCTCCCGCTTCCCGACGGTTCGGCCAATCCGGAACGTTCCGCGATCAAGCAGGTCGCCTCCGGGCGCTTTGGTGTGACGGCGGAATATCTCGTCAATTCCGACATGATGCAGATCAAGGTGGCGCAAGGGGCGAAGCCCGGCGAGGGCGGCCAGCTGCCGGGCCATAAGGTCGATGCGACGATCGCCAAGACGCGCCATTCGACGCCGGGCGTCGGGCTGATCTCGCCGCCGCCGCATCACGACATCTATTCGATCGAAGATCTGGCTCAGCTCATTTTCGACCTGAAGAACGTCAATCCGGACGCTGCGGTCTCGGTGAAACTCGTCTCCGAGGTCGGCGTCGGTACGGTTGCGGCGGGCGTCGCCAAGGCGCGCGCCGACCATATCACCATCTCCGGCTATGACGGGGGGACCGGCGCTTCACCGCTTACCTCGATCAAGCATGCGGGGTCGCCATGGGAGATGGGGCTCGCCGAAACGCACCAGACGCTGGTACTGAACAGGCTTCGCAGCAGAGTTGCACTACAGGTCGACGGCGGTTTGCGGACCGGGCGCGACGTTATCATCGGTGCATTGCTCGGAGCGGACGAATTCGGATTCTCGACCGCTCCGTTGATCGCGGCGGGCTGCGTCATGATGCGCAAATGTCATCTCAACACTTGCCCGGTGGGCGTCGCGACGCAGGATCCGGTGCTCAGGAAGCGCTTCAAGGGTACGCCGGAGCATGTCATCAATTTCTTCTTCTATGTCGCTGAAGAGGTGCGGCAACTGCTCGCGGCCATGGGCTTCCGCAAGCTCGACGAGATCATCGGCATCTCCGATCTCCTCGCCAAGGACGATATGATCGCCCACTGGAAGGCGAAGGGGCTCGACTTCTCCAAGGTCTTCTTCAAGCCGGAGGCTCCGAAGGAAGCGACCTATTGGACGGAAGCGCAGAAGCATCCGATCGAGGATGTGCTCGATCGCAAGCTGATCGAGAAAGCAAAGCCTGCCCTCGACTCGAAGCTGCCGGTCAAGATCGCAGTCAACATCCGCAATACGGATCGCTCGACCGGCGCGATGCTTTCGGGCGAGGTGGCGAAGCGCTATCGGCACAAGGGCCTGAAGGACGACACCATCTCCGTGACGCTGACCGGCACGGCGGGGCAATCCTTCGGCGCTTTCCTGGCGCGCGGCATCTCCTTCGAACTCGTCGGCGACGCCAATGACTATGTCGGCAAGGGGCTTTCGGGCGGCCGCATCGTCATCCGGCCGCCGGAGAATGCGCGCATCGTCGCGGAAAATTCAATCATCGTCGGCAATACGGTGCTTTATGGCGCGACCGAGGGCGAGTGCTATCTGAGCGGCGTCGCCGGCGAGCGTTTCGCCGTCCGCAATTCCGGCGCGATCGCCGTCGTGGAAGGCGTCGGCGATCATGGCTGCGAATATATGACGGGCGGCCTGGTGGTCGTCATTGGCAAGACCGGCCGCAATTTCGCGGCGGGCATGTCGGGCGGCGTCGCCTATGTCCTCGACGAGGAAGGCGATTTCGCCGCCCGCTGCAACATGGCGATGGTCGAACTCGAGCCGGTTCCGGAAGAGGACGAGATGCTGGAGCGGTTGCATCACCATGGCGGCGACATCGCCCATATGGGGCGCGTCGATGTTTCCGGCGACATGACGAGCAATGATGAGGAGCGGCTCTATCAGCTCATCGCCAACCATCTCCATTATACCGGCTCGACGCGGGCGAAGACCATCCTCGACAACTGGACGGACTACCGGCCGAAATTCCGCAAGGTCATGCCGGTCGAATATCGCCGCGCCCTGATCGAGATGGAGCGCATGCGCATGAACGTGGCGGCGGAATAGGATGGGTTATGCTATTCTTTCTGAAGGTACGAAGAAATTGATCGATATTCGGACGATAGTTATGAAAAACGCTGATAGGCACTCGAGGATCGTTTCTACTTCTGACACGATGTTTGGGAAACCGCGGATCGACGGAACCAGAATCACCGTTGAGCATGTGCTTCGGTGCTTGGCCGCAGGCTGGTCGGTTCAAGAAATTGTCGAGCAGCATCCTCGACTGACGAAAGAAGACGTTCAGGCGGCTATCAGTTTTGCCGCCGATCAGTTGGCTGACCCAGAGCATCCTGTCGTACATGCAGCTGAGTAAATATGAAATTTCTCGCCGACGAATGTGCTTGGCGATTGGTTGTGGATGCTCTGCGCGAAATCGGCTGGCATGGGAGTTGGATTCACGAAATATCGCCGAGTGCTTCCGATCGAGAGATATTGGAGCTTTCGGTATCCGGAAAGTGCGTGATTGTTACTGAGGACGCTGATTTTGGCGACCTCATTTTTCGCGAGGGGCTTAAAGCGTATGGAGTTGTCAGGGTGTGCCTGTCTGCCTTCCAAGCGGAGAAGAAACGCACGGCATCGGGATATCGGGGAACGGTTATTGAGTCTGGAAAGCAGCTTGATCGGGCAATTTACCACGATCGAGCCTAAGCGGACGCGGCAACGCAAATTGCCCGTCGAGACGTTTGGTGAGAATTAGAATGGGCAAGGTGACAGGTTTTCTCGAGATCGACCGGCAGGTGCAGAAGTACCAGCCCGCTTCCGATCGTATTCGGCATTTCAGGGAATTCACCCTGCCGATGTCGGATAAAGAGGTCGAGAAACAGGCCGCCCGCTGCATGGATTGCGGCGTACCCTATTGTCATGGGCCGACCGGCTGCCCGGTGCACAACCAGATCCCCGACTGGAACGACCTCGTCTATAACGGAGACTGGGAAGGGGCGATCCGCAACCTCCATTCGACCAACAATTTTCCCGATTGGACCGGCCGGATCTGCCCGGCGCCCTGCGAGGAAGCCTGTACGCTCAACCTCGAGGACATCCCCGTCGCCATCAAGACGGTGGAGCAAGCGATCGCCGACAAGGCTTACGAACTCGGTCACATCCGGCCTCAGCCTGCTGCAACGAAAAGCGGGAAGAAGGTCGCCATTATCGGCTCCGGACCGGCCGGAATGGCAGCGGCGCAGCAACTTGCGCGCGCCGGCCATGACGTCCATGTCTATGAGCGCGAAAGCCGGCCGGGCGGGCTGATGCGCTACGGCATACCCGATTTCAAGATCGAGAAGCACTATATCGACCGGCGCATCGAGCAGATGCAGGGTGAGGGCGTTTCCTTCTTCTGCGGCGTCAATGTCGGCATCGACAAGAAAGTCGAGGACCTACGGGCCGAATATGATGCCGTCATCTATTGCGGCGGGTCGGAAACCCCGCGCGCCGCCGGCATTCCAGGCGCCGGACTTCAAGGCGTGCATGATGCCATGCCCTATCTCGTGCAGCAGAACCGCCGGCTCGCTGGTGAAAATATCGACTCGGTCGCTTGGCCTTCGGTGCCCATACTTGCGTCCGGCAAGCATATCGTCGTCGTCGGCGGCGGGGATACCGCCTCTGATTGCATCGGTACCGCGTTCCGCCAGGGCGCGGTCAAGGTCACGCAGCTCGACATCCGGCCGCAGCCGCCCGAGCGCGAGGATAAGTTGACGGTGTGGCCCTATTGGGCGACTAAGATGCGCACTTCTTCTTCCCAGGCAGAAGGCGTCGAGCGCGAATTCCAGATCGCCACGCTCGAGTTCTTCGGAGAGGAGGGTGTCCTCACCGCGGTGAAATGCTGCGAGGTAGACGAAAAACGCATGCCCGTATCAGGTACGGAGTTCTTTATCCGCGCCGATCTTGCTTTCATCGCGATCGGCTTTGCCGGGCCGCTGAAGGAAGGTGTCCTCGCCGAGTTGGGCGGTGCGCTTGACGTGAATATCGACCGGCGCGGGTCCAGCAATGTGGTTGCGAACGATCGCGACTACCGCACCAGCGTCGACAAGCTTTTCGCCGCCGGCGATGTGCGCCGCGGCCAATCCCTTGTCGTTTGGGCGATCCGCGAGGGACGGCAGGCGGCGCGGGCCGTGGACGAATTCCTTATGGGATCGACTGTCCTGCCCCGGTGATCGCGCCGGGACGGACCGGTTGCGGCTCCTGCGACTGCAGAATGATGCGGGTGATCGCATCCTCGTCGGCAGATTTTGCCGGGGCCGGCTTGGGAGGGAGACCGCCGAAATTATCGGCTCTGCCGCGCGGTGGAATGGTGGCAATGCCTTCCCCCGTCAACTTCTCCATCGCCGTCTCGCCACCTGGCGCCGGTGTCACTGTCGCGCCGTCGAGGGCGCCGTCATCGTCCATTCCCTGATCCTTGAGCGAGATCGGCGGGGTTCGTTCCACCGGTCCCTCGCCGGTGGGGGCGGCGCCGAGGTTCGGGATGCCGGAAGGCAGGGATCCGATGTCGGGCGAAACCGCATCCCCGAGCAGGCGATTAAGATCCTTTTCGACATAAAAGGCTATTTTCGCCTTGCCCGCGCGCGAAAAATTAATCCCGTCATCCAGTCTGAGCCGCGTCGGCTGGCCGTTCACGTCCGGCCCAGTCAGCGTGAAGGCGCCGCTACCGTCGACGAAGCCGTCCCAAATGTCGACGAAGGCGCCTTTCTTCTCGTCGACGCTGTTCTGATAGATGTCGTTCAAGGCCAGCATGTCGCTCGTCATCGATGCGGAGCGGAAAGCCGGTACACCGACCCAGACGAGCGGTATGTGACGATCAGCGAGGATTTTGGCGAACGCCTTCACCCGCTTCGTATATTCCACCACCCATTCGTCGGAACGGACAGCCTCGCTCTTGCCATCGACCGTGATCTGTTGCCGGTCGTTCGCTCCGATCATCATGACCACCACCGACGGCTTCACCGTGTCGAGCAGGGGGCCGATGCTCGCGTCCCAATCGTAGAAATCGGTGCGGACGAAGCCGGACGAGCCATTGGCCTCGTCGACGACCTTCACGCCTGGCGATTTGGCATAGGCGTCGGTCAGCCCGGCGGCCAGTTCGGAAGCAAGGAAATCGCCGACCACCATGATCGTCCGGGCATTTGGAAGCTTTTCGACCTGATCCGACGAAGGAGGGGGAGCGGCCGTCCTCCTCGGCTGCGGTTTCTCTACTCGTCGCTGGGCGGGTGGCTGCATCCGCCTTCTCGGATAGGGTAGATACCACCGCTGCGATCGCTCGAAGGCCGGTGGCGCATTTTCGGCATGGGCGCTTGGAACGGTTCCGAGAAAAGCGATCGCCGCGAACAGCAAAGCGATCTTGGCAGCCGGCGCGCTTGGTGCCGCAATACGAAAAAGGCGGAGCAGGGCAGATGCACGATCCCATTTCCTTCCGCCGATAAGGCGCAGAGGGAGGAAGGCCGCTATCCGTCCATGCCGTTTTATCATTCACCTCTGTCTCAGGCTGATCAGCACTTTCTTGCTTGGATTGCCGTCCTGGGTTAGTCCCGCCTGCGCCTGGAACGCCTTGATGGCATCGCGGGAGCCGTCGCCGATCCGGCCGTCTATCTTGCCGTCATAATAACCAAGCGCAAGCAGACGCTTCTGCAATTCCCGGCGCTCGTCGAAGCTCAGCTTGATGAAGGGGCGATCCCAATCCTGGACGAGGCCGCCATAACCGGCGATCTGGTCGGCAAGCAAACCGACGGCAAGCGCATATCTGTCGGCATTATTGTATTTCTTGATGACAAAGAAATTCTTCAGCATCAAAAAGACCGGGCCGTTGCGGCCCTCCGGAAGTTTCAGAGCGGCCTGATCCAATCCGCGCGGAAAATCCTTGCCATTGGCTCGGGTCACGCCGAGCGCCGCCCATCGGTCAAGCGATTCGAAGCCGGCGGGAAATTTTCGCCCGGCTGGAAGCTTCACCTCATAGCCCCAGGTCTTGCCGGTCTGCCATCCGTTGCGCGCCAGGAGATTGGCGGTCGTCGCCAGTGCGTCGGGAACCGATGTCCAGATGTCGCGCCGGCCATTGCCGTCCATATCGACGCCATAGATTTCATAGCTCGTCGGAATGAACTGCGTCTGCCCCATGGCCCCAGCCCATGAGCCGGTAAGGTGCCTCTCATCGATATCGCCGCGCTGCAGGATCTTGAGCGCCGCAATCAATTGCTTGCGGGCGAAGCTCGAATAACGCTTGCTGCCATAGCCAAGGGTCGCGAGCGAACGGATGACGTTGCGCATCACCTTGTCGTTCTTCAGCGTCTCTCCATAGTTCGACTCCATCGACCATATGGCGAGAAGAATGTAGCGGCTTACACCGTAGCGTTGTTCGATGCGGTCGAGCCAAGGCCGCCATTTTGCCGCCATGGCCTGGCCATCCGCGATCGACTGCTCCTGGACGCGGTTATCGAAATAGTTCCAGACCGGCGCATTGAATTCCGGCTGGGCACGGGATTTTTCCAGCACTTCCGGATCCGGTTCGGTGACGTTGCGGAAAGCACGATCGAAGGTCGAGCGGGACACGCCATGAGAGAGCGCGACGCTGCGGAAGCTTGCAACCCAATGGCGGAAGCCTTGGTCTGCTTGCGCGGGCGTTCCGCCGGCGAGCGCTGCTATGAGAGCGGCGGCGAGAATCGGAGCGATACGTCTTGCGATGGATGAAGCGGACATCTTCCCTCCTTCGATCAGTTGAAAAGCCTATTCATCGCGTGAGCCGGTTAGGATTTAGTTTACCATGAGTTCCAATCGGGTCACTATTCCTGTACTTTTTGAAATCTGGAACCATGATCCGACGACATGCGTTCAGGACTCGGGCGGCATTATGCTTTTCTGAAAATTGAACGAGGAACAGAACGAAACATGAAGAAACTGCGCAAGGCTGTCTTTCCGGTCGCGGGCCTCGGCACACGGTTCCTTCCGGCGACTAAGGCGATCCCGAAGGAAATGCTGACGGTCGTCGACAAGCCCGTCATCCAATATGTGGTGGACGAGGCGAGAGAAGCCGGCATCGAGCACTTCATCTTCGTCACAGGCCGCAACAAAGCGGTCATCGAAGACCATTTCGATATCCATTTCGAGCTCTATGACACGCTCGCCGAACGCGGCAAGGACGCCGTCCTCGACCGGCTGCAGGGTCTTCAGCCTGGTCCAGGCCAGACGAGTTTCACGCGCCAGCAAGTGCCGCTCGGGCTCGGGCATGCCGTCTGGTGCGCGCGCGATCTCGTCGGCGACGAACCTTTCGCCCTTCTCCTGCCCGACATGATCATGCAGTCCGAGAAGAGCTGCCTCAAGGCGATGGTCGAACTTTACGAGCATACCGGCAACAATATCATCGCCGTCCAGGAGTGCGATCCTGCGGAAACGCACAAATATGGCATTGTTGGAAAGGGAGCGGATGCCCATTCCGGCTTCGAGGTCACGGCGATGGTGGAAAAGCCGAAGCCCGAAAATGCGCCGACCAATCTCTACATCAACGGACGCTATATTCTGCAGCCTGAAATCTTCTCCATCCTTGAAAACCAGGAAAAGGGCGCCGGCAACGAGATTCAGCTTACCGACGGTATGCTTCGGCTGAAGGAGAAGCAGCCTTTTTATGGCTATCACTATCGCGGCCGGACCTTCGATTGCGGCTCGCCGGAGGGCTTTATCGAGGCGAACGTCGCCTTTGCCTTGTTGCGGGAGGACATGCGCGAGCGCATCGGCAGGCTGATCGACGAAGCTTCGGGCGATATCCATCCCGGCTCAAAGATCAGGGCAGCGGAATAATTCCGTTTTATCAGCGCTGGACGATAAAGCCGAGGAAGATGCTTTCGGCTTTATAGTCGCGGCCCTCGATGTTGCTGACCTGCTGCTCGTGCCTGACCTTGCCGGTAATGCCTGCGTAGCGGTTCAGCCAATAGATCAGGCCGGCTTCAGCGTCCCAGCCGAAATCGTGGCCGTTGGTGCCCGAATAGTCACGCCACAGCATGCCGAGCGTGGCTATACCGGTCAGATTGGCGCGCATCTGCCGTTCGAGCGAAATCTGGCCGGTGTAGAGTATGTCTCCGGACTGGCCCGCTGTCGTCGTCCCTTCGATTTGGGTCGCGCCCTGGAGCGAAACGGTCGTTCCGCGGATTGGAGACCATTTGAGATCCGCAGCGATCGATGGGCCGGAAATTGGTGCGAGGCGGCCGTCGTCCGGCGTTTCCCTGAGCCAGCCTGCCGAAAACTCGCCGGATAGCTTGTCAGTCAGGTTGAGCGTTACGCCGGCGCGCGCGCCGACCCGATCGGCGGAGCGCGCATAGCCGGCATCATCAAGCCGCAGATCATAATAACGCCGGCCAAGCTCGCCTTCGACGAAGGGGATGACGGAAGGAGAAAGCTCGTAGCCGGCGCGGAGCACGCCCGTCACCAGCGTGTTGTTCCTGTCCTTCTGCGAGAGCGTTCCGCCCGACTCCAGCTTGGCGTTCCCGTAAATGTCGCGTTCCAGATTGCCGGTAATGCCGAGCCGCAGCTTGCCGACAGCCTTTTCGAGACCGACGCTGCTGGTGAGCGTCTGCGTCAGCGGCTCTTCGGTCGTTCCTTCGATGATGACGGGCGATTCCGCCGTTTCCGGCGTGACCGCATAGCCGAGTTTGATCTTGCCGCGCAGTTCATGCGTGATGTCAAGATCGAGTTCGCCGTCCACCCCCGCAGTCGGTTGCGACAAATCCTGCCCTGCCACGGATTTGCGGAAGATGCCGTAGGCATTGATGTTGGCGGAATGGCGGGACCAGTCCGAGACGGCATTCAGGCGGAGCGTCGTTTCGGACAGGATCGCCGATTTGCCGTCCGTGCTGGAATCGGCATTCGTCGTCGCTGTAAGGCCTGACTGGATCGACGTGTTGACGTTGAATGTTCCTAGCCTGAGACCGAGCGGCGCATAGGGATCGTCGTCATATTGGGCCTTCTTGCTGTTTTCGATCGGTTTTTCGCGCTGGTTTTCGGACAGGGCGCGACCCAGATCCCTGTTCTGGGAATCGATCGAGATGGCGCGAAGATTGCCGGTCGTTTCCGGCGAAAGCGGTTCGTCCTGCGTATCCTCATCGGAGACGGTTTTCTTCCTGGCGGTGGAGCTCTTCTTCGATGACTGAGTCTGGTCCGCCGTGGCGCCGGCTTGATCCTGATCGGAGGAGCCGAGTGTGCCGAAAGGCTGCTGATCGATTCCGTCCGCCGTGTCGGCAGTATTAGCTATCGCACCGGCCTGGCCGCCGCCCGCTGGCGCGGAAAGAGCAGCATTGGAACCTCCAGTCGTGTTGTCCGGCAAAGCATCCTGGCTGGCCGGAACATAGGCATCGTCCTGGCCGTCATTCCCGGCGTCCACAACGGTATCCGTCGCCGGCGTGACGGCGCCGAAAAGGCCGCCATTCGATTGGTTATTGGGCAAATCGCCGCGCAATGCCAGGGTTTGCTGCGCCGATGCGGGAGCCGCGTTGATCAATGCCAGCGCCGCTACGCCGACGAAAAGTGCGGCCAGCCGCGTTTTGCGCGCATGTCTGATCGTTGGATTCGGAAAAAGAGACATCGTCCCTGACAGACTCTTGGCGCGCATAGAATTTTACGGAAAGGTAAATCGCGATGGTTAACGGAGCGTTGAAACTGCGGGCTCGGGAAGGCGTGGTGTTTACCTTTTCAAGGCGGCAGGACGCTGATGCCGGGCAAAATCTCCCGCGAAAATGCCCAAGCGGTGCGCAAAATGGATTCCGCTTTTCGCGCCGATGCTGTAGAGCGGGTCCATGATGCATGGATTGGCGATGCGTAAACCGGCGGACAGGAAAGCCGCTATCGAGTCAGCGATACGGACGATCAAGACCGAGCATGCCGGCGTCGTCGCCTTGGCGGAGGCGCTCGACAACGGGCTGGCGGAACCCTTTGCGGAAGCGGTGCAGCGCATTTCCGCGATCACCGGGAGGGTTATCGTCACCGGCGTGGGGAAAAGCGGCCATATCGGCTCGAAGCTCGCCGCTACGCTGGCATCGACGGGAACGCCTGCATTTTTCGTCCATCCTGCAGAGGCCAATCACGGCGACCTCGGCATGATCGGTCACGATGATGCGATTATTGCCATGTCATGGTCGGGTGAAACCGCGGAATTGAACGGAATCCTTGCCTATTCCCGCCGTTTCTCCATCCCGCTCATCGCCATCACCTCCGGCGTCACGTCGACGCTGGCGAAAGAGGCGGACACGGTGCTGTTGCTTCCCACGGTTTCGGAGGCCTGCCCGCATGGACTCGCGCCAACGACCTCGACGCTTCTGCAACTCGTCATCGGCGATGCGCTGGCCATCGCGCTTCTGGAAGCGCGGGGCTTCACCGCCGACCATTTCCGCACCTTCCATCCGGGCGGCCGGCTCGGGGCAAGCCTGATGCATCTGGCGGAGATCATGCATACGGGCGAGGAGATGCCGATCGTGCCGCTCGGCGCCAGCATGCCCGACGCGATCACGATCCTGTCGCAAAAACGCTTCGGCTGCGTCTGTGTCATCGACGGGGAGGGGAAACTCGCGGGCATCGTCACCGATGGCGATCTTGCCCGCAATCTCAACCGCAATCTCGGCGCCATGACCGTCGAGGAGGTGATGACGCGCAATCCCAAGACCGCCGCGCCGGATATGCTTGCAAGCACTGCGACCGGCATCCTCAACGGCTATAATATCAGCGCGCTTGTCGTGGCGGAGGAAGGCAAACCGGTCGGCATCGTGCATTTCCACGATCTCTTGCGGATCGGCGTCGTCTGACGGGACGTCCCGAGCCGTTCAGGCCGGCTCCACCACCAGTTCCATATCCTTTACCGCGGTAACGCGAACGCGCGCGCCGACGGGAAGGTCCGGGCCGGTGACGAGCCAGAACGTGTCGCCGAGGCGGATGCGGCCGCGTCCTTCCGCGATCGGTTCGGCAAGGGTGGCCGTCCGGCCGATCAGTTGTTCGGCGCGGCGATTGAGGAGGGGCTGATCGCTTTCTCCGCCGGTTTTCGCCATCACCTGTCGGCCGACATAGGCGGAAATGACCGACAGGATCAGAAAGAGGACGACCTGCGCCTGCCAGACCCAGAATGCCGCATGCGCAAGCTGAAGCGTCAGCGCGCCGACGAGAATGGCGGCGATGCCGATCCACAACAGGAAGACACCCGGCACCAGGATCTCGAGGATCAGCAGCACCGAACCCAGGACCATCCAGTTCCAAGGACCGAGTTCGGTGAAGATGCGTTCAAGCATGGCCATAGCCTCCGCTTGAGCAATTCCAGCAAACGTGCATAGCGGTTTTGCGGTCGGAATCGCGTAGAAACAACCAGATAGAGCATTCCCGTGATTCGGAGAAAAACGGAAATGCTCTAGTATAGATCACGACTGATCCTGGCCGGTGCGGGGCGGCCTGCTGGCGGAAGCCGCGCGTTGCGTCACCGGCGTCGCGTCATTGCCGAAAACTTCCTTGGCAATGGCGCCGATGCCGCCAAGCGATCCGACCAGAGAGGAGGCTTCGAGCGGCATCAGGACGATCTTGTTATTGGCCGAGGAGCCGATCCTGGCGAGCGCTTCGGTGTATTTCTGCGCCACGAAATAGTTGAGCGCCTGTACGTCGCCTTTGGAGATAGCCTCCGAAACGACCTGCGTGGCCCGCGCCTCGGCTTCCGCCGCGCGCTCGCGCGCCTCGGCATCGCGGAAGGCGGCTTCCCTGCGGCCTTCCGCTTCCAGTATCTGCGCCTGTTTCTTGCCTTCGGCCTCGAGAATCTGGGCGCGCTTCATGCGCTCGGCCATCATCTGGCGGGCCATGGAATCGACAAGGTTGGCGGGCGGGTTGATGTCCTTGATCTCGATCCGCGTCACCTTGATGCCCCAGGGGTGCGCGGCCTGATCGACGACGCGCAGCAGCCTTTCGTTGATCGCGTCGCGGTTGGAGAGCAGTTCATCGAGATCCATCGATCCCATGACGGTGCGGATATTGGTCATGGTGAGGTTGAGGATCGCGTTTTCAAGCCCGGCGACCTGATAGGCGGCCTGGGCGGCGTTCAGCACCTGGTAGAAGGCAACGCCGTCGACGCCGACAATGGCGTTGTCGCGCGTTATGATCTCCTGCGAGGGCACGTCGAGCACCTGCTCCATCATGTTCATCTTCGCGCCGATGCGGTCGATGAAGGGAATGATGAGGCTCAGTCCAGGCGAGAGCGACTTGGTGTAGCGGCCGAAACGCTCGACGGTATAGTTGTAGCCCTGCGGAACCGTCTTGATTCCTGCGAACAGGAACAGGATGACGAGAATGACAAGAACCGCGATGAGAATATCGGAACCCGTGAACGCCATATCTTCCCCCGGTCGTGATACGGCAAGCGCCGCTGCGACAATGATCTAGGCACTGCGGTGGCGGCTTACAATGAAAATAGAGCGAGTTGGAAGCGGCGGAACTTGCGCTTTAATCCTGTATCCAGCCTGAAAGTTCCCGCCGCACCAAGGCCTCGAGCACCTGCATGCCTTCCTCGGAATCGTTCAGGCAGGGGATATGCGCGAAGTTCTTGCCGCCGGCATGGTGGAAGGTCTCCGCGACCTCCATCGCAATTTCCTGCAGCGTTTCGAGGCAATCCGCAGCGAAGCCGGGATTGAAGATCGCAACCGACTCGATCCCTTCCTTGGCCAGCCTTTCGACCGTCTCGGCCGTATAGGGTTTCAGCCATTCCTCCGGGCCGAAACGGGACTGGAAGGTTGTGATCAACTGCTTCTCGTCCATGCCCAGCCGCTTGCGCAGGAGGCGTGTCGTCTTTTGGCAATGGCAGTAATAGGGATCGCCCTTTTCGAAATAGCTTTTCGGAATACCGTGATAGGAGGCGATCAGGACTTCAGGTTTGAAAGAAAGCGTAGCGAGGTGCTTCTCGATCGATCGTGCCAGCGCCTCGATATAGGCCGGATCGTCATAATAAGGCGGGACGATGCGGATCGCCGGTTGAAAACGGCGCTTCATCAGCACTTCGAAGAACTTGTCGTTCACCGTCGCCGTGGTCGCCGCCGAATATTGCGGATAGAGCGAAAACATCAACATGCGGTCACAGCCCTCGGCGATCATCCTCACCGCGACGCTTTCGATCGACGGCTTGCCATAGCGCATGGCCCAGTCGACGACGACCGCCTCGTGCTCCTTCAGGGAGGCGGCGAGCTTTTCTCCCTGCGCGCGGGTGATGGTGCGAAGCGGCGATTCGTTCTGCTCGCGATTCCAGATCCTGTCGTAGAGCGCACCTGACCTTTTCGGCCTTACATTGAGGACGATGCCATAGAGGATCGGATACCAATAGGCGCGGGGCCATTCGATGACGCGCCTGTCGGACAGGAATTCCTTGAGATAGCGGCGCATCGAGGCTTTGTCTGTACCCTCGGGCGTGCCGAGATTGACAAGCAGGACGCCGACCTTGCCGGTGCGAACCGTGGGGTGGCCGGCGGGAAGACCAATCTCCCGTTCGGCAGATTCGGTGCTTGTTGTCGATACGTCCACGGATCGCCTCCAGATGTCGCCTAGTTAACGAATGGAGGGGAGATTTCAATGCCGCCCGTGGCCGCAGGCCGCCAGCGATTTCCGATCCTCAAGGAACGATCAGCGTATCGCCGGGGTGGATCGGCTTGCCCTTGAGCGCAGGATTTGCATTGGCGATTGCCTTCCAGCGGTCGCCGTCGCCATAGAGGATGCGGGCGATCTTCCAAAGACTGTCGCCCCGCTCGACCGTATAAGTACGTGAGGAGTTTTCTTTCGGAGCCGCAACAGTATGAGGTCGCTTTGCGGGAGCCTGCGGCGCGGGTTCGGCCGGGATGACCGGCGGCTGGAACGCGATGGTTCCCGACATGGCGGGAAGATCGGGTATCTCGGTCTTGCCTATGGCTGCGGCAGGTGACGTAACCTTTGCGGGCGCAGCGTTCGCGGAAGCGCTCGCTTCGGCGGGAGCGGCCAACTCCTGCTCTTTCTGCAGGCGATTGATCACGACCGGCGTGACATTCTGGATGCGGCCGTCGAGATGGGGTGTATAGGGTTGATGCTTCTGCAGGTAATCGACAAGCACATCCGCCAGATTCGGCCCGAAATCATAGGCGTCCTTCGCCTTGTCGCGAAAAACGGCGTAGCCGTCGCCGCCGGCGCGCATGTAATTGTTTGAGACGACCAGATAGGTTTTCGCGGGATCAATCGGCTTCCAGCCAGCGCCATCGAGAATTTCGACCGATTTGATCCGGCCGCCATTCGGCGGCATGGATCGGTCGAAGGTGTAGCGGAGGCCCGCAACCTGGGGGAAACGGCCGGCATTGTCTTCGATCTGACTGACGCCGTTCTCGAGTGCGGAGATGATATCCTTGCCGGAAAGCTGGAAGGTGGCGAGCGTGTTCTGGAAGGGCAACACATCCAGCACGTCGCCCATCGTCACCTGGCCATCTCCGATGGAGGCCCGGAGGCCGCCGCCATTGATGATGGCGATCGTCACGCCCTGTTTGCGCACTCTCTCCAGCATGGCATCCGCAACGAGATCGCCCATCGTGCATTCCCGCTTGCGGCAAGTCTCGCGATTGCCGTCTATCGGCGCGGTCGTTTCGGCGACAGGCTTCGACTTAACGGCGGCGATCGGGCCCGCCAGTTCGCGAACACGCGCCAGCACCCCCTGATCGGGCTTGATGCCCGCATCGAGCGGGATCGGGTCGCCGGAGGCTTCCTTCACCACACCCTTGTCGTCAAAGGTGACGGTGACTTCACCCAGATATTTGGAATAGGAGGCGGCGGTGACGATGGGCACCTCATAACCTTCGGGGTTCTGGACGAAAGTCGGATAGGGACCGGCTGCCTTAGGATCTGTGTTCGACAGCAGCGTGTGGGAATGGCCGCCGACAACGACGTCCACGCCCGGTATTTTGGCAATTGCAGTCATGTCCCGGTGGTAGCCGACATGGGTGAGCGCGATGATCTTGTCGACGCCCTGATTCCTGAGGTCGCTTATGGCTTTGGCGATCGCCTGGACATCATTGCCGATCAGGACATGCGGTCCAGGCGAGGAAATGACATCGGTGTCGTTGACCACTGCGCCGACAATACCGATTTTCTGGCCGCCGACGGTCAGCACGACATAGGGCTTTACACGGTTGCCGATCCTGGCGTGGATATCCGGCAGCACATTGGCTCCCAGAACCGGAAAATGGACCTTTTCGAGAAACGCTGCGAGCCCTTCCTCGCCATCATCGAATTCGTGGTTGCCGACGGTCATCGCGTCGACCTTGAAGAGATTGGTGAACTCGGCCTCCACCGCCCCCTTGTAGGTCGTGTAGAAAAGCGATCCTTGGAAATTGTCGCCGGCATCCAGCAAGATGACGTTCTTGCCGGCAAATTTCTGCCGCTCCTGGTCGATGGCGGCCTTCAGCCGCGCCGCGCCACCAATGCAGGCGTTCTTACGTTCATCATCGGTGGTACAGGTCGCATCGAATTTGTTGATCGGTTCGATGCGGCTGTGCCAGTCGTTGAAGTGCAGGATCGTCAAGCTGTAATCGGCAAGCGCCGCAGCCGTCGAAAAGGCCAGGAGCGGCGCCGCCAGGAGGGCCGCGAGGGCCGTCTTTCTCATTCTTCCATTCTCCGCCCGCCAAACGGGGCCATACCGGCTCTCGGAATAGGTCGCGGAGATTTCCTAACCTAAGCCTGCCGGCGATTGAGCACGAAACGCGTTCCCGACGCCAGGGTGCAGTTCATCTGACTTCTGGAGACCAGCAGGCAGGCCGCCGTGGTCCGCTTCTGGCTCTTTATCGAATAGAAATCGAGATCGATCGTCGATTGGTCGCGGACGGAATAGGTTCCGCTCGTCAACTGCTCGCCGGTCTGGACGGAGCGGGATTCGAAGGAGCCGTTTCGAAGCGTCGAGACAGCGACGCCATCGGTGCCGATCCATTGTCCGTCAAAGGGCGACGAGGCCACCGGAGCGACCGCCGGCCCCTCCAATCCGTGAGGCCTTGACTGGCAGCCCGCAAGCACCATTGCGAGTCCACTGAAAGCGGCCAGAGCGGCCACGCGCGCGTTCATCATCCCGATCATCCTCTCCTCGGTCCGATTGCTTCCGTCTTGGCCCGAAAAGACCTCGAAAGCAAGGACGGCCCTGCGGCGCACCATCGCACCGACGCGTGGAGGAATGCTCAGCGGACCAAAACGTTGCGAAATTGCCACGGGTCGTGGGTGTCAATATCCTCCTCGAAGAGGCCGGGCCGTCCTTCGAGCGGGGTCCAATCCGTATAATAGCCCTTCACGGGACCGAGATAAGACGACTGGATTTCGAGGCAGCGCCGGTAATCCATCTCGTCGGTCTCGACGATGCCAGCCTTGGGATTTTCAAGCGCCCACACCATGCCGGCCAGCACCGCGGAAGTCACCTGCAGGCCGGTGGCATTCTGGTAGGGGGCGAGTTTGCGGGTTTCTTCGAGCGAAAGTTGCGAACCATACCAATAGGCATTCTTCGCATGGCCGTAGAGGAGTACGCCCAATTCATCGATGCCGTCGACCAGTTCGTTCTCGTCGAGAACATGCTGGACCGGCTGCGGCTTTCCCCCGGCGCCGAACATCTCGCCCAGTGACAGAACGGCATCGTTGGAAGGATGGTAAGCGTAGTGGCAGGTCGGGCGGTAGCTCACTTTCTCCTTCTTGTCCCTGAGCGTGAAGAATTCGGCGATCGAAATCGATTCGTTGTGCGTGACCAGAAATCCGTATTGCGGGCCCGGGGTCGGACACCACGTCCTGACGCGCGTGTTGGCGCCCGGCTGCTCCAGATAGATCGCCGTCTTCGGGCCGTGTTTTTGCTTCTGCGCGTTCTTCGGCAACCATTTCTCGTGCGTGCCCCAGCCGAGTTCGGCGGGCTGAAGACCCTCGGCGACAAAGCCTTCCACAGACCATGTGTTCCAGAAGACGTTCATCGGCTTTGGCTTCTTCGTGCGCTGCGTGTCGCGCTCTGCGATATGGATGCCCTTGACCCCGGCCTTCTTCATAAGTCTCGCCCAGCCATGGCGGTCTGAGGCCGCCGGTTCCTCGAATTCCAGCCGCAAGTCGCGCGCCAGATCGACAAGCGCCTTCTTCACGAACCAGGACACCATCCCAGGATTGGCGCCGCAGCAGGATACGGCGGTCGTACCGCCCGGATGCTTCGTCTTTTCCGCCACGACCGTCTGACGGAGCGCATAGTTCGTGCGAGCGGCATTGCCGGCTTGGGCGTCCAGGTAGAAACCCGGCCATGGTTCGATAACCGTATCGATATAGAGGACGCCGAGCTTGCGGCAGAGTCTCATGATGTCGAGCGACGAGGTGTCGACGGAAAGGTTGACACAGAAACCCTGGCCCGCGCCGTTGGTCAGGAGCGGCGTCAGCAATTCCTCGTAATTCTTCTTCGTGACGGCTTCCTGGACAAAAGCGATGCCGCGGTCGTCGAGCAGCTTCCTGTTTTCATCGTTCGGGTCGATCACAACCAGGCGCGACTTGTCGAATTTGAAATGCCGCTCGATGAGGGGCAGCGCACCCCGGCCGATCGAGCCGAAGCCGATCATCACGACGGGACCGCTGATCTCTCCATGGATAGGCCAATTCGCTTTCGCCATTCCGCAAAACCCTCTCTCGTTCAAGGCATAGTCGATCGACCTTGGGTGGCTAACCCATATGCCCGTCACAATAAAGGGGATTCCGGAAAAGAAGGTTTCCGGTAAACGGCGGCGTCAGGGAGTAAATCCGGTCCTTCTTGCTAGTCGAGCGCCTCCAACTCGCTGATCAGCCCATCGATAACGGACAGGCCTTTCTGCCAGAATGCCGGATCGGAGGCATCGAGCCCGAAAGGTTTCAGCAGTTCTGAATGATGCTTGGTGCCGCCGGCCTTCAGCATCTCGAAATACTTCTCCTGAAATCCCTTTTCGGCGTTCTGGTAGACTGCATAGAGCGAGTTCACCAGGCAATCGCCGAACGCATAGGCATAGACATAGAAGGGCGAGTGGATGAAGTGCGGGACATAGGTCCAGAACGTCTCGTAGCCTTCCCGCAGCCTAATGGCGGGACCAAGGCTCTCCGCCTGCACCTCCAGCCAAAATTCGCCGATTTGGTCGGACGTCAATTCGCCCTTCTTGCGCTCGGTGTGCACCTTGCGCTCGAATTCGTAGAAGGCGATCTGGCGCACGACCGTGTTAATCATGTCCTCGACCTTCTGCGCCAGCATGGCCTTGCGCTCGCGCGGCGCCGTCGTGTGGTCGAGCAGTGAGCGGAAAGTCAGCATCTCGCCGAAGACCGACGCCGTCTCGGCGAGCGTCAGCGGCGTCGAGGCCATCAGCGGACCCTGGGCGCCTGCCAGAACCTGATGCACGCCATGACCAAGCTCATGCGCGAGTGTCATGACATCCCTCGGCTTGCCCATATAATTCAGGAGCACGTAGGGATGGACGGAGGGAACCGTCGGATGCGCGAAAGCACCCGGCGCCTTGCCGGGGCGTACCGGCGCATCGATCCAGCGGCGGTCGAAGAATGTTTGGGCGATATCCGCCATTTCCGGCGCGAAACGGCCATAGGCGGAGAGGACGGTATCCTTCGCGTCGTTCCACCCGATTGTCGCCTGCGGCGTGTCCGGCAGCGGCGCGTTACGGTCCCAATGGTTCATCTGATCCATGCCGAGCCACTTTGCCTTCATGGCGTAATAGCGATGGGAGAGGCGTGGATAGGCATCGCGCACCGCGCTCGCCAGAGCATCCACCACTTCGCGCTCGACGCGATTGGCGAGGTGGCGCGAATCCGCGATGTCCTGGAAGCCACGCCAGCGATCGGAGATTTCCTTATCCTTGGCAAGCGTGTTGGTGATCAGCGTGAATGTGCGCAGATTGGCCTTGAAAACGGCGGCCAGCGCTTCCGCCGCCTTGCGGCGGGTTTCAGGATCGGCGTCCTGAAGCTTGTTGAGGGTCGGTTCGAGCGTCAGTTCCTCGCCGTCGATCGAGAAGCGAAGACCGCTCATCGTCTCGTCGAAGAGCCGGTTCCATGCGCCGCGTCCGGTGACGGATTTTTCGTGGAAAAGCTGCTCGATCCGATCTTCCAGCTGGTAGGGCTTGTCTTTCCTCAGATCGAGCACCCAGGGACGGTAATGGCCGAAAGCGGGGTCGGCATCGAGGGCCGCCGCGATCATATCGTCGCCGACCGTGTTCAGTTCCAGTTCGAAGAAGATCAGATGCGCGCTGGCGTCCGTCATCTTCTCCTGGATGTCGCCATAGAATTTCGCCCGCTTGGGATCGGACGTGTCGCCTGAATAAAGGAGACCGGCATAGGAATAGAGCCTGGCGATCAATTCCTGGATCGCCTCATAGGATTGCAAGGCCTCGCCGAGAGCGCCCTTTTCACGGCGTCGGGCTTCCACTCCCAGCGTGCCCTTCCAGCGCTTTTCGAAAGCTGCCGCGTCCGACGCCACTTTTTCGAGATCACGCGCCAGTTCCGGCGAATCCGTCGCGGGATAGAGATCGGAAAGATTCCATTCGGGCAGATCGCCGAGAAGGTTTCTGCTGTCGGCTTTTGCCGCCGTGCTGCGGGGGGACGGCTGGCTTGATTGGCCGCCCTGGCTATCGGCAAATGACATGATGTCCTCTCTCGGCGTTGGCTGGTCGATGGTCGGAGAACGGATTCCCGACAGGCGGAAACAAATCATTCACCGGGTTTTCTGAAGCCTTTATTTAGAACCCTGTGCCAATCTGATCCAGAGATCAAAGCCGTGTGACACGCTAAAAATCCACCAAGGTCGATGGCAGGCACCATTCTCATTGTCGATGACGATCCGGTCCAGCGCAGGCTGCTCGACGCGGTCGTCTCCAAATCCGGATACCGTACGCTTCTCGCGGAGGGCGGTGAGGCGGCTTTGCGCATGCTGGAAGGCGAAACCGGCGAAGATGTCGCTGTCATCATCCTCGATCTGATGATGCCTGGGATGGATGGGATCCAGGTTCTTGGAACCCTGCGTGAGCGCAATCTCACGCTGCCCGTGATCGTGCAAACGGCCAAGGGCGGCATCGATACCGTCGTCACCGCGATGCGTAACGGCGCGTTCGATTTCGTCGTGAAGCCGGCCTCGCCGGAACGGCTGATGACGGCGGTGAACGGCGCATTGAAGCTGGGCGCGTTCGAAGGCGATGCCAAGCAAAAGCAGCAGCGTGGCGTTGGCGCCCTCTCGTTTCGCGACATCATCACCCGCAGCCCGGTCATGGAACGCGTCGTGAGGTTGGGCAGGAAGGCGGCGGCTTCCAACATACCGATCCTTATCGAAGGCGAATCGGGCGTCGGGAAGGAACTTGTCGCGCGGGCCATCCAAGGGTCGAGCGAGCGGAACGGAAAGCCGTTCGTCACCGTCAATTGCGGCGCCATCCCGGACAATCTGGTGGAAAGCATTCTTTTCGGTCACGAGAAGGGCGCCTTCACCGGCGCAACGGAGCGGCACGTCGGCAAATTCGTCGAAGCCGATGGCGGAACGCTGTTCCTCGACGAGATCGGCGACCTGCCGCTCGACGTCCAGGTCAAGCTGCTTCGCGCGGTGCAGGAGGGAGAAGTCGATGCCGTCGGGGCCCGCTCAACGCAGAAAGTGGATATTCGCCTGATCTCGGCGACCCATCGCGACCTCTTGCAGCGGGTGCGCGATGGAAAGTTCCGCGAGGATTTGTTCTATCGGCTCAACGTCTTTCCCATCTTCGTGCCTCCGCTCCGTGACCGTCCCGAGGACATCCCCTATCTGGTCGATCATTTCATCCAGCGCATGGGAACGTCCGGTTCCGGCAAGAAGGTGACCGGGATAAACCCGGAGGCGCTATCGTTGCTGACGGCGTATGACTGGCCGGGAAATATCAGGCAATTGGAAAATGCCGTCTTCCGCGCCGTCGTTCTCAGCGAAGACAGCCTGCTGACGGCGGATGAATTTCCGCAGATCCGCGCCCAGGTCGAGGGAATCGACCTGACCTCACAAGGCGGGGGCGCACATGCGGAGAACAACGGGGAGGCGATAAGCCGGCACGTACGGCTCATGGAGCAGGTCCAGCACGAGCGACCTGAAAAACAGGATTTCGGCATTGTGAGGGCGTTGGACGAGCGCGGAAACGTGCGGCGTCTCCTTGATGTCGAACGGGAAATGATAAAGCTGGCGATAGACCATTATCAGGGTCAGATGAGCGAGGTTGCGCGCCGGCTTGGCATCGGCCGCTCGACGCTCTACCGCAAGCTCAAGGAACACGGCATCGACCCCGAGGCCAAGACGGATAGGCTGGCTTCCGTTTCCTGAAGCCGTTTGCGCGCCGGCGTGGATAATGGGTCGTTCAGGATTGTGATTTTCCCTTATTTTTCATATGCATTGCATTTACCACGCTTCGTCGGAACACGATGCAGTCATGCTCTTGCCATGCTCTGACCGCATTTGGTCTCCACTAAGTGTGAATTAACCATTCGCAGCGATAGTCGGGAGGTGATCCATCTTCCGAGTGTCAGGTTCGGGGACATCGGTAGCCTTTAGGCCGTTGATTTGACCAGATCGCAAACACCCATCATCGGGCGCGGAGGCGTTGTTCTGGGTATTCCAGGATGGCTGCTGCGTTTCGTCGTGGCAATTGCTTCACTGTTCGCCTTCATCGGTAGCGCGAGCGCCGAAGTGCGGACGCTCAAGATCTATCATCTGCATACTCATGAGAAGGCCGAGATCGCCTATAAAAAGGACGGACATTATCTGCCCGATGGCTTGAAGAAACTCGATTACATATTGAGGGACTGGCGTCGCAACGAGCAGATAAGGATGGATCCGCGCCTCTTCGATCTGCTTTGGACGGTTTATCAAAAGACCGGCTCGCACGATTATATAAACGTTGTGTGCGGTTATCGCGCGCCTGAAACCAATGCCATGCTGCGCAGGCGGACGCGTGGCGTGGCGCGCGAGAGCCAGCACACGCGCGGCAAGGCGATCGATTTCTATATTCCCGGCGTGCCGCTCGAAAAATTGCGCGAGATCGGGCTTAAGATCGAGGTTGGCGGCGTCGGCTACTATCCGACGTCGGGTTCGCCCTTCGTGCATATGGATGTCGGCAGCCCGCGGCATTGGCCGCGAATGAGCCGTCGTCAATTGCTGGCGCTCTTCCCCACCGGCAAGACGCTCTATGTGCCAGCCGACGGCAAGCCGCTGCCGGGCTATGAGGAAGCGCTCGCCGACTACAAGGCGCGTGGCGGACAGGCGCCCGACATACAGGTGGCTAGCGCATCCACAAAGCATAAGGGCTTCTTCGCGATGCTCTTCGGCGGCGGCGCGGATCAGGAAGAGGACGAGCAGGACATCAAGGTTGCGAGCACGAAGGTTGCCCAGGTTCGTGCGGCCGTGAGAAAACCGGCATCTTCAAGCGCCTTGCCCGGCGTCGAGTTGGCAAGCCTGCAGGAAGGCGGAGCATCCGAGCCGAAGCCTGAGAAACCCATGGCGATTATCGCCGCGCTTCCTCCGCAGGACGTTCCGCTGCCGCTCAAGGCGCCGCGACCGGAAGTCGATGTCGGGTCGTCCAATGCGAGCGACGCGTCACAGGCGGAGGAACCGCAGGTCGCGCTCAACATACCGATACCTTCGCGCCGTCCGGACTATTCGCCGCCGGTCGAGGCGACGGAGGTTGCCGGTTTGCGCCATAACGAAGAAAAATCTCAGGTCTATGCCGCCAATGCCGATCAACTGGCGACAGTGATCGCCGGACATGCCGCGCAGCAGTCGTCCCGTGCCACCGAACATGCCGATCCTCGGCCGGTCGCGACGCTCGCGGCTTTCACCGGGCAATTGCCGTCGACGCGTCCCGATATGGGAGCGGAAACCGGCACGATTGCCATGCTGCCCGAGCGGCGCCCGGAATATGAGCCGCGCGAATCGACCGCGTCTCCCGCGGTTTTCAGGACGGAGGATAACAGCGGCAAGGGAGATCGTCTTGCCCCGGCCGCTTCGCCCCGTCTAGCGTTGCTTGAGCGTCCGGCCGGCGTGAGTGCGACAGCGGCGATAGCCTCCGGTGTCAGAACGACCGCAAAGCATCCGAGAAGTGCCTCAACTGCGGAAATGCCTCATCGGAAATCGTTCGAAGTGCCGATCCATAGCGAGATCGCTCGTTGGGCCGTGCAACACCGCTCTTTCAACCCCGCGATCGTCAGCAGCAAGTCGCCGTCACTCGCCTACAACATCGTCCACAGCGCACCGAGGATGGTCTATACGGAAGGCTTTCAGGCAAGCGGCCTTCCCAAGGATGCCAGCCATTTCAGCGGCAATGCCGTGGCCTTCCTGCCTGTGGCCCGCTTTGGCACGGATTGAACCTTATCCAGTAAGCCGTTCCAAGTTGTTGGTGGGGAAGGACGTCAGCCGGCCTGCTTCAAGCCGGCCGCTTCGCGCGAGAGAACCCTGATTTTTTCCCATTCCCCCCCTGCGATGAGTTCGTCCGGTGCGACCCAGGAACCGCCGACGCATACGACGTTCGAGAGGCTGAGATAGTCCTTCGCATTCTTCAGCGAAATTCCACCCGTGGGACAGAAGCGCATGCCGGCGAGCGGCGAAGCGAGCGACTTCAGGAAAGCGGCGCCGCCCGATTGTTCGGCCGGAAAGAATTTGAGGATGGAGAAACCTTCTTCCCGCAACGCCATGATTTCGCTCGGCGTGATGGCGCCCGGCAGGAAGGGGACGGATGCATCACGCGCGGTGTCGAGAAGTTCCTGCGTCGTGCCTGGGCTGACGATGAATTTTGCCCCCGCGTCCACAGCCTCGTCGTAATGTCGCGGTGACAAAACCGTTCCGGCGCCAACGATTGCATCGGGAACTTCGCTCGCGACGAGCCGGATTGCGTCTATCGCATCCGGCGTTCTGAGCGTGATCTCGATGGCCGGAAGCCCACCGGATACGAGCGCACGCGCTAGGGGGACGGCATCCGCCAATTCGCCGATCTTGAGTACCGGGATGACCGGTTGGCCTTCAAGAATGGCGGCCAGCTTCTGGTTTTTCTTCTGCATAAAGGTCCATCCTGGGAGAAGATGACGATCGGCGACGCAGGCACGCATCCGGAATATAATCGGTTTAGCAGCTCGTTCTATTCAAGTCCACGCGAGAGCGCCGTGAGGTCGGAAGACGTTTTTGCTCAGGCATAAAGCACGGCCATTGTTGCCGGTCCGGCAATGCCATCGGCATCCAAGCCGTGCTCGACTTGGAACTTGTGAAGCGCGGCGGAGGTGCGCGAGCCGAACACGCCATCCGCCTCGACCGAGTAGCCTCGCTCTCTCAGACACTGCTGCAGGCGGGTGACAGCCGGACCGGCCGAACCGATCGAAAGCAGGGCTGGTTCCTCATTGGTAGCGAAGGAATAAGCGAGGGCGTCGGCACCGCCGCCATAGGCCACGAAAGCTTCGGCGATCCGGCGGTCATAAGAGTTACGTGCGAAAAGCGGCCCATTGTAACCGCGCGCGAAGGTTGTCCAATCGTAGCGCTTGAGGGCATCCGCGAGACCGGCCTGCGCGATAAAGCGCGCCATCGCCCGCGCCTGCCCCCTGACACTCTTCCGGACTTCGGCGACAAAACTATCGACACTTTCATAGCCGAGCATCTTCCAATGAGCGCCCATGACCTGGCCGAGACCCCAGGAAACTGATTCGCGGGCTGCCTCACTATCGATGGCTTCTGCCCGTGCCAGAAGCCTCCAGCGGGCTGCCTGAGCGAAGGGATTGCGAACGGCACCTGGTATGGGCGACGCAAGGCCGGCTTTCCTCGCCCGCTCCTGCCTTTCCCCGCTCAGGCGCCGGTCGAAATAGTGACCCTCGAACCGTATCAGAGGTTCCTTTTTTCCCCTGACAACCGCATAGGGCTGGCCGCCGCTTTCCACATCCGCTACGGCGAGAAGCGCCGCGGGCTCGATGTCGAGATCGCCGGCCGCAGCGGTGATTTCATCGATCACTTCCCTGGAAAACATCATCCGGCTCCCTTATCCGTCAACGGAGCCGAAATTGCGCCCAGGCTGCAGGAGGTGGAAAAGCTGGAGCACTTTTTGCGCCCGCTTTCCGTGGATGTGGACGGAAAAGAACAGGGCTCGGCGCCTTGCCAGGCTGGAAAGCCAGCGCTAAAGCGGGCCTTGCGAAAGGAAGCTTTGGGCGGGGCTTCCCAACGCCTTTCCAAGAAAGACGGCGAAACATTTTATCCCCATGGTTTTGTCCACGTCTGAAGATGTTGTCAGCGTCGCCGCGCTTTATCGTTTCATGGAGATTGCGGATCCGGCGGCTTTGCGCGCGGCGCTTTTCGACTTTTGCCGAGAACAGGGCCTCAAGGGCAGCTTGCTGCTTGCGCCAGAAGGCGTCAACGGGACGGTCGCGGGATCGGAGGAGGGTATCGGCGGGCTGATCGGTTTCCTGGAGGAACTGCCAGGGTTCCATGGCGCGGAAATCAAGTTTTCCCATGCGGTAACAATGCCTTTCCGGCGCATGAAAGTGCGGCTCAAAAAGGAGATCGTTACCATGGGGGTGTCGGACATCGATCCCGTGCACAACGCAGGCATCTATGTCACCCCGGGCGAATGGAACCGTCTGATAGCCGATCCGGAAACAATTCTCATCGACACGCGCAACGTCTATGAGGTGGCGATCGGCACATTTTCCGGTGCGATCAATCCCGAAACCGAAAACTTCCGCGAATTCCCGTCGTGGGTTGACGGGAACAGCGAGCGGTTTCGCGGCCGCAAGGTGGCGATGTTCTGTACCGGCGGTATCCGCTGCGAAAAGGCGAGCGCGTATGTACGATCGGCCGGTGTCAAGGAGGTGTTCCATCTCCGAGGCGGCATCCTCAAATATCTGGAGGAGGTGCCGGAGGAAGAAAGTCTCTGGCAGGGCGAATGCTTCGTCTTCGACGAGCGCGTTTCGGTACGCCATGGATTGAAGGCGGGTAACGCAAAACTCTGCCCCGATTGCGGTCGGCCGTCACGTGGCGCGGTGGTGGCCGCGTCGAGCGGAGGAAGCGGATGCTGCGCCTGCCAGACGTCTGAATAAAGGGCGATTTTTGCCTCGAAACCGACGCAAATCGAGATGGCTGGACCGGGCGAATCAAAGCGCCCGATCACGTTCCAATACGGTCATGAAATCGTCCGCGTGGCGTCATTGTAATGTCGTCAAACGTGCCTACCTGACGACGACCCGTGGCGGCGGATACCATGACGTGGAGGCTATATGCTCGAACCGAAAAAGCTGCTCGACGATTTATTGGCGGTAAGGATTCCCGGATTTGGCGGAAATGTCGCTGAGAACGCCGTGGAAACAGGAGGGCTGGCGAAGGCCGGTCCGGTTGCGACCGGCGCCGTTGCGGCGCTGCTGCTCGGCACGAGGACGGGGCGGCCGCTGGCGCAATCGGCGTTGAAGATCGGTGGCGCCGCCGCCATTGCCGGCCTCGCCTATCAGGCTTACCGCAATTATCGGAATGGTGGCCAGCCGACCGATCCGATCGATGGAGGGGCATCCGTTCCGATGCCTGCGCCCGAAGACACGGCGTTCCATCCCACGCGCTTGCCGGAAGGGGAGGAGGCGTTCGCGCTTGTGCTGGTACGCGCGATGATCGCGGCCTCGCGTGCCGACGGTATGATCGACGTTTCCGAGCATCAGGCGATCCTCGACAGAACGCATGCCTTGGACGTGGACGGCGATGTCGAGAGCTTTCTCTCCCGTGAACTCGGTCGTCCGATCGATCTCGATCAACTGATTGCGGCCGCCAAGACGGACGCGCAGAAAATCGGGTTCTATGCGGCGTCCCGCCTCGCCGTGAATGCCATTTCGGATGGCGAACAGCGCTATCTCGACGGGCTGGCAAAAAAACTGAAACTGCCACAAGCTCTTGTCCAACATATCGAAGGCTGCGTCTTGTCGCTCAGCAGTTGAATCGGCCTTGTTCCGGACAAAATGCAGGCGGATTGCAGATGCCTTTTCCCGGTGGAAAAGAGCATCTGTTTTGTAATCGCGGAGACGGTGGTTGAAAGCTGTCGTTCTCGTCTCGCTCCTGCTGCTATCGGGCTGTTCCGATGGAATCGGGCTGATCAATGTTATTTCTCCGCATAAGGGAACCGCGGTCGAAACGGGCGTCGCCTACGGCAGCGACCCCCGGCAGCGAATGGACATCTATCTTCCCGGCAAGAGGAAGAGAGCGTCGCCCGTCGTCGTCTTCGTCTATGGCGGCAGTTGGCGCAGCGGCAGCCGCAAGGATTACGGTTTCGTCGGAACCGCTCTTGCGAGACAGGGCTTCATCGTCGCCATTCCCGACTACCGGATTTATCCGGATGCCGTCTTTCCGGTCTTTGTCGAGGATGTCGCCAAGGCCGTCGCAGCGGTTTCCCGCACCCTAGCAAAAAGTCGGCCGATCATCCTGATCGGTCATTCCGCCGGAGCACAGATCGCCGCGCTCATTACGCTTGATCCACGCTATCTGAAGGCGGACGGCATCGATGTATGCCGGAAAATCGCCGGCTTCGTCGGCCTTGCCGGACCCTATGATTTCAAGCCGCCACGACAACTCTACAACCGGATCTTCCCCAAGCCGCTTCTTGCGGCGAGCAGGCCGATCAATTTTGCGGGGGGACATCATCCGCCGTCGCTTCTCATCAGTGGAACGTTCGATCTGGTCGTCAATCCCAAGCAGACAAAAGAATTGGCAGCGGCCCTCAGGCGCTCCGGGAACGACGTCAGGACAGCACTTTATCCGCGGCTCGGTCATGTGACGCTGATCGGAACGCTTGCGCCGCCGCTCCGGCAATTCGCGCCAACGCTGAAGACCGTTTCCGCCTTCGTACGGGAAGAAAGCCGGAAGGCTCCGCCCTATTGCAGGGGCTGAGAAACGCCTCGACCGGGATGCGGCAGCACCCGCCTCAGAAGGGTACGGTAAACCTCTTGCCGCTTGCCGGGCCCCATGGCGGAAAACATCCGCAACTGGCCGGAATTCACAAGTTCGGCGATGCCGTGGACCATCGCCCAGGCGGCGGCTATATCGGGCGCGGCGGCGTCCTCGTCGTCGCTGCCCTTTGCGGCACAAACCGCTTCCACAAGGGCCTTGTAGGCGGCGGTCGCAGCTTCGCCGAGAACAGGATCGGAAAAATCGGGCTTGTCGGAAGAGAACATCAACTTGAACAACGCAGGTTCGGCGGTAGCGAAATCGATATAGCCAAGGCCGATTGCAACGAGTTGATCGGCGGCATCTTCTTTGGCTTTGGCACTCCTGGCGGCCATCGCGGCGGTCAAGCGAGCATAGGCCACCGCGGCAAGGGCGGTCAGCAGGGCGTCGGCGTCGCGAAAGTGATGCGCCGGGGCTGCATGGGAAACGCCCGCCCGCTTGGCGCAGCCACGTAGCGTAAATCCCTCGATCCCCTTTTCCTTAAGTTCCTCCTCCGCCGCTTGCAGCAGCGCGTGGCGAAGGTCGCCATGATGATAAGGCCGATTCCCGCCCTCGACATTGTCCATTTCAACTCCGCTTGGTTCGCAGCAATTCGGGCGCCGCCCCCGTCTTAGTCGAAAAGCACGGATGGATGCAATCTTTACGATGGAAAGTTTATCTTGACTTTGTAAAGATTACATCCGATCATGCCTGTGTCTTTGGTTCGTGGAGGTCGCGCATGGATCCCGACACTATCTTCAGAACGGCGAACCTGTTGGCGCTCGCCGGCTGGCTCGTGCTTTTGGCGAGTCCTCTTTGGCCGTGGCAGGCCGAACGGCTTTCCGGTCTCGCGATTCCGCTTTTGCTCTCGGTCGCCTATTGCGGGCTGATCTTCGCGTTCTGGACAAGCGGGAAGGGCGGTTTTTCCAGCCTCGGCGATGTGGCCCGTCTCTTCCAGACACGGCAATTGCTGCTGGCTGGCTGGATCCATTATCTGGCGTTCGATCTCTTCGTCGGCGCGTGGATTGTGCGTACCTCCAGGTCGGAAGAGATCCGGTTTTGGGCGGTCGTTCCCTGCCTCGTCGCCACTTTCCTGTTCGGCCCCGCCGGCTTCCTTCTCTTCAATGCCATCCGCTCAACGAAAAGCATCGCGGCGCAGCCCGGGATGAGCACAAAGGTGATGTCATGAGTATTGTCGAAATTTCTCGCGCTCCTTCCATCGGCCGTCCTATCGCGATCAACTGGCTCAGGGAGCTTTCGGCCCGTCAATCCGCGTTGACCGGCGCCGGCGTCCTGCTTGTTGTCGCCATGCTTCCGATGGGATTCGCTTTCCTGCTTGATACACGTCTTTTCAACGGTATCGACGTCTGGATCAAGCCGCTCAAATTCGCCCTTGCCGTCGCCATCTACATGTTCACGCTGGCGTTCTTCGCCAGTTGGGTCGATGAAAAGGTGGGAACGGCGCGCTGGTTTCGCGTGCTTTCCTGGGCGACCGCAAGCGCCGGAACGCTCGAAGTCTTCTACATCGCCTTGCAGGCGTCCCGTGATGAGGCCTCGCATTTCAACTACACCGACAATTTGCATATGGCGCTTTACGGGTTGATGGGCATCGGTGCGACGCTGATGATCAGCTTCTCGGCGATTCTCGGCATTCTCATCGCACGCAACGGCAAGCTTGACGTCGCGCCGGTCATTAAAGACTCGGTCGTGCTCGGGCTGACGCTCGCTTTCGTGCTGACGCTCATCCCGGCCGGAACCATGAGCGCCATGGGCAGCCACTGGATCGGCGGGGTCCATTCCGACGCCGGCGGCATGACGCTCACGGGCTGGTCGCGCGACGGCGGCGATCTTCGCGTGGCGCATCTTTTCGGGACTCATGCGATGCATTTCATCCCTGCCTTCGGCGTCGTCTCGGCCCTGGTGCTGGGGCCTGAGAAGCGCTGGCCGGTGTGGCTGTTTACGGTCGTTTTCTGCGGGTTTGTCGCCTTCCTCTTCTTCCAGGCGCTTGCTGGGCAGCCTTTTCTTCCGAGGTTGCATTGAAGGGACGAGACAACTGTTAACGCTTTGTTAATCAACTTGTCTCATTCTCAGGCTATCGAATCGGTTCTCCTCCTCCCAAACCGATCGAAATTCGGGCGGTCCCATGACCGCCCTTTTTGTTCCTCTATCATGTCCGCGTGACGGCTTGCCGCCGATCCCTCGATCTGCCATGTGAGGGGCAGAGAGGAGACCGTCATGAGTTCAGCGAAAGTCGCCATCATCACCGGTGCGGGAAGCGGCATCGGCAAGGCCAGCGGCATCACGCTGGTGAGGAACGGCTGGAACACCGTTTTCACGGGACGACGTCTCGACGTGCTCGAAGAAGCTGCAAAGGCGGCAGGCGGCGGAAAAGGCAGGGCGCTTGCGGTGCGCTGCGATGTCTCCAAACCGGAACAGGTGGACGCTCTCTTCGAAAAGGCGGTCAAGGAATTCGGCCGCGTCGATCTCCTCTTCAACAATGCCGGCCGCGGCTATCCGTCAACGCTGATCGACGAGATCCCGGTCGAGGTCTGGCGGGACGTGGTGGACGCCAATCTGACCGGCTCATTCCTGTGCGCACGGGCGGCGTTCCGGCAGATGCGGCGGCAATCGCCGATGGGCGGCCGTATCATCAACAACGGCTCGATCTCCGCCTATGCACCGCGGCCGGGCTCCGTTCCCTATACGACGACGAAACACGGCATTTCCGGCCTGACGCGCACATTGGCGCTCGACGGTCGCCCCTTCGACATCGCCTGCGGCCAGATCGATATCGGTAACGCGATGACCGAGATGGGCGCCCAGATGACCAAGGGCGTGCCGCAGGCGAACGGCCAGATCGCTGTGGAACCAGTAATCGACGCCCAGATCGTCGCGGATGCCGTGCTGCATATGGCGAGCCTGCCGCTCGACGCCAACATCCTCTTCATGAACGTGATGGCGACGAAGATGCCCTTCGTCGGCCGCGGCTAAGCGTTTCTAACGAGGAATGTCTTGCGGAGCCGAAACTCTCTGACTAAAGTCAGAGAATGGAAATCGGCCAGGTCAAGCAGGTCCGCAGTTTCAATCGGCTGGTAACGCAGCGTGTCGGCGCGCTCCAGGACAGTTATGTCTCGCGCGGGCGGCCGCTCGCGGAAGCGCGGTTGATCTTCGAGATTGGTGCGCTGGGCGGCAGTGCTGATTTGCGCCTGCTCAGAAACAGGCTCGGTCTCGATTCGGGCTATCTCAGCAGGCTTCTGCGTTCCCTCGAAGGGCAGGGCATGGCCGAGGTGCGGAAAGGCCCGGCTGACGGGCGCGTGCGCGAAGCGGCTCTGACGGCGAAAGGCAGGCGGGAATACCGGACCTACGACACGCTGTCCGATCGCTTGGCCGAGGAAATCCTGGCGTCGCTCGGTCCATCGCAGCGCGAAAGACTTGTCGCGGCGATGGCGGAAGTCGAAAGGCTGATCCGTGTTGCAGGCCTGATGATTGAGCTTGAACCGCCGGAAAGCGCGGATGCGCATTGGTGTCTGGAACACTATTTCCTCGAATTGACCGAACGCTTCGATGCCGGCTTCGACCCGGCGAACGGCAACATGCTGACCGCGGAGGAGATGACGCCGCCTGCCGGCTGGCTGCTCGTCGCGAGGCTCGATGGCGAGTCTGTCGGGTGCGGCGTCCTGAAGCGGCTGGACGAGGCGACCGGCGAGATCAAGCGCGTCTGGACGGCGTCCTCCGTTCGTGGCCTCGGCGTGGCGAGCAGGCTGATGGACCGGCTGGAGGCGCTGGCGATCGAGCAGGGGTTCAAGACCGTGAAGCTCGACACCAACAAGGCGCTGACTGAGGCGCGCCAGCTTTACCTCAAACGCGGCTATGGCGAGATCGCGCGCTACAACGACAATCCCTACGCTCATCACTGGTTCGAGAAATCCCTGTCCGGGAAGGGTGCGTAGGGTTCTTCGCTTCAGCCGGCGAGCGTTGCACCGGGACGGAAGTGCACGATAGGGCGGATTTCATAGACCGCCGTCGGGTTGACGCTGCGCAAATCGCGCGCCGCCGCGACCGCTTCGTCCTCCGTTTCGAAATCCATGATGTAGAAACCGAGAAGCTGCTCCTTGGTTTCCGCGAAGGGGCCGTCCATGACGGCGTCCCGAAGCGTGACCGCGTTCTTCGTTGCGCCGAGGCGGGCGGCCGGCCCCAGGCTTCCCTTCTCCGTCAGCCGCTCATGGATGCGCTCGAGATCCGCCATCAAGGCGGCGTCCTCCGCAGCGCTCATGGAGCTTATCTTTTCCTCGACGTGATAGGCCAGAATCGCATAGAGCATCGGTAGGTCCTCCCGGTTCGAGCTTTCCTATTTCCTCAGGAATTTTTCCATCCTGTCGATGGCGCGCAGGATGTTCTCTTCCGAATTGGCGTAGGACAGCCTGAGATAGCCTTCGCCGAGAATTCCAAAATCCGGCCCGCCGATCAGCGCCACGCCGGCTTCTTCGAGGAGGGCCGAGGCGAGCTTCTTCGCCTGCCAGCCCGCCTCCTTGACATTGGGGAAGGCGTAAAAGGCGCCCTTGGGCGTGGCGCAGGAGACGCCGGGAAGTCCATTCAGTCCTTCGACGACGATCCTGCGGCGCCTGTCGAAAGCCTTCAGCATCTTTTCGACTTCGTCCTGTGGGCCGTCGATCGCGGCGATGCCGGCAAACTGGCTCGGCGCGTTGACGCAGGACCAGCAATTGACGGCGAGCTTGCGCACCTTGTCGTAGAGCATCCCGCTTTTCGGAGAATTCGGCCAGATCGACCAACCCATGCGCCAGCCGGTCATCGCCCAGGTCTTCGACCAGCCATTCAGCACGATGAGGCGGTCGCGGATTTCGGGGAAGGTGAGGAGAGAGGTTGCCTTCTCGCCGTCATAGGTCATCACATCGTAGATCTCGTCGGAGAGGATGGCGATTTCGGGAAATCGCTCTAGCCCCTTGACCAGCTTTTCGATCTCCGCGCGCGGCGTCACGCCGCCCGTCGGGTTGGCCGGCGAGTTGAGGATCAGAAGCCGCGTTTTCGGCGTGATGAGGGAGAGCGTTTCCTCCGCCGAAAAGGCGAAGCCGTTTTCCTCTCGGACCGGAACTGGAACGGGCGTCGCGCCGGTGAACTCGATCATGGAGCGGTAGATCGGGAAACCGGGATCGGGATAGAGGATTTCCGCGCCCGATTCGCCGAACATGATGATCGCCGCATACATTGTCGGCTTTCCGCCGGGCATGATCATGATGTTTTCGGGCGAGACCTCCACGCCCGTCATCGCCAGTGTCCGGCGCGCCACGGCCTCGCGACAGGCGAGCAGCCCGGTAGCGGGCGTGTAGCCATGATGTCCGTCGCGCAGCGCCTTGATTGCGGCCTCGACAATGTGATCGGGCGTGCGGAAATCCGGCTGACCGATGCCGAGATTGATGATATCCCGCCCTTGCTGGGCGAGCGCCGTCGCGCGCGCCAGCACGGCGAAGGCGTTTTCCTCGCCTATCCGATCAAAGGCGGAAACTGTGTGGAGCATCTGACGGTCCGTCTGGTCCAGTTGTAATTGAGAAGGTTTTGTGGACCTTCTCCTGCTTTGTCAAACGGAATGACACCGATGAGCGCATCGCTGAAAGACTGGACGCCGCGTCAACGCCCGGATCGCCGTACATTCGAAGGGCGGTATGTCAAGATTGAGCCGCTCGACGCAGCCTATCATGGCGACGGCCTTTACGCGGCTTCCACAGTGCCCGACGCGGAGCGCCTTTTTCGCTATCTGCCGGACTACCCGCCGGCGAGCCGTCCGGCCTTTCAGCCCTGGCTCGACAAGGCGGAGCGCAGCGAGGATCCGCTTTTCTTCACCATCATCGACAAGGCGAGCGGCGAAATCGCCGGGCGGCAGACGCTGATGCGGATAGACACGAACAATGGCGTGATCGAGATCGGCAATGTCTATTGGAGCCCGCTCATGGCGCGCAAGCCGGCGGCGACGGAAGCGTTGTTCCTTTTCGCGCAATATGTTTTCGACGAACTCGGCTATCGCCGTTTCGAATGGAAATGCCACAACGACAATCTGCCCTCGAAACGCGCGGCGGAACGTTTCGGCTTTGCCTTCGAGGGCATTTTCCGGCAGCATGTGGTGGTCAAGGGCGCGAACCGGGACACGGCCTGGTTCGGCATGATCGACAAGGAATGGCCGGAAAACCGCAAGGCTTTTGAAGAATGGCTCGATCCGGCTAATTTCGACAAGGACGGCATCCAGAAGAGGCGGCTCGAGGAGATACGCGCCAGCATCTCGGCCTGAAAGGTTTACGCTGAACGACATGGCACAGGAGCATCACCACGGGCATTCCGATCATGGGCATCGCCATGATCACGCCCCCGGTCATCATCACCATGATCATGCCGGCGGCCATGTCCACGGGGGTAGCGACAAGAAACGTGTCCTTATCGCCGCCTGTCTTACGGGCGCTTTCATGGTCGCCGAGGCTGTGAGCGGCCTGCTTGTCGGCTCACTCGCGCTTTTGGCGGATGCCGGCCACATGCTGACAGATGCGGTGTCGCTCGGTTTTGCTTGGTACGCGTTCCATCTCGCCGAGCGTCCTGCGACGCCCGCCCACACCTATGGTTTCGACCGGGTGAAAACGCTTGTCGCCTATAGCAACGGACTGGCGATCTTCTTCATCGGAGCCTGGATCGTCGTCGAGGCCATCGGGCGCTTTGCGTCGCCTGAGAAGGTTCTCGGCGTGCCCATGCTGATCGTTGCAGCCGTCGGTCTTGCCGTGAATATCGGCATATTCCTCGTCCTTCATGGCGGTGATCGCGAGAATCTGAACATGCGCGGCGCCATCATTCATGTTGCGGGCGACATGCTGGGATCGGTGGCGGCGCTTGTCGCCGCGGCGGTTATCATCATGACGGGGTGGTATCCGATCGATCCTATACTTTCGGTGGTGGTTGCGGTGGTGATTTTCGCCGCCGCCGGCCGGCTGATGCGCGATGCTGGCCGGGTATTGCTCGAAGGCGTGCCGAGGAGCCTCGACCGCGACGAAATCGCGCGCGACCTGGCGAACAATATCCGTGGCGTAAAAGGCATCCATCACGTGCATGTCTGGTCGCTTGATGGTTCCAAGAACATGGCCACGTTGCACGCTCTCCTCGAAGATGGGGCCGATCCCTATGAAGCGACCGTCGCCATCAAGGCCCGCCTTGCACAGAGCCATAAAATCGGCCATGCCACGGTGGAAACGGAATTCGGCCACTGCGCCGACGGCCGGGTGTTGCACTGACGATCAACGACGAAAAGGGTCGGCGTGCGCCGGCCCTATCCTTGCAGGAGAGGGAATGCCAGGACGGTTGAAGGACAGGATCGCGGTCGTGACCGCCGCGGGACAGGGTATCGGCCGCGCGATTGTGGAAGCATTCGTGCGGGAAGGGGCGACGGTTTATGCCTCCGATGTCGACAGATCCAAGCTCGAGGGTCTGGCGCGCGCGAAAAAAGCCAAGCTCGACGTCCTCTCGACGCGAGCCGTCGAAAGCTATGCCGCCAAGATCGGCGAAATCGACATTCTGGTGAACGTCGCCGGTTTCGTCCATCATGGAACTGTGCTCGACTGCACGGAAAAGGACTGGGATTTCTCGTTCGACCTCAACGTCAAATCGATGCACCGTATGATCAGGACGTTTATGCCGGGCATGCTGGCGCGCGCTGAAGCGCGCGGCAAATCGGGATCGATCGTCAATCTGTCCTCCGGCGCATCGTCGCTCAAGGGAGCGCCGAACCGCTATGTTTATGGGGCTACCAAGGCGGCGGTGATTGGACTGACGAAGGCCGTCGCGGCCGATTTCGTGGGCAAGGGTATACGCTGCAACGCCATCTGTCCCGGTACGATCCGCTCCCCGTCATGGGAAGAACGCGTCGAGGACCTCGGTAAAACAATCGGCGGCAAGGACAAGGCGCTCGACATGTTCGTCCAGCGCCAGCCGATGGGGCGTGTCGGCGAGCCGGAAGAAGTGGCGGCGCTGGCGCTTTATCTCGCGTCGGACGAAAGCTCCTTCACGACCGGCGCCGCCATCCCGGTGGATGGCGGGTGGCTGATTTGACCGAGGAGAATCGCAAATCGGCCATTGCCGCGGCGATCATCCTTTTCGGGTTCGGCGTGGCATGGATTTTCATGCCGCGCATCATGCTCGCGGTCGGCAGCGTCTCGACCATCGCCGCCGGCATACTGGCGATCGCCTTCGTCGGCGCCTTCTTCCTGATATTCTGGCTGCGCAGCAGGAGTCAGAACAAGAAGCGGCACTGATAAGGCGCAAGTCAGGGCATAATGCGATCAAACGGCAGCGTTCACGCATCCTTGGCGAGGAGCGCTTCCGGCTTGACGGGCTCGAGCGTTTCGGCGCGAGGCAGCCGCAGTTCGGTGATCAGCCCGCCGCCCGGCCTGTTCGCAAGCCTGATATCGCCGCCAAAACTTCGCGCTATGGTGCGGGCGATAGTGAGGCCGAGACCAAAGCCGCCGGTTTCCCGGCTGCGTGATTCCTCCACCCTGGTAAAGGGCCGAAAAACGGCATCCAGCTTGGCCTGCGGGATACCGGGTCCTTCGTCGCGGATGGTGAGCACGATGTCTCCCTCATCACGTGCAAGGCTCACATGGGCTTTGCCGCCATATGTCACAGCATTGTCGACCAGATTGGTGATGCAGCGCCGAAGCGCGATCGGCCGCCCGACGCAGACGAGGCCGCGCGAGGGGATGGTCTCTCCGTCGAAGGACACCTCCTTATAGGCATCCACGATCGAATCGACCAGGGATCGCATATCGATGCGCTCGTCGGCCTCGTCCCTTACTTCGAAAGTGGCGAAATCCACCACCGAGCGCGAGATTGCCTCTATGTCCGAGAGATCATGGAGTAGGGAGGATTTGAGCTTCTTGTTGGTCAGGAGTTCCAGCCGCAATTTCATGCGGGTCAGCGGCGTGCGCAGGTCATGCGCAAGCGCTGCAGCCAGTTGTTCGCGATCCTCGACATAGTCGCGCAGCCGCGCCTGCATCGCGTTGACCACCCGTGCGGCGGATTTGTATTGCGGGCTGCCGCTCTCGGGCAGCGGAGGGCTTTTCAGATCCTCGCCCAGCCTTTTCACCGCGCTTTCGAGCAGGCGGTAGGGCGCCGTCAGCCCGCGAAGCGCCCAGATTGAAAGGACGACGACAAAAGCGGCGACCAATACCAGAAGCGCCAGCGTCCTTCCCGTCAGGAGTGGGCTGACCGGCGTCAGCGGCATGACGAAATTCAGCCATTGCCCGTCCTTGAATTCGATGGACGCCAGAAGCCGAGCGCTTTGGGAAATGCTGGCGGCAAGGCGCAGGAACTCATGCTCGATCTGTCCGACATCCGGATCGGGGGTGAAGGCCGGCGGCTCCGTCGAAGATGCGTCGGCGGATTCCCGCCTGATCCTCGCTTCGACGACCCCGAACTTCGTCAAACGGGCGACGATATCGTCTTCCAGTTCGGCGAGATCGTCGTCGGAGGGGATCGCCGTGCTGATCGCGGGCGTATCGGTAATCGTCACCACGAAGGCAGAATTCGTCAGCCGGGCGGCAAGCTGTTTGCGTTCCGCCGGGCTGAGGGAATTGAGAAGCTTCACCAGCGAGAACGCCCGGTCGCTAAGGCGGAAGAGTTCAAGCAAATTGTTGGAGGCGGCTCTTTCCCTGTTGACGATGGAAAGCGTTGTCACCTGCGTGATCGCCAGTCCCGCGATGAGGATCAGCAGGAACCATGCGGGCAGGGTCTGGGGCAGGAACCGCCTCATTCGATCGCTATTTCCGGCACGAACTGGTAGCCGCCGCCGCGCACCGTCAGGATCAGCTTGGGCGAACGGGGATCATCTTCCATCTTGCGGCGCAACCGGCTGACGAGAATGTCCACGCTGCGGTCATAGCCATATTCGTTGTCGTTGCCCGCCAGTTCCATCAACTGGTCGCGGGAAAGCACGCGTTGGGAACTCTTGACGAGCGCCTGCAGCAGATTGAACTCGGCGGTGGTCAGTTCCACGCGAACGTCGCCAGGCGCGATCAGCCGTCGGCGCGCGCAGTCGAGCGTCCAGCCGGCGAATTTGTAGATCTGCGGCTCCTGGCGCTGGGAAGGCCCCGCCATTGCAGGCCGACGGAGGACGGCGCGCACCCGCGCGAGAAGTTCGCGGGGATCGAAGGGCTTGGGCACATAGTCATCGGCCCCCATTTCCAGGCCCACCACCCGGTCAACCGTCTCCGTCACGGCCGTCAGCATGATGATGGGGACGCGCGACCATGCGCGGATTTCACGGCAGATATCGAGGCCGCTTTTGCCTGGCAGCATGACGTCGAGGATAAGCAGATCGACAGCAGCGTGCCGCATCGATGCCTGCATTTCCTCGGCATCGCCGGCAACGCTGACGCGCAGGCCATGCTTCAGGAAAAACTCCTGCAGCAAGTCACGTATTTCCCTGTCGTCGTCAACGATCAGAATATGCGCGTCGGTCTTCACGCCGGTTTCCCTCACGATATACGAGGCCCGTTGCACCCACGGCAGTCGGCCGTAACCGCCAAGGGGCTTGAACATTGCTCATGGCGAATCTGCGGCAGGTCAAGCAGAAACACAGATGCAACAAAATTCAACAAGCCAGAAAAATCCTCGACACGAATCGCTGCGATAAAAGGCGCGGTCGGAGGGCCGTTTCGGACTTTTCCGCCATTTATCGCATGTTCAACACGTGGGCCCGGGTTTTACCCGCCCTACAAAAGGAAATGTCCATGAAGAAGACCCTTTTCTCCGCGCTCGGCCTCGCCGTCGCCCTCGCCTTCTCCGCTCCGATGATCGGCAGCGCCGACGCCGCGACCGTCACGACCAAGACCGTCGTGAAGCATCCGGCTCACCATCATCATCATCATGTTCGTCATCATCATGTCCGTCATCATCACCATCATCATGCGAAGCATGTCGTGGTGAAGAAGGTCGTGAAGAAGGGCTGATTTCCGGCCGCTCCGGGAAGCATGTCAGTGAAGGCCGTTTCGTCTGCGAAAGCAACGGAGCGGCCTTTCCATGCCGGGCATCCGCCCGTCTCGCCGATGCTACATTCCGGAAACAAAATTAAGCAGTTCAGAAAAACGCGCGCAAAACAGATTGCCCATAGTGGCATGTACGGTGTCAGGCGTCCGAAAGACTGAAATGCGTGAACTCATAATTGTCATCGCCGCCTTGCTTTGCGCCAGCGTTTCGACCGCAAGTCCGGTCACACCGCGGCCGACCAAAAGAGTGATGATCACGCGCATCCAGCGCTGTGAGGACATGCAACGTCAATTCAATCACGCAATCTCGCAACACGCCAAGGCCAAGCGAGCCGCCGAGGCGAGAGCACTTCAGAAAAAAGCCCAGAGATACTGTGCCGGCAAAAGGCAGGCGCAGGGTATCCGGGCCTATGCGGAAGCACTGAAGCTGCTTGGGGTGCAGCCGATCGACCGATGAGCGGAAGCATCTTTTCCTGGCTCGCAAACTCAATGAAGGAAACCCACATCATGAAAAAGACCCTCCTTTCCGCGCTCGGCCTCGCCGTCGCCCTCGCTTTCTCGGTTCCGATGATCGCCCCGGCCAATGCGGCCGCTGCTGCTACGGCGACCACGACCGCCAAGAAGCCGATGGCCAAGAAGGCCACCCACAAGAAGGTCGTGCACAAGAAGGCGACCCACAAGAAAGCCGCCCACAAGAAAATGGCGAAAAAGCCGGCCGCCAAGAAGAGCTGAGCCGCGCGGACGAATTCGCGGTTAGTGCGCCACAGAGCGCATTTCTAGGCCGACTCAAGACCGTTCCAAGCCGCCAAGGCGGCGAGGGCGGTCTTTTTTTTGTTCGGACTGCGAGGCAATGACAGGATCGTTGGTTCTCCGGGTCGATCCTGACCGCAGATCACCCGCCCTTGACAGATGGAGCCGAACACCACTCAATACTTGGCCTACCGGCCGGGCCACTAGGACAGTAGACGTGAGGGGCGAGCGAAATCTCAACATATTGGCGCAGGTGCCGGATCTGCGTCACGGTGTCGAGCGGCGTTCAGTAAAGGATATCGTATGCGAAAAGCTTGCGCTCCTTATCGGTACAGGCGTGCTGCAGATCGGTGATCAACTCCCGGGTGAACGCGAGCTTGCTTCAGCGTTCGGAGTGAGCCGCGAAACCGTGCGCGGCGCTGTGCAGGTTCTCGCCTTGCGCGGAATCATCGACGTTTCCCACGGCGCCAGGTCGCGCATCGTCAGCACCGAGGTCGGATCGTTGCAAGCGGGCATCATGCCCCTGCACGACATTGATCACTATGGGATAGAGGACGTCCACGCCGCCAGGCTTCTGATCGAAGGCCAGGTGGTGGCGGACGCGGCGGAAAACATAGATGACGCGACCCTTGCCGCGCTTGACCGGTCTTTGATCGAACAGGAAAGGGCCAAGCACGACCCTCTGCGCTTCCTGATCTTCGACCGCGAGTTCCATAGCGCGATCTATCATGCGGCATGCAACCAGCTGCTCGCGGATCTGGTGACCGATCTCTATGCCTATATGATGGAACACCGCCGCTCGGCCATGTCGCGTCCCGGCGCGATCGAGGCGAGCCGCGCCGATCATCATGCGATTGTCAAAGCTCTACGGGCCAGAGACAGGGATGCGACGATAGCGGCATTTGGCCGTCACCTCGAGCGCATATATCGTTCGACGAAAACCGTTCTGACAGATAGGAAGGGTGGCCGCCTGCCTGAGGCGAAGGCTGCAAATTCGAAGGGAGGTTGAATGGCATCGGTCACAATTCGCGACGTCCGCAAGGCTTTTGGCGCGACGGAGGTGCTGCACGGGGTTTCCGTGTCGATCGACGATGGTGAGTTCGTCATTCTCGTCGGCCCGTCGGGCTGTGGCAAGTCCACGCTTTTGCGAATGGTGGCTGGCCTCGAACGGATCACTTCGGGCGATATCGCGATCGACGACCTCATCGTCAACGACGTGCCGCCGAAGGAACGCGACATCGCGATGGTGTTCCAGAACTACGCCCTCTACCCGCATATGACGGTGGCGCAGAATATGGGCTTCTCGCTCATGCTGCAAAAAGCGTCCAAGGCGAAGATCGACGAACGGGTGAAGACGGCGGCGGGAATTCTCGGTCTCGAACCGCTGCTTGACCGCTATCCGCGCCAGCTTTCCGGCGGGCAGCGCCAGCGCGTCGCCATGGGCCGCGCTATCGTGCGCGATCCGAGAGTCTTTCTCTTTGACGAGCCGCTTTCCAATCTGGACGCCAAATTGCGGGTGGCGATGCGCGCCGAAATCAAGGAATTGCACCATCGGCTTTCCACAACCACCATTTATGTCACCCATGATCAGGTCGAGGCGATGACGATGGCCGACAAGATCGTCGTGATGCATGACGGTATCGTCGAGCAGATCGGCGCGCCGCTCGACCTCTACGACAATCCGGCCAACCTCTTTGTCGCCAGTTTCATTGGCTCGCCGGCGATGAATCTCATCAGCGGAAAAATCGTTGCCAATGGTTCGGCCACCTTCGAAACGGCAAGCGGCGAGAAACTGCCGCTCGGGAACGCGCCGGCCGCGAGCGACGGCAAGCCCGTCGTCTATGGATTCCGACCGGAACATCTTCGTCTCGATGATCAGGGATTTGCCGCGAAAATCGCGGTGGTCGAGCCGATGGGATCGGAAACCCATGTGATCGCGCGTCTGGGCGATGGCCAGGAAATCGTGGCGGCGCTGCGCGACAGGCGGAAATTCGAGCCGGGCGAGACGATCAGGCTCCTGCCGGAGCCCGATCTCGTCCATTTCTTCGACGAGGGCAGCCAGAAGCGCCTTCAATGAATGCGGGCGGGCGGATAAAGGCCCGACTGACGATTGCTCACGCAAAGGGAGAGAGAAATGAGCATTAACAGACGTGACCTTATCCGGACGACCGCCGGGCTTGCGGTGGGCGCCGCGAGCGCCGGTCTTATCGGAGCTTCAGCGGCCAGAGCCGAGGACTCCTTCGATATCAAGCCGGAAAAGGGCGCATCGCTGCGCGTCACCCGCTGGTCGCCTTTCGTCAGCGGCGACGAAAAGCAATGGCTGGCGAATACGCAGCAATTCACCAAGGACACCGGCATCGAGGTCAGGATCGACAAGGAAAGCTGGGAAGACATCCGCCCCAAAGCAGCGGTGGCGGCGAATGTCGGTTCGGGACCGGACATCATGTGGGTCTGGTTCGACGACCCGCAGCAATATCCCGACAAACTGCTCGACGTCACCGATCTCGCCAACTATCTCGGCAACAAATATGGCGGCTGGTATGACGGCCCGAAGGCCTATGCGACCAATGATGGCAAATTCGTCGGGCTGCCGATCGCGACAATCGGCAACGCCATTGTTTACCGCAAGAGCATCGTCGAGAAGGCCGGCTTCAGTGAGTTCCCGAAGGATACGGACGGGTTCCTGAAGCTCTGCCAGGCATTGAAGTCCAAGGGGCTCACGCCCGCCGGCTTCACCCATGGTCACGGCGTGGGCGACGGCAACAACTACGCACATTGGCTTCTGTGGAGCCATGGCGGCGCCATGGTGGACGAGAAATCCAATGTCACCATCGACAGCCCGGAGAGCATCGAGGCGATCAAATATGCGGCCGAACTCTACAAGACCTTCATTCCGGGCACGGAAAGCTGGCTCGACGTCAACAACAACCGCGCCTTCCTCGCCGGCAAGGTTTCGGTGATCGCCAACGGTGTCTCCGTTTATTATTCGGCGGCCAGCGATCCGAAGCTCAAGGCCATCGCCGATGATATCGGCACGACCAATCTGCCTGTCGGCAAGAGCGGCAAGGATGTCGAACTGCATCAGGTGACGAGCGCGGTGATCTTCAAATACACGAAGTATCCAAACGCGGCGAAGCTCTACCTGAAATACATGTTCGAAAAGCCGCAAATGTCGAAATGGATCGAATCCTCGAGCGCCTATTGCTGCCAGACGCTGAAGGCCTATGCCGACAATCCGATCTGGACGGCCAATCCGGTCTTCGCGCCCTATGCGAAGGCGTCGGAAACGCTGAGGACGAACGGCTATGCCGGACCGCTCGGACCGGCGTCAGCGGGCGTCATGGCCGATTACGTGCTCGTCGACATGTTCGCCGAGGCCGTGACCGGGCAGCAATCGCCGAAGCAGGCGGCCGCGCGCGCCGCCGAGCGCGCCAAGCGCTATTACAAGAGCTGATGTGAAGCGGTCGGAGTGGTTTCCGGCCGGCGAATCAGGGGGCCCGGCTAAGCCGGGCCTTCCACACCGAAGCGAGCGGCGGGAACAGATTGCGGCTGCGACAATACGGGAAGACTTCATGAGCCAAACAGCACAGCTCGTCCTCAGACGTGCTCCTCGGCGAGGCGGATTTTCGAGGTTCATCGAAAACAGAAACGTCCTCGGGCTTATCTTCCTGCTGCCGGCAGCTGCCTTCCTGCTGATCTTCCTCACCTATCCGCTGGGTCTCGGCGTCTGGCTCGGCTTTACCGATACGCAAATCGGGCGGGCGGGAAGCTTTGTCGGCCTCGACAATTATCGTTACCTCATCGGCGACAATGTCTTCCGCCTCGTGGTGTTCAACACGATCCTCTACACCGTCGTGGCGTCCGTCATAAAGTTCGCGCTCGGCCTATGGCTGGCGCTCATCCTCAATGAAAAGCTCCCGTTCAAAGCGTTTTTCCGAGCTATCATCCTGCTGCCCTGGGTCGTGCCGACCGTGCTTTCGGCGATCGCCTTCTGGTGGATTTACGACGCGCAGTTCTCGATCATCTCCTATTCGCTCATCCATCTCGGGCTGATCGACCACCCGATCAATTTCCTCGGCGATCCGACGCTGGCGCGTGGCTCGGTGATCGCGGCCAATATCTGGCGCGGAATTCCCTTCGTCGCGATCACGCTGCTTGCCGGTTTGCAGACGATTTCGCCGTCGCTCTACGAGGCTGCGACGCTCGATGGAGCGAATGGCTGGCAACGCTTCCGTCATGTGACGCTGCCGATGCTGACGCCGATCATCGCGGTCGTGATGACATTCTCGGTGATCTTCACCTTTACGGATTTCCAGCTGATCTATGTCCTGACTCGCGGCGGCCCGGTCAACGCAACGCACCTTCTGGCGACATTGTCGTTCCAGAGGGCTATTCCCGGCGGCCATCTCGGCGAGGGCGCGGCGATCGCCATCTCGATGATCCCGTTCCTGCTGGCGGCGATCATGTTCAGCTATTTCGGCATGCAGAGACGACGCTGGCAGCAGGGAGGGCGCGACTGATGGCACAGACGACGACATCAGCCGTGGTTGCCGTGCGGGGCGACGAAGGCGGCATGGACTATCTGACGAAACTGCCGCGTCGCGTCGTGACGATCTATCTGCCGCTCGCGGTCTTCCTGTTCGTGCTCTTGTTCCCGTTCTACTGGATGACGATCACGGCCATAAAGCCGAACCACGAATTGACGGATTATCAGCATTTCAGCCCGTTCTGGGTGGTGCATCCGACGCTCGAACACATCAAATACCTGCTCTTCGACACCGATTATCCGGCCTGGCTCTGGAACACGATGCTCGTCACCGTCGGCTCGACGGTTATCTCCGTCATCGTCTCCGTGCTCGCGGCCTATTCGATCGAAAGGCTGCGGTTCAGCGGTTCGCGCACGGTCGGCCTCGTCATCTTCCTCGCCTATCTCGTGCCGCCGTCGATCCTGTTCATCCCGCTGGCCCTGATGGTCTTCAAGCTCGGACTCTATGACAGCGAATGGGCGCTGATCCTCACCTATCCGACCTTTCTCATCCCGTTCTGCACCTGGCTTTTGATGGGCTATTTCCGCACTATCCCCTTTGAACTGGAGGAGTGTGCGCTGATGGACGGGGCAAACCGCTGGCAGATCCTCGCCAAGGTGATCCTGCCGCTTTCCGTGCCGGGGCTGATCTCGGCCGGCATCTTCGCCTTCACGCTCTCCTGGAACGAGTTCATCTATGCCCTGACTTTCATCCAGTCCTCGGAGAACAAGACCGTGCCGGTCGGCGTGCTGACGGAACTGGTCAGGAGCGACGTCTATGAATGGGGATCGTTGATGGCGGGCGCGCTTTTCGGCTCGCTGCCGGTCGTGATCCTCTATTCGTTCTTCGTCGATTATTACGTTTCGTCGATGACCGGGGCGGTCAAGGAATAGGGTAGGCATTCTCGATGAGAAATTATCGCATCGCGGCGATTCCCGGCGACGGGATCGGCAAGGAGGTCGTTGCGGCGGGACTGGAAGTGCTCGAAGCCTCCGCGGCGCGCGACGGCGGCTTTTCCGTCGAGGTCGAGCCCTTCGATTGGGGCTCGGAACGCTACAAGCGCGAGGGCGCTTTCCTGCCGGAAGATGGTGTGGAGCGGCTTAGAGCCTTCGACGCGATCCTCTTCGGCGCCGTCGGGGCGCCCGACGTTCCCGACCACGTGACGCTATGGGGCTTGCGGCTCGCCATCTGCCAGACGCTCGATCAATATGCCAACGCCCGGCCGACGCGTATCCTGCCGGGCATAACAAGCCCGCTTCGGAACGCCGGTGCGGATAGCCTCGACTGGGTGATCGTGCGCGAGAATTCCGAAGGCGAATATGCGGGGCAGGGCGGCCGTACGCATCGCGGGCTGCCGGAGGAGGTCGCGACCGATGTCGCGATCCACACCCGCGCGGGCATCACGCGCATCATGCGCTTTGCCTTCGGCCTGGCATGCTCGCGCCCGCGCAAGCTCCTGACGGTTGTCACCAAATCGAATGCGCAGCGCCATGGCATGGTGCTCTGGGACGAGATCGCAAAGGAAGTGGCCAACGAATTTCCTGATGTCACCTGGGACAAGATGCTGGTCGATGCGATGACGGTGCGCATGGTGATGAACCCCCGCTCACTCGATACGATCGTGGCGACCAACCTTCATGCCGACATCCTGTCCGATCTTGCGGCCGCGCTTGCCGGGTCGATCGGCATCGCGCCGACAGCGAACCTCAATCCCGAACGCAAGACGCCCTCCATGTTCGAGCCGATCCACGGCTCGGCTTTCGATATTACTGGCAAGGGGATCGCGAATCCGATCGGCACGTTCTGGAGCGCGGTGATGATGTTCGATCATCTCGGCGAGAAGGATGCCGCCGCAAGGCTGATGGCCGCGGTCGAGCGCGTGACGGCCGATCCGGCGCTGCATACGCCCGATCTCGGCGGCAAAGCGACGACGCGCGACGTTACCGATGCCGTGCTCGCGGCCATACACGGCCAGAACGCCTGAAGGGAAGGAATTCTTCGCTCCGTTATGAGGGGAGCGGCAGGCCGCGAAGGCTTGCCATCAGCAGCGCCAGTCCGAACAGAATGACGAGTAGTGCGCCGCCGATCTCGAAGGCGGAAGTGATGTAGCCGCCGAGTTGGCCACCTCCGGAAATCCGCACCGCAATGTTCTTGGCCGTTACGGCAAGTGTGGCGAGGATCGAGACGGTGATCGCCGTGCCAAGAGCCATCGCGAGGACAGAGGCGACGCCGCCGGCATAGATGCCGTTCAGGAAGGCGAAGGTCAATACGATCAGAGCGCCTGAACAGGGTCTTAAGCCCACAGCGGTCACGGCCGTCCATGCTGTTCGCCAGTCGAAGGTTTCACCGCCGAGAAGCGCTGGATCTGGCGCATGGCTGTGGCCGCAAATGTCGCAAACCTCGCCCTCGGCATGGCTGTGCGCGTGACGGTGGTCATTTTCGCCGACGTGGCCGTGATCATGATGGTGATCTGCGGCATGACCATGCCCCCCATGCGTGTGCGCGGCGTCGTGCACATGGGCGGCAGAGAGGCTTGCTGTAGCGGGTATTTTCCCTCTGCGATTTCGCCACAGCGTGGCGAGTTTGCGCCAGAGCAACCATAGGCCGAAGCCGACCACCATGGCGTAACTGACGATCTCCACTGCCCAGGTCGTATCGGTTACGGACCATGACGTGCCACGCAAAACGAGGAATGCCAGCATTATAAGGACGATAGCGGTGATCGCCTGGATCGCCGCCGAGAGGAAAGAGAGAACGACGCCGCGTCTGAGCGCGATCTCATTGGCGAGCATATAGGACGAGATAACCGCCTTTCCGTGTCCCGGGCCGGCGGCATGGAAAACGCCGTAGATAAAGGAGATGCCGATCAGCCACCAGGCCTCGCCCGGATCGTGACGCATCGTTTCAAGCACCTTGGTGAGCGACCGGTAGAATTCCTGCTGATGGACATTGATCCATTGCATGAAGATAGGAAACGGGCCGGCGGGTGTGATCATCGGCTCCGCCGCTCCGATGCCGAGCGAACTTTGCGCATGTGCTTGAGCCGACAATGCGGCCGATGCTGCGGCGCCGATCGCCAAGCCGAGAATGCTTTTCGCCGCGGTCCCCCTCATGGGCTTCAATCCTTGCATTCCAGTTGCAGCTTGGTCGCGAAAATCTGGCTGAGATTGGTCGGGTCGGCGAAGAAGGAGTCCGTCAGCGACGAACGATTTTGCGCAATCGCCGTGTCGGGATCGGGCCGGATAACGCGTCTGGTGCAGTCCGACGGCAGATTCTTCACCTGCATATCCTCGTCCTTGAGGAAATCGATCGCCGTATAGAAGGTGGGGTCATAGATACCGAAATCCGTCCTGCCAGCCACCAACCGGAGCGGCGTCTTCGGATGTGTTTCGAAAAAAACGATCAGTTGCCCGTCCTTGAAGCTCGCCATCAGCTTGGCAGGGGCCTGCATCGGGACGTCCTTGCCATTCTGCTTCACGACTTGGAAATAATTATAGTCGGCGAGCGAATCGTGGATCGTCTTGGCGACGGTTTCCAATTCGGAATTCTCCAACTTCAGATCCTTGTTCTTGTCGAATTCGAGAAGGACCGTCGAAGAAAAGACCTCGTCGAAGCGCCAGACATGGTGCAGCGCCCGGACGGTTCGATCCGGACCGATGACGAGTTCGAGCCTCGCTTCGGCAAAGACATGCGGATGGGCCGATGCTGGCGCCATTGCGAAAAGCGAGATGAGGCAAGACGCCAGGAAGACTCCCGATTTCGCGAGGCTTCTCACAGCGATCCGCAGTGCCGTTCGATGAAGCGTTTGCAACAATCCCATGCAGGCCAACTCTGTCGGAAGCGTCGTTGCAAGTGCCCGAATCAGCTTGTCGATATGGCGGGACCGCCCAGACTTCCTCAGGTGGAAAGCAGGCAGAAATGGGACTTCACCCTATCGAGGCGTATTATTGATGTTCCCGCTTCATGGGACAGATGCGTCGGTCTTGATCACACGCGCCGGCGCGGCTCGCCTTTCCGGATCGCACCTTTTGAACCATTGCGCCAGGTAATCAACCAGGACCCTGACCTTGGCGGGCAGGTAGCGCCTGTGCGGATAAACAGCGAAAATGCCGCTGCCTTCTGTGCAGATATGCTCGTCAAGAACCGTCACTAACCGGCCGCTTTCAATCTCTTCGGCGGCGATGAAGTCTGGCAGCATGGCATAGCCGAGGCCGGCGAGCGCCGCCGTTTTGGCGGTGAGCGGGCTGTTGACCTCGATCGGTCCCGAAACCGGAACGCTCAGGGTTCCGCCATTCTCCCCAATGAACGGCCAGTTCGACAGCCAGCGCCCATTGGTATCGACGATACAGGGGAGATGCGCCATATCCTGCGGCTTCAGAGGGCGGCCCCTTTTCGCGATCAGTTCCGGCGATGCACAGAGCCTGACGGAGAACGGCGCAAGCTTCCTGGCGATGAGAGAAGAGTTTTCGAGCCGGGTGATGCGGATGGCGAGATCGAACCCTTCCTCGACCAGATCAACGAAACGATCATCGAGATGAATATCGAGCGTGATGTCGGGATAGGCTTTGGCAAAGTCGATGAGCGATTGCCCGATCTCGACATCGGCGAAAGTACGTGGCGCCGAAAGCTTGATCCTGCCGCGTACGTCCCTGGCGGATTCACGCACGCTGTCAGCGAGACTGTCGATCTCCCTGATAATCTCGGAGGCGCGGGCGAAATAGGTGTGGCCCGCCTCCGTGAGGGAGAACTGACGTGTCGTGCGGTTGAGAAGCAGCGCGCCGAGTTCGTCCTCCAACTCACGCACATATTTGGACAGGAGCGCCTTGGAACGGCCGATCTTGCGGGCGGCCGCGGAGAAACCTTCGGCCTCGACCACGTCGATGAAGGCGCGCATGCGGGTGAGCGTGTCCATTGCGCGTTTCAGTTCCGCCCGAGAATGTCGCCGGCGAGTTGGATGAGTTGACGGTCGCTGCCCTTCGGCCCGAGGAGCGAAATGCCGAACGGCGCGCCGGACACCTTGTCGAGCGGCAGCGTTATTTGCGGAAAACCTGTGAGGCTTGACAGGCAGAGGAGACGCATGGCGCGCTCGCGATAAGCCTGCATGCCGTCAAAGGAATCGGATTTGAGCGGGGCCGCTCCTGGCACGGTGGGGAGGACCAGCACACCGTCGTCGCCAAGGAGGTCCGCGAGTTCGGCTCGGAATGCCTCGCGACGGACGCGCTCGCGCAGTACCGTCTCCTCATCGATGGCGGAGCCGAATTCGAACCGTTCCTTGACGCCGGGTCCGAGGTGGCGGTCCTTCGCGGAGATCCAATCGCCATGGCATTGCCATGCTTCGAAACCCTGGATCTTGCGGAAGGACCAGTAGAGGTCATCGATATCCTGGGAGAAAGACTGGAGAATAGAAGGCAACCCGAAGAAGGTCGAAAGCGTCGCAGCCGCCGCCCTGTAGACAGCCTCTTCCTCCCGCCCCAGCACGAGGCCGTCGAGGATTTCGATCCTCACCATGCGCTGAATACGTCCTTTGTGGCTGTCCTCGCCGAGGAGAATATCGCCGACCCTGGTGTAAAGCGCGATGTCGCTTGCGAACCAGCCGAACGTGTCGAGGGAAGGGGCGAGCGGCATGGTGTGATCGAGCGGAATACGGCCATGCGTTGTCCTCAGCCCGACCAAGCCGCAGAAACTTGCCGGCGCGCGGACCGAACCGCCCGTATCCGACGCGGTGGCAAGCGGCACGAGGCCGCCGACAACAGCGGCGGCCGAACCGGAGGAGGAGCCGCCGCAGACGCGTTCGGGCGCCGCGGAATTGACCGGGGAGGGGAAGTGCGCATTCACCCCCATCAGCGAGAAGGCGAGTTCCTCGGTCTGGGTCTTGCCGGCGAATCGCGCACCCGAATCAAAAAAGGCCTGTACGGCCGAAGCCGTGGCAAGAGCGGGTTTGGCCTCCTCAAACCTGTCAGGATTGCCGCAGCCGGTCGGATAGCCGGCAACGTCGAAGATATCCTTCACGCCGAGATCGAGACTGGCGAGAGAGCCAGTTTTTGCATGAGGAACAAAGGCTTCCGGGAGATCGAGGAAAGCGTTGAGCGGATCGCGTGTCGAAAGCATCGTCCAAACCCCCGATATGGTTCCTGTCTCTATCGGTCACAGGCGTGATTTTTTCAACCCGGCCGTCATTTTTCATTGAATGGTCATCAATTTCCACTTATATCCCGGTCGCCCAAAGTCGCACGTGCCTGTGGGCGTCCCCCGACCCTCGAAATGGCGAGGAAATCGGGACGGTACCCGGGACCTAACGAGCCCGGTCGGTCAAGCGGCCAACCGCCTGAACCGAGGACGCCTTGAAGCAACGACGGTGCGGGCCTTTCTGGTGTCTGCCGGTCGTCCATAGACCGGGGTTACTGAAGAGGCACACCTTCATTGCCGGCAGTGCGGATCGGTTCTCCCAATCCAAAGCTGAGGCAGACAAAGCGAGCAGTCGCCCGAGGGCGGTCGCTCATCGCCGCGTGATACACGCATCATGGTTCCGGGGTCTCCACCGGCTGGCGCCATGACGCTTTGCATCACGTCCTTTGTCCAAAGCGGAACCCGTGGCAGGGCGCCCGGAACCCGCAGCAGCTTGACGCGGTTCCCGCAAGGAGACCGCTTGATGGAGAGAGACCGATGGCCACCCAGCGTATCCTCGATTTCCTCGCCACCCGACGTCCTGACGGCCCCTGCATGGTGCTCGATCTCGACGTCGTGCGCGACAATTACCGCGCCTTCGAAAAGGTGCTGCCCGATTCCCGTATCTACTATGCGGTAAAGGCCAATCCCGCCCCCGAGGTGCTGCGGCTTCTCGCCTCGCTCGGCTCGTCCTTCGATACCGCTTCGGTCGCCGAGATCGAGATGGCGATGGACGCCGGCGCGCCGGCGTCCCGCATCTCCTTCGGCAACACGATCAAGAAGGAGCGGGACATCGCGCGCGCCTCCGATCTCGGCGTTCGGCTCTTCGCCGTCGATTGCGTCGAGGAGGTCGAGAAGGTCGCGCGCGCGGCTCCCGGTTCCCGCGTGTTCTGTCGTGTGCTCACAGACGGCGCAGGGGCCGAATGGCCGCTGTCGCGCAAGTTCGGCTGCGTGCCGGCGCTTGCCGTCAAGGTACTCAGGGCGGCGAAGGCGCTCGGCCTGGAGCCCTATGGCGTCTCCTTCCATGTCGGCTCGCAACAGACCGATCTTTCGGCCTGGGACCGTGCGCTTGCCGACGCCAAGGGGGTCTTCGCGACGCTGGCTGAAGAAGGCATCGTGCTCAAGATGGTCAATCTCGGCGGCGGCTTTCCAACGCGCTATCTGAAGGACATTCCGGCGGCTCAGGCCTATGGCGAGGCGATCTTCGCGGCGCTCAGCCGGCATTTCGGCAACCGCATCCCGGAGACGATCATCGAGCCCGGCCGCGGGATGGTCGGCAATGCGGGCGTGATCAAGTCGGAAGTCGTTCTGATCTCCAAGAAGGCGGAGACAGATAATGTACGCTGGGTCTATCTCGACATCGGCAAGTTCGGCGGTCTCGCCGAGACGATGGACGAGGCGATCCGCTATCCGCTCGTGACGCGGCATGATGGCAGCGAAACCGGCGCCTGCGTGATCGCCGGGCCAACCTGCGATTCCGCCGATGTGCTCTACGAGAAGACGCCCTACCCGTTGCCGCTGTCGTTGACCATCGGCGACGAGGTGCTGATCGAGGGAACGGGCGCCTACACCACGACCTATTCCTCGGTCGCCTTCAACGGGTTTGAACCGCTCCGATCCTACGTGATCTGACGGGGCTCTCCCGTCGGATCGCCGGCAGGTCAGGCGTTCGCGCACGCCTGCCGGTTCGCTTGTGGAACGGATTCTGCTCGTGAAGGATCAAGGAAATGGAAATACGGGAGAACATTGCCGGAGTGACGGTCTGGCATCCGCTGACGATTTCCCCCCTTGTGGGGGAGATGGGCAGCTTCACCATTGGTGCCGAAACGGCGGCCGACATTACGGCGCGCGATACGCTGCTCGATCGAGCCATGGGGCCGAACTGGCGCAGGAAGGCGTCGGAGAAACTGCGGCGCGGGCGTATCCCGTCGGAAGGTCTTGCGTTCGTCGCGCGAGATATCAAAGGCGATGTCGTCGGGACTGTCAGGCTGTGGGATGTGACTGCAGGCGACCTACACGGCTCTGCCCTACTGCTCGGACCGCTTGCCGTCGATCCGCTTCTGAAAGGGGCGGGCATCGGTTCCGCGCTGATGCGCCACGCCATCCACGAAGCGGAAAAGCGCGACCATGGCGCGATCCTGCTCGTGGGCGACGCGCCTTATTACGAGCGCTTCGGTTTTTCCTCGGAAAAGACGGGCAATCTGGCCATGCCCGGTCCCTACGAGCCGCGCCGCTTCCTGGCGCTCGAACTCGCAGCCGGCGCGCTCGACGGTGCGCATGGCGTGCTCCGGCCGGCGGGGCGGAAAATGAAACCGGCGTCGCTCGGCGTCGCCGCCTGAGGGTCGCCTCACCCGGCGTGAGCGGGTGAGGTCACTCAGATTACCTGGGCGAGCGCCATGGCGATGGACATGTCGCCTGAAACCTTCAGCTTGCCTTGCATGAAGGCGGCGGTCGGGTTGAGGTCGCCGGCAAGCAGGTTTTCCAGATCGCTCTTCGAGACCGCAATCGTGCAATCCGCCGGCGCGTCGGCGGTTGAAACGTTTTCGCCGTCGATGACGACAACGCCTTCGGAGCCGCAGTCGAATTTAACGGAGCGGTCGAAGCCACTGCCTGTCACCTTGGCGCGCATCTTTTCCGCGATTGCATCCATGCTCATCGGCTGTCCTCTCGATCATCCTGACACGTCTCTATTATAGGGCCGCGCGCGCGCCTCGAACAGGCAGCTCGAATGGGTTCAGCCCGCACCGCCTTCCGTTTCGTGCGGCGTGATGACGGTACCGTGCTCCGGGTCGGCGGTCTCGCCAACATGGCGCTTGAAGGCATTATCCCGGATATCCTGCTTGGACAGATATTCGATCTGCTCGACAAGTACGTCATGCACCAGCTTTCGTCCGACCTTCTTGTTGATAGCGTCGCGGATACCGTCGCGGAGCTTATCGAGATCAAGCTTCTTCACCTTGGTGAAATCGATCAGCGGATTGCCGTAGAGATAGCTGTAGACGGCGTCGACCAGGAGCGCGTCGGCCGGGATGGAGAGGTTGCGAGAGACTTTCGGCTCGACGGTATAGACGAGACGGCTGAGGAAATAACCATAAACCCTGCCGTCATCGATCAACGGCACCGATATGACGCCGGTGCGCTCATAGTCGAGGCCGCCGAAGAAGGCAGGCTGCGCCGCCTTCGCGCCCGGCATGTTGCTGGAAAAGGAATAGGCCATGGCCCCGATCGCCACGGCGCAAAGCCAGAACGCGGCGGCGGCGAATTTGATCATGAGGGAATGCGGTCTCCGGCGAACTCCCTCGCCGAATAGGTGCCGTCGGCCTCGGCGCGCTGTATTGCCTTCTGGATAAGCGCCGCCACTTCCGTTACCGCGTTAATATGCGCGAGGATTGCCGCTTCGTTGGCCGCCAGTTTCTCGCGCAGCCTGACGAGCTGGGTGCGCTCCTCCGTCGAAATATCCAGCGGGCTGACGCAGCGGGCCGCCTTGTTCAATTCATAGAGATAGCGGCTCTTGCGCGCATTCGATGCGGGAATATCGAAGTCCAGATTGCCCCGGATCGCCGCCGTCTCTTGCTCTATAGTGGCTTCGATGCGGCCGATGATGGCCGACAGGTTTACCGGCCGCGAGATCGTGTCAGTGCTGTTCTGGGAGCGGCTGAGCTTGGATGGCAGATTGGCGGTCATCATTGAAGCCTTCTAGATTCTGGTTTCGTCCGACTGCGCGCCGGTTCCGATCGGCATGGTCAGCTTGCGCTGCATCTCATCGATGACGGCGTGGGTCATGAGGTGGCGGGCATCCTGTTCGGCCTTCGCGGTTCCGTCCGAAGCCCCCGTCAAGGGGACGCTCTTGCCTTCGACCATGTAGTGCGCCTTGAGAAGGCGGTTTGCGATGCCGATGCCGCCATGCTTCGCCATGACGGAGGCAACCTGCTGGGCAAGCTCGGATTTCCACATGTCTCCCGCCAGCCCAGATCCGTATACGGCCTCGCTGTCCTTCGGCATCATCGATTGCAGGAATGTCTGAAGAACAACGGCCTCGAACCGTTGATAAGCCTTGTTCGCAGGAGCCGTCGATGAGGCTGGCGCGGTGCTGTTGGAGGTCCCCGCCGTTTCGGGGCCTACCGGCTCGAAGGGTGCTGCGGCAATTCCCGATTGCGCGCGCTTTTCGAGCGCTGCCTTGGCGGTTTCCATCCCTTCCGGACCGACCGCGCGTGCCACGTCGAGAACGATATCGCCTGGCGGTGAAATGGCCAAAAGTGAGGCTCCCTGGAGGATTTCCTTGTTGTCCCACTATGGAGCAACAAGCTTGCGGCAGGCTGACGCTGGCGGCGGTCAGTCCCGCGATCGCGCCATTCCCGCATGGAACTGGCGTTCGACCGTTTCCAATGTTTCCTTTTCCTGCTCCTTGCGCTCTTCCTGCCGCCGGGCGGAGCGCCATGCATCCTCCACCATGTTGGTGCGCGCGGTCTGTGTGGCGACGGCAACTGCCTCCTGGCGCGCCTTCTCCTTGAAATGGTGCTCGCGCGCGAGCGCGGTGCGGACGGCGCGCACATAGAGGTCTGGGAAGAGGCGGGAGAAGGATTCCGGATCCCCCATCTCGGCAAAGAGTTCCGCCGCTTCCTTTCCTGCCGCAACAGCTTTTGCGGTGTAATCCGCGCGGCGCATCTCGTGGACGGCTTTCAGCTTGCCCTGCAGGTCGAGGAGGCGGCGCAACCGCCTGCTGTCGGTCGCCATCCCCCTACCTCCCGATCGTCACGGGGAGGAAGGAATCCGCATAGAGGCTGAGAAGACTCGGAATGCCGAAATACATGAGAATCAGGCCGCCGGCGATGACGAAGGGAAGCGAGATGAAATAGACCGGTATCTGTGGGGCGAGCTTATTGATGAAGCCGGTGGTCAGGTTGATCAGCAGTGCGTAAGCGATGAAGGGGCTGCCGAGACGCAAGGTGACGAAGAAGGCATTCGAGATGGTGTCGCTTACATTGATCAAGGCCGTCTGCGGGTTGAAGAGCACGTCGATCGGCGCGATGCGGTAGGAACTGATCAGCGCGCGGATGATATCGAGATGAAAATTGAGCGCAAAGAGCAGCATCAGGGCAGAAAAGGAGATGATCGCGCCGAGGGGCGATTCCGCATAATCCTCGAGGAGGGCAACGCCGCCCGATCCGCTGAAGCCCATCATGGTTGAGATCGCGGTCGTGATGAATTCAAGGGCGAGGAGATAAAGCCGCGCCACCATGCCGATCAGAATGCCGGTCAGAAGTTCGGAGACGACCGTTTTGAGAAGAACCGCGGCGCCGCTTCCGGCATAGGGCAGGAGGACATCGGACAGATTGGCGAAGAGCGCCAGGCTGGCCGCCACCGCGACGAAAAGCCTGACCTGCATCGGCACGCGCGCGCTCGAAAAGCCTGGCATGGTCATGAAGCAGCCGCCTACGCGGCAGAAGGTCAGAAAGGCCGCGATCACCAATTGAGGCAATGGCGCGCCGGTCACGAAATCGACCCGAGTACCCGGATTTCGACGCCCTTGGCGATCTCGACATGACTGAGCACCGGCAGCGTCGCGAAGAGACGCTCGATGATCATACGCACATAGGGCCGGGCGTCCGGGGCGGTGACGATGACGAAGCGTTCGCCTGCATCGAGATGCGAACGGATCACCTTCGATGCTTCCTGGCCGAATTCCTCAAGAAGACGCGGATCGATATCGAATTCGCGGATCTCGCCTTTGGCATCGCGCTTGAGGCTCTGGTGGAACGCGATGTCCCAACGGTTGCCGAGGCGCAGCACCTTGAGCACGCCGCCTTCGGTCAGGTCACCGCAGATCTGCTGCGACATACGCATGCGCACATGCTCGACGATCTGCTCGGTGCGACGCACATGCGGCGCGATTTCGGCGATCGCTTCGATGATCAGGTGCAGGTTGCGGATCGAGACGCGCTCCGCGAGCAGAAGCTTCAGCACGGCTTGAAGCCCAGGATAGGAGATATTCGAAGTGCAGATTTCGTCGGCGAGCTTGCGGTATTCCGGGTCGAGCCTGTCGATCAGCGCCTTCATGTCCTTGTAGGAGAGAAGCTGCGGCAGATTATTGTGGATGACCTCCGAAAGATGAGTAAGCAGGACCGACATGTTGTCGGCATAGGTAAGGTTCTCGCGCTTCAAATCTTCCGCGAACATTTCCGGCACCGAATAAGCGCGGAGGCCGAAAGCGGGTTCGCGCACTTCTTCGCCCGGTATGTCGGGCGCCTTGCCGTTGCCGATCAGAACCATCAGTTCGCCGACGCGCATCTTGTGCTCGGTGACGACGGTGCCGTGGATCTTGATCTGATAGCTTTTCGCCGGAATGCCGAAATCGTCGGTCAGCCGCACCTCGGGAACGACGAAGCCATATTGCAGGGCGAATTTCCTGCGCATCTTTCCCATGCGAAAGGCGAGTTCCTGGTGCAGGGGAAGAAGCTTCGTGGAAAGCTGCTTGCCGAGTGCGAGCTCGACCTCCGTCGTCTTGAGCGAGGCCTTGAGAGAGTTTTTCTCCTCATCTTCCTTGGCGGCCTTCTTCTGTTTTTCTTCTTCCGCTTCCGCGGCGGCGCGCTCTCCCGCGCGCTTAGGGATGATGTAACCCACGCCGGCCATGGTGCCGCCGAGGAACAGGAAGGGTAGGGCGGGCAGGCCTGGCATGAGCGCGAGAACGCCCATCAGGAGCGCCGCGACGAAGAGCGCTCGGGGATAGTTGCCGAGTTGGCCGAAGACTGCCTTGTCGGCCGAGCCGCGCGTGCCGCCCTTGGAGACAAGCAGACCGGCCGCGAGCGACACGATCAGCGCGGGAATTTGCGTAACCAACCCGTCGCCGACGGAAAGCTTGGTGAAGACATCGGTTGCCTGGGCAAGGTCCATGCCATGGCGGGCATAGCCGATGGCGATACCGCCGACGATATTGATGGCCGTTATCATGAGACCCGCGACCGCGTCGCCGCGGACGAATTTCGAGGCGCCGTCCATGGAGCCGAAGAAGGCGCTTTCCTCTTCGAGTTCACGCCGCCTGAGTTGCGCCTCCTTGTCCGTGATCATGCCGGCCGACAAATCCGCGTCGATCGACATCTGCTTGCCGGGGATCGCGTCCAGAGTGAACCGTGCGCCGACCTCGGCGATACGCGTCGAGCCCTTGGTGATGACAATGAAGTTGACGACGATCAGGATCAAAAAAACGATAAGACCGATGACGAAATCTCCCGCCATGACCAGGCGGGAAAAGCCGCCGATGACATAGCCGGCGGCATTGGTGCCCTCGTCTCCTCTCGACAGGATGGCGCGGGTTGTCGCGATGTTGAGCGACAGGCGCAGCATGGTCGAGATCAGCAGGACGGTCGGAAAGGACGAGAAATCGAGCGGCCTCTCGATCCAGAGCGCGACCATCAGGATCAGGACCGACATGGCGATCGAGACCGATAGGCCGAGATCGATCAGGAAGGATGGGATCGGCAGGAAGAGCACCGACAGGATGGTGATGATGCCGATGGCGAAGCCGACATCGCGTCCGTGCTTCCTGATCTCGCCCGCAGGGCTGGTGTCCGTAAGCGCCATGAATCACACTCTAAGCGCCGGCACAGTGCCGGCGGCGCTACGCTAGTGTGCGAAGCTTGCGCGAGGGTGAGGCTGATCGCGCGCCTCATTGTCCGAAAGAACAGCGATCGATGATCAGAAGCCGTTCTGGATGCGCTGGAAAATCACATCGGCGAAGGACGATATCTGCGCGCCTATAAAGGGGCCGGTGAACGCAACGACCACCAGGATGGCGACGATCTTCGGCACGAAGGTCAGCGTGATCTCCTGCACCTGCGTCAGGGCCTGGACGAGCGCGATGCCAACACCGACGACCATGGCGACGATGACGGCGGGAGCCGAGGCGATCAGGACCGTCCATATCGCGTATTGGACGATATCGAGTGCGTCGGCCTCGTTCATCGGACCATCCTGTCTTGTGTCGACCCGCAAGCAGCGGACTATTGTATCGTCACGCCGGCGCCGACCGCGACTTCCTGTCCATTCGAGAGCACTGCGGTGATGCCGTTGGAGAGCACCTTGACCTCCGATACCGTTCCCGTAACCGTACCATCCGCTGAGGTTATTGTATGGCCGATGATGCTTCCCGCCTGCGACAATGCCGAAGATTGCAAGAGTTGGTCGAGCTTGGAATTGGTTTGGACAGCCTGTCCGACCTGGGAAAATGTCGCCAATTGCGCGACATATTGCGTCGAATCCATCGGATTCGTCGGGTCCTGGTTCTTCATTTCCGCCATGAGGAGCGTAAGGAAGGAATTGTAGTCGAGCGTCGGCGCAGATGTTGCGGAACTCGAACTGGAACCATTGGTGGAATTTGTCGCGGTGTTGTTCGTGCTGCCAACCGACGGAACGGACATTATGCGCTCTCCCTCATTTCCATGGTGAAAGCCGCCGGCATCGGGGCGGGTTTCGGATGCAGGATTTCATTTTCGGCCGAATAGAGATCACGGATCGCCTTCAACGCTTCATAGACGCGTCCCTCGGCGACAAAACCGTCGATGTGCTTGAGCGAGGAAAGGATATGCTTGTCGCGGAAGGTCTCGAGCAATAGCGGCAGCGTCGTCTTGAACATGGAAAGCGCCGTCTCGGCGTTGTTCGGGTTCATCAGCATGATTTGCACGATGAAATAAAGCTGGCGCAGAGGGGTCGTCGCGTCCTCGGGCTGCAGGACGTGGCTCTCCAGCAGAAATTGCGTTTCGTTCAGCAATTCGAGCGAGACCTTGCGGTCGACCTTCACCACCGCGCCGTTGATGTAGATCTTCTCATTCGCCTTCAGCGATATCTTCAACCCGCTTTTCATTGAATGCCGTCGCGGATGATCTGGGACACTTCGATCAGCCCCTCGAAATTGGTGGAGTTGCCCTGCCTGATCGCTTCGCCCTCGCGAAGCAGCCAAAGACCGATCGAAATGAGATTGGCGCGCAATTCCTTGGGCAATTCGTTTTCGCTACTGCCGAGATCCTGCATGAACGACGTCCAGACACGATTCATAAAATGGATCGATTCAACAGCCTGGACGGTGTTGGGTCCCTTTTCCTTGGCGGCGACCAGGAGGTCAATCGAACGGGTCAGCAATTGCCTTTCGCGATCCTTGGCGTCGGCAATCGAATCGGTCTGAATTTCAGCGTAGGAGAATTGGTACATTATCGCTTCCGTCCGAGGATCACGGTTACAGGTAATTGACGAGGCTCAGTTGCTGCATGCGCGCCGTCAGCGTGTAGGATGTCTCGATCTGGTTGAGCAGGGTGGTGATTTTGGTTGCTACCTCGTTCTGATCGACACCCTCTAGGCTGACGAGGTGGGTGTTGAAGAGGCTCACCTGGCTATTCAACTGATTGTTGGCATTGCTGACGTGGTTCTGCACGAGGCCGATCTGCGATTGTTGGTCGGTGAGGGCCGTCTGCGTGTCTCCCACAAGGGAAGAAGCCTTTCCAACGATCGCGTTCTTGGCGGCATCGCTCAGGTTCCCGCTGAAGAAATCCGAGACCATCGATGCGGCCATCATGAATTTCTGCGCGCCCGCATTGTTTGCGCCAAGCGAGGTCTGGGCCGTTTCGTTCAACGAGATACGGTTCGTGATCGTTTGATCTGAAGCATTCGACCAGATGCCCTGCCAGCCGGAGCCGAGGAATTGCGGTTCAAGGACATTGTCCATGAAGTCGTTCATCTGGTCGGCGGTGATATTGGCCGCCGCGGGATCGTCGGGCGAAAAGCCGAAATAGCTTTGGAAGGAATCATCCAGCGCCTGTTTCGGCGAAGGACTGCCGGCAGTGAAGTCGTTTATCGGCTGCGCGTCAGTATTGATGCCGGAGAAAATATACTCGCCGTTGACATTGGTGTTGAGGGCCGCGGTAGCGGAACTCAGTGCAGTCTGCGCGGCGGACTGGACGACGGAATCGTCGACGCTGCCGGCGCTGTCGGTGACGAGCGTCGAGAGGAAGGATTGCGCCACGCTGGCGAATTGGCCGAGCGCGTTCTGGGTGGCGCTCAGGCGGGTGGTGATAAGCGCGTTGGAACTGACGAGACCGTTCAGGCGATCGACGTCGCGGGACAGCGATACTGCCTGGCCGGTCTGGGCTCCAAGCGCGAGGCCGGTGTCCGCCACCTTGCCTGTCACCATCTCGGTCTGGGCCTGAGTCAGCTGTTGCTGCATGTCGGCCATCTGGTAGCGCAAGGCCTGCGAAACGGCCTGGGACGAAATGAAAGTCGTCTTCATCGTCAGTTCACCGCTTCCATGAGGGAGTTTAGCATGTCGTTGACGGTCTTCATCAGCTGGGCGGATGCCTGGTAGGCGTGTTCGAGGTCGAGAAGCTGGGACATCTCCTCGTCCATGTTCACCCCGGTCGCATTTGAGAGTGCGGTTTGTGTCTTGGTGGCGAGTGCGTTCTTGTTGTCCGCTGCCGTTGATGCGGCCTGCCGCATGTTTTCGAGCCAACTGATGGTATTGGTGGAATAATCGAGCACGCTTGCCTTGTCGCCCGCTCCCGCAGACGGGTCAAAATTCATCGGCTGTTCCAGGTTCTGCGTATATTTGATCAGCAGGTCGGAGTAAGACGCGCCGCCGGAACTGTTGGCCTTGTAGTCGGCGCCGTTGGCGCCTCCATCCCTGAGAAGGGTTGCGTCCCCGCCCTGCGACGGATCCATCAGAGGATTGACCCTGATGCTGCCGGCAAGGCCGGTGGTTACAGTCCCGGCGGCCGGCATGGAAGGCGCACCGGACCATGTGAACAGGCCAGGCGCATCGGGCTGCCCGGTGCCGCTCTGGTCCGTCTCCGCGAAGGAACTGATCAGCCCGCGGGCGATCTCGTCGAGCTGACTCTGCATGGTGGGCGCGACATCATCGCGAAGCTGCAGCATGGCCGCGATGCTGCCCGAGGCAGTGGTATTGCCGCCGCTTCCCGGCTGAAGCGGCACGCCGTCGATCGTTATCGAATTCCCGGTGGTGGACGGCGTGTAAACCGCCTTCGGATCGAAGGCGATCGTGCGGGGAACCGTCTCGTAAAGCGTCGTCCCATCGGCCGTCGTCAGCACCATGTCGTTGTCGCCGCGCGTCATGGTCGAAACGGGGATATATTGCGCGATCTGCTTGAGAATGGAATCACGCTGATCAAGTGCATCGGAGACATCGCTGCCGCTGCGTGTCCCCGAAATAACCGCCTTGTTTGCCTGATCGAAATTCTGCAGCAAATTGTTGAGCTTGCTGACGGCGGAGGATATCTGCGAATCCATTTGCGCGCGGAAATCCTGGATCGCTTCCGTGCCGTTGTTGAGGCTTTGGGCCATCTGCGTCGCGGAATCGATTGCGCTGCTGGCCAGCGAGGCGTTGGACGGTGTCGCCGAGTAGAGATTGATCGCCTGCTGCAACTGTCCGAGGAGTGTTGCGGGGGAGGTGGAATCATCCGATCCGTTGATCGACAGATCAAGCTGGTTCAGGCCATCCAGCAGGGCGCTTTGTCCCTGATAGGAGGATAGTGCCTCGATGTTCTGGCGAAACAGCGCATCGTTGGCGGCGCGCTGGATGGTGACGATCTGCGCGCCGTTTCCCGCGGTCGAGGTGACGGCGGAGCGACGTCCGTAATCCTCGTTGCTTGCATTGGCGATATTGTTGGAAACGACGCTGGTCTGGCGCGACGTGTTGAACAGCGCCGTCTGGGCGATCGAGAGGGCCGTGGTGAGCGACATTATCTGCCTTTCCGTATCTCTTTGCCCTCTTCCCTCGTCACATCCGGCGCTCCTGCGCCATCGATCACTTCAGGTTGAGGAGAATGTCCATCAGGTTCGAGCCTGTCTGAAAAACTTTTGAATTGGCGGAATAATCGCTCTGTGCCTGGATCATGTCCGTCAGTTCCGTGGCAATATCCACATTGGAACCTTCGAGTGCGCCTGACTGGATCGCGCCCATGCCGTTGGTGTTTGGAAAGCCCATCGTCACGGCGCCGGATTTGTTATTGGCCGAATAGACATTCCCTGAAAGGGCGCTCAAATTGTCGGGGCTAGGCACATCGGCGATGGGGATACGATAAAGCGCTGCGGAAGAACCATCCTCATACTCGGCCGTAACCGTACCATCGCTGCCGATCGTCACCTTGCTGATGCCATCCGGCGCGTTGCCGTTCACCTTGCCCTGGCTGACGGTATAATCCGTCGCAAGCTGGGTCATCGAGGACAAGTCGAGGTCGAGAGTCTGCCCGTTGGGAATGGGCACGGAAATGTCTTTCGCGCTCGTGGAGGCAAGCGCGCCCGTCGCGGGATCGAACGTCAGGGTCTGGGTGGCCAAGGGACCGGAGCTATAGGGGAAACTCGTGCCAGGGGAAGCGTCTGCCTGGTTGTAGACCGCCACTTCCCAAGTGTTATCGGCGGTCTTGGTCGAATAAACGTCGAGCAGTACCTGATTGCCGAGTTGGTCGTAGGTGACGAGCGAGGATTTCGCGGTGTAAGTTGCCGTGGCCGCGTTTGCGGAGGGCAGGTTGGCGGCGGCCACGGCGGTGGCGTTTGAAGGCAGATTGGCGGCGAAGACGCCCTCCGTTGAAGGGGAGGCGGTCAGCTTCGCCTGGTTGATCGTCACCGGAACGAGCCCCTGAAAGCCGTTTGCTGTCACGGAAGGCGTGCCGTTGGCATAACTGTAGCCGAGAAGCGTGTAGCCCGCGGCGTTGACGAGCTGGCCTTGAGGGTTGGGAACGAAGGAACCCGCACGCGTGAGGTAAGGCGTGCCGTTCGGATCCGCCACGACGAAGAAGCCGTTTCCCTGGATCGCGAGGTCGGTGTCCGAGGTCGTGTATTGGAGTTGTCCGTCGTCGGTGACGTCGTGGATGGTGGTCGTGGTGACGCCGCCGGAATTGTAGTTGCCGGAGGTACTGGGGAGAAGCAGGCTGGAAAATTGCGTGTCCGACCTCTTGTAGCCCGTCGTGCTCGAATTCGCGATATTGTCGGCGACCGACGAGAGGCGGTTGGACTGCGCGGACATTCCCGACACACCCGTCCGCATCATTCCATATAGGCTCATGACCCGTTCTCCTCGATTCTCACGCCGGGCTTGGGCTTTTCAACCCGGAGCCGGCAAAGGGCACCGCGAGGATCATACGTCTGCTGACTTGCGCGAGGCTGGCCACCATCCATGATTCAATCGATGAGGCGGTATCCGAGGAAACGCTTGGAATCGATCGGGTCCACCCCGAGCTTTTCCCTCAATTTCTTGCGAAGCTTGCTGATATGGCTTTCGACGACGTTTTCCTCGACCTCCTCGTCGAAGACACCGTAGATGGCGTTGAAGACTTGTGTCTTGGTGACGCGACGCCCTCTGTTGGCGGCGAGGAATTCCAGGATGCGCCGCTCGCGGCGCGGAAGCGGGAGCGCCGTTCCGGCAATTTCGGGATCCCGGCCGTCGGTGAAGATGCGCAAGGCGCCGATGTCGGTAAAGGGAGCTTCCTCGTTGAGGCGTCGCCTGATCGCCGATATTCGCGCCAGGATCTCGCGGATGTGAACCGGCTTGCGGATAACGTCATCGACGCCGGATTCGAAAAGTTTGAGCGTGTTTTCGAGCGAATGCTGTTCGCTAAGAGCAATGACGGGAGCGCTGGTGCGCGAGCGTATCAGACGCGGCGAGGGCGGCTCATCTCCGCATTCGCCTATTAGAACCGCGCGTACGGCCTTCACTTCGTCGTCGGCCGCCGTCTCGACCCATTCGCCGAACTCGCTCGATCCGAAACCGGCGCTCGCTACTCCCTCGCGATCGAAGAGGGAATTGTACCCTTCTTTCACAAGGTCGCGCTCGTCTACTATGACAATCATTGGCCGCACCCCGAATCATCGTTTCCGAACCCCACGGAAAGGGGTATCCGCTGGCGGCGGCGATGAACAACCACCATTTCTTGGGGGGCATTTTTAGGGATGTCGCCATGCCAGGCGGAAAAGGATGTCCGCGGCTAATGGGAATCGCGAACCGGGAGATAGTGGCGAAACCCTAACAGTGTCTTGCAGTCTTCGGGAGGCGGCCAAAGGATACGAACACGTCGTCTATGACTGCAGTCTTTAGTTGCAGAAGCGCCGCGCATTCGGCGTCCATTTGCCAAAGCCGGTGGCGACCATATTGGAGATGACGCGGCAGACATACTGCTTCTGCGCCGGATCGTTGTTCGGACCGGCATGGTAGCGCGCGACGGCCATCGACCAGCTCACATGCTTGCGCTTCAGGTCGGCAAGAAATTGCGCGGCATAGTCAACATTGAGCCGCGGGTTGAACATCTGCCCCACGCTTGCAAAATGCGAGCCATGATAGAGATGATTGATCTGCATGCAGCCTATGTCGATGAGCCGCGCGCCTCGCGCTTCTGCCTGGTCGAAGATCTGCAGCGCCTCCGTGCGCGTCGGAGGGAAATAGGCTTTGCCCTCGACGTTCAGTGCATAAGGCTGCAACGTTCCCTTTTTCCCCGTTTCGGTCAGACCGACGGAGTATAATATCCCAATCGGGATGCCATACTGCGCTGAGGCACGCAGGATTTCCGTCTCGCAGGGATTGGACGCCGCAGCCGCCGGGGCGGGCATTCCGAGGCTAGATATAAAGGCCGTGAGAGCCGCCATCGCCGCCCGTCGGCTGAGGCGTCGGGGCATGTCCATTGTCACCATTGTTATTTCCCGCATTGCTTCCCGCAGCGCTGCCACCCGAACCTCCTCCCGAATTTGTGGAAGCCTGGAACGGCGCGTTGCCCTGTCCCTGCGCTGTCGATTGGTTCGCCGCCGCGGCGGTGGGCATGACGCTTCCTCCATGCTTGATCGTGATATGACTGACATCGAAGCCAAGGGAGCGCAGCGATTTGACGATGTCGTCCGCATCGCTCGACAGGCGCAGTCGCGCCTCTTCCGTCCCAACCTCGACTTCTATCCTGAGTTGATCTCCGGATAAGTGAAGATTGGCGGTCACGGAGCCCAATCTGGCGGGTTGAAGCGCGATCGACAGTGAGCGGACGGACATCCCCATGACGGGCATATTCGCCATGTAGGCGGCCTGGTTCATATAGGCCGCCCATGGCTGGGCGCTTTCTATCCCCGAAACGAATGACGAAGCGGTCTGGCCAAGGAGCGTGCCCGAACCGCTTCCGGTGCTGCCGAAAGTCGTAGAGCCTGTCATGTCCGCCTGCGGCGAGGCTGGATGAAGGTTCGCCGATGACGGCTTTCCCGGATTGCCGCCTTCCTGCCCGCTCGATCCCGAATTGCCGCGGTCTCCGGTGTTTGTGCCAGGCGATCTTGCGGGAGGAGCGTGCTGCGCCATGCTTCCTGCATCGATGGAGCCGTCGGAGCTGTCGGCGCCGCCATCCGCGGTGCTTGGAGAGGCGGTCATCATCGTATCAGATTTGACGCCTGCCGGTTGAAGGCCGGCGGCTTGTATGCCGGATGAGGAAGAGACCGTCGACGTATTCACGGTGACGCCCGCTATTTTGGCGAAAGAAGAGGTCCGCGACGTGGAGGCGGCGCTGTCGGTGGGCGCGTCAGAGGTCTTTGTCGCCGGAGCGCCTGCCGTTTCGGTGGGACGCGGCGTCCCTCCCTCTATTTCCGGGAGGGATGAAGGCGGTTTCGCAGGCATCAGGGCCTGTTCTACGTTCGGCAAGGCAGAATTCGCGGAATGGGCATTTGTCGTTTGTGCTGCACCCGCGTCCGATCCGCTCCTGCTGGCAGGCGCGGATGAAGGATCGCTGCCGTTTGTGCGAGAAATATTCGAGGTGGGAAGGGAGAGGCCAAAAAGGACCGCGGAGATATCGATGGAAGCGGTATTGTCTTTGGAGCTCTTGGAATCGTCGGTTTTCTTTCCTGCGTGCGCCGCCTTGCCACGTTCGTCCTTTGTGGTGGAAGGATGTTCGTCCGCCGCCGGGCTTGGTTGATGCGTGTCGTCGTCTTGCGTGGGAAGAGGCGAGGCGGCGGTGGCCTCCTTCGGATCGCTTTCCGACGGACTGGCGTCGTGATGCTGCTGGCCCGAATTTTGCGGCGCGGAGGACGAGGCGATGGATGATGATCCGGGTTGCCGGTCGCGATCGCCATGCGGTGCGTCGAGCAAATTCGAGAAACCCGACCCGCTATCTGATAGGGCGGGGCCCCCGGCGTTTCTTGCGGTGAGGGCTGGGGTCAGAGCGGCAGGCGCGATGCTGGAACTCATTCGGAGGTTTCCTGCAGAAGCTTGTCGATGGATTGCAGTTGCTGTTGAGTCTGACTGACCAGTGTCTCCGTTGCCTTGGCGGCAGCCATGTCAGGCTTTGGATCGAGATTTCCTGAGGCAGGGAGTGCCGCTCTCTCGTCGACGGCGATTTCCGGCGCGTGTACCATTGTGCCTTTCGGCGCTGGCGGGCGGGCTGTGACTTCACGCGCGATGCGCAACGCGGCGTCGCGCAATTGCTGGTCGCTTTCGCTCAGCCGTTGCGGATCGATCGCCTGCAACTTTCCAATGATCTCGCCGACATTACCTGAGGTGATGGAAGCGATGCTGGCATACAGCCCTGCTCGCGGATCCGACGGCATCACGCCGGCCGGGGGTTCGGCACGCTTCGACGCGAACACGGCGAGCGTGGTTTGTCCGGCAAGCGTGGCCGCGCGGGCGAGGCGCAGATAGATAAAACGTCCATGCTCCGCATCCATATCGGAGACGACCGCAGCGATCGCATCAAGTTTGACGGCAGGGCGGAGCTTGACGATGCCGGCGACGAAGGAATCGGCAAACTGCCCCGCATAGGGAGAATGCAGGAAACGCCTGATATATTGATCGGAATCGCGCAGGAAACGGGCTGTGTCTTCCATCTGCGCCGCTAACGCCAGGCTCCGCCGCAATGCGCCTTCTTCGATCAGCGTGCCGGGGGCGAGCAGCCTCGCCTGGTCGAAAGAGGAGAGGGCGCGGGCGGGGTTCTCAGACGTGAGCACCGAGCCTTTGACAAGCGCCAGGAAGGCGCCGAGTTCCGGCTCCTCGGCGAGCGGATCGACGCTTCTCAGGGCTTCGGTCGCGTCCGCCGGACGTCCGTTTATGTATCCCATGACACCCCTGGCGAGAGCCTTGTCCGCCGGGCTGATCTGCGCCTTGGCCAACAATTCCGTTACCGTCCTGGGATTGCCGCCGCTCATCGCATACATCAGCAGCGCGCGGAAATTGCGTTCATTCTTGAACACGTCGATGCCGGTTTTCCTCAGCCGCTCGTCGATCATTTCAAGAAGCTTGCGCTGCATGGGCATCGCGGCGCTGTCGCCATTTGCGATGCGATCCTGGATGAGTTGCAGGGAACGGACCATCTGGTAAGGCTGGAGGGCGAAATCAGCCGGCGCGCCGAGAGCGGACGGCATCGCCGCCATCAGAATGGCGGCCGTAGCCGCGCAGCTTGCCGCCGGGCGTGCGCGCCGCATTATCCGGCGGGCTCCAAAAGGATCTCGATGCGGCGATTGGCATCCGCATAGGGATCGTCCTTCACCTTGAGTTTGCGATCGGCATAGCCGGTGATGGAAAGAACGCGCTTCTCGTCGAGACCGGCCCTGACGAGCATGTAGTATGCCGCCTCGGCACGCGCCGCCGAAAGCTGCCAATTGTCATAGCCGCCGCCTTTGAACGGACGCGCGTCGGTATAGCCGTTAATGCGAATACGACCATTGTGAGCCGCAAGCGCCCTGGCGATCTTTTCCATCGCCAGGATAAGTTCCTTGCGCGGCACTGCCGATCCTATCTCGAACATGCCGTAATTGAGCTGATCCGTAACAGAGATCGCGATCCCCTTATCGGTCGGGACAACGCTCAGCCCCTGAAAAATCTTGTCGTTCTTGCCGAAATCCTTGGCCAATTGCTCGCGGATGGAACGGGCCTCCTCCGCCATCTGCGTGGTTGAGCCCACTTGACTTATGGCGACGCCGGCAGGCTTCGTGCCCATAACGGCGGGTGTGGTCGAAGCCGGCTGCTCCTTCGATAGAGATGTGGCGGCCGATTTCGATTCGGGCTTTCCGCCGGCCGTCTTTGCCTGTGTCGGCGTGCTGGCCTTCGGCGCCGGGGCCGGAAGTGTGGTTTCGATTGCATCCTTTGGCTGATGGATCTGTTCCGACCAGAAGTCTGGCGCGAAGGGATCGCGATAGGCTTTTCCGCCGGAAGCGCCCGTTGCCGGCCCGGCGTCCTGAGCGCCGCCGTCGCCCTTCGAACTGATGTTCTGCTTCACGCCGGTTTCGCCGGCTATCTCCGAGAGGACCGCATAGGGATCGGAAAAGAGCTTGTCGTCGGAGGGATGCTTGTTGTCGGCCGTATCGGCGGCGGGCTGTTTGTCCTTCGGTCCGGTCTTGCCTTCGTTTTTTCCAGGCGAGGGCTTGGCGTCGTCGTTCTTCTGGCCACCTTTCGACATTGCCAGAGGGTCCGTCATATCGGGATTATCCAGCCCCTTGCGACTGGTGTTTCTGTCGATCAGCTTGACCGGATTGAAGTAGCTCGCCAGAGCTACCCTGGTCTGTTCGTTGGCGGCGTTGATCAGCCACATGACGAGGAAGAAACACATCATCGCCGTCATGAAGTCGGCGAAAGCAATCTTCCAGACACCGCCATGGTGCGCGTCGTCATCGTCATGGCTGCCGCGCCGGACGATGATGATCTCCTGCCTCGGTTCGCCGTCCGCTCCAATGCTCATGAGAGGGCCTCCATGAGTGATGCGGACCATTCCGCGAAGCGCGTCTCGAACACTGTCTCATTGATATCGACCGTGATATCCATTCCCGAGCTTTCGGCATGTTCGAGATGGACGGCCCAGTCGCCGAGGTGTTCCGCCAGCGCCGCGAAGAGCGTTTGTGGACTCTTTACGCGGATGCGGATCGTTTCATCGTCGCTTGCCGCCTGCCTGATCGTTCGCGCGAGTTCCTCGATGCCGCGCTGGCGCACGTCGTCGCTGACGACGGAACCGAGAATACGGGCGGTTGCCGCGCTCGTGAGAGCCACCAGCCGTTCTTCCATTCCGCACAGCCTCTCCAGCATACGACCGGCGGCCTCTTTACCGGCTGCGGTCAGCATTTCCTCGATTTCGCGGGCGTGCACTTCCCGCTCCAGGGCAAGTATCTCCTGAAAGCGCTCTTCCAGCCTTGCCGTGACTTCCGCCTCCGCCTTTCCACGCTCATCCGCCAGAAGGGCATCAATGTCCATCCGGACAGGCGGCTCAGGATTGATCCCGGCGGCGCTGTCCGGGGCGGCTGCCCTGGTCTCGGTGGCTCGAGAGCGCCTGCGTTCCGTCTGACCGAAATCCATCAACATATCGGCGAGCGCGGAGGCACCCATCAGCTTACCCCCTGTTTCGCCCATTTGCGCAGGATAAGCGCGGTGCGCTCTTCATTCAGATCGACCATCCGCGCCAGCCTTTCCTGCGGCGCCGGTCGCAGCTTCTGGCGAAGCTCGTCCATCGGGTTGCCCGTCGCAACGTTCGTTGCCGCATCGTGTCCCGGCAATGCGATCTGCCCTTCGCCAGCCGGCAAGGCCCTCATATTGTCCTGCGCGAGCGCGGCGGCGGGCGGTTTCATCAGCGCGGAGGAGAGCGGTTTCAGGCCGAACCATGTCAGCAGGAACGCGACCAGGATAAAAGCGCCGGCGTTGATGAGCGTCCCGACATGCACGGACAGACGGTCCATCAAGCTCGGTCCAGCCGCCGCATTGCTGTCGATGTCCGAGAAAGGCACCGACGCGACGTCAATCACGTCGCCGCGCTTCTTGTCGAAGCCGGTAGCCGATGCCACAACCCTGTTGATCTCCGCGATCCGCGCATTGATCTGGTCAGGCGTCGCCGATTTTCCGAGGATCGCCTTCAGCCTGTCCTGGTTGACCACGACCGCAATGGAAAGCCGATTGATCGAATAGCCGTTGCTGGTGGTGTTGATCTTCTTCGAATTGATCTCGTAATTCGTCGTGTCCTCGCGGCGGTCCCGCTGCTCCGAGCTTTTCGGGCCTTGAGCCGAGGGCTGCTGCTGCTCCGGCAGGTTCTGCTCGACCGTCGTTGGCGGCGACGCTTGGGTCTGGTTCGAATTGTCGGTGGAGCGGACCGATTGCACCGAACGCTCGACGCGTGAATCGGGATCGTAAATGGTTTCTTCGATCTTGCGCTGATCGGTGTTCACGTCGGCTTTGACGCTGGCGCGAAAATTGTCCTCACCGAGATAAGGGGTGAGCGCGCGGCGGATGTTTTCCTCGATCTGCGTTTCCACGGCGCGCTCGACGCCGAGCGAACGGCTGGCCGTGGAATTGCTGGGATCATCGCCAGCAGCGAGAAGCGTTCCGTTGGTATCCGTCACCGTCACCTTGTCCGCCGTAAGGCCGGGAACAGCCGCGGCGACGAGATATCGGATCGTCATGGCCACGCGTACCGCGTCGACATTGGTTGCCCGAATCATGACCGAGGCCGTCGGCGTCTCGTCAACGCGTCGAAAGTTCGCCCGGTCGGGCATGACGAGGTGAACGCGTGCGGCCTTGACGCCATCGATCGCCTGGATGGTGCGCGCGATCTCGCCTTCGAGCGCACGAACCTTCGTCACCTGCTGCATGAAGGAGGTGAGTCCGAGCGAACCGACATGATCGAAAAGTTCATAACCGGCATTGGCGCTGGTCGGCAGGCCTTTTTCGGCGAGGAGCATGCGGGCGCGAGGCGCGCTTCCCGCCGGCACCAGGATGGATGTTCCCTTGCTATCGACATCGAAGCGGATGCCGGCGTCACCCAGCGCGAGGCCGATCTGGTTGACGTCGGAACGGTCGAGTCCGGTGTAGAGCGTCTCATAGGAGGGGCGGTTCAGATAGACCGAGGCGATGCCGATCAGCGCCATGACGAGAGCAGCGACGCCGGCCATAATGGCGAGGCGGCGCGGCCCGAAGCCACGGAGATTGTCGACGATATTCTGGATCTGCTCCGGCACTGGCCACGGCTCCGCGATGTTGCGTGGCGAAGCCTAGCGATCGAAGCTTGTGCGAAAATGAAATCGGGCCGCGCTTGCGGCGCGGCCCGATCCGCCGGGTTTCCCCGGCCCATTGCCCCTGAGACGGTTCGATTAGCGGAACAGCGACAGGATGTTCTGCGAGTTGGAATTCGCGATCGACAGCGCCTGGATGCCAAGCTGCTGCTGGGTCTGCAACGCCTTCAGGCGGGTCGATGCCTCGTTCATGTCGGCATCGACAAGCGAGCCGACGCCACTGTCGATCGAGTCCATCAGCGCCTTCACGAAGGTCTGCTGCGAGGTGATGCGGCTCTGCACCGCGCCGAGATCCGACGCCGCGCTGGTCACGTTCTGGAACATCTTGTCGACGGCGCCGAGATAGTTGTTCAGGTCGTCGGCGCTGGCATTCGTGATGTCGATGTCCATCACGTTGTAGAAATTGCCGTTGTTGGACGTAGCGGCGCCGGTCGTGGTCAGCGAGGCCGCAGTTGTCGCAGTTCCGACGAGGCCGGTCGTAATCGTCAGGTTCGTGCCCGAGCCATCTACCTTGACCTGAGAAGCCGTCGGCGTTCCAGTATGGTCAACTGCATCGATGCCGGCATTCTTCAGCGCCGCGACCATAACCGTCTCCATATCGGCGTCGGTTGCGACCTTGCCATTGGTTGAGCCAAGAGCGGCATCGACGGTTGCCTTGTCGATCGTGATCGTCTTGGCGTCGTCGCCATTCACGGCAAGCTGGAACTGCATCGTGTCATTGTCATCGAGCGTGAACGCCGCGAAGGTGCCAAGCGTGATCGTAGCAGCGGCGGAATTCGAGGAGTTGGTCACGTTGGCGATATTGCCAGCAGTGGCCGCAGTCAGCGCCTGGCCTTTCTGGAGGAGGCCGGCGCCGGTAGCGCTGGCGTCGAAGAGCGACACCTTGGTGATATCGACGTCAATGGTGCCGAGCGAGATGCCGCCGCCCGCCGTGCGATTGAAGGAGGAGACGACGGACTGCGTG
>DASZUG010000056.1:0-96524 GCA_035547755.1 Rhizobiaceae bacterium
TCGACAAACCGCACTACGCGTTCACGCAGATCCAGCGAATAGGGTTTGGGCATCGCAAATCACCTCCATAAGGAAGTGAATCACAAAACCAACATCAGCGGAATCCTTCACGATTCAACCCGAGCGTCCGACGCTCTAGCGGCTGTCGCTGGGCGCCACGGTCGCCAGATATTGCGCACGAATGTTGTTGGCGAGCGATTTCAATCGCGGCGCGACTTCCTCCTCGATCTGATTGCCGCGCAGCCTGAAGATCGGCACCCGGCAGTTGATGGCGAAACATTCGCCGTTCTGGTCGCGGAAGAGCGGCACGCCGACCGAATGCGTTTCCGGCGTCCAATCGCCCCTCAGAATAGAATATCCGCGATCTCGACACGACCGGACCCCCTCGCGGAAGCGATCGCCGAATTGAGCCCAGAGATCGGGCGACTTGCGCGCAATCTTCTCCTCGATCTGGGAGAGGTCGGCGTCGCTGAGCAGCGAGCAAAGCGCATGGCCGATCGTGGCGACCACCAGCGGGCCGATGGTTCCGAGGTCGGGCGTATGCCAGATGTTTTCGTTGGCGCGCGCCGTCTCGATATAGAGGAAGCCGAGATTGTCGATCACGCCGATCGAGACCGTACCGCCTACGTCCTGCGCCAGCCGCTCCATCGAGGAGCGGGCGACATGCAGTACGTTCATGTTGAGCAGGAGCGGGCTGGCAAGCGCGGCGACGCGCCAGGCCAGGCGGTACTTCGACCTTTCGTATTTGAGATAGCCGAGTTTTGAGAGCGTGTAGGTGAGGCGGGCGGCCGTCGGCCGCGTGACGCCGATTTCCGCCGCGATCTCGGCATTGCTCATCCTCGGCTTGCCGCCTCGAAAGGCACGCAGCACGGCCAGGCCCTTGGCCAGGGTCGTGGCGAAGCCGGGATCCTCAACCTGCCATCTGTTCAAATTGCACTCTCCCCGTCTGCTTCGATTATTGTCAGGATATTCGACAGTTTTGCAATATATGAATTATCAAGTTGACAAGTTTCCGACATCGGTCATTCTATCTGACAACGGCATGAGATCGTTTTCGCCATCGGCGTGGACCGATCGCTTGGAGGAGCTTTGGATGTCGCGTGTCATCGATCTGGAAGTCAACCTGCCCGCCAGCCTGCGCTCGCCGCACATCCACGAAATCAGCCATGGCCGCCCCGGCACGCCTTTCCCCGAGTCCCTGCCGCGGCCGGAAGGTTATGGTTTCGACAATTACCAGCATGTTTTCCGGCAGGCATCCGACCGTTCCGCAAAGCCTGCCGAGGAAGATGATGGAGGACTGGAGCGCCTCGTCGCCGACATGGATCGCGCCGGCGTCGCCGTCGGCTATCTCGTCGGCGCCCGCAATGCCGATATCGGTCCCATCAAGCGCCGATATCCGGATCGGTTCATATGCTTTGCGTCGCTCGATCCGATGGACGGGATGCGGGCGGTGCGCGAGTTCGAAAGGCTGGTGAAGGAGGATGGGGTTGGCGGCTTGAGGGTTTCCTCGCTTTACAACTGTCTGCCGGCCAGCGATCGCCGCTACTATCCGCTCTATGCCAAATGCGTCGAGCTCGATGTGCCGGTCCGCATCTACACCGCCATGAATTATGCCAACGACCGGCCTTACGATCTCGGCCATCCGCGTCACATCGACAATGTCGCGGTCGATTTTCCGGAATTGCGCATCATCGCCGGCCTCGGCGGCTGGCCGTGGGTGAATGAAATGGTCAGCCTCCTACGTCGCCATCCGAATCTCTATTGCGATACAGCTGCCCATCGGCCGCGCTATCTCGCCCAGAAGGGATCGGGTTGGGAGCAGTTTCTCCAGTTCGGCAACACGCTCCTGCAGGACAAGATCATGACGGGCCTGTCGCGCTACCTGTTCGGCACCTCCTTCGAGGAACTGATCGCGGAATACAGGAACCTGCCGCTGAAGGATTCGGTTATCGAAAAGTGGCTGTACGGCAACGCCGCCCACTTTTTCCGCCTCGCCTGACCGGGTTCCGATGCTTCGGTTCGTCCTTTTCCGGCTGCTGCACGCCATCCCCCTCCTGATCGCAGTGATCTTCGTGATCCTGTTGATGCTGCAGCTGATCCCGGGCGATCCGGTTCAGGCCATGGTCGGCGATTTTCCAGTCTCGCCCGAATTCAGAGCGGCGGTCACGAAGCAATATCATCTCGATGATCCATTCCCGATTCGGGTCTACAGCTATTTCGTCAATCTGCTGCATGGCGACTTCGGCTATTCCTACCAATTTCAAAGGCCTGTTCTGGACCTCATCGCGGAAAGCGCACCGCGCACGATCCTGCTGACGCTGGTCGGCTTCCTGATCGCCATCCCGTTCGGAGTCCTGATAGGCACTGTCTCCGGGACCACGCGCAACAGGCGCATCGATCATTTCTGGACGTCTTCGACGCTGATCGCCTATGCGATCCCCACGTTCTGGCTCGGCCAGCTCCTGGTCCTCGTCCTGGCGGTGCATTTCGGCTGGTTCCCCACGCAGGGAATGGGCCCGCTGGTCTCACGCGCTCACGGCTTCTCCTGGATCCTGGAGAGGGCGCACTATATCGCGCTCCCCGCGCTCGCCTTCGCCGTGCACGAGGGCACCCGCTTCGCGCGCATCATGCGCGCCAGCGTCGCCGATACGCTCGGTCAGGGATATATCATCACGGCGCGCGCCAAGGGCCTCACACGTTCCGCTATCATCCGCGGCCACGTGTTGAGGAATTCGTCCCCGCCGCTCGTCACGGTGGCCGGATATGCCTTCGGCGCGGCGCTCGGCGGCGCCGTATTGCTCGAGACCGTCTTCACCTGGCCCGGCCTCGGCCTGCTCCTCGTCCAGGCGGTTCGCATGCGCGACAACATGACGGTCGTCGGCATCGTCATTTTTGCCGCGATCGCGGTCATCGTCATCAACTTGTTGGTCGACCTGCTCTATGCCGCGCTCGATCCGCGTATCCGGAGCAGATGATGAGCGGAGAGCGCGCCCTTGACCAGCAATCCTTCGATCCGCGATGGCTTGCCGGTCCGTGGCGCGGCTTCAGGGCGGCGGTCGGAAACATGCTCGGCACCCGCCATGGCGCCGCCGGCTGCGCCATTCTCCTCCTGCTGGTCGTCGTGGCGCTGTTCGCGCCCCTGATCGCACCCTATGATCCGCTCCAGCAGGCACAGGCGAGCCTCTCACCCCCGTCCTGGCAAAACCTTTTCGGTACCGACAATACGGGCCGCGACATATTCTCGCTGATTGTCTATGGCACGCGCACGTCGCTCGCGATCGGCCTTGGCGCGGCTTTCGGAGCGCTGATCGTTGGCGGGATGGTCGGCATGCTGGCCGGTTACTTCCGTGGCGCGATCGAAACTCTTCTGATGCGCCTTGCGGAACTCTTCCAGACCTTGCCGGTCATCGTCGTCGTGTTGTTCACCGTGGCGCTTTTCGGCAGCAGCTTCTGGTTGCTTCTCACCGCCGTCATCCTCGCCATCTGGCCGGTCGAAGCGCGGCTTGTCTATGGCCAGTATATCAGGCTCCGTGGGATGGACTTCGTGGCCGCGGCCAAAATCGCCGATCTGTCGACCGCGCATATCATGTTGCGTGAAATTCTTCCCAACGCCATCCAGCCCGTCGTCGTCCAGGTGGCGCTCGACGCCAGCGTGGCGATTCTGATCGAGGCGGGGCTCGGCTTTCTCGGCCTTTCCGATCCCAACATGGTGAGTTGGGGCCAACTCCTCTACGTCGCACAGGATTACATGACGCTCGCCTGGTGGACGAGCTTCTTTCCCGGCGCCGCCATCTGCCTCGCCGTTGTCGGCCTCAATCTGTTCGCGGACGGACTGAACGAAATCATCGATCCGCGCATGCGCGGCAGGGCCGGAGGACTTCAGTCGTGAACGCGATGCTGGACGATGCCGGTATCACGGACCGCGGCGACTGCGACCCGTTGCTCGATGTGCGCGACCTCAAGGTGCATTTGCATGTGGGCGACGCGATCGTACGCGCCGTCGACGGCGTCGATCTTTCGGTAAGACGAGGCGAAAGCATCGGGATCGTCGGTGAATCGGGATCGGGCAAGAGCACGCTCGCACGCGCCATCTTGAAATTGCTGCCCAATGTCGAGTTTGCCGAGCTGCAGGGAGAGGTGCGTTTCAGAGGCGCTGATCTCACTCGAATATCGGATGGCGCACTCCGCGAGTTGCGCCGGCGCAATGGCTTCTCGATGGTCTTCCAGGATCCGCTCGGCTACCTCAATCCGACCAAGCGGGTGGGCAAACAGGTGGCCGAGGCGCTCGGGGGAAAGCATGACGGGGTCGTTTCCTCGCGAGTCCAGCAACTGCTCGCCGAGGCCGGCCTTTCCGATCCGGCAGAGCTGGCGCGGCGCTTTCCGCACGAGCTTTCCGGCGGCATGCGCCAGCGCGTCATGATCGCGATTGCGCTCGCAAGCGAGCCTGCACTGCTGTTCGCGGACGAGCCGACCACGGCTCTTGACGCCACGGTGCAGCTTCAAGTCCTCGAAACACTTGGTCGTCTGCATCGCGATCGCAACATGGCGATGGTCATCATCACCCACGACCTCGGCGTCGTCGCGGAACTCTGCGACCGTGTCTATGTAATGCGTGCCGGCAAGGTGGTGGAAAACGGCGATACAATCGACGTCTTCGAAAATCCAAGACATCCCTATGCCGCGCAACTCATCGAATTGAGCACACGTCACCGGCGTGGTTCTACGCCTGCGGAAACGAAAGCCGCGCTCTCCACGGAAGCTCTTTCCTCCGGGGTGGCGCGATGACAGCGCCGATCCTGGAGGTCCGTAGCGTCGTCCGCACTTATCCGAGCCGCGGCTCCTCGGGCTGGCGCAAGCAATACGCAAACGCGGTCGACGGCGTCGATCTCGACGTCAACGAAGGAGAGACGCTGGCCATTGTCGGCGAGTCGGGGTCGGGCAAGAGCACGCTCGCCAAGCTCATGCTGCGGCTGGAGCAGCCCTCCCAAGGCAGCGTGCTTTACCGGGGCGTTTCCCTGGACAAGCTCGATCGCAAGCAATGGCGTACCTATCGGCGCGACATCCAGGCGGTTTTCCAGGATCCGTCATCTTCGCTCAATCCGCGCATGCGGGTGGAGCAGTCGCTCGGCTATGTAGCGCGTCGCCACGGCCTTGCCGAGCCGGCCAGGCTACGCGCCTTTCTCGCCGGACATCTTGCGGCCGTGGGTCTCGATCCACCGGAACAATATCTGACGCGCTACCCGCATCAGCTTTCCGGTGGACAGCAGCAGAGGATAGCGATTGCTCGCGCGATAATGCTCGAGCCGAGGCTCATTGTGGCCGACGAACCGCTTTCCAGTCTCGATATCTCGATCCAGGCGCAGATCCTCGACCTCATGCGTGAGCTGAGCCGACGCATGAATGTGGGTTTTGTGCTCATCAGCCATGATCTCAACGCCGTGCAGTCGATCGCCGGGCGGACCGCCGTGATGCAGCACGGGCGCATCGTCGAGATCGGCCGGGATATCTTCGATGCGCCCGCCCACCCCTACACGAGATTGCTCCTCGAGGCGCGCCTTTCCGCAAATCCCAGGGAAGCACGCACACGCCAGGGCAAACCTTTGCGCACTCAGGCCCGCGATGAGCTGTCGGCGGGTTCGGCGAATATGTTGGCTGCGTCCCACGGAGAGAGTGCCGAGGCGACCGTCACGGGGAAGACGTGAATCATGACGGAGAATTCCGAAGCGCCAAGGAGGAACGGATGTCTGTTGCAGAAATAAAACGCGAAGGCCGAAGGTCTGAAGGAACGGGCCGGCCGACGCTCTATCGATTGCTTCTCGGAGCCGCGCGCGCGGTCGGGCTGTCGGCTTTGATTGCTGCCGCAACATTATCCTACGCCGCCGCGGAGGATGCACCGGTAAACGGCGGGACCGTGGTCGCCGCGATCGACCCGGCCGCGATCGCGACCCTCAACACGCAGCTGACATCCCTCACCTCGTCCCTGATCGTCGCCGATGTGTGGGCGGATGGGCTCATGACCTATGACCGGGACGGCAACCGGGTCCCGCGCCTCGCGGAGTCCTGGAAGATCTCGCCGGACGGACTGACCTATACCTTCAAGCTCCGCAGCGGCGTGAAATGGTCCGACGGCAAACCCTTCGGCGCCGAGGACGTGGTCTTCACGCTGATGAATTTCGGTAAGTACAACACTTACCTTACCAAGCTGATGCCGCTCATTGCTGGCGCGGAGGCGCCTGACCCGACAACCTTCATCGTCAAGCTTAAACAGCCGATGACGGCAACTCTCGACCTCTTCGACAAGGAGGTCTTCCCGATCATGCCCAAACATATCTACGGGGGCACCGACCTTTTGACCAACCCCGCCAACCGCGCGCCGGTTGGACTCGGGCCGTTCAAGTTCGTCTCGTGGGAGACGGGCAGGGCGATCACCTTCGAACGCAATCCGTATTATTGGGAGAAGCCGAAGCCGCATGTCGATTCCGTCGTCTTCGCGCTGATCCCGGATGCGCAGCAGAGGATCAATGCGCTAGCGCGCGGCGAGGTGGACTGGACGCGTCTCGAGCCGGTCCAGGTGCCGGTCGCGCAGGCTGCCGCCAAAAGCGGAAAGTTCAAGGTGGTCGAGATAAAGACCAATGCGCCGGAACGCGCCGTGGTCGATTTCAACATGCGGCGCGAGCCCATGAAGAATCTAAAGGTTCGTCAGGCTTTGTTCGAGGCGATCGATCGTGACCGCGTCGCGAAGGATGCCTATCAGGGCCTGGCCAACAAAGCCGTCAACGCCATTCCGGTACAGTTCCGCAACCTGCACGACCCCTCGATCGACTACAACAAGCTCTATCCCTATGATCCCAAGAAAGCCGGCGCCCTGCTGGACGAGGCCGGCTATCCGCTCAAGAACGACAAGCGTTTCAACATCGAGCTCACCTACATCGCCAAGCCGCCATTCGATTCGGTCGCCAAGGTCGTCCAGTCGCAATGGACCGCGATCGGAATCGACGTAAAGCTGGTGGGGCTCGATCCGCAGATCTGGCTCGACAAGGTCTATAAGCAGCACAATTACGATGCCTCCGTCATATCGCTGACGGGCAGGACCAATCCCGTGCTGGGGATCGACCGAAGCTATCTCTGCAACACCGGAAACGTGCCCTTTGCCAATCCTACCGGCTATTGCAATCCCGAACTCGACAAGATCATCGCCGAGGCAGCGGCCGCCCCACTCGACAAGCAAAAGGCCGTCTATTCCAAATATGCCGGCATAGTCGCGCGCGACATCAACGAAATCACGCTCACCAATGCGCGCGCCTTCGAGGCGGTTTCGACCCGGCTGAAGAACATCGACGCCCAGTACAATGTCGCGTTCAACACACATCCTAACTGGCAGGAGGTGTGGATTCCCAAGGATCAGCAGCGGTAGCGCGAGAACGCATTGCATCTCTACCGTTTTGGCGGGCGCGCGAGCGCCCGCTCCATTCTTCCTGTATGAAAAGGTGACAAATTGATCCGGGACGTTACTCCTCTCGTTCGACCGCAAACGATCGCGGTTGTCGGCGCGTCCGCGAAGCGCGCATCGCAGGGCAATATCGTTATCGACAACTTGCTCAAATGGAAATTTCCCGGCACAATCATACCGGTCCATCCCGCTGCCAATATGATCGACGGCTTGCCCGCCCTGCGGTCGATCGGCGACCTGCCGCCCGATGTGGATACCGCGATCGTAGCGATCCCGGCCGCAGGCGTATTCGAGTGCCTCGTCGCGCTCGAGAAGGCCGGCGTCCGTTCCGCGATTGTCTTCGCGAATGGCTTTTCCGCCGAGGAGGAGGCGAGGATCCGTGAATTCGGCGCCGCCAGCAACATTGCCATCCATGGACCCAACTGCATGGGGCTGGTCAATTTCCCCGACCGGGTTCCGCTATACCCGTCGCGGCCGTCGCTGCGCATCCGTACGGGGCGCTGTTCGCTTATCGCCCAATCCGGTTCCGCGGCGATCTCGGTGATGAATTCGATTTCGGCCGGGCTTTCCAAGGTCGTGACCGTCGGCAGCGAATTCCAGCTCGCCGCCTCGGACTATCTTGCCTGGCTCGCCGCCGACGAGGCCACGGACGTGGTCGGCATCGTCGCCGAATCCATCAAGGATCCCGTCGATTTCGCCGAAGCGGTGGAGCGCATCCGCGTGGCGGGCAAGGGACTCGTCGTGCTCAAGGTCGGCAATTCCGAGCTCGGCTCGGCCGCTACGAAAGCCCATACCGGCGCATTGATCACCAATCGGGACGCCTATGACTGTTTTTTCGCGGAATGCGGCGTCGCCACTGCGCGTGACTACGACGAGCTCATCGCTTCCATGGAATGCTTCAGCCAGATAGGAAAAAAGCGCGGAGAGGGGAGCGTCGCTATCGCAGGCATTTCGGGCGGCCAGACGGCGCTCGCCTGCGATGTCGCCGATGAAATCGGCGTGGAGCTTTCGCACTTCGGAAAGGAGACGGCGGAAGCCATACGGTCCTTTCTGCCCGGCAACAGCGGAGGAAATCCGGTCGATATCGGCGCGACGGTTCTGGTCGAGGCGCGCAATACGCCCGAGGCGCTCGAGACCGTGCTTGCCGATAACTCGGTAGGCGCTCTTGCGATCCTGCAGGATTCGCAGGCAAGCCTCAATCCGATCACGCTGGAAAACTATATGCGCCATATCCCGATTTATGCGGAGATCGGCAGGCAGGCGAAAAAGCCCGTGGTGGTGGTGTCGCCGACATCGGATCCGCTGCACGAGCGCATCGTGGCCGAACTGGCCAGGGCCGGCGTCCCGCTGTTGCGGGGATTGCGACCTGGTTTGGTGGCGATCGGTAATCTCGCCAAGGAAAAAATCGGCCTGGCCGAAGGCTGGATGCGCCGGCATCGTGCCGGTCGACTTCCGCACAATCCAGAGGCGGAAGCACTGCGCCGCGAACTCTCTGGCCTATCCGGCGCGCTGCCGCCGGCATTGTGCACTCGTATTCTGAAGACCTATGGCGTACCTTTCGTGCGGTCAATGGTGGTCGGAAGCGCCAGGGAAGCCGTCGCGCGGGCGCATGAGATAGGTTTCCCAATGGTCGTCAAGATCGCATCGCCCGACATCCTACACCGCTCCGACATCGGGGGCGTCGTGCTCGGCGTCGAGGATCGCGCCGGTTTGGAAGACGCGATTGCCCGCATTGCGGAAAATGTGGCTAGCGGCGCGCCGCAAGCCCGGATCGACGGGTATGAACTTCAGGAACAGTTTCAGGGGGATCTCGAGGCCATGATCGGCTTCGCAGCCGCGCCTCCCTTCGGTTCCCTGATCATGGTCGGGACCGGAGGCACCATGGTGGAACTCCATGCCGACAAGGCCGTTCGGCTCGCGCCGATCGAGCCGGACGAGGCGAAAGGCCTGATCTCTTCGACCCGTCTGGGCAGGCTGCTCTCGGGTTATCGCAACCTGATGCCCGAGACTGATACAGGCGAGCTGGCGCAACTCGTTGCGCGCATCTCGATGCTCGCCGATGATCTCGGCGACCTGATCGCCGCGTGCGATCTCAATCCAGTTCTGGTACGGAAGGGGTCGGGTGAGATACGTCTCGTGGACGCCCTTATGCTGTTGTGAAACGAATGTCCGGGCTCCGGACGGACAGCATCGATGGCAATGACATCTAGGCCGCTGCGTGCAGCTGGTAATCCTTGATCTCGGCGAAACGGATCGCGTCCCAGCGTTCGGCTTCGTATTTCAGCCCGAAGGCGTGCGGCGCAAGAAAAACGGGATCGCCGTCCAGATCGCGGGCGATGTCGCCGCGATGGCTGTCGATGAAGCGATCGAGTTCGGCCGCACTGTCGGCCGAAATCCACCGGCAGACGGAAAAGCGCGCCATCTCGAAATCGACCGGAAGGCTGTATTCGGCGGCGAGCCGCTCCTTCAGCACATCGAGCTGCAGCGCGCCGACAACGCCGACGATCGCCGGCGAACCGTCCTCCGGCGAAAAGAGCTGGACGACGCCCTCTTCCGCCATCTGCTGCAGGGCTTCCTTCAGCTTCTTCGCCTTCATTGCATCGCCGAGGCGCACGCGGCGCAGGATTTCCGGCGCGAAATTCGGCACGCCGCGGAACAGGATCTCTTCGCCTTCCGTCAGCGTGTCGCCGATCCGCAAGACGCCATGGTTGGGAATACCCACCACGTCGCCGGCATAGGCCTCGTCGGCGGTGACGCGGCTGCGCGCGAAAAAGAATTGCGGCGCCGTCAGGCTCATCTGCTTGCCGGTCCTGACGAGCTTGGCCTTCATGCCGCGCTCGAGCTTGCCTGAGCAGATGCGGGCAAACGCGATGCGGTCTCGATGGTTCGGATCCATGTTGGCCTGGATCTTGAAGACGAAGGCGCTCATGCCTTTTTCGGTAGCGTGAACGGTGCGACGGTCGGCCTCCTGATCGCGCGGCGCGGGACCGATGGCGCCGAGCGCCTCGATCAGTTCGCGCACGCCGAAATTCCTCAGCGCCGAGCCGAAGAAGACCGGCGTCAAATGTCCCTCGCGGAAGGATTTCATGTCGAAGGGCCGGCAAGCTTCCCGGGCAAGCAGCATTTCTTCGATGAAAACATCGCGCTCATGTGCCGGAAGCCGGCCTGACACGGCGTCCGATTCCGGTCCGTTCACCTTGATCGGCTCGATATCGGCGTCACCGTGGCGGATGGTGTTTTCGGCCAGATTATAGGTGCCGGAAAAGCTCTTGCCCCTGCCGATCGGCCAGGTGACGGGAGCGGTGTCGAGCGCCAGCTTCTGCTCGACTTCGTCGAGGATTTCGAACGGATCGCGACTTTCGCGGTCCATCTTGTTGACGAAGGTGACGATCGGGATGTCGCGCAGCCGGCAGACCTCAAAGAGCTTCAGTGTCCTGGGCTCGATGCCCTTGGCGGCGTCGATGACCATGACGGCGCTGTCGACGGCGGTAAGCGTCCGATAGGTATCGTCGGAAAAGTCCTCATGGCCCGGCGTATCGAGCAGGTTGAAGACGTGATCGCCATATTCGAAGGTCATAACCGAGGTGACGACCGAGATGCCGCGTTCGCGTTCGATCTTCATCCAGTCGGAGCGCGTGTTCATGCGGTCGCGCTTGGCCTTGACCTCGCCGGCCAACTGGATGGCGCCGCCGAAAAGAAGCAACTTTTCGGTCAAGGTCGTCTTGCCGGCGTCGGGATGCGAAATGATCGCGAAGGTGCGGCGGCGTGCGACCGCCTGCTCTATCGTTTCTGCCATTTTCGAGGATTCCGTTCGATCAGCCGCGGCTTTTAGCAGCGTGGGGCGGATGTGTCGAACGGAAATGGATCGAACCCTCAGCCGGACCGGTTGCGAGGCTTTTTTCCTGCAGGAACTGGCAAAAGCGCTTCCTTGGCTTCCTTGGCAAGCCGCGCCGCCCGAAGCCGTTTCGTCTTCTCCTCCCGTGCGGCCGTCTCGCTTTTCATGATCGATCTGGCTGCTTCGGTCGTGACTTTCGCCTTCGTCTCCGACCCCGACAGACGAGGCTTGAAGGGACCTTCAGGTACGGAAGTTTTCGCCATTTTCACTTCCCCCTGCCTGGAAAACAAAAAGGCCGGGCGCAAACCCGACCTCTCCGCGTATCTCAACAGCTCTCGCCAGTACATCCGTGGTCGAGAACCAGAGACAAAGCTATTTTCAAGCGGCCTGCAGATTCTCGGCGGCGCTTTTTCCGGTTCGGCGATCGGCCACAACTTCGAAGCTCACCTTCTGACCTTCGTTGAGGCTGTGCATCCCTGAACGCTCGACGGCGGAAATATGGACGAACACGTCCTTGCTGCCATCATCCGGTTGGATAAATCCGAACCCCTTGCTTGAGTTGAAGAACTTTACGACCCCAGTCGCCATGATGATTTCCTTTCAATCGATAACAAAAACGCCTGCAGAACTTCATGCACTGCAACCACCAGATCGATTTTGAAGGAGAAGATCGTAAAAAGCGCAAAAGCGCAAAAACAAAGTTCGACAACCAAGACCGACTGCGATGCTATGTAGGCTCAAAATGCAGTGAAGACAAGGTGCGCAGAAGATATTTATCTCGCCTGTGTCGCTAGCCCTTTCATTTCATTTTCAAAATCCGGTTTGTCGCCCCGAAGATGTGAGAGCATGGAGAAGGGCGCCCGCACCGCCGCGATGCTGTTCAGCTCGCAAAACGATGCTCCCGGGCGGCCCAAATGAGTTGGAGTTGAATGACGCCCGGTGGGCGCCGTTCACGCGATCTTGCGACAAATGGGTTCAAAACGAGAACATTCCGTGGCATGGTGGGCCATGCCTCTTGTCTCGCCTCTCCCGATAAATCCCCTTCAAGACGGCCGCCAGTCCGAGCGCGCCATGATCATCCGGCGTGGGGTGCAGCGCATGCTGCTCGCCATGGGCGCGCATGTGCTGCCGGAACTGTCGCTCGCCTCCGGTCGGCGCGCCGATCTCGTGGCCATGACCAGAAAGGGCGACATCTGGATTATCGAAATAAAGTCCTCGGTCGAGGATTTCCGCGCTGATCGCAAATGGCCAATCTACAGGTTGCATTCCGATCGCTTCTTCTTCGCCACCCATCCCGACGTGCCGGCTGAGATTTTCCCGGAAGAATGCGGCTTTATCCTTTCCGACGGCTATGGAGCGGAGATCCTGCGCGAGGCGCCGGAACACCGATTGGCCGGCGCGACGCGCAAGGCGCTGATGCTGCGCATCGCGCGCGCCGGCGCGGCCCGGCTTACCGCCGCTGAGATAGCGGGCGTGGCGGTGCCGGTGCTCGACCGTGAGAGCGAAGAATAATGGTTTCCCCGTGACCTGGTTCGGTTGATGGATATACTTTAGAACTCTTCTAAGTTATTGATTTATTGGAGAAATTCTAAAAGATAGAGTTTGACAAACAAAAGCCTCTCGTCTTTATGACGGGCTGCAGCAAGAAGCTGCGCTCCTTTGATGTCTGGGCCTTGAACCCTTTCGATTGGAGGACATGGTGTCCCGTCTGTCTTTGCTCTTCCCGGCGGCGTGCCGAAAAATCGCGAGTGCGGCGCTTTCCGCAAGCGTTCGAATTTGTTTGGAGCCAGGCAGGCGGATCGATGCGCGGGCCGCTTCTCCATCGCTGTCAGAGGGCTTCGCGCTTCTCGCCATGGCGTCTCACCACTGCGATCCAGATCGTGCCGGCAACGGGCGGGCATTACCCTGGCTGTTGAATTGAAATGTAACAATATAACGAACTTTATCGAATTTTGAGACTGAAGGGAAAATACGGCGTGACGTCGAAGGTGGGACTGAACACATACTTGCATGCTGTGAGGCGGTCATGCGCGATTGCAGTCATTCTTGCCGGAGGGCTCGGCACGGCTTATGCGGCCGACACAACGGCCGGATCCGCGCCGGCAAAACCTGCGCCGGCCGAGGAGACGCCGATCGAATCGGTGCTCGGGCCCTATGCCGATCTCGGCGGCCTGCGCTCGGCGCTCAAGGAAAAGGGCATCACCTTCGAACTCAACTATACCGGCGAGGTGCTGACCAACACCTCCGGCGGGGTAAAGCGCGGCACAGTCTATGAGGGGCTGTTGCAGCTCGCCGTCGATGCCGATCTCGGCAAGCTGGTCGGCTGGGACGGCGCTACCTTCCATGTCAGCGCCTTCCAGATCCACGGGCGTGGCCTCTCGACCCACGACCTCGAAAACCTGATGACCGCAAGCGGCATCGAGGCTACGCCCTCGACGCGCCTCGACGAATTGTGGCTGGAGCAGAGCCTCCTCAACGACAAGGTCGCGGTTCGCGTCGGCCTGCTGGCGGCGGATGCGACTTTCCTCGCCAGCGACTATGCCGGCACGTTTACCAACGCCACTTTCGGCTTTCCGGCGATCTATGGCGTCGCCCTGCCGAATGGCGGCCCGGCCTATCCCTATACGACACCGGGCGTGCTGGTGACGCTGAAGCCGACCGACAAGCTTTCCTTCATGGTCGAGGTGCAGGGCAGCGATCCCTTCGGCGACCATTCCAACAATTACGGCGCCAATTTCCGGCTGGACGGGTCGGCCTTCGTCATCGCCGAGGGCAAATATTCCTACAAGGCCGGCGACCTGCCCGGTGCAATCCATATCGGCGGCTGGTATGACGGCGACGCCTTCGCTGACCAGCGCTTCACCGCCGCGGGACTCTCGATCGCGGATCCCGCCGGCAGCGGCGAGGGCAAATTGCATCGCGGCAATTATGGTGTCTACGCGATGCTCGACCAGATGCTCTATCACGTGCCAGGAACGGACGATCAGGGCTTGGGCATGTTCGTGCGCGCCGCCTACAGCCCTCCGAACCGCAACCTGGTCGATATCTATGTCGATGGCGGCTTTACCTATAAGGGGTTGATTCCCGGCCGGCCGAATGACGTTCTTGGGATCGCCGGAGCCTACGCCCATATATCGGACGATGCGGCGGCGCTCGACCGCGACACGATCGCATTCGCCGGGACGCCAATGCCAGTGCGCGACTACGAAGCTCTGATCGAGGCGACCTATCAGGCCGAGATCGTGCCCGGCCTGACGATGCAGCCCGATTTCCAATACGTTTTCCATCCGGGCGGCAACGTCGCGGACGCGTCGGGGAAAAAGATCAAGGATGCGGCAATCTTCGGGTTGCGCTTCGCGATGAAATTTTAAACCGCAACGGACCCGTCCCCGGGACACCGAGTAAAAACAAGGCAGAGCCATCGCCATGCTTGTTTGTCATTGCAACCTGATTACCCAGAAGGAGATTGAAGAGGCAATCATCCGTCTACTCGACGCCGATCCCTGGCAACTCATCGTCCCTGCCAAGGTCTATCACTCGCTTTCCAAGCGTGGCCGCTGTTGCGGCTGCTTCCCGAATGTGGTGGAAACGATTATCCGTGTCACGGAGGACTACCACCGCCGAGCAAAGCTTGGCGGTGCGGATACCGTCACATTTCTGGACCGCGTGAAGGAATTGCGCGGACAATATGGGAGCAGGGTGCATGAAAGGCGAAACAAGGATCATCGAGCGGCTTAACGAGGCGTTGTTCCTGGAGCTTGGAGCCGTCAATCAATATTGGGTGCACTACCGCCTGCTGGAAGATTGGGGTTTCATGAAGCTGGCGAAGAAAGAACGTGAGGAATCGATCGAGGAAATGCACCACGCGGACAAGATCATTGCCCGCATCATTTTTCTCGAGGGCCACCCGAACCTGCAGACCGTCGCGCCGCTCAGGATCGGCCAGAACGTCAAGGAAGTGCTGGAAGCCGATCTGGCGGGGGAATATGACGCCAGAACTTCGTACAAGACATCGCGCGATATCTGCCATGACGCCGGTGATTACGTCACCATGCATCTTTTCGAGGAGCTGATGAAGGATGAGGAAGGTCATATCGACTTTCTCGAAACGCAACTCGCCCTGCTGGCTTCCATCGGCGAAGAGCGTTATGGTCAGCTGAATGCGGCCTCGGCAGAAGATGCCGGTTAGGTCGTGGACCCTCGATAGCTGATGTTCAAGGCGCTTTTCCTGACGGCGGCACTGCTCGCCCCGGCCACGCTTCACGCCGAGGACGCGGCGCCTCGGTTCGGTGCGGATAAGGTCGTTTCGCGCGCGGTCGAGAAGTTCATTCGCCCGGGCTATGCCAAGTTTCATGGCGATGTGGTGATGCTCAAGACCGCGATGGACGATCTTTGCACCACCCCTGGACCGACCACCTTCGCCGAGGTGAGGGAGGATTTCGCCGCAGCCGTTGCCTCATGGTCGGCCATCAGCATCATCCGCATCGGCCCGATCGCCGACAACGACCGGCTGGCCCGTATCCTGTCCTGGCCCGATCCGGATGGGAAAGCGACGGCGGAGATCAAGGCAGCCATCTCTGGCGGCGACAAGGAGCTCACGGACGCCAAGTCGCTCGCGACGAGGAGCCCGGCCTTGCAGGGCCTCACAGCGCTCGAATATGTGCTTTATGGTGAGGGCGCCAAGGACTTGCGCGGCTCGGGAGGATCGTTCCGCTGCCATTATGGCGCGGCGATCGCGCAGAATGTGCAAACGATCGCCGAACATGTCCAGCAGGCATGGGACGATCCCAAGGGCTTCCGTGCGATGTGGGTCGCTCCCGGCCCGCAAAATCCGATCTATCGCGATCGGCGGGAAATGCTCGCGGGCCTCGTCGCGCAGTTTTCGGATGCGCTCCGGCCGGCGCATGCGACGCATCCGGATGGCGTTGCAGATAGCGGCAAAACCGATGCTGCCGGTGATTTCCCTTTCAGCCTGTCGCACAACAGCTTCCAGTCACTCGCCGCGGAACTCGATGGAATGCGGCTGCTATTCGAGTCCTCCAGGATCGGCTCGCTTCTCAAACCGAGCGACAAATGGATCGCCGATTCGATTTCGTTCGAATTCCGCAACGCGCACGATACGCTCGCCACTCTTACGAAGCCCGGCGAAAAGCCGTTTTCCGCCGCCGACCGCGCTAGGGCGGTGGAACAGGTCAACGGTATTATCGGCCGACTAAGCGGCTTGTTCACCGCCAAGCTCGCGCGGGCGCTCGACGTGGCGGGCGGCACCGCCGCATTCGAACGGGGCTGAACTTCGGCATCCTTCGAGATTTCATCGAAGCGAGCTATCAACGACGGTTTCCCGGAATGGAAACAGCCCGCAAGCTTCCCAATCTGCGTCATCTGCGCGCCTTCGACGCCGTTTGTCGTATCGAAAGCGTCAATGCCGCCGCCGCCGAGATAAACATTACGCAGCCGGCCGTTACCCAAGCTCTTTCCGGTATCGAAACGTTTTTTGAAACGGCACTTTTCGTCAGACGAGCCGATGGAACCTATCCGAATGAGGCCGGCAGGCTGCTGGAGATAAGGGTTCGTCGTTTTTTCGAGCAGCTTTCGTCGGCGGTATCGCTTGTTTTCTCCGCGAACATGCGCTCCGACGATGCGATCCGCGCCGTCACGAACAGGATCACGGCCTCGCAAGTCAAGGCGCTCATCGCTATCGCGCGGTCGGCTTCCTATGGCGGCGCCGCCAAAATGCTGGGAATAACCGAACCCTCTCTCCACCGGGCGGCGCGCGAACTCGAACAAATACTCGGCCGATCCCTTTTCTATCGCTCGCCGACCGGCGTCGTCGTGAACAGGCTGGGCGCCGAAATCGCCAGGAGATGGGGGCTTGCCCAGCTTGAAATCGATATCGGTTTCGACGAAGTCCGGGCGCTGGGGGGCTTTTTCTCCGGACGCGTGGCCATTGGCAGCCTGCCACTTGCCCGGACCTTAATCCTACCGCGGGCCATAAATCATACCACGCAAATCTATCCCCGAGCGCATTTCGAGATCATCGATGGTCCTTACCAGACGCTTCTGAGGAATCTTCGTGAAGGGGTGCTCGATTTTCTCGTCGGCGCACTGCGGACGCCGCCGCCATTCGATGACATCCACGGAGATGAGCTGTTGTGGGACCCCTACGCCGTCGTGGCGCGAAAGGACCATCCACTGTTCGGCAAAACCGATGTCGGCCTCGTCGATCTGGCGGGATTCGATTGGGTGATCGCGCGCGAGGGCACGCTCATCCGCAGTGCTTTCGAGGCACTTTTTGCGGATGGCCCTCGGCCGCTCGCCAATATCGAAACCAGTTCGCTGATCGCCACGCGCGGTCTTCTGATGGAGAGCGACAGGCTGACCCTGTTGTCCGAGCGGCAGATCGCCATCGATGAGCAGGCGGAGCTTTTGAAAGTCCTCCCCTTTCCTCTGCCGCACACGACACGATCGATTGGCGTCACCACGCGGCGGGACTGGCTGCCGAGTGCTGTCCACAAATGCTTCCTTCAATGTCTTCACCAGGCTGCGAGAGAAGCGTGAAGGAATTTTATCGGTCCGGCTTTGGGCTCCCCGCGCCAAACATGCAATCAAGGGCGATCACGATGCAACGTCGATTCCTGTAATTAGCAAGAATTTATAAGCTGCGCGTGAACTCTTATTGGACGACTGCACCAAGCTGTCCCATGACATAATACGCTTTGGCGAAGTTGAAAGGCAGGGAGGAGAGCTTGGAAGGGATGGAACCCTGTTTCGATGTCGCCCATCTCGGCCATGTCGAGATCTACAGCAACCGCTTCGAGCAAAGCCTCGACTTTTTCACGCGGGTCTATGGGCTGACGGAAAGCGGCCAGGATCACGAAAGCGTCTATCTCCGGGCCTTCGACGATTACGAATTTCACACGCTGAAGCTCACCAGGTCCGACACGACGGGCGTCGGCCATGTCGCCTACCGGACATCGTCGCTTCAGGCACTCGAGCGCCGCGTCAAGGCGATCGAAAAGATGGGCTGCGGCATCGGCTGGATCGATGGCGATATGGGACATGGTTCGGCCTACCGGTTCCGCGATCCTGATGGTCATGTCTTCGAACTCTATTACGACACGAAAATCTATGACGCGCCGGCGGACCAGAAGCCCGCAATCAAGAATATCGCCCAGAAATATCACGGTCGTGGCGCCTGCCCGCGTCGGATCGACCATGTCAACCTGCTCGCGACCGACATCGCCGCGGTCAAGGCGTTCATGGTCGAGGCGCTGGGCAGCCGGGTGACGGAACAGATCCTGCTCGACAATGGCAGGCTCGGCGGCTGCTGGTTCACGGTCAACAACAAGGGCTACGACATCGCCTATGCCGAGGATCACACCGGCGTTCCGGGTCGCTTTCACCATCTCACCTATGTCGTCGACCAGCGCGAGGACGTGTTGCGCGCCGCCGACATCTTCCTTGAAAACGGCGTCTTCATAGAGACCGGGCCGCACAAGCATGCGATCCAGCAGACATTCTTCCTCTATATCTACGAGCCTGCCGGCAATCGCGTCGAAATCGCCAATGCCGGCGCCCGCCTCGTCCTGCGCCCCGACTGGCCGACCGTCACCTGGACGGAATCCGAGCGTAAAAAGGGTCAGGCCTGGGGACTCAAGACCATAGAGAGCTTTCATACCCACGGAACGCCGCCGGTCGAGAGCGTGGCCAAGCACCAGGGAGACAAGCAATGAGCGGAAAGACGGCGCTGGTGGTCAGCGCGCATTCGGCCGATTTCGTCTGGCGCGCCGGCGGCGCGATCGCCCTGCATCAGGAAAAGGGGGTGGACGTGACCATCGTCTGCCTTTCCTTCGGCGAGCGCGGTGAGAGCGCGAAGCTCTGGAAAGAAGCGGGAGCAACGCTCGAAAGTGTCAAGGCCGCGCGCCGCAAAGAGGCCGAGAACGCCGCCCGGGCGCTGGGCGCACATGACATCCAGTTCTTCGATCTCGGCGATTATCCGCTCGAAATGGACCGCGAAGCAAAATTCCGGCTGGTCGACGTGATTCGCAAGGTGCAGCCGGCCTTCATGCTGTCGCACTCGCTGGACGATCCTTACAACACTGATCACCCCTATGCGGCCAAAATAACGCTCGAATGCCGCATGGTAGCGCAGGCCTGGGGCCACAATCCCGGCGAAAAGGTGCTCGGCGCCCCTCAACTCTATTTGTTCGAACCGCATCAGACCGAGCAATGCGGTTGGAAGCCCGACACGATCCTCGACATCACGCCCGTCTGGGAGAAAAAGAAGAAGGCGATCGAGTGCATGGAGGGCCAGCAGCATCTCTGGCACTATTATACGGATGTGGCCGAGAACCGCGCCAACCAGTTCCGCCGCAACTCCGGGGGCCAGGCCGGCGGCCGCGAGGCGAAATATGCCGAGGCGTTCCAGTCGATCTTTCCCCGAACCGTGGACGAACTGTGATGGGTGGCATCGTCGTGCAGAATATTGAGCGTGCGCCTGCCGACATTGTCGATGGGTTGGGCGCCTGCGGCGTGGCGACCGTCCATGAGGCGATGGGGCGCAAGGGCCTGCTACGCTCCTATATGCGGCCGATCTATCCCGGCGCGCGCATCGCCGGTTCCGCTGTCACCGTGTCGATCGCGCCGGGCGACAACTGGATGATCCATGTCGCCGTCGAGCAGTGTCGCACAGGCGATATGCTCGTCGTCGCGCCGACCAGTCCGTGCGAGGACGGCTATTTCGGCGAATTGCTTGCCCGTTCGCTGATGGCGCGTGGTGTGCGCGGGCTGATCATCGAGGCGGGCGTACGCGACGTGCGCGATCTCACCGTGATCGGCTTCCCGGTCTGGTCGAAGGCGGTCTCCGCGCAGGGCACGGTCAAGGAAACGCTCGGCTCCGTCAATGTGCCGGTCGTTTGTGCCGGCGTGGCGGTCCAGCCGGGCGACGTGATTGTCGCCGACGATGATGGTGTCTGCGTCGTGCCGCGCGGCGAGGCTGAGAGCACGTTGCAAGCCGCGCGCGTCCGCGAGGAGAAGGAGGCAACAAACCGCAAGCGGCTGATCGCCGGAGAACTTGGCCTCGATATTTACGGCATGCGCGACAGGCTCAAGTCCAAGGGGCTGAAATATGTCTGAGATCGCGGATGGCGTGCGCTGCATGTGGATGCGCGGCGGGACCTCGAAGGGCGGGTATTTCATCGCCGAGGATCTGCCGGCCGACATTGCCGCGCGCGACGCCTTCCTGCTCCGGATCATGGGTTCGCCCGATGCGCGCCAGATCGATGGCATGGGCGGCGCCAATCCGCTGACCTCGAAGGTCGCCCTGGTGAAGAAATCGGCGCGCGAGGGCGTCGATGTCGACTATCTGTTCCTGCAAGTCTTCGTTGACCGGCCGATCGTCACCGACAGCCAAAATTGCGGCAACATCCTTGCCGGCGTCGGCCCCTTTGCCATCGAGCGCGGGCTCGTTCCGGCGCGCGAGGGGCGCACCGAAGTTCGCATCTTCATGGAGAATACCGGCCAGAAGGCGATCGCCACCGTCGAGACGCCCGGCGGCAAGGTTCACTATCACGGGTCCGCCCATATAGACGGCGTTCCGGGCACCGCTTCGCCGCAACCGATCGTCTTCGAGGACACGGCAGGCTCGACTTGCGGAGCGCTGCTGCCGACCGGCCATGCCGTCGATGTGATCGACGGCGTTGCGGTGACGATGATCGACAACGGCATGCCTTGTGTCATCATGAGCGCCGGAGCGATGGGCATCTCCGGGACCGAGGCGCCGAAGGAACTGGAAGACAACCAGGGCTTGCGGACAAAACTGGAGACGATCCGCCTCAAGGCCGGCCCGCTGATGAATCTTGGCGACGTATCGGAGAAATCCGTACCGAAGATGACGATGGTTTCGCCGGCGTGTCATGGCGGCGCGATTGCGACGCGCACCTTTATCCCGCATCGCTGCCACGACGCGATCGGCGTGCTCGGCGCTGTCAGCGTGGCGACGGCCTGCCTGCTTGACACCGGACCTGCCGCCGAGATGGCCGCAACCGGAACCGGCCGGGAGCGCATGCTTTCCATCGAGCATCCGACCGGCGAGATGACGATGGTGGCGACGCTCGATGACGAGGGAAGCTTGTTGCGGGCCGGCATTCTGCGAACGGCCAGGAAGTTGTTTGACGGCTTTGTATTCGGATAAATAATCATCGCGCTCGAACGAAAAGGCAACAGAGCCGGATATCGGTTCGACAATGGGAGGAAGCTTATGAAAAGACGTAATGTGATTTTCGGCGCTCTTGCCGGCGCACTGGCGGCAACGATAGCTCCGATAACTTTCCAGGCCGCGCGAGCGGACGATACGGTCAAGGTCGGCGTGATCCTGCCGATGACGGGACCTTTCGCCTCGACCGGACGGCAGGTATCGGCCGGCCTGAAACTCTATATGCAGCAGAATGGCGACGCCGTCGCCGGCAAGAGGATCGAGATGATCCTCAAGGATGATGGCGGCGTGCCGGATCAGACGAAACGTCTGGCCCAGGAACTGATCGTCAACGATGGCGTCAAGGTGCTCGCCGGCTTCGGCCTGACGCCGCTCGCTTTTGCCGTGGCGCCGCTTGCGACGCAAGCGAAGATCCCGACCGTCGTGACCTCCGCCGCCACCTCGTCGATCACGGAGAAGTCGCCCTTCATCGCGCGCACCTTCTTCACCATCGCGCAGGCGGCGGTGCCTCTCGCCCAATGGGCGCACAAGAACGGTATCAACAAAGTCGTCACCGTCGTGGCCGATTATGCGCCGGGCATCGACGCCGAGAAAGCCTTCTCGCAGGTCTTCGAGAAGGCCGGCGGCAAGGTCAGCCAGAAGATCCGTGTGCCCGTCGCAAATCCCGATTTCGCGCCCTACCTGCAGCGCGTGAAGGACGACAAGCCGGACGCGGTCTTCGTGTTCGTTCCGTCCGGCGTCGGCGCCGCCTTCATGCAGCAGTTCAAGGCCAAGGGTCTCGAGGAAGCAGGCATCAAGCTCATCGGTACGGGCGACGTCACCGACGACGATATCCTGAACAGCATGGGCGATGTCGCTCTCGGCACGATCACCGCGCATCAATATTCGGCGGCGCACGATTCCAAGGAAAACAAGGAATTCGTTGCGGCTTTCGAAAAGGCGAATAAGGGCATGCGACCGAACTTTATGGCCGTCGGTGGTTATGACGGCATGCATCTCATCTACTACGCGCTGGAGAAAACCAAAGGCTCGACCGACGGAAAGGCGCTGATCGATGCGATGAAAGGCGCTCACTGGACAAGTCCGCGCGGCCCGATCAGCATCGACCCCGAGACACGCGACATCATCCAGAACATCTATCTGCGCAAGGTCGAAAAGAAGGATGGTCAGCTCTACAATGTCGAGTTCGACACCATCCCCAATGTCAAGGATCCGGTGAAGGCCGGCGAATTGAAGTAAGCCTCGATGGCGCCGCCGCTTCGAGCGACGGCGTCATTCGCCAGCATTGGAGCCCGCGCATGCTGACAATCCTGTTCGACGGCGTTGCCTATGGCATGCTGCTCTTCGTGTTGGCGTGCGGGCTGGCCGTGACGCTCGGCCTGATGAACTTCATCAATCTGGCGCATGGCGCTTTTGCCATGGCGGGTGGATACATCACCGTTATCCTGATGGACCGCCTCGGCCTGTCCTTCTATCTCTGCCTGCCCATCGCCTTTGTCGCTGCTGCCATTCTCGGCATCGTTCTGGAGAGACTGCTTTACCGCCATCTCTACAACCGCGACCCTCTCGATCAGGTGCTGTTCTCGATCGGACTTGTGTTCATGGCGATCTCCGGCACCAGCTATTTCATGGGCGCGCGCCAGCAGATCGTCCATCTTCCGGCGTCGCTGCAGGGGCGCTGGCATATCGTCGGCGCGGAGATCGGCATCTATGATGTCTTCATTATCGTGGCTTGCGCGCTGATCATGATCGCGCTGCAGCTTATCCTGACCCGCACCCGTTTCGGCAGCCAGCTGCGTGCGGCGGTTGATGACGGGCGCGTGGCGCGCGGCCTCGGCATTCGCGTCAACCGCGTCTTCGCCCTGACCTTCGCGGCTGGGTCCGGGCTCGCCGGCCTCGGCGGTGCGCTCGGCTCGGAGATGCTGACGCTCGATCCGACATTCCCGCTCCGCTTCATGATCTATTTCCTGATCGTCGTTACCGTCGGCGGCACGACGAGCATGACCGGACCGTTCGTCGCCTCGCTGATTCTCGGGGTCGCCGATGTTCTCGGCAAATATTACGTGCCGGGCATCGGCGCCTTTGTCATCTATGCGGTGACGGTAGTTCTCCTTCTGTGGCGGCCTTACGGCCTCGTCAGCCGCGAGGCCGCGCGATGATCGCGACCGACCAGAACCTGGCCGCCATGAACGCCCCGATCGGGACGCCGGGGAAGATGCTCCGGCGCAAACAGGCCTGGAAGGGATGGGAGATTGTTTTCTGGCTGGCGACGATCGCTGTCTATTTCGTCTTTCCCTCCAAGCTTTTGCTGATGAGCGAAATCGCTATTCTCGGTCTCTTCGCCCTGTCGCTCGACCTGCTCTTGGGCTATGCCGGCATCGTTTCGCTCGGGCACGCCGCCTTCTTCGGGCTTGGCGCCTATACCGCCGGCCTTTTCGCAATGCATGTCAGCGGCGCGCCCCTGCTCGGGCTTCTGGTGGCGAGCGGCGTTGCGGGCGTGCTGGGCTTCGCTTCGAGTTTTCTGGTGCTTCGCGGCTCGGATCTGACGCGGCTGATGGTGACGCTCGGCGTCTCGCTGATGCTCCTCGAGGCCGCCAACCAGGCGGCGTGGCTGACGGGCGGCGCCGACGGACTTCCGGGAATGACCATCGCCCCGGTGCTCGGCCTTTTCGATTTCGACCTCTTCGGCCGCACCGCCTATTTCTACAGTCTTGCGGTGCTCTTCGTCCTGTTCCTGGTGGCGCGACGGCTGGTCGGTTCGCCATTCGGCCTTTCCCTGAAGGCGATCAAGGGCAATCTCCTGCGTACCCAGTCGCTCGGCGTCAGGCCCAACCGCCGCCTGGTCGCGATCTACACGATCAGTTCCCTCTATGCGGGCATTGCCGGCGCGCTGCTGACACAGACGACGCAATTCGTCTCGCTCGATGTTCTCTCGTTCCAGCGTTCTGCGGACGGGCTCCTCGTCCTCGTCATCGGCGGCGGCGGCTATCTCTATGGCGGGCTGATCGGGGCGGTCATCTTCAAGATCCTGCAGGATTGGATATCCGCTATCACCGCCCAATACTGGCTGTTCTGGCTCGGCCTCATTCTCGTCGTCATCGTGCTTTTCGGCCGCGAGCGTATCGCGGCCGGCCCGCGGATTATCGTTTCTCTCATGCGCCGACGCTTCCCGCGGGAGAAGAGCGCATGACCATGCTCGCTCCGGTTCAAACCGCCATGGCGATGGAAATGGCCGAACCGGTTCTCAGGACCGAAAACCTCATGCGCCGATTCGGCGGCCTGGTCGCGACCAACGACGTGACGCTGTCGCTGATGCCCGGCGCGCGCCATGCGCTGATCGGGCCGAACGGGGCGGGCAAGACCACCTTCATCAATTTGCTGACCGGCGTATTGAAGCCGAGTTCCGGCCGCATGTTCCTGAACGGCGCCGAGATCACCGGCCTGCCCCCGCATGGCCGGGTGCGCCGGGGGCTCGCCCGCACATTCCAGATCAACCAGCTCTTCGCCGAATTGACGCCGCTCGAAGCCATCACGCTGGCGATCGGCGAGCGGGAAGGCAAAGGCTGGGACATGTGGCGCACGCTCGCCAGCCACAAGCGCGTCATCGATGAAGCGGCCGAACTGCTCACCCGCTTCCGTCTCGCCGATGTCATGGAGACACGCACCTCTGCCCTCGCCTATGGCCGCCAGCGTATGCTCGAAATCGCGCTGGCGCTGGCGACGAAGCCGAGCGTGCTTTTGCTCGACGAACCGGCTGCCGGCGTGCCGGAGGACGAGCGTCATGACATTCTGGAGATTGTCAAAGCGCTTCCGGCGAGTGTCACGGTGCTGCTGATCGAGCATGACATGGACCTTGTCTTCTCCTTCGCTGATCGCATTTCGGTCCTCGTCGCTGGCGGACTTTTGACCGAAGGCACGGTTGCGGAAGTGAGCGCCGATCCGCGCGTGCGCACCGCCTATCTCGGTGAGGACGCCGATGGCTGACCTCCTCGAAATCCGCGATCTCCGCGCCGGCTATGGCTCGGCGACGGTTCTGTCCGGCGTCAGCTTCAGGCTCGGTCAGGGGCAGTCGATCGCGCTCCTCGGGCGCAACGGTACCGGTAAAACGACGCTCATCAACACGCTTGTCGGCGTGACGACATACCGGGGCGGCGAGATCATGCTCGACGGCCAGTCGCTGGTGCGCCGCTCGCCGGAGGCGCGGGCCCATCTCGGTATTGGTTGGGTGCCGCAGGAACGCAACATCTTCCGTTCCCTGACGGTCGAGGAAAACCTGACCGCCGTTGCCCGCCCCGGCGCATGGACGGTCGAGCGCGTCTACGGAATGTTCCCCCGGCTGAAGGAGCGACGCGGCAATATGGGCAACCAGCTCTCCGGCGGCGAACAGCAGATGCTGGCGGTCGCCCGCGCGTTGATGCTCAATCCGAAGGTGCTGTTGCTCGACGAACCGCTCGAAGGCCTTGCGCCGATCATCGTCGATGAGCTTCTCGCCGCCTTGCGGCGCATCGTCCGGAATGAGGGTACAGCGGCGATCGTCGTCGAGCAGAAGGCTCGGAAAATCCTCGCAGTGACCGACCGGGCGATCGTGCTGGAACGCGGCGCGATCGTGCATGAAGGGCCGAGCGCCGAGCTTGCCGGGGACGCCAGCAGGCTGGAGGCGCATCTCGGCGTGGCGAAAGGCAAGCATGGCCCTCGGTCAAGGGAATATGCAGGGAAAAGCCCGTGAGGATCGCATTCATCGGATATGGAGAGGCGGCGCGCGCCTTCACCGACAGCCTGGCGCGGAAGCCGGGAGTCGATGTCATCGCGGCACATGACATCCGCCAGGATGACAGCATGGCGTCGGCCGCGACCAGCCGTGGCCTGCGTTTTGAACCCGAAATCGGACAAGCCATTTCCGGCGCGGACTGGATCATCAGCGCGGTCACGGCCGACCGCAGTCTGGAAGCGGCGCGAAGCGCGGCCGACCATCTGCGCCAGGGTCAATTGTTCATCGACATCAATTCGGTCTCCCCGGGCCGCAAGCAGCAGGCGGCGTTGCTCGTGACAGCACGCAATGCCGGCTACCTCGATATGGCGGTCATGGCGCCGGTTCATCCGCGCGGCCATGCCACGCCGGTCCTGCTCGCGGGGCCTTCGGACGATGCATTGCGCGCGGATTTCGAGGCCCTCGGCTTCACATTCGAGATCGTCGGCGATGAGGTTGGGGCCGCGACGGCGATCAAGATGGTGCGGTCCATGTTCGTGAAGGGATTGGAAGCCCTGACCGTCGAAACCTTGATGGCGGCGGCGACCGCGGGCTGTTTCGACAAGATCGTGAATTCCCTTGCCGAAACCTTCCCCGGATTGGGCTGGCCGGACAACGCCCGCTATATGTTCGAACGGACCTTGCGTCACGGCGCACGCAGGGCGGCGGAAATGCGCGAGAGCGCCGTGACCTATGACGAACTCGGCTTTGTCGGTGCGCTCGCCGGCAGGATCGCCGATGTCCAGGGCAAAATGGGCGCCCTCGCGGCGGGCGAGCTTCCCGCCGGTCCTCTTGAAAAAGCTATCGCGCACATCGCGTCGCTCAGGCGGAAGGAGGCAAAGGCAACCGGGGCCGTGGCGGGAACGGATGCGCCCGCTCGGGCCTCGAATCCGACGCCCATCACACCCTGATCAAATCGTCCACCGGTTTGCCGCTGATCGCCGCGCCGAAGAGGCCGTGCGCCAGCCGGCCGCTGTCGAGGCCGAGCGCCTCCGCCGCCGCGCCGGCGATCAGCGCATCGAGCGCCATGGTCGGCCTGAGATCGCGGTCCTGGTAGAGTTTCGGGCCCGCCAGCCCCGGCCAGTCGGTCAGGACGCGCCCACCCTTGACCGCGCCGCCGATCAGCATCGCCATCGAGGCGGTGCCATGATCGGTTCCGCCGGTGCCGTTGACCGCGGCGGTGCGGCCGAACTCGGTGGCGACAAGAATGGTCGTTTTCTTCCAGACCGGACCCATCGCGTCGCGCATGGCGGCAATCATAGCATCAAGCGCCTTCAATTGAGCGGCGAGACGCGGGGCCTGGGCAAAATGGGTGTCCCATCCTTCGGTTTCGATCATGGCAATGCGTGGGCCGTTGTCGCGCGACAGGAATTTCGCCGCCAGGCGACCCAGACCGGCCGGGTCCTGCTTGGCGTTTGTTCCTTCGGCCAGCCCCTTTGCCTGGACGGCTTCCGCCCAGAGCGGATGAAGCTGTGGATCCTTGTCGTAGAGCATCCCCACCCTGGCCATCAGATCGTCCGTGGCATCTGGCAGCGACGAAGGCGCGTAGGAGGTGACGGGCATCGGCCCGCGCAGCGCCATCGGCACGGTAGGGGCGAGCGCGATCGCCTCGTCCTTCTCATGCGGCATCATCGAAACGAGGCGGTTCAGCCAGCCATCCCTGACCCGATAGGGCTGCGCGCCGCCGGTCTCGAGCACGTTCTGGCCGTCGAAATGCGACCGGTCGCGATAGGGGGAGGCGACCGCGTGAACGAAAAGCGCTTCGCCGCCTGCGTACATCTTGCCAAGTTCGACAAGCGAGGGATGAAGCGCGAACATGCCATCGAGCTTGATTGATTGAGTGGCCTCACCGGCGATTGCGCCGCGCAATCCCAGATAGGCCGGGTCGCCATAGGGGCGGACGATGTCCAGCCCGTCAGCGGCGCCGCGCTGGATGATGAAGACGAAGCGGCGGTCGGTGTCGACCGAGGCCAGCGCCATGTGCGAGCTGACCCACATGGCCCCGGCCCCGAGGGCGGCGACCGACAGGAACTGGCGGCGGTGCATGTTCATGACTTATCTCCTGAGGAAATCGGGCGAAACCATGAGGAGCGCAAGCGCGCTGGTCGGGCTTTCGGCGCGGGCGACCTGTTCGGCTGTGGAGGGGGCTATCGATCCGGGCATCAGGATCGGCGCGAGCTTGCGCGCATCGAGCGTATCGGCGACGGGTGCGACAAGACGGGGCGCAATGTCGACTCGCCTCAGCAGGGCATCAGGCGCGGCCCAGCTCGCGGCGATATCGTCCCACCCTGCCGGGGCGCGTGGCCGCCAGACGGGCTGGCCGAGCTGGTTCATGATCCCCGCGACATTCATGTGGCCAACATCGCGGCGGCCTGTGCCGCGCATCAGGGAGATGGTCCATTCCCATGGCGTCTTGAATTTCAGCGGCGTTGGCTCCCAGGGTTCCGGCGAATCGACCAGCGTACGATAGACGGCTGGCAGATCGCCGCCGCTCTCGCTGAAGGTCTTGGAAAGCCGCGCGACGAGCGCAGGCGGCGGCGTATCGCCGGCGAAATGCCGTGCGAGCTTTTCCGCGATATGGTTCGCCGTATGCGGCGAATAGGCGAAATCGGTGAGGATGGCGGTCGCCTGCTTCTCGCCAGGCTCGCTGTAGCGCTTGCCCATGATCGTGCGGGATCCGGGCTCGTGGAGCTGCGGGCGGAAGACGAAATCGTCTGGATTGCCGTCGTCCTTCTGTCCCGGCCCGAAGCCGCCTATGCCCCAGCCCGTGAGCGCGCGGGAATATTCGGTGACGTCCGCCTGGGTGTAGCCCGACCGTACGCCGAGCGTATGGAGTTCCATTGTCTCGCGGCCGAGATTTTCGTTGATGCCGAGCTTCCGCTTCGGGTTGCGCGCCTCGATCCGCTCGGCGAGCGGACTATCGGGGCCGACGGATGTGACCTGGTTCAGATAGATCAGCATGGCTGGATGCTGCTCGACGGCAAACAGCATGTCCTTGAAGCGCCCGAGCACATGTGGGCGGATCGCGTCGCGCTCGAAGATCGGCGCAAAGGCGGCAAGCTGCGGATTATCGGCGGAAATGCAGAAATGGTTTGCCCAGAAATGTACCAGCCGTTCGACGAAGGGGGCTTCGGTGGCGAGGGCGCTGTTCGCTCGCGCATCGACGCCGGCGCGATAGAGCATGCGCGCCTGTTTGCCGAAATCCTTTCGCATAGCCTTCAGTTGGTCCTTGTCCGGCTTCGTCCCGTCCTGCCGTGCTTCCCTGCGGAATGCCTTCAACTGGTCACGATAGCTTTCGACGATCTCGCCGGCGTCCGGCAGCATGACATAGCCGTCCGGTTTGGTGTCGAACCTGCTGAACTGGCCGGTCAGCCAGCGTCTGGGATCGGCCGGAGGCGTATCATCGGGCCGGGCGCCGAGACCGAAACGGTTGAGGGCGATGGCTGCCGGCGACAGTGAAGGGGGAGGCACTGACATGGCAAGGTTCCTTCTTGTCTTCGCAAGGGCTTGAACGGAGCACGCCCTCCTTCCCGTCGCTTCCCGCAAGATTTTTTCCTTCCGCCCCGGAGGAATGGAGGTTTCGAATGCTACCGGATCCGCTCCTGGGAAAAATTCGAGAAAAGTTTCTTCAGAGCGACGGACTCTGCTCGCGATCACGTTCAAGAATGGACCGGCGCATGCTGCGTCGGCTCACCATGAGTTAGAAAGAGGTCAAATATGAGAAAGACGCTTTTCGGTATCGTCGCCTTTGCCGCCATGCTGGGCATGGCGCCGATGGCGAACGCCGCTCAAGGGTGCGGCGCGGGTTGGCACCGTGGACCATATGGGCGCTGCCATCCCAATCGGCGGCCGCCGGTTGTGGTCGTTCCAGGGCGGGTCGTCATTGGAACCTATTATCCCGGCCGCGGCTGGTGGGACGGCCACCGCTACTGGCATCACCGCTACCGCTGGCATGGCGGCTGGCGCTATCGCTGATGGAACGAGGAGGTTCCGTTCCTCCTCCTCGATCGTAATGCGATCACGTCCAACCGCATCACGATTTCACCTTCTTGCCTAGCCCTGAACCGCTTTAGCGCGCGTGATCAATGCATGTCTCCCCAAGCCGGGAGACATGCTCATCATCGAAACGTTGAAGGCAGGCTGCGTATTATTTTTTTGCAGGTACGGGATCGACGCGCAACGACATGACGGCGAAGCCCAACTGCCGTGAATCATCGGAGCCTCCAAGTTCCTTGGGCGACACGGGATCACCAATGTGAGCGGTGAGCTCTATGGTTCCGTTCTGGATCGCCTCATGGGGAACGAGTAGAGAGATCTCATCCTTTTCACGCACGGGTAGGGATATGGTGGCGATGGGCCGCCCGTCTGAGTCGAATGCTATATTCTGTACCGTCGAGCGGCCGAACGCGGTTGCGGCGATCTCGATTTTGGCGTCGCCCTCCAGAGGACGCTCGAGCTTGATCCGGAGTTTTGCGGTCTTCCCTTCGCTCCAGGTGCCCCACGCTTCCGGGCCGGACCAGCCGGAGGTGAGGATACAGCGCGTCAACAACGCGCTCTGATCGAGCAAAACACGGACGCCGGCCATCACCGGAGGGCATTTGAGGACATCCCCCGCTGCCGCACTCATTTTTGCGTTGGCGTTGGTGTCGTAGCTACCCGAATAGGCGATACCGCCGTTCTTGAGTTCCACGACATTGATGCCGCGACTATCCGGCGAGAGATCGATGTCGTCAAAAACGATCTTGGCGACGTCGGTGGCGTTGTTGCCGCCGCTGATGACACTGATCGGGATGCCGAAGGAGGCGCCATGGACGACGACTTCCTTATTGGGCGAGATCTCTTCCTTCATGACCCGGCCGTCGACAAGCAGGGCGGCATAGGAGCCGCGGTATTTCAGCCTGCCAATATTTCCACCCCGCGAATCGAGCAGCCGTATGAAGTCCGGCGAGAGATGGACAGTCGCATCGTCTCGAACGGCGAGCGCCAGCGTGCAGCCCTTGCCGCAATCCCGGACAAGGCCATAGAGAGAAGTGTCGGATGGCGGCATTGCAAATCGCAGACGCTTGGCGCTTGCAAGGAGGAGACCGGCAGGAGGAACGACGATGCGGTTCTCGAAGCTCAGGACGCGCGACAGGGCAGGCGCTTGCGAACTGATCCAAGCGTTGAGCGTATGCTCGCCTACAATATAGAGTCCATTCGGCCGCAGACTTGATCCCGCAAGCACCGTGGCATCCTCGGCGTCGTTGAATTTTGCTTCCGCCCGCGTCGTCATACCCTGCGCAAAGTAGTAGCGGTTTATGGGTATTCTCATGGGAAAGGCGATGAACCCCAGCGTATAGAGAAGCGGATGGTCATTAGTGATAATCGGATCGAGATAGATGAAATCAGCCTTCTCGACGGGAGGCCGCCACGCCGCGATGTCCAGTGACGGTAACAGTCGGCCGCTCTGCGACGTTGCTGCGCGGACGCCATGGGCCAAAGGACTCATATCTACCAGTTGAAGGATGAGAGCGATACAAACCGCTGTTTGAGCGCCCTTGACGCGACTGGAAAGCCATCCGCAAACGCCGAAAAGCAGCAGAAAATAAGTAATTGGCCAGCCGATCCGGCCGGACGAACGGAAGGCCGAAAATATCTTGTTCGCGACCGGCAGGCGATCGGTGTCGATGGCCAGAAGGACATGCCCGAAGACAGTGATGACCGGTGAAAGAGCGAGCATGTACCAGATGACGAACGCCGGGATCAGCCAAAGCATGGCGAGTTTCAGCGGCGCCGGGCGGAATTGCCGCGAGAACATCAAGATCGCGGCGCTGCCGATGATCAGGAAAAGACCGCCCAGCCCAAGATATTGGTAGCCTTCATGTTGTCCCGGCCCCACCGCCCACGACGGCAGAAAGAGCGACGTGGACAGCGGATTGAACCAGGCCAGCGGATCCATGCTGTAAATTCCGACGCCGCCGCCGATTCGGGTCAGTTCCAGCATGCCGGTGATCCAGGCCACCAGCAGGACAGAGAGAGCGATGGCGCCCACCCCGACCGTCAAAAAGACGAGTGTCGATGGGAAAGAGCGGCCGGTCCTCAGCCGGTGATAACTTCCGCGCGCGAGGTCCATCCCGGCGATCGGGAAAATCATCGCAAGGAAGTAGGGATGAATGGCCGCGGCGAGTGCGTGGAGGCCGGAATGCTTGGCGACGCAAGCGCGCTCGGAATTCTTCCGCATGAAGACCGAGAAGGACGCGAGGATAAGCCATTGCGAGGTCAGAGAATTGTGACCCCAGCGCCAGACAAAGATAGGGGCCGCGGCGATCAGCGCCGCCCCGAAGATAGCACCGGCATATCGTCCGGTCAGACGGCGAATGAGTCCAAATGCAATATTGTAGGAGAGATAGAGCGACAGCAGATACCAGATTCCTGCGAACTGGAACGGGTGTGGGAGAAGACCGGAAAAGGGTTTGAGCAGGATGGACAGGAGCGGATTGCTATCCGTCGCAATCACCGGCATCCCGTGCGGGTAGGCGATAAGGCTGGACATTCCCAGCGGCCAAGCCCAGTGGCTGAAACGGAATGCCGTCCAGCCAAGGAAGGAAACGGCCAAGTCACCGTTCAGCCATCCGACATTGGTTGGATCCAAAATCGGCAGGCTGAAAAACCACCAGAAAAGAAATAGCGGGACAATGACATGGTGCAACCGCACCAGGGGGTGTGGACTACTGGTCGCCGCGTGCGGTGCCTCCAACTTGGAAGCGCTTCCATCTCTTTTCACGCGGACATTCGACTTCGTCTGTTCGTGGTCCCGCATCTGCCTGGAACGCCCGTCAGCGATTCGATGGTACATCAAACTGAATTTGCCCAATCGTGCGCTCTCTGTTTAGGCGAGTTTCTGGACCAGGAACGCCTACGATTCAGGGCTAGCCAACCCACGCGGGGCGGATGAAGTGACGTCGCAACCCTGAGCGTGACCGCTACGCCGGACTCTTTCGTGCAATGCAGAACACGCTAAGGCCGGCGACGCGGTTCAAATGAGCAAAGGGACGCTCAATCGAGCAGGCGAGACGCAGTGCCGTGTTCACGGGCCAACTATGAACCTTGAGGTCGGATTTCAAAGGAGCGCGCTTGGAGGCACCGGCCTTAAGCCGCCTTGCGGCGGCGATCGGGAAGACAAGGCCGAAATAGTAGCGGCAGCGGATGATTTCGAGTCCGGATTTCCTTACCGTCTCATTCAACATCTGCGTCGTATAGCGCCTGTAATGACCCAGGAAGTCGTCGTGCGGGCTCCAAAGGAATTTGAACGCCGGAACGGAGATGAAAACGTCGCAACCCGGCGGAGCGGTGTCGACATAATGTTTCAGGACCGCGACATCGTCGGGAACGTGCTCTAGGACGTCCATGAACAGCATCAGATCGGCGGTGGGCTCATTGAAATCGCGCGTATAAACCGTCCGCGGATCCGTTGATCGCCGCCGAATCTCATCGTCATTGTAGCCCGTGTCGACACACGTAACATGGTCGACCCGACCTATATCCAGCAACTGCTTCGAGAAGAACCCGGAGCCGGCGCCGACATCAACGAGATGGCCGTAGTGACGACGTGGAAGAAATTTTGCCATACAGAGAAGCTTGGAGCGATAATACCAGTGGTCAGCTATATGATTGCCGAGAATCTCCTCTTCTTTCAGATCCACTTATAAATTCTCCGAATGGGTGACTGCCGCATGAGAAGATGCTTCGTCTGAACAGTATCAGCGGATTATTTTCCTCCACAGTATCAAGGGAAAACGACACCGTAAAGCTAGGGTCGGGACCTATTAATCTGTAGAGCTGGTGGCTTGGTGGTGATTCAAGGTGACGGGAGGACGCGCGCAAACATTTCTGTCCGCCATTGCATTCGCCGCTGCCTCATCTTGTCGATCAATGGAGTTCGATTCCAGCGACAGAAGGGGGAGGTGTTTTTATTGCTCCGCTGGCAGAGGTTTGTGGTCATTCGCGGCTATGCGGAATACACGCAAGGGGTTAAGGTACCGGCATTGCACTTACGGGCGGCTCGCAAAACGAGTGAGCCTATGGGCGGGAGTCAACGGCTGTTCGATCCGAAGTAAAGGGAATCCCGCATCTGTTGAATTGATTTATTGCGGGGGGCGAAACTTGACTGGAATCATCGCTTTCGTACTTGGCAATTTCACGCTGACATTCCTCGTTGTCGGCTTTATCTTTTCGCTAGTAACGCTCGCTCGCGCTCCGAGTCCCTTGACTGCTCCAGTGGTCGTTGAGGCGCTATTCAAATGGTTTCTCTTCTTCTCGATCGGCGTCAGCTATTTCTATAATGCTGTCATGCACACGGCATTTGCCGAGACTGCTGCCTCCTATATCGGCTGGGCGAACAGCCCGTTCCAGTATGAAGTCGGTTTCGCCAGTCTCGGCTTCGCCGCGGTCGGTTTCCTCGCGGCCTGGCGAGGGTTCGATATGCGACTCGCCGCCATTTTGGGGCCGGCGCTGTTCCTGTGGGGTGCCGCCGGCGGCCACATCTACCAGATGCTGGCGGCCCGCAATTTCGCGCCCGGCAATGCAGGCATCATCTTCTGGACCGACATCTTCGTGCCGCTGATAGGCTTCGCTCTCCTGTGGTTTCAATTCCACTACCGGGAGCGCCGGATACCAGGCCGATCTCCGGCGCTTCGAGCTTGACCACTTGCGGCACGCAAATTTGATCCGATTAATGTAATCGGCATTCGACGGCTCGACGCGAGCACACCGGCGTGGGTTCCCGTTCCGCTTGCCTCGGCACGTCGTACCTACATGGCGTGATTCGTCGAAACATGCCACGGCGTGAGCCAGGCCCTGAGGCGCCCTATCAGTGCGTAGAGGATGAGGCCCATTAGCGTCAGCAGGACGATGACGCCGAACAGGTCCGGCACGGCGAGGTTCTGGAGGTAGGATACGGCAAGAAAGCCGAGACCCTCATTGCCGCCGATGAATTCCCCCACGATGGCGCCGATCATGGCCAGCACGACCGCGACCTCCATGCCCGTCAGGATCACCGGAAGGGCCGTCGGCAGTTCCAGCATGACGAAGCGCTGCATCGGCCGTGCCTGCAGGATTACCATGACGTCGCGGTCGCCCGGTTCGATCGACTTGAAGGCGACGAGCGCATTGGAAAAGACCGGAAAGAAGGCAAGGGCGGCGGAAATGACGATCTTCGATTCCAGTCCGAAACCGAACCAGAGGATGAAGAGAGGTGCGAGCGCGATCTTCGGGATCAGCTGGAAGACGATGATGAAGGGTTTCGCGGCCCATTCGACCGGCGGTATGCGCGCCATGAAGAAGCCGAGGAACACGCCGAGGAGAACGGCGATGACGAAGCCCGAAACGGTTTCGGTGGCAGTGACCAGTACGTGATGCCAGAGCTTCGGATCGAACACCATCTTCGACAACGCCGCGACGATCGCCTCGGGCGGCGGCAGGACGAAGGCCGAGACGACGGCCGTATGCACATAGAGCGACCAGGCCGCGAGGAAGACGATGACGGCGGCGATCGGCAGGAAGAGGCGTTGGCTCCTAGGGCTCATGCGGCGGCTCCCGTCAAAAGATGGCGCAAATGGCCGACCATGTCCTGGAATTCCACCCGGCGTTGCAGATCGAGGTCACGGGGGCGTTCGAAAGAGATTTCGACGATATTGGTGATGCGCGCGGGCCGCGGCGCGAGCACCACGACGCTGTCCGACAGGAACGCGGCTTCGGTGATCGAATGGGTGACGAGAATGGTCGTCACCTTCGCCCGCGCGCAGACCTCCATCAATTCGACATTGAGGGCGTCGCGTGTCATGGCGTCGAGCGCGCCGAACGGTTCGTCGAGCAGCAGCACCTCGGGATCGGTGACGAGCGCCCGCGCCAGCGACGCCCGCTGACGCATCCCGCCGGAAAGTGCGGTCGGACGGTGATCCTCGAAGCCCTTGAGGCCCACCGTTTCGCATATCTCGTGCGCGCGCTCCCGGCGCTTGGCGCGGTCGATGCCGGCGATGCGAAGCGGTAGGGCGACGTTTTCCGCCACCGTGAACCACGGGAACAGCCGGGCCTCCTGGAACATCATGGAAACGGGCCGCGTCGCCTCGGTCGAACGCGCCGTCCCGGACCAGACCGGCTTGCCACGCACCTCTATGCTGCCGGCCGTCGGTATTTCCAGGCCGGCGATAATCCTCAGAAGCGTTGTCTTGCCGCAGCCGGACGGCCCCAGGAGCGAGACGAACTCGCCATGGCGGATCTCGAGATTGGCGTCGGTGATGGCGGCGACGGCGGCAGGCCCGCTGCCGAAGACCTTGCTCAACCCGCTTATCCGAATATCGGTTCGCGGAGTTGTCGAATTTGCTCCCATTAGCGGATCGCCTTGTCGAGAAGATCGTTCGTATAGAGCGTCTTCGGGTCGGGCGCCGAATTGATCATGCCGGCATCGTGAAGCGTCGTGACCGCGGCGGCCCAAAGCTCGGGAATGTTGCGCAGCAGATTATCGTTGCCTTTCGCGACCCAGCCACGAGCGTTCTCCGACAGGTTAAGCTCGGCCGTCTTCATGTCATTCAGTCCAGGCATGGTGTATTTCGCCATGATCGCCTTGATGATCGGCTGCAGGTCCTTGGCCGTGGCGATCTCGAGCGCGGAGCGATGCGTGGCCTTGAGGAAGGCGACATATTTGTCGGGATTGGCGGAGATATCCTTCTCCTGCGCGACATAGACCTGGCCGGGCATGCCGTCGTCCATGGGGATGGCGAAGACATCCTTGCGCACTGCCTTCGCCTTGACCATGGAGGAGGTGTTGCCGATGAACGCGCCGGCCCGCCCCGCCTCGATCAGCGCGAAGGAGGCGGCGCTGTCGGCGACCTTGACCTTGTTCACCTTGTCCGTCGCCAGATTGCCCTTGCGCATCATCAAATTGAGGGTGCCTTCCATCGAGCCGCCGAGCGAGGCCATGCCGACGGTTCGACCGACGAGATCGGCGACGTTCTTCACCGGATTCTTGATCGAGGAGATGATGTAGAAGGGCGACAATTGCGCGATAGTCGCGATCGAAATCAGCGGTGCGCCATGGTTCACCCTGGAGATGAGATAATTGGTGCCACCTGTCCGGCCCGAATCCATCTGTCCGGCCAGCACCATCTGCGCCGCCATGGCCGCGCCATTCGCCGCCTGGACCTCTACCGTCAGGCCCGCATCGTCATAATAGCCGGCTGCGCTGGCGTAGAGAACCGGCGCGAAGGAGAGCGAATAGGTGAACGGGGTGATAAAACGAAAACCGATGGTTTTTGCCGACGCGCTTCTTCCTGCGGAAAGAAAGAAAAGGGAAGCGGCGGACGCGGCGAGAAAATCCCGGCGCTTGAGGATCGGGTTGGTCATTCTTGTCATTCCTCCTTTGTCCTTGCGGAGCGCAGTCCTTGAGTTCCGGCCTCTTGTATGACCACCGTCGCTCCGCATTTCCGTAAACACTGCCTGCCATTCCGGCATGCCGACAAACGATACAAGCCGACCGCGCAGGCCATTGAAAGCCCGCGCGGCCGACATGTCATTCAACTGAAACAGCGGTTAGGCCTTTTCGAACACCACGGTCTCCGGTTTCTCCGAGCCTACCACATACCAGACGGTCGCCGTACCGGCGCCGTTGTTGCGGAACCAGTGCTTGCGGCCGGCGGGGGTCTTGACCAGGTCGCGCGGCCCAAGTTCGATTTCGACCTTCTCGCCGCCATCTTCCCAGCCGACCGTCAGCGACCCTTCGAGCACGAGGAAGGCGTCCTCGACATCACGCACGAAGGGCTTGACGCCGACGCGAGACGGGATGCCCAGCATTTCCTTGCGGCAGGTATCGCTCTCTATAGCGCCGGGGCCGACATAGACCTTGCGGGTGAAGCCGGCGGGATCCCAGTGCGTCGGCTGCTCCGAATGGCGGATGACATAGCGCGCCATCAGCTTCTGCAACGGATGGGAACCGTTCGGATCGAAAGGAAGCGTCTTGCCGGGCGCTGCGCCGAAGCTGCGCGCCAGTTCCGCGGGATGCTCCTTGGGGTGATAGTGATAGACCGGGGGCAGCGGCTTGCCGACATCGACCGAGATCGTCATCAGGACCGGCTCGACGCCGTCGACGCGGAAGCCGTGTCCGATCTCTCGGGCGTTCAGGATCATGTCCTTCGGCCCGAGATTGACCTCGACGACCTCGCCGTCCTTCTCCCAGCCGACGATGAGCGCGCCGTCGATGATGAGGAAGCTCTCCTCGATCTCATGGCTGTGGCAGGCGGCGTATTTGCCGGGTTCCTTGTAGATGAGCGACAGCGTGAAATGATCGGGCTTCAGCGTCGTGTTGTCGCCGACCTTGGGCGATCCCCCGGCGCCGATATAGCGCATCTGGGCGCGGGAAAGATCGGGAAAGCCGATATTGGAGGGGAAGGCTTCCCAGTCGAACTTCTTGTCGACGAAGCGGCCGGTATGCGCCTTGAGGTCTTCGGCGAGCGCCGATTTGGGCGTGGCATGCAAAGTCATGGTGCATCTCTCCGGATGATTGCGGGAAAGCGATGCGAGACAAGTAATGAAGGCTTGTTTTGCAGTCGATGGAGTGTTTTACTGGCAAAACATCGCTTGTCGGAAGGCGACCATGGCCGACAAATCTCCCGTGCAAGGTTCTGGCAATGTCGAGGATCGTTATCTTGTTCCCGGCTTGATGCGCGGGCTGCAGGCGTTGCAATGTTTCACCCCTGAAGCGCCGCATCTCAGCCTCAGCGAAATCGCGAGGCGGCTCGATGTCACCCGCTCGGCCGCGTTCCGCACAGTGTACACGCTGACGCAAGCGGGATGCCTGCTGCACGACGCCCGCTTCAACACTTATTCCCTCGGGCCGGGTGTCCTGCGGCTCGGCTACGGCTATCTGGCGACGCGCCAGATGGTGGAACTGGCCCAGCCGGAACTGGAGCGCCTGCGCGACCGCACGGGATGGTCGACCCATATGGGCGTGCTCGACGGCACCTCCGTACTCTATATTTTGAGGGCGCCCGTGCGCAGCGCCGACGCCAGCATCGTCCATGTCGGCAGCAGGCTGCCGGTGCAGACGACGACGATGGGGCGCGTGCTCCTCGCCGATCTGAGCGACGAGGAACTGACCGAGATGCATCGCCGCGACCGCCGACAGGATGGCCGTCTGGCGGGAACGGGATTGCGCGAATGGCTCGTCCACGGACGGTTGGGCAGGGGCGAACCGGTCATCATCCATGCCGGAGACTTCGAAGCCAGGATCGCCTCCGCCGCGGCGCCCGTGCGCGACCGGAGCGGCCGCGTCGTCGCCGCGATCAGCATCACGACACGGATCGACCGCGTGCGCACGGCTGGCCCGGAGGAAAGGCTACGGACCGACCTGATCGATACCGCAAGGCGCATTTCCCTTCTCCTCGGTTGGACAGGCTAAGCCTGATCAACATCAGTCCCCCATCATCCGCCTGCCGAAGCATGGGCCGCTGGGGTAATTTCCAAAAAGATTCAGCCGGTTCATTGTTCGCGAACGCATCCGCCGCGACGTGGAACACGCGTCTGTTGACAAGAAGTAAAGATTTCGGCATGATAACTTATGAACGTTATGTTCATATATGAACAAAATCGCTTGAACAGCAGGGAGGCTCGGATGGCGGAACATCAGGATCTCGCGCATCAATCGCTTGGCCGTGCGTTAACATCCGAGGAAGTTGCGCTGGCGGCGGCGCTCAGCGCGGCTTACGCAAAAGGAACGCATGATTTCGCGGCCGTCGCCGAAGCCTTGACGCGGGAGAAGGTCGTCGCGCCGCTCTCGCGCCAGACCGACTGGACCGAAGCCCTGCTGGCGGAGGAATTGGCAGCGATCAACGCCGATCTCGACGCCGCCTATGAGGCAAACGGCTATGGTGCTTGAGTTCCGCTCGGTCACGAAGGAATTCACCGGTCGCGCCGGCGGCTTCCTGACGGCTGTCAAGGACATCAGCCTCGGCGTGAAGGAAGGCGAATTCGTCTCCGTGGTCGGGCCTTCCGGATGCGGCAAATCCACCTTGCTCAGCATGACCGCCGGCCTCTACCAGCCGACGCGCGGCGAGGTTCTGGTCAGCAACCGACCTGTCAGCGGACCGAACGCCCATGTCGGCTTCATGCTGCAGAAGGACCTGCTTCTGCCCTGGCGCAACATCGTCGAGAACGTCGAGTTCGGCCTTGAGGCGCGCGGTGTGGCCAGGGCCGAACGCCGCGACCGCGCCCTCGCCGAAATCCGGCGCTGCCATCTCGAGGGCTTCGAGAACCATTATCCCTATCAGCTTTCGGGTGGCATGCGGCAGCGCGCGGCGCTGGCGCGCACGCTTGCCATCGACCCCGAAATCATCCTGCTCGACGAGCCGTTTTCCGCGCTCGACGCGCAGACCAAGCTCATCTTGCAGAACAGCTTCGCCGGTACCATCGCGGAAAGCGCGAAGACCACGCTTCTTATCACGCACGACCTGTCCGAGGCGGTGCTGATGTCCGACCGCATCATCGTGCTTTCCGAACGGCCGGGCAGCATCGTGGCCGAGATCGCAATCGATCTTCCTTATCGAGACCAGCCGCTCAAGCGGCGCGTCATGTCGGAGGTCAACGACTATGCGGCGCAGATTTTCAAGCATCTCAGACTCGAGGAAAAGGCCGCCTGACCGGCTGAAAGCAACGCCAACGAAAAGCAAATCCAGGGGAACAGAATGAAACGCATGCTCTTGAATGCCCTTCTCGCCACCGCGCTCGTGCTTTCCGCCAGCGTCGCTTCGGCGGCCGAGAAAGTCACCTATCTCTTCCCGGCGCCGGACTTCCTGCCCGCTTTCGCGCCTTTCCAGCTTGCCCTGCACAAGGGCTATTTCAAGGAGGCCGGCCTCGACGTGACGTTCCGCGTCGGCAAGGGCGGCGCCGATGTGGCGACGCAGGTCGCGGTCGGCAATGCCGATCTCGGCGGCGGCATCGGCGACACGCCGATCATCGTGCGCGCCAACGGCCTCAAGATCCGCGGCGTGGCGCTTCTCGGCGGCCGCGGCCTGACGCAGCTTGCCTGGCGTGAGGATAGCGGCATCAAGGGACCGGCGGATTTGAAGGGCAAAGCGATCGGCGTCCTCTCCTTCCAGGACACCACCTATTACAATCTTCTCGGCGTGCTCGCTTCGGCGGGGTTGAAGAAATCAGACGTCAATATCGAGGCGGTCGGGGCCGGCGGCATCATCCAGCTGACCATCGCCGGCAAGCTGCAGGCGATGTCGGCCGTGCCGGAATGGATCGCCGCCGTCGAGGGCGCCGGCGTCAAGCTCGGCCAGATGCCGGTCGACAAGGTGTTTCCGGCGATGGCGCAGGCGATCATCGCCTCCGACAAGACGGTGAAGGATCGGCCGAAGATGGTGAAGGGCTTTGTCGGCGCGGTGTTGCACGCCATCCGCGACATCGAAGTCGATCCCGCCAAGGCGGCGAAGGACTATGTCTCGTTCCTGCCGCAGCATAAGGGGAAGGAGGCCCAGATCGAGGCGATCCTGCGCGCCTATGACAAGGAAGTCTATCCGGAAGCCAAGGGCGAGCCCCTCGGTTCCTTCGATCCCGCCCGCATCGCCAAAGTGCAGAAATTCTATCTCGACGCCGGCATCGTCCGCACGGCGGTTCCGGTGGATGAGCTCTATACAAACGAGTTCGTCAAATGAGCGGGGCCGTCGCGACCAAGGCAGGGGCAACCGTGACGGAGGAGCGGAAGGCATCGGCGCGGCCCGCGCCGGCGGCCCAGAAAAGCGTCCTCTTGGCGAGTCTCGTGCTCCTTCTCGCGGTTCTGCTTGCCTGGCAGTACCTGCCGACCGCGTTCGGCATGCCGAAATATATCATTCCGACGCTTGGCGACTGCCTCGCCGAACTGAAGCAGATGTGGGAGGTCGGATCGCTTCCCTCCCATATATTCTCGACGGCGCTCTACACGGTGCTCGGCTTCCTCATCGGCAGCGCGCTCGGCGCCGTCCTCGGCTACGTGCTCGGCATGTCCGAATTCCTGGAGAAGGTCCTGTCGCCCTATATCCTGGCGCTGCAGATCGCCCCGAAAGTCGCCTTCGCGCCGCTCTTCATCATGTGGTTCGGCTATAACGACATGCCGAAACTTCTGGTAACGGTGCTGATCGTCTTCTTCCCGGTGCTGGTGAACGTGCTGCAGGCGATGCGGACGGTCGACCGCGACCTCGTCAATCTCGCCCGTGCCTACAATCTGTCGCGCTGGGGCATCTTCCTCAAGATCGAGATGCCCTCGACCCTGCCGAACCTGATGGCCGGCCTGCGCATCGCCTCGACGCTTGCCGTGATCGGCGTGACGGTCGGCGAGATGGTGGGCGGCAATACGGGCCTCGGTTATCTGATCTCCTATGGCAGCGGGCAGGCCGACGCCGCCATGGTGTTCGACGCGATCGTGCTTCTGACGCTGATCGGCTTCCTGCTTTATTCGGCGCTGGTGCGGATCGAGGGACGCGTCCTCCATTATCTGCCGAGGGCGAACGGTTAGACGCGGCCGGGCCTTTCACGAATTGGGAGAAGAGAAGATCATGACGGTGATCGACAAGAAGGCGTTGATCGAGGAGCGGGTGAACAACGGCCTTCTCGGCCAATGGTATCCTGTGGCGAAATCGGTCGAGGTGAAGGGCTCCCGCCCGCATGGCGTCAAGACGCTTGGCCAGAAGCTCGTGCTTTGGCGGGGCGCCGACGGCAAGCTCAATTGCCTCGACGATTTCTGTCCGCATCGCGGCGCGCCGCTCTCCTTCGGCGAGGTACATGACGGCAATATAGGCTGCCGTTATCACGGCGTTGTCGTCGATGGCGATGGCGTCGTGGTGCGCGTGCCGGCCATGCCGGAATGCGCGCTCGAAGGCCGCAAGGCGGTGAAGGCCTACGAAGTGACGGAATCGAACGATTGCGTCTTCGTCTACATTCCCTCGGCCGAGCAGCCCAAGGCGCCGGAACTCGTTCTGCCGAAGGAAATGACCAGCGAGGAATGGACGGGATTCCTCTGCACCGCGCTCTGGGGAACGAATTACCGCTACGCGCTCGATAACCTCGCCGACCCGATGCACGGCTGCTACCTGCATGCGGAGAGCTTCACGCTCGCCTACGGGTCCAAGCAGGACCTCATGAAGCTCGACAAGACCGAGACGGGCTTCCGCGTGGAGCGCGTCGGCCAGGTCGGCGAGAATTTCGACTGGACCGAGTTCGAAGTCCACTCGGGCAATATGTTCTGCTTCCTCGATATTCCCTATCCGCCGGCCGCCGGTCCCGGCAGCTTCATGCGCATTCTCGGCTTCGTCCTGCCGGTCGATGCCCATCACTGCAAGGTCTTCTTCTGGCGCATGCGCAAGGTGACGGGCCTGGCGCGCGAAAGCTGGCGCTTCCTCTATCGCGCCAGGCTGGAGGCCAATCACTGGCATGTGCTGGAGCAGGACCGGGTGATGCTGGAAGGCATGCCGGACGACGCCCGCAGGCGCGAGATGCTCTACCAGCACGATCTCGGCGTCAGCCGCATCCGCCAGATCCTGACGCGCGCCGCCAAGGTGCAGGTCGAGGCGGAACTCGCCGAAAGCGAGGCCGCGGCGTGATGCTGAAAGGCCGGACCATCCTGCTGACCGGCGCCGCGCGGGGTCTGGGCGCTGAAATCGCCCGCAGCCTCGCCGGCCACCATGCGCGCCTGATCCTCGCCGACATCGCCGAGGAGGAGGGGCGCAGGGCGGCCGCCGCGCTCGAAGCGGACTTTTTTCCCGTCGATCTCGGCGATCCCGATTCGGTCGCGGCGCTTGGCGAGGCTGTGGCGGAACGCAGCGGTGGCAGGCTGCACGGCCTGGTCAACAATGGCGCCATCGCCACCGGGATCGGCGGCATCGGTTTCGAGGACCTGGCGATCGACAGCTGGGATCAGGTGATGCGCGTCAATGTGCGCGGCACCTGGCTGATGACGAAAGCGGTGGCGCCGCTGTTGCGCGCGTCCGGCTCGGGCAGGGTGGTGAACGTCGCCTCCGACACCGCGCTGTGGGGCGCGCCGAAGCTTTTGTCCTACGTCGCCTCAAAGGGAGCGGTGATGGCCATGACGCGTTCGCTGGCGCGCGAGTTCGGGCCGGATCGCGTCGGGGTCACGGCGGTGGCGCCGGGCATATTGACCACCGAATCCACCGACTACGTTCCCGAGGCGCGGCACCGGCTCTACGCGGAAGGCCGCGCCGTTCCCGGCCCGCAGACGCCGGGAGAGATCACCGATGTCGTGGCTTTCCTCCTGAGCGAGGGCGCGCTTTCCCTCACCGGGCAAATCCTGCCCGTCAATAACGGCTTCGTCTTCAATTGAGGCATGGAATGAGTTTGCAAGCACATCTCGTTGAAGGCATCGATTATCTGGAGCGCCCCGGCGCGCCTGGCGGCCCGGTTCTGCTGCTCCTTCACGGCATCGGGTCGAACGCGAATTCCTTTCAGCTGCTCTTCGCCGAACTGCCCGGCGATTGGCGCGTCATCGCATGGAACGCGCCGGGCTACGGCCGCTCCGAGCCGCTGCCATCCGACTGGCCGCTTGCCTTCGATTATGCCGAGGCGCTGCACCGGCTCATCACGGCGCTGAAGCTCGACCGCGTGCTTCTGGCGGGACATTCGCTCGGCACGCTGATCGGGGCGGCCTATGCCGCGGCCCATCGCGACCGGGTGGTGCGGCTGCTTCTGGCTTCGCCGGCGCTCGGCCACGGGATGAGCCGCGGGTCATTGAGCCCGACCGCGCAGGCGCGGATCGACGATTTGCACCGCCTGGGCGCGCCCGCCTTCGCCGCCGCGCGGGCGGCGCGGCTGGTCTACCGGCCGGAGGACAATTCCGGACTTGTGGCGCGCGTGCGCGAAGGCATGGGGCAGGTCAAGAGCCCCGGCTATGACGCTGCTGCGAGGATGTTGGCGTCGGGCCGACTGCTCGACGACGCGGCGCGGCTTTTCGTGCCGACCGACGTGATCGTCGGCGCCGAGGATGTGGTGACGCCGCCGGATGGCGCGCGCCGCGTTCATGCCGCGCTGCGCGACGAGGCGCGGGGCACGCTGACGATCGTGCCCGATGCGGGCCATGCGATCTATCTACAGACGCCCGCCGCCTTTGCCGCCGCCCTGGGGGCGCTGGCGGAAACCGCCTGTTGAGTGCGATGGAGAACGACCGATGACCGATCTTGTCCGTGTCGGCAGCTTGCGCGGCATCATGATGCGCGGCCCGGGCCTGACCCAGACGCTGGGCTTCTACGAGGATATGTGGGGGCTGAGCCTCGCGCATAAGGAGGAGGGCGTGGCGCTGCTGCGCGGCACCGGCGGCGAGCCGTTCCTCTACGGGCTGAAGGACGGGCCGCTCTTCGGCATCGACTATGTCCACTTCGCCATGCCCGACCGCGCTTCGATGGAAGCGCTCTATCAACAGGTGAAGGCCAAAAGCGCCTGCGTCGTCGGCGAACCGGCGCCGTTCGACGATTTCGCCGGCGGTTTCGGCTTCGAGATGCTCGATCCCGACAACCGCCGCCTGCGTTTCCGCACGGAAGCGAGGGAACTCGACGGGAAACCCGACTGGGCCAAGCCGCGCAAGGTCAGCCATGTGGTCCTGAACACGCCGGACATGGAGGGCGTCCAGGCCTTCTACGAAACGGTTCTCGGCTTCCGCGCCTCGGACTATTCGGCCGACCAGATGGTGTTCCTGCGCTGCAATTCCGACCACCATTCGATCGCGCTGGTGCGCGGCAATTATGCCAGCGTCAACCATGTCGCCTTCGAGATGCCGACCTTGGACGAATTCATGCGCGGCATCGGCCGCATGAAGCAGAAGGGCCATGTGCCGACCTGGGGACCCGGACGGCACGGGCCGGGCAACAATCCCTTCGCCTATTTCGTCTCGCCGTCGGGTTTCGTCATCGAATTCACCTCCGAACTCCAGCAGATCGACGAGGCGATGCATGAGGCCAAGGTCTGGCCGCGCACCGATCCCGAGGCGATGGACCGCTGGATGACCGCCGGCCCGCCGACACCGGCGCAGCGCGCCGTCATGCAAGGCCGCCCCGACCCGGGCTTCCCCGAATTGCGCCGGCCGGAATTGCACCGAAACGGAGAAGCGGCATGACCCATTACGGCTATGAGGGCCGCGTCGCGGTCGTCACCGGCGGGTCGTCGGGCATCGGGCTCGAATGTGTGCGCACGCTTCTTGCCTCCGGCGCCAAGGTCGCCTTCTGCGCCCGGACGGCCGGCCGTCTCGACGACGTCGCCCATATGATGGCACGCGATTTCGGCGAAGAGAACGTCTTTGCCGAAGCGCTTTCCGTGCTCGACGAAAAGGCGGTTGGGAATTTCGCCGCCGCTGTGAAGGAACGGTTCGGCGGCTGCGACCTGTTGGTCAATAATGCGGGGCAGGGGCGGCAATCGACCTTCGCCGATACGACGGACGAGGACTGGCGCGCCGAATACGAACTGAAGCTCTTCAGCCAGATCTATCCGATCCGCGCCTTCCTGCCGATGCTGCGCGCCGCCAAGGGCGCGATCGTGGCGGTCAACTCGCTGCTCGCCACTCAGCCCGAGCCGCATATGGTCTGCACTTCCTCGGCGCGGGCCGGCGTCCAGAACCTCGTCAAGTCGCTCAGCCTCGAACTTGCCCCCGACGTGCGGGTCAATTCGGTCCTGCTCGGCCTCGTCGGTTCGGGCCAGTGGACGCGGCGTTTCGCCGAACGGCAGGACCAGAGCCAGAGCCGCGCCGAATGGTATGGCGCGCTGGCGAAGCGCAAGGGAATCCCGCTCGGCCGCCTCGGCGACCCGGCGGAGGCCGCAGCGGCCATCGCTTTTCTCGGCTCGCCCGCGGCGAGCTACATCACGGGCGCCCATCTCGAGGTTTCGGGCGGCCTCTCACGCCATATCTGAGGCACGCCATGAAGCAGGAAACCAGAATGCAGACCGGGACCGTCGGCGATTTCATCGCCCATTACCTGGCCGAGATCGGCGTGAGGACCGCCTTCGGCGTCATCTCGATCCACAATATGCCGATCCTCGACGCGATCGCGCGGCAGGGACGCATACGCTTCGTGCCGGCGCGCGGCGAGGCCGGCGCGATGAACATGGCCGATGCCTATGCCCGCGTCAGCGGCGAACTCGGCGTCTGCTTCACCTCGACCGGCACGGCGGCGGGCAATGCCGCCGGCGCGCAGGCGGAGGCGCTGACCGCCGGCAGCCCGGTGCTGCATATCACCAGCCAGGTTGATCTCGCCTTCGCCGACCGTGACCGCGCGGCTATCCATGACGTGCCGCGCCAGCCCGAAATGCTGCGCGGCGTGTCGAAGGCGGTCTTCCGCATCTGGGACGCGAACGGCGCGCTCGGCATGATGGCGGCCGCCTGTTCGGCGGCGTTGTCGGCGCCGACCGGGCCGGTCAGCCTCGAAATCCCGGTCGATGTGCAGCGCTCCGATGCACGTTTCCCGAACCGTATCCATCTCCCGGTCAGGGTCATGCCGTCGGCCCCCGATACGGTGATCGACGAGATCGCGGCGCTGGTGGCGCGGGCGCGGCGGCCGCTTCTGTGGTTCGGCGGCGGCGCGCGCGGCGCGGGCGCGGAGGCGACGGAACTGATGCGGCGCGGCTTCGGCATCGTCACCTCGACCAATGGCCGCGCGATCGTCGCGGAGGATAATCCGGCAAGTCTCGGCGCCTTCAACATGACGCCCGAGGCGGTCGCGCTTTATGAGCGTTCCGACCTGATGATCGTGGCGGGTTCGCGGCTACGCGGCAACGAGACGCGCAACAATGGCATGAAGCTGCCGACGCCGTTGATCCAGATTGACGCCGACGCCGCGCAGGGCGGCCGCAACTATCCCGTCGACATCTTCGCCCATGGCGATGCCGCCGATACGCTCAGCCGTCTGATCGAGCGTCTCCCCGGAAAGCTAGCGACAGACCCGAACCTTGCCTTCGATATCGCCACCGCGCGAGCCCGGTCCGAGGGGCGGATGCGCGACGCGATGGGGCCTTACCGCGTGGTCGCCGACGCACTGTCGGCGCGGGTCGCGGCGGGCGCTCACCCATGGGTGCGCGACGTGACGATCTCGAACTCCACTTTCGGCAACCGCTATGTGCCGATCGCCGGGCCGCGCCTCGGCGTCCATGCGCTCGGCGGCGGCATCGGCCAGGGCGTGGCGATGGGGATCGGCGCGGCGCTCGGCTCGCCAGGACCGAAGGCGGTGGCGCTTCTCGGCGACGGCGGCGCCATGCTCGGCCTTGCCGAGATGATCACGGCGGTCGATACAGGCGCGCCGCTCGTCTATGTGCTGATGAACGACCAGGCCTATGGCGTCATCGAGAACATACAGGACGCGCAGTACGGTTCGCGCCGGCATTATTCGAAGGTGGCCGTGCCCGATTTCGCCACCTTCTGCGCCTCGATCGGCATGCCGCATCGCAGGATCGCCTCCGTCGGGGCCTTCGCGGAGGCCTTCGACGCGGCGATGGCTGCCGAGGGGCCGCAGGTCGTGGAAGTCGATATGTGCGCCATCGGCCCGTTCGGCGAGGCGTTCTCCGGCCCCCCGGCCGGCGCCGCGGGCAACAGGGAGTGATCCGATGCGTCTGGCGCTGATCGGTTTCGGCAATATCGCGACCACGCTGCTCCGCCTGATGGTGGAGACGAAGCTTCGCCTCGAACATCTGGCGGTGCTCGTCCTGCCCGAACAGGTCGGCGAGACGCGGGCGCGGATCGATACGAGTTTCGCCAACCTCGCCAGCGGTTTCGAGGTGGTGACGGATGCCGGCGCGCTTCTTGGCAGCAGGCCCGGCCTCGTCGTCGAATGCGCCGGGCATGGCGCCGTCACAGCCCATGTCCCACCCGTATTGCGGGCCGGCACCAGCGTCGTCCTCGTCTCGATCGGTGCGTTGGCCGATGCCGTTCTGGAAAAGGATCTGCGAGCGGCGGCGCGTGACGGGAATGCGCGGCTGATCCTGCCGTCCGGCGCCATCGGCGGGATCGATCTCCTGTCCGCTCTCGGCGCGGCCGGCGGTCTCACGGTGCGCTATCGCGGCATCAAGCCGCCGCGCGCCTGGCTCGGCACGCCGGCGGAAACGCTGCTCGACTTGCCGGCATTGCGGGAGCCGAAAACCTTCTTCACCGGGACCGCGCGCGAGGCCGCCCGCGACTACCCGAAGAATGCCAACGTCGCCGCGACGCTGGCTCTCGCCGGCGCCGGCTTCGACGCGACCGAGGTGGAGCTTACCGCGGATCCTGCCGCTCCCGGCAATATCCACGAATACAGCGTCGCCTCGCCGCTGGCGCGCTATTCGATCCGTATCGAGAACCAGCCATCCGCCGGCAACGCCAAGACCTCCGTAACGACGGTCTACAGCGTGCTGCGCGAAATCCGAAACCATATCGGCCCGGTCGCCATCTAAGCTTCAGGGAGAAGACGAATGACCGAAATGCCGAGGATCGAGACGTTCGATGTCGAGCTTCCCGACGGAAGGCTGTTCGTCGGCGGCGAATGGGAAGAGGGGACGGGCGCGGAGATCACGTCGATCTTCCCCGCCGACGGCAGCGTCAACCGCGTGTTGCGCGGCGCTTCGCGTGAGGACGGGATGCGTGCCATCGAACGCGCCAAAAAGGCTGAGGCCGAACCCGCCTGGCGCAATCTGCGGCCGCATGAGCGCGCCCGCTATCTCTACGCCATCGCCGACGGCATCGAAGCCAATACCGAGCGTATCGCCCGCATCCAGACGCGCGATACCGGCAAGACTCTGCGCGAGACACGGGCGCTGGCCGCCTCGGCGGCCGGTACCTTCCGCTATTTCGGCGCCGCGCTCGAAACGGCGGACGAGGAACTGACCACCCGCCGGGGCGACGCGCTGACGCTTTCGGTCTACGAACCGCTCGGGCTGGTCGCCGCGATCACGCCGTGGAATTCGCCCATCGCGTCCGACGCGCAGAAGGTCGCCCCGGCACTTGCGGGAGGCAATGCCGTCCTCCTGAAGCCGGCCTCGTGGTCGCCGCTGGTCAGTCTTGAACTCGCCCGTATCGTCGAAGCGGCGGGCCTGCCCAAGGGGCTGTTCTCGGTCCTGCCGGGCGCGGGGCGCGAGATCGGCAACCTGCTGGTCGAACATCCGGATATCGCCCGGGTGAGCTTCACCGGCGGCACGGAGACGGGACGCAAGCTGGCGCGGCAGGCAGCGGAAAAGCTGATGCCGGTGTCGCTGGAACTCGGCGGCAAGTCGCCCACCATCGTCTTTGCCGACGCCGACATGGATCAAGCGCTGGCCGGCATCCTCTACGGCATCTTTTCTTCCAGCGGCCAAAGTTGCATCGCGGGCTCGCGCCTCTTCGTCGAGCGTTCGATATACGACGAATTCGTCGCACGTCTGGTGCGGGCGACGAAGGCGCTGAAAGTCGGCCATCCGCACGACCCGGGAACGCAGGTCGCGCCGCTCGTCCATTTCGACCATCGCGACGCGGTCGCCGGCCATGTCGCGCGCGCGGTCGCGGAGGGGGCGGAGGTGCTCTGCGGCGGTTCCGCGCCCGGGGGCGAAGCCTATGCGAAGGGCGCCTATTATTTGCCGACGATCCTTGCCGGCGTCCCGAACACGGCCCGTATCTGCCGCGAGGAAGTCTTCGGTCCCGTCCTCGTCGTCCTGCCTTTCGACGACGAAGCCGACCTCGTCCGGCAGGCCAACGACAATGATTACGGGCTTGCCTGCGGCATCTGGACGACGGATTTCCCGAAAAGCTGGCGCATCGCCCGCGCCATCACCACCGGCACGGTGTGGATCAACACCTACAAGCAGTTCTCGATCTCGACGCCCTTCGGCGGCGAGAAAGACAGCGGCACCGGCCGCGAGAAGGGCCGCGCCGGCATCCGCGCCTACATGGCGCAGAAGGCAATCTATGTCGATCTTTCGGGCGCGCCGCTGCCCTGGGCCGCCCCGCAGGTGACGCCGTGAACCGTTCGGTCGCGATCATCGGCGCCGGCCCTTCCGGCTGCTATCTGGCGCAGGCGCTGCTCAAGGCCGAACCGGAGCTTGCCGTTGATCTGGTCGACCGGCTGCCGGTGCCCTATGGGCTGGTGCGCTACGGCGTGGCGCCGGACCATCAGGGAACCAAGGCCGTCATAAGGCAGTTCGAGCGGCTGTTCGAGCGCCAGGGCGCGCATTTCTACGGTAACGTCGCGGTCGACCGACTGCTGCTCGATAAGCTGCGCCAAGCCTATGACGCGGTGGTGCTGGCGGCGGGGCTTTCGAGCGACCGGCGACTCGGCATTCCGGGCGAGGACCTCGACGGGGTGATCCGCGCCGGCGAACTGACGCGGGCGCTCTACGACCATCCCGATGCTGCCCGGCTTCCGAAGCTTGGCCGCCATGTCGTGCTGATGGGAAACGGCAATGTCGCCATCGATCTCTTGCGGCTTCTCGCCAAGACGCCGGAGGAGCTTGCCGGTTCCGATCTGGGCCCCGAGGCGACCGATTGGCTGGCCCGTTCGCCGGTCGAGGAGATCACCATCGTCGGCCGTTCACCGGCAGCAAAGGCGCGTTTCGACGCGGTCATGGTAAAGGAACTCGCCAGGCTCTCGGGCGTGACGATCAGCGTGGTCGATCCGGGAACGAGCGACGAGCCGGAGGGCGCGAAGAAGATCGAGGCGCTGGCAAGTCTCACCGCCGCACAAGGCGGACCGAAGCGTATCATTTTCCGCTTCGGCTTGACGCCGGTGGCGCTGGAAGGCGATGGCAGCCGTGTCGCCGCGGTCCGCTTCCGGGACAACGCGGGCATGGAATCGGCCCTTGCCTGCGATACTTTCCTGACGGCCATCGGTTTCGAGGCCGGGTCTGACGTCTTGCAACGCGATCATTTGCTCGGCGAGGCGTCCGATCCGGAAGCCGGCATTCTCGCCGAAGGTCTTTATACGGCCGGATGGTTCCGCCGTGGTCCGCGCGGCACGATCCCTGAGAACCGGACGGACGCGCAGGTGCTTGCCGCTCGCATCCTGGCCGATTTCGACAGAGCGCCGGCCGGCCGGAAAGCCGGGCGCGCCTTCCTCGCGAGCCGCCCCGCTATCGTCACCTATACCGGCTGGCAGCGCATCGACGCGGCGGAACGCGCCGCCGCAGATCCCGACCGCTGCCGGCGCAAGATCGCGAGCCGCGCCGAAATGCTGCAACTGGCCGCAAGGATTGAGGAGCCTTTGGCATGAATATCACCATCCTCTACGGAACCGAAACCGGCAATGCCGAGATGCTGGCCGAGGACATCGCCGGGGAACTCGAAGCCGAGCACGCGGTCAGCGTCGCCAATCTGTCGGATTTCGATCCGGTCGGTTTCGATCAGGGCTGCTTCTATCTCATGGTCTGCTCGACCTATGGCGACGGCGAACTGCCGGGTTCGGCCCAGCCCTTCGCGAAGGCGATGGAGGCGTCGGACGCGAAACTTGCCGGCATCCATTTCGCGGTCTTCGGCCTTGGTGACAGCGAATATGACGAGACCTTCAACGGCGGCAGCAAGCGGTTGGCGGAACTGATGCTCGCCCATGGCGCCGTGCAGGTCGGCGAGCGCGTGATCCATGACGCGTCGGGCAGCGACCTCGCCGAGGACCTTGCGTTCCCATGGGCTGCCGAGATGGTGGCGCTGGCGAGCGAGCGGATCGGGGAGGTGGCCTGATGAAGGCGGCGGAAATTCGTGCCCGGCTGGCTGTGCCGTGGCGGCACGGCGATTGCGTCGACTTCGCCGGGATCGTCTGCGAGGATCGCCTCGACCTGACGGGCCTGTCCTTGACGGGAGCCGATTTCACCGGTGCGCGGTTTCCTCATGGTATCGTCGCACTCGGGGCACGGTTTCGGGGGGTGAGCTGGTTCCGTAACGCCGTGATCGAAGAGGCGGCGGATTTCACACAGGCCTGTTTCTTCAACGACGCCCGGTTCGAGGGGACTTGCTTTCGCGCTCCCGCCGGCTTTTCGCGTGCCGAATTCCGCGGCACCGGCAGTTTCGATGATTGCCGGCTGGAAGCAGGCGGCGACTTTTCCGGCGCGGTATCCTACGGCAATTTTTCGATCGCGCGGATGGAGGCGGATGCGCCGCTCACTTTCCGCAAGGCGGAGTGGCTCGGAGGATTGTGGTGCGCCGGGGCTCGGCTGCCCGTGAGCGTCGATTTCGGGGAAACCCAGATCCATGGGCGGCTCTGGCTGCGCGATGCGCAGCGCGGCGCGGAAGCGTTGCGGCCGGCCGCCTTCGGCATGGCCTTCGGCTACATTTATGGATGAGCCGGCTAAGGATTGCGAGATTCGAATGACGGACCATTCCGGAGGGGAAAGAACATGCCGTTGAAAGTGGCGATTTCCGGCGGCGGTGTCGGCGGCATGGCGGCTGCGATCGCGTTCATGGCGCAAGGCCACGACGTGTCGATCCATGAGCAGGCGCGCGGCTACCAGAGGGTCGGCGCCGACGTCAACCTGACTCCCAACGCCGTCAGGGCGCTCGACGGGCTGGGCATCGGTGCATCGTTGCGTGAAACGGCGGCCCGGCCGGCCTTCCGCATCAGCCGCATGTGGGACACGGGCGAGGAGACCTCGCGCCTGCCGATGAGCGCCGCGGCGGAGGCGAAATACGGTGCGCCGCAGCTGACGATCCACAGGGCGGATCTGCTCGACGCGCTCCACCGAAAGGTATGCGACCGGCACATCCATCTCGGCCGCAAAGTTACCGGTGCTGCAATCGGCGCAGAGGGCGCCGCGTTGCATTTCGCCGACGGCTCCGGCGTTCCCGCCGATCTCGTGATCGGCGCCGACGGAATCCATTCGCCGGTGCGGCATTCACTCTTCGGACCGGACGAACCGCGCTATACGGGACTCGTCTCCTGGCGTGCCGTCGTACCGCGCAAACGGGTCGAGGGGCTGCCCAATCTCGACAGCTTCACCAAATGGTGGGGACCGACGCCCGAGCGCCAGATCGTGACGTTTCCGCTCAGCCGGGGCAGCGAGATCTTCGTCTTCGCCACGACGCCGCAGGAAAACTGGACCGAGGAAGGATGGACCCTCGTCGGCGATGTCGCGGAACTGCGCACCGCCTTTGCCGATTTCCACCCTGAAGCGCGGGCGCTCCTCGACGCTTGCGAAGAGGTCACGCGCTCGGCGCTGCATGTGCGTTCGCCGATGCAGGCATGGGCCAGCGGTGGCGCCGTGCTTCTGGGCGACGCGGCGCATCCCATGGTACCCTTCATGGCGCAGGGGGCCTGCATGGCGATCGAGGATGCCGTCGTTCTGGCGCGCGCGCTCGAAGGAGCAAGCAAGGCAGGCGTCGCCAACGCGCTCAGGCGTTATGAGGCGGCCCGCATCCCAAGGACAAGCCGCGTGCAGGAGGGTTCGCTCGCCAATGAATGGCTGAAACAGGGCGGCAATGCGGATTGGGTCTATGGCTATGACGCATGGTCCGCGCCGCTCGCCGAAGTCGTGCCCGAAGAAAAAATAAGAGCCTGAGCGGGTGGTTTACATCTGGTCGGAAGCCCAGCCGCGATAGCCGAGCGCTTCGGAGATTCCCCGCGCCGCCTCGCGCAGCGCGCGTTCGATCTCACCTAGTTGGGGGTTGCCCGCTTCGAAGACACTCGCATGCCCGGTGACATTGATCGCAGCCACGGCCTTGCCCTGATAGTCGTAGACCGGCACCGCCGCCGAACCGATCTCGGGTTCGAAATTCGCCATGCTCCAGGCGATCCCACCGGCGCGGTCCTCGGCAAGCTGTGCTTCCAGTTCGGGCAGGCTCGTCCGCGTCTTGGCGGTGAAGGCGGGAAGTTCGGCATCGGCGTAGAGCGAACGAAGAGCTTCGCGCGGCAATTGCGCCAACAGGATGCGGCCCATCGTCGTCGCATGGGCGGGCAGATGCGTGCCTTCGCGTACATTGCTCGCCAGATGCGAGTTGGGCGTCTGGCGGACCAGATAGACGATTTCGCGGCCTTCAAGGACGCCGAGATGGGAGGAAAGGTTGAGCCGGCGGACGAGTTCGGAGAGGAACGGCCGCGAGACCTGGACGACCCCGCGTTCGTTGAGCGCCTCATAGGCGAGCGCGATCAGGCCGGTACCGAGCCGGTAGCCGTCGCCATCGGCGATCTCCTCGATCATTCCCTCATCGCGGAGGGTGGCGATCAGCCGGATCAGCGTCGTGCGGTTGATGCCAAGCGCCTTCGACGCCTTGCTCATGCTGCGGCAACGGTTGCCGGCTGCGACATAGCGCAGGACGGCTATGGCGCGGATGACCGGAGGGACGGAATAGGTGGGGTCGGAGCGTCCGGCCTCTTGATCCAACGGGTGCCCTTTGCCTGCGCAGATTCATTTCACATGCGAACGTATTGCTCAATATAGAACATACAGGCAGGGTTGCAATCGATTCTCCAGCGGGCGCCCGCCAGCAGAAAATCCTCTTCGATTTCGCCAAGCGCGGCGCGGAGATCATCACACCGCTTTACGCCGCATTCGAACTCGCCGGCAAGCTACGGCTCGGGCGCGGCGGAATATGTCATCAGCAGCCTCGCCTATACAAGTACGCGCCGCGACATGGGCGAGGCTGCGGTCATCGAAAGGGAGCAAGCGTTCCAGTGGCCGCATCGAGCCAGGCGGGAGAGGCATGCGGCCGAGACAAATGTCTTACTCGGTCGTTTTCATCTTGCATTGCGCGGCATAGACGTCGCCATGATCCGTCAGGACCTTCTTCTCGGTCTTGAGCATCATCTTGCCGTCTGGGCCCTTCACGGCTGTCAGCGCATACCAGTCCTGAATCGGATTCTGGTTGGGGCCGAACTTGAATTTGCCGCGCACGGTGGGAATGTCGGAAGTCAGCAGGGCCTTGCGGAAGGCTGCGGTGTCGGCGCCGCCTTTCGGGTCCTTCTCCAGCCCGACGCCGAACAGCAGCGCCGCGTCATAGCCCTGCGCGGCATAATAGGTGATCGGCCGGTCGCCATATTTGGCCTTCCACGCCGCGACGAAAGTCTTGTTGACGGGATTGTCGAAATCGGAATTCCAGTGGCTGGTCACTTGCACGCCGCTAGCCGCGTCGCCGACCGCCTGCACGATCGCCTGGTCGAGCGAGGCGGGATGCACGACCATCGGGATGTTTCCGAGCCCCGCCTGCTTGTACTGGCGCATGAAGGCGATGCCCATGCCGCCCGGCTCGAACTCGTAAACCATGTCGGGTTTGGCCGAGCGGATCTGCGCCATCTCGGCGGCGAAGTCGGTCTGGCCGAGGTTCGTATAGAGTTCGCCGACGATCTTGCCCTTGTAGAAGCGCTTGAAGGCGATCATCGTCTCCTTGCCGGCCTGGTAGTTCGGCGCGACCAGGAACGCCGTCTTGTAGCCGAGCGATTGCGCCAGCGCGCCGGCGCTCTCGCCCTGGCTGTCGTCCTGCCATGAACTGACGAAATAATTGGGATTGCAGTCCTTGCCGGCGAAAGTGGAGGAGGAGGTGTTGGCGCTGATATAGATGGCGCCGGCATCGAGGATCTCCGGCACGGCGGCGAAGGCGACATTGGCGAACACCACGCCGGTGAAAAGCTTGATGCCGTCATCCAGCATCTTGTCGGCGATCTGCTTGGCGTTGCCCGGCTTCAGGCCGTCGTCCTGCGTCACCAGTTCGACCGGCTGGCCGCCGAGCTTGCCCTTGTTCTGGTCGATGGCGAGTTGGAAACCGTCGCGGATGTCCTGGCCGAGATAGCCGGCCGGACCCGACAGAGTGGTGATCATGCCGATCTTGAGAGGTTCCGCCCGGGCCGCGCCATTGGCAGACAGCATCAGGACGGCAGCCGAAATTATGCTGATGGAAGCAGACAAAAGATGCTTGTAACCCATCGGTTGTGTTCCCCTGGTTGCGGATTCTCGGTTCGCTTCGGTAGAGGACAAATCAACGCCCATCGTCAGGGAAACGGAATTTCCCGGGCGATCCATCGCGGCCGTGCCGCGCTTGCGATGCGTGAAGGATGATCCTCCCTAGACGCTCCTTGGCCGAAGCCTTGCTTCAATCCGCAACCCAGTAAATGGAAAACTTGTCATCCAGTTATGAGGGAGCGGAATAGCGGCCGCCCTAATATTGAGCGTGCGTTATGTCACGAGAGCGCGGCCGCCGCCGCCCGAAGGGTCTCCAGGAACACTTCCGCCGCTGGCGACAGACGCGTATTGGCATGCGTGGTGATGCCGATCAACGCGGCGGTTGCGCGGAGCGTGACCGGCAGGATGACGATGCCGCCGAGCGAAGCTTCCTGGCGCGCGACCTGCGCCGGGAAGACGCCGAGATAATCGGCCGCGCGCAGCAATTGCCGGTTGGTCAGGAGGGATACCGAATCGACGGCATGGACGGGCGGTTCGAGCCCTTCCTCAAGAAAGGCGATATCGATCTGGCGTCGCATATTCGTCTCGGGCGGCGGCAGTATCCATTCCCATTCGGTCAGTTCCGCGAGACTGAGATGCTTGCGCTCGGTCAGCGGATGACCGTGGCGGGCGACGACGCAGGCGAAATCCTCCGTCAGCACCTCCTGCTTTAGACTGAGAACTTCCCGACGTTCCGACAGCCGCCCGATGACAAGATCGAGTTCGCCTGCCCTGAGCGCCGGGATCAGCACGTCATCGGTGCCTTCCACCACCTTCACCACCAGCTTGGGACGCTCCCGGCGCAGCTGCGCTATCGCGTTGGGCAGCAATTCGGCCGAAGCGGCGAGAAGGGTGCCGATCGCCACCCGACCGCCCTTGCCGTCGCGGAGATCGGCCAGATGCTCCTCCGCATGGGCAAGCTGCGTCAGCACCAGCCGCGCGTGCTCCGCCAGCGTATCGCCGAAAAGCGTCGGTGCCACGCCGCGATTGGTGCGGTCGAACAGACGCGCGCGGGTGATCGCCTCCACCTCTTGCAATGCCTTGGTGACGGCGGATTGCGTCATGTTCAGGCGCTTCGCCGCGCGCACGAGATTCCCCTCCTCCGTGATCGCCACCACCATGCGCAAATGGCGCATGGTCAGCTGGCTGGTAAGGGGTTTGGTTCGTGGATTGGTCATGCCATCTGATATTCCATTTAATCATAGAAATATCCAGAAAATTCACTTGCAAGAATTTCCATTGACTGAAAACTTTCGAATTGGAGGCAAGACACGAATGATGGCAACGAGGAACGCCGGCCGCCGCGCCGAGATCGCGGGCGCCGGCATTGGCGGTCTCACGGTAGCGGCGGCGCTTGCCCAGCGGGGCTGGTCGGTGACGGTGCATGAACGAGCGCCGACGCTGAGGACATTCGGCGCCGGCATCTATATCTGGAGCAACGGCCTGCGTGTCCTGAAGGCGGTTGGCGCCTACGACCGGGCGACGCTTGGCGCCCATGTCGGTCCTCGCTTCCACACGCGGGACCATATCAATGCCACGATGGAGGAGATTCCCATCAACGGGCCGGATGATGCCCGTCTGGTGACGATCCTGCGCGAGACCCTCATCAACACGCTGGTCGGTGTCTGCCGCGAGAGCGGCGTGGAGATCTTGACGAATTCGGAAGCCGTCGGCGCTACGGCGGAAGGCGAACTGGTCCTCGCCGGCGAGGTGCGCCGCAAGGCCGATCTCGTGATCGGCGCCGACGGCATCAATTCGGCTGTGCGGGATTCCCTCGACCTGCTGCTCTACCGCAAGTATCTCGGTTATGGCGCGATCCGCATGCTCATCCCCCGCTCCGATGACGACGTGCCCGCCGAGGACAGAGACCGCTATATCGAATATTTCACCGGCACGCGGCGCATCCTCTATACGCCCGCCAGCGCCACCGACCTTTACGTGGCGCTGTGTTGCCGTTCCGATGATACGAGAGCCCTGACGGTCCCGGTCGATCGCGCCCTGTGGACCGGTTCCTTCCCCTATCTCGCCAATCTTGTCGCCCGGTTCGGCGATGCCGGCCGCTGGGACGCATTCGAGGTGACGAAGCTCAGGCAATGGTCGAAGGGGCGCGTCGCGATCCTCGGCGATGCCGCGCATGCGATGCCGCCTTATCTCGGCCAAGGCGGCGGCTGCGCGCTAATGAATGCGCTGGGCCTTGCTGTCGCCGTCAGCGAAACGGACGATCTCGAAAAAGCCCTTGGCGACTGGGAGGCGCGCGAGCGGCCGCTGACCGAGCACACGCAGGACACCTCCGAGAATCTCGGCAGCATGAATTTCTGGCCGGACGAGGTGCGCTCCGCGGTGCTCAAGATCGTCGGCAAGTCGCGCCAGCTCGGCGAAGAACGCATGCGGACGGCCAGGCACGTGCCGACCGGCGCCGAGGCCTTCGCCGTTTGACCATTCGAGTTTTGGAGCCCGCAATGAAATCCATCCAGATCGGCGCCAACACCTTCTCCTGGGATGAGGCCGGCGAGGGAGACGTCGTCCTGCTGCTGTCCGGCTGGTGCCAGGACCATCGCCTGTTCAAGACGCTGGCGCCCGAACTGGCGAAGACGCACCGCGTCATCCGCCTCGACTGGCGCGGCCATGGCGAGCACCGCGAGCATGACGGTGATTTCTCCACCGGCGACCAGGCTTCGGACGTCCTTGCCTTCCTCGACCGGATGGAGATCGAGAGGGTTGTGCCGGTTTCGACCTCGCATGGCGGCTGGGCCAATATCGAGGCGACGGATCGTGCCGGCGTCGCGCGCATCCCGCGCTCGGTCGTCATCGACTGGATCCAGACGACGCCGAACGAGGATTTCTTCCGTTCGATCGAGGAATTGCAGGAGCGCTCGGCCTGGGAGAAAGGCCGCGGCGACCTCTTCGCCTACTGGATCGGGGATACGGACAATCGCGACATCATCGATCACGTCAGGAACGAGATGGCCGGCTATAGCTTCGAGATGTGGGCGCGCTCGGGCCGCGAGATCGCTATAGCCTACCGCAAATGGGGCAATCCGATGCGGCGCATGGCGGCGATGAAGGAGCACCGGCCGATCACGCATATCTTCTCGCAGCCCTTCGAGCCGGAATATCTGCAGGCGCAACTGGATTTCGCCGCGAAGAACGGCTGGTACAAGCCGAACAAGCTGCCGGGGCGCACGCATTTCCCGACGCTGGAACAGCCGAAGGTCGTGGCCGACGCCATCCGCGCTTTCCTGCGGGAGGGCTGAGAGAATGGCAGGCACGCTCGCCGAGGAAGTCGAATGGCCGCGCGAAAGGCTTGACCGCGACTACAGCGCGCGCGCCACGGTTTCTGTCGAGCGGTTTGAGACGGAGATGCGGCGCTCCCGCTCGCTTTCCGATGCGATGCGGGAGCCGTGGGCGACGCATCTCGATGTCGTCTATGACGAGGCGAGCGGTCAGACGCTCGATGTCTTCGGCACCGGCGGCGCGCTCCGCCCGGCTTTCATGTTCATTCATGGCGGCTACTGGCGTCTGCTGTCGAAACGCGATTCCGCCTTCATGGCCGGCACGCTGGCGAAACACGGCATCGCCTCCGTGGCGGTCGACTATCGCCTCGCGCCGGAGGCGACGCTGACCGAGATTGTGCGCGAGATGCGCGCCGCTATCGCCTTCCTGTGGAAGAACGGCCGCCGCTATGGCATCGATCCGGAGCGAATCTATGTCGGCGGCAGTTCGGCGGGCGGGCATCTGGCCGGCACGGTGATTTCCGGCGGCTGGCAGCGGCATTTCGGCGTGCCCGAGAATGTCGTCAAGGGCGCGATGCCGATCAGCGGCCTCTTCCATCTGGCGCCGATCGCGAAATCCTTCGCGCAGGACTGGTTGTCGCTGGACGACGACGCCGTGAAGACGCTCAGCCCGGCGGAGAACCTGCCCGTCGAAGGTTGCCCGATCGTGATCGCATATGCCGATGGCGAGGCGGAGGGCTTCAAGCGGCAATCGGCCGAATATCATCGCCTGTGGCGGGAAGCGGGCTTCTCCTCGACGCTGATGGAAATCCCGGATCGCAACCATTTCGACGTGATCCTCGACCTTGCCGAGGAAGACGCGATGCTGACGCAGGCGCTGCTGCGCCTGATCCATGGAGATGCGGCCTGACGCAGGCCGAAGAAGAATGATGGACGGAAGATGAAATACACGAAGAAAGACGCCAAGGCCTATTCGCGCCAGACCATGAAAGGCATCTGGGCTGCGGCGCTGCTGCCGTTCACGCCGTCGCTCGCGGTCGACGAGGAAGGATTCCGCCGCAATATCGATCACTGGATCGAAGACCTCGGCATCGACGGCTTCTTCATCGCCGGCAAGCAGGGCGAGTTCTTTTCCATGTCGCTCGACGAGCGCAAGAGGAATTTCGAGCTTGCCGTGGAAGCCTGCGCCGGCCGCGCCCAGACCATCATGTCCTGCTCGGATCAGAACATGGACGTGGTGATCGAGCTTGCGAAACACGCCGAGAAGGTCGGCGCCGACTATATCGTCGTCCACGCCCCGTTGCTGCATTTCTTCAAGGCGCAGGACGAGACGCTGCTCAATTATTACCGCACCATCGCCGATCAGGTGGACATCGGCATGGCGCTCTGGAGCCATCCCGACAGCGGCTATCTGATGAGCCCCGAGCTCTGCAACAGGCTTGCCGACATCGAGAATGTCGTGGCGATCAAATACAGCGTGCCGCGCCCGATGTATGCCGAACTGACCCGGCTCGCGGGCGACCGCATCATCGTCAGCACGGCGTCGGAGGAGGAGTGGCTGGACAATATCCTCGATCTCGGCTGGCGGCTCTATCTCTGCTCGTCGCCGCCCTATCTCATCCAGACGAAGGCGGACTGCCGCATGCGCGAATACACCGACCTCGCCTTCGCCGGCAAGGCGGAGGAAGCGCGCCGCGTGCGCGACAGCCTCGATTCCGTCCGCGCCGCGCTCAAGGGCACACGGCCGGCCGAGAAGCCGCATGCGCATCAGAAATACTGGCAGGACCTGCTCGGCCAGACGGGCGGCAGGGTCCGGCCGCCGCTGCTCGAACTGACCGAGGCCGAAAAGAAGGCGACGCGGGAGGCTTTCGAGGCCTGTGGACTGAAGATAGGGTAAGCGCAAACGCGCGGATTTGACCCATGTCGAGGAAGGAGGAAACCGATGAGTGAACGACGCCTTTCGGCATTCAACTTTTCAAAGTGGATCGACGACCATGCCCATTTGCTGAAGCCGCCGGTCGGCAATCAGCAGATCTGGGAGGACGCCGGCATGATGGTGACGATCGTCGGCGGCCCCAACAAGCGCACCGACTTCCACGACGACCCGGTCGAGGAGTTCTTCTACCAGATCAAGGGCAACATGGTGCTCAAGGTGGGAGACAATGGCGACTTCTACGACGTGCCGATCCGTGAAGGCGACATCTTCCTGCTGCCGCCGCATGTGCGCCATTCGCCGCAGCGCCCCGAGGAGGGTTCCATCGGTCTGGTGATCGAGCCCAAGCGCCAGCCGCATGAGAAGGATGCCTTCGAGTGGTATTGCTTCGAATGCAACGCGCTCGTGCATCGGGTCGAGGTGTCGCTGAAGAGCATCGTGCGCGACCTGCCGCCGCTCTACCAGGCCTTCTACGCCGACGAGAAGGCGCGGACTTGCCCGAAATGCGGCACCGTCCATCCCGGCAAGACGCCGCCCGATGGCTGGGTCGTCGTTTGAGGAAAAACCAATCTGTGCGCCGGGCCCTTCGGGCCGGCGCAAAAACAAAGGCGAAAGCTGCCGATTTTTAATGAGAGGAGAAGGGGAAATGTTGAGGAGAACTTTTCTGGCACTGGCCGCGACCGCATTGATGGCGCTGCCCGTCCAGGCGCAGGAACCGGTCAAGATCGGCATGATCACCACCCTGTCCGGTCCCGCCGGCTATCTCGGACAGGACATTCGCGACGGCTTCAAGCTGGCGATCGAAATGGATGGCGGCAAGCTCGGCGGCATCCCTGTCAAGCTCAAGATCGAGGACGATAACCTGAAGCCCGGCCAGGGCAAGCAGATCGCCGACAAGATGCTGAACAATGAAGGCATCAAGCTCTTCACCGGCATTGTCTTCTCCAACGTCGCCGGTGCGACGGTGCCGGACATCCTCGATGCGGGCGCCTTCTATATCGGTCCCAACGCCGCGCCGTCGACTTTCGCCGGCAAGGGCTGTGACAAGAACTATTTCATCGTCTCCTGGCAGAACGACAGCCTGCATGAAGCCGCCGGCCAGCTTGCCACCAATCTCGGCTACAAGACGGCCTTCGTCCTGGCGCCGAACTACCAGGCTGGCAAGGACGCCATCACCGGCTTTAAGCGCTATTTCAAGGGCAAGATCGTCGGCGAGATCTATACCAGCCTCGGCCAGACCGACTTTGCCGCCGAGATGGCGCAGATTCGCGCCGCCAAGCCGGAGGTGGTGTTCCAGTTCGAGCCCGGCGGCATGGGCATCGCCTTCATGCGCCAGTACGAGCAGGCCGGCCTGCTGAAGACGGTGCCGATGGTGCTGTCGGAACCGTCGCTCGACGCCGTCATCCTGAAGGCGGTCGGTTCCGCCGCGCTCGGCCTCAACGTCGCCGCCCACTGGAACACGGATTTCGACAATCCGGCGAACAAGAAGTTCATGGCGGCCTGGACGAAGGCTTACAACCGCGTGCCGACCTATTACGCCAGCCAGGGCTATGACGCGGCGCTGGCGATCGGGGCGGCGCTCAAGGCCACCAACGGCGATGTCGCCAACGCCGATGCCTTCCGGGACGCCATGCGCAAGGCCGACTTCCAGTCCGTGCGCGGCGCGTTCAAGTTCGGTCCCAACCAGCATCCGGTCCAGAACTGGTATGCGCTGAAGGTCGAGAAGGGCGCCGACGGCCAGCCTGTGCTGAAGACCGTCGGCGAGGTCCTCAAGGACCATGGCGACGCCTATTCGGCCCAATGCAAGATGTAGCGGCGTGAGCCGAGCGGGCGCGGCGGGGCCGTGTCCTCGCCGGATCGCCATCCCTTTCAACCCGAGGCGTATTCCGATGGCGCTCTTTCTGGAGCAATTGCTGAACGGCCTTCAGTTCGGGGTCATGCTGTTCTTGCTGGCAGCTGGCCTGACCCTGATCTTCGGCATCATGGGCGTCATCAATCTCGCGCATGGCTCGATCTACATGGTCGGCGCCTATGCCGGCACATGGGTGGCGATGGCGACCGGCTCGTTCCTTCTCGGCGTGCTGGCGGCGCTTGCCGCCGCCGCGCTTGCCGGCGCCGCGATGGAGTTCCTCATCGTGCGCCGCCTCTACAAGCGCGATCCGCTCGACCAGGTCTTGGCGACTTTCGCGCTGATCCTGATCTTCAACCAGCTGGTGACATTGCTGTTCGGCCGCCAGCCGCTCTTCGCTTCCATGCCGTCGCTGCTGGGCGGCTCGGTGCAACTGCTGCCGGGCCTTGTCTATCCGGTCTATCGCCTCGCCATCATCGTCGTCGGCCTTCTCGTGGCGCTCGGGCTTTATCTGATGATCAACCGCACCCGCATCGGCATGCTGGTGCGCGCCGGCTCGACCAATCGTGAAATGGTGCGCGCGCTCGGCGTCGATATCCGCATGCTTTATACGGTCGTCTTCGGCCTCGGCGCGCTGCTCGCCGGCCTGGCCGGCGTCATGGCGGGGCCGATCCTGGCGGTGCAGGTCGGCATGGGCGAACAGATCCTCATCACCACTTTCGTCGTCGTGGTCGTCGGCGGCGTCGGCTCCATTCGCGGCGCGTTCTTCGCCAGCCTGCTTCTGGGCGTCGTCGACACGCTGCTGCGCGCCTATCTGCCGTCGATGCTCCATCACATAATGGCCGTTTCCGAAGCCGATGCGCTCGGCTCCGGCATCGCTTCCATGGGGATTTATCTCCTGATGGCCGTCGTGCTTCTCATCCGCCCGAAGGGGCTGTTCGTCTCCAACCTCTGATCGCTCGCGACACCGATGCAAACTCCGGTCACCAAACCTCTTCTGATCGCGGCGGTCTTCGTCCTGCTGATCGCGCTGCCTATGATAGCGGGCGCGACGGGCAATCCCGCGCTGACCTCGCTCGCCACGCGCGCGCTGATCTACGGGATCGCGGCGGCGAGCCTCAATCTGGCGCTCGGCTATGGCGGCATGATCAGCTTCGGGCATGCCGCGTTCTTCGGCCTCGGCGGCTATGTGGTCGGCATCCTCTACCAGCATTATACGCAGGACGACCTGTTCCTCGGCCTCATCCCCGGCACGAACCAGCTTCTGGTCACGCTGCCGCTGACGCTCATCGTCTGCGGCGCTGCCGCCGCGGCGATCGGCGCGCTGTCGCTGCGCACCGGCGGCGTCCAGTTCATCATGATCACGCTCGCCTTCGCGCAGATGCTGTTCTTCCTGTTCGTCTCGCTCAAGGCCTATGGCGGCAGCGACGGCCTCATCATCCGGCGTACCAACGAGCTGTTCGGGCTCAACATGAGGGACAAGCAGACCTATTATTATGTCTGCCTGGCGATCGCCGCGCTCTTCTTCTTCCTCCTGTCGCGGCTGGTCAATTCGCGTTTCGGCAATGTGCTGGTCGGCTTGCGCCAGAACGAGCGCCGCATGGCGGCACTCGGCCTCCCTGCCTATCGCTACAAGCTCGTCGCCTTCGTCATTTCCGGCATGGGTGCAGGCCTCGCCGGCTGCCTGATGGCGAATTTCCTGCGCTTCACCAGCCCGGACATGGTGCACTGGACGAAATCGGGCGAACTGATGATCATGGTCGTCCTTGGCGGCGTCGGCACTCTGTTCGGCCCGCTGATCGGCGCCGCCGCTTATGTCGTCCTCGAATTCATCCTGTCTTCATGGACGGAATACTGGCAGCTCGGCCTCGGCTTCATCCTGCTCTTCGTCGTGCTCTACACAAACGGCGGCATCGAGGCGCTTATCGGCCGCTTCGCGGGGAAGCGCGCATGAGCGGCCCGATCCTCAGCGTCAGCGGCCTCACCAAGCGCTTCGGCGGCTTCGTCGCGACCGACAATGTCACCATCGATGTGCGTCCGGGAGAGGTGCACGCGCTGATCGGCCCGAACGGCGCCGGCAAGACCACTTTGATCGCGCAACTGGTGGGCGAATTGAGGCAGGACGCGGGCACGATCGCGCTCGAAGGGCGCGACATCGGCGCGCTGCCGACGGCGACGCGCATCGGCCTCGGCCTTGCCCGTACCTTCCAGATCACCTGCCTCCTGCCGGAATATACGGCGCTCGACAATGTCGCCCTCGCCGTCCAGGTCCGGCAAGGCCACAGTTTCCGCTTCTGGGGCGATGTGCGCCGGGAAAAGACCTTGCGCGAGGCGGCACTCGGTTTCCTCGGCAATATCGGGTTGGCGGGGCGCGCGGACGAGCGTGTCGCGAACCTGTCGCACGGCGAGCAGAAGGAACTGGAACTCGCCGTGGCGCTTGCCACCAAGCCCAGGCTCTTGCTGCTCGACGAGCCGATGGCGGGGCTCGGCCACGCGGAAAGCCGGCGCATGGTCGATCTTCTGACAGGCCTCAAGCACCGCGTCGGCATGTTGCTGGTCGAGCATGACATGGATGCGGTCTTCGCATTGGCCGACCGCATCTCGGTTCTTGTCTATGGGCGCATCATCGCCTCCGGGACGGCGGAGGAAATCCGCGACAACCCTGAGGTGCGCGCCGCCTATCTGGGCGAGGGGGACGAGCTATGCTGAGCGTCAGCGGGTTGCAATCCGCCTACGGACCGAGTCAGGTCCTGTTCGACGTCGAGCTTCGTGTCGGCGAAGGCGAGGTGGTGACGCTTCTCGGCCGCAACGGCATGGGCAAGACGACCACGGTGCGCTCCATCATGGGCATGCTGCGGCCAAGCGCCGGCACGGTCAGTTTCACCGGCCGCGACGTGTTCGGCGCGACGCCCGAGGCCGTGGCGCGGCTCGGCGTCGGGCTGGTGCCCGAGGGCCGCCAGACTTTTCCGACGCTCACCGTACGGGAGAACCTCGTCGCCACCGCGTCCAACCGCCTGCGGCGGGGCAATCCATGGACGCTCGATCGCGTCTACGCGCTGTTCCCGCGCCTGCGCGAGCGCGCCAGCCAGCTGGCGGCGACGCTGTCGGGCGGCGAGCAGCAGATGCTGGCCGGCGGCCGTGCGCTGATGACCAATCCGAAGCTGCTCATTCTCGACGAGGCGACGGAAGGACTGGCGCCGGTCATCCGTACCGAGATCTGGCGCTGCATCGAAGCGCTGAAGGCCGAGGGCCAGTCGATCCTTCTGATCGACAAGAACATCCATGTCCTGAAACGCCTCGCCGACCGCCATTACATCCTCGAAAAGGGCCGCACGGTCTGGTCGGGCTCCAGCGCCGACCTCACCGAAAACGCCGATCTGGTGCATCGCCATGTCGGCATCTGACCGCGTCCGGGGCCGTATGGCGCTGCCGCGCCAAACCTGACGATCCATATGGCCCAGCCATCACGGAGAATGGAGACTTTCATGCCGCAAGCCTATCCCGATCTCATGCTTTATATCGACGGTGCGTGGCGTAAGGCCGCCGACACGCTGCCCGTGCTCAATCCAGCCGATGAAGCGGTCATCGGCGCCCTGCCGGTCGCCTCGCGGACCGATCTGGACGATGCGCTTGCCGCCGCCGAGAGGGGCTTCAAGGTGTGGAGTAGGACGGCGCCGGCGAAACGTGCCGCCGTCATCCTGAAGGCGGCCGCGCTGATGCGCGAGCGCATCGACGAGATCGCCCATTCGATCACGCTGGAGCACGGCAAGCCCTTTTCCCAGGCGCGGCTCGAAGTCATCCGCGGCTGCGAATTCTTCGAATGGGACGCCGCCGAGGGCCAGCGCACCTATGGCAGGGTCGTCCCGAGCGGACCGGGCATACGCTATATCGTCCACCACCAGCCCGCTGGAACGGTCGCGGCCTTCTCGCCCTGGAATTTCCCGATGAGTCAGCCAGCGCGCAAGATCGCCGGCGCGCTCGCCTCCGGCTGCTCGATCATCATCAAGGCTGCGGAAGAGACACCGGCGGGAGCCATGCACATAGCGAGCGCCTTCCACGATGCCGGCCTGCCGGCGGGCGTGCTCAATCTCGTCTTCGGCGTCCCCGCCGATATTTCGAGCTACCTTATCCCGCAGAGTCAGGTCCGGCTTGTCGCCTTCACCGGCTCGACGGCCGTCGGCAAGCACCTGTCGGAAATGGCCGCGCGCCATATGACGCCGGTCTTGATGGAACTCGGCGGCCATGCCCCCGTCATCGTCTGCGACGACGTCGATCCGGTCGCCGCCGCCATTCCGTCAGCGGTGCGAAAGGCCCGCAATGGTGGCCAGGTCTGCACCTCGCCGACGCGCTTCTTCGTCCAGGAACGGATCTATAAGGCTTTCACGGACGCTTTCGTGGAACGGGCGAACAAGGTCATTGTCGGCAACGGCTTCGACGCGGCGACCGAGATGGGACCGCTCGCCAATCACCGCCGCATCGAGGCGATGGAGGCGCTGGTCGCCGATGCGCGCCAGAAGGGCGCGCGCCTGCTGGCCGGCGGCGAGCGGCTCGGCAATCGCGGCTATTACTTCCCCGTGACGGTGCTCGCCGACCTGCCGGACGATGCGCGCGTCATGCGCGAGGAGCCGTTCGGCCCGCTCGCCGTCATCAATCCCGTCTCGTCGCTCGAAGAAGCGATCGCTAAGGCGAACGCACTCCCCTTCGGCCTCGCTGCCTACGCCTTCACCCATTCCGCCGCGCGGGCCGACCAACTGGCGGACGGGATCGAGGCGGGTAACGTGTCCATCAATACGCTCGAAGCGTCGGTGGCCGAGGTGCCGTTCGGCGGCGTCAAGGACAGTGGCTATGGCCGCGAGGGCGGCATCGAGGGCCTGCTCCCCTATATGGTCGTGAAGAACGTCTCGCACCGCATGATGATTGCATAGCGAATTTCAGGGCGATGCGCGCCCGCGGGCTATTCCACTTGGATGGCTCGCGGAGCGGGAACGCATGATCCGGGAGTCGCCGCGCGCGTAGCTCCCAGCCAAAGCCGATCGGATATTCTGGTGGCGGGCTGGCCCCGATTTGCTTGACAGAATTGAGCAGCGCTTCGGACCGTATCTCATTGGCCAGGAACTGGCGGCCAGGATAACGCGTCAGCAGTGCTGTCCCGCGAATCCGGCCTCACCATGCGGCGCGCGTCAGTCAGAAAGGCAATGCCAAAAAAATAGACGTTTTTGTGTAGTGCATAAATATTGTGCGCTGCGAAACAATTCTTTGCTGCGAAATTTGTCAGACGCGACCGATCCAGATGCGGTGAATATAAAATATCTAATTGATTTCATTGAGTAAATTGACTTTCTCGCAAACTGGCACGCTTCCTGCTTTGTAATTGCGGGCCTGATGGGCGGCCAGGAATTTGGCTGAACGGCGGGCATTTTCAGAGGCAGGCTGCCGCTCGGATCAAGTCGCGAACCTGGATTACACGGACACGACTCCTCGGGTTGGTAGCCTTTCAACCGCACAGCGGCGTTCCCGCGCCGTCCATGGAGCGAATGATGAACATATCCTATTCGGCGGACGGAGGCACGGACCACAAGGCAGTTCGGGCGCTCTCCATGTCCACGATCGCCTTCACGGTCTGCTTTGCCGTGTGGACAATCTTTTCCATCATCGGCGTGCGGATAAAGTCCGAACTCGGTCTCACCGATACAGAGTTCGGCCTGCTGGTGGGCATGCCGGTGCTCACCGGCAGCCTTGTACGTCTCGTCCTCGGCATCTGGGCCGATCGCTTCGGCGGCAGGCTGGTCTACACGCTGACCATGCTCGCGGCCGCGGCCGCAACCTTCCTGCTCGCCTTCGCAGCCACCTACCCGCAGATGCTCCTGGCGGCGCTCGGGGTCGGTCTCGCCGGCGGTTCCTTCGCGGTCGGCGTCGCCTACGTCTCGCGCTTCTATCCGGCCGATCGGCAGGGAACGGCGCTCGGCATTTTTGGCGCGGGCAATGTCGGCGCGGCCGTCACCAAGCTGTTCGCACCCTTCGTTCTGGTCGCCTTCGGCTGGCACGCCGTGGCGCTGGTGTGGGCCGCTGTCCTCGCCGTCACGGCCGTCGCCTTCTGGCTCACCACTGAAAACGCTCCCGCCCTCGGCGGGCGGCAAAGGAGTTTTCTGAGCGAGTTCGCGCCGCTGAGAGACATGCGCGTCTGGCGCTTCTCGCTCTACTACTTCTTCTCCTTCGGCGCCTTCGTCGCACTGTCGCTGTGGCTGCCGCGCTACCTGATCGGCGTCTATGGCTTCGACATCGAGACCGCCGGCGTGATCGGCGCCTGCTACTCGGTACCGGCCTCGATCTTCCGCGCCTATGGCGGCGTCCTGTCAGACCGGATCGGCGCGCGCGCAGTGCTCACCTGGACCTTCGCGGTATGCGCGGTGGCGGTGGCTGTCCTGTCCCTGCCCGCCGCCGACTATGTGGTGCGCGGCATCAGAGGGCCGATCCGTTTCCATTTCGAGATCGGTCCGGTCGCCTTCATCGCCGTCGCCGCCGTGCTCGGTTTCTTCATGAGTCTCGGCAAAGCCGCCGTCTACAAGCACATTCCGGCCTATTATCCGGACAATGTCGGCGCCGTCGGCGGCATGGTGGGCATGGTCGGCGGCCTCGGCGGCTTCGTGCTGCCGATCGCGTTCGGCGCGCTCAATGACCTGACCGGCATCTGGTCGAGCTGCTTCATGCTGCTCTTCGCCGTGGTCGCCGCCTGCTCGATCTGGATGCACCTAGCCATCCGAGGCATGCAGCGTGCTGCGCCCGATACGGCCCTTGCGCCCGCCGCCGAATAGGAGCGACATCATGAAGGAAAAGCTCGTCGTCATCGGCGCGGGCATGGCCTCCGGGCGCATGCTGGAGCATTTGTTCGAGGCAGGCGATGATCGCTTCGACGTCACCCTGTACGGCGCCGAACCGCGCGGCAACTACAACCGCATTATGCTATCCCCTGTGCTGGCCGGCGAGAAGAGCTACAGCCAGATCGTCACGCACGATGCCGATTGGTACGCCGCACACGAGGTCGCGTGCCGCCTGGGCGAGACGGTGACGAAAATCGACCGCAAGGCAAGACGAGTGCATTCGGCTGGCGGCGAAACGCCCTATGATCGGCTGGTCATCGCCACCGGGTCGGCGCCCTTCATCATACCGGTCACTGGGCGCGACCTGCCTGGAGTGACAGCTTTCCGTGATCTCGATGACGTCGAAAGGATGATCGCGGCCGCCGGCAGGAAGAACGCCGCGGCGGTCGTCATCGGCGGCGGCCTCCTCGGCCTGGAAGCGGCGGCGGCGCTCAGGCTGCGCGGCATGGAGGTGGTGGTGCTGCATCTGATGGATCACCTGATGGAACGCCAGCTCGATCCCGCTGCCGGCTATCTCCTGCAGAAGGAATTGGAAGGCCGTGGCATCAAAATCCATTGCAAGGCGCAGACCAAGGCCATACTGGGCGACAGTCGCGCCGAGGCCGTGCTGCTCGATGACGGCACGGTGTATCCTGCCGATATCGTGGTGATGGCGGTCGGCATCCGGCCCGAGGTCCGGATCGCGACGGATGCAGGCTTGTATATTCAGCGCGGCATCATGGTCGACGACGGCATGGTCACTTCCGATCCGGCCATCCTCGCGATCGGCGAATGCGCCGAGCACAACAACACATGCTACGGCCTGGTTGCTCCGCTTTACGATATGGCCAGGGTGGCTGCGAAGACGCTGGTCGGCGAAGTGGCGGCTTTTCGGCCGGTCGAGACCGCGACGCAACTGAAAGTCACCGGCGTCAGCCTTTACTCGGCCGGCGATTTCGCCGATGCGCCGGATCGCGAGGAGATCATCCTGCGCGACGCCGGCGCCGGCATCTACAAGCGTCTTGTGCTGAAGGAGAACCGCATACTCGGCGCCGTGCTCTACGGCGAGACAAGCGACGGCGCCTGGTTCTTCGAGATGCTGAAGACAGGTGCGGACATTTCCACTATGCGCGACACGCTGATTTTCGGCCAGGCGCTGCAAGGGGCCGCTTGCTCGGACCCTCTGGCGGCCGTTGCGGCATTGGCGGATGACGCGGAAATCTGCGGCTGCAACGGCGTCTGCAAGGGAAGGATCGTCGCCGCGATCGCCGAGAAGGGGCTGGCCTCGCTGGACGATGTGCGCGCGCATACCAAGGCGTCCGCTTCCTGTGGTTCGTGTACCGGGTTGGTCGAGAAACTGCTGCGACTTTCGCTCGGCGACAGCTACAACCCGACGGCGACGCAGCCGATTTGCGCCTGTACCGATCTCGGCCACGACGAGGTGCGGCGCCTGATCAGGGCGAAGGGACTCAAGACCATTCCCGCGGTTATGCAGGAGCTGGAATGGAAGACCTCCTGCGGTTGCGCAAAATGCCGACCGGCGCTGAACTACTATCTCGTCTGCGACTGGCCGGGCGAATATGTCGATGACTATCAGTCGCGTTTCGTCAATGAACGCGTTCACGCAAACATCCAGAAGGACGGCACCTATTCGGTGGTGCCGCGCATGTGGGGCGGGGTGACGTCGGCCAGCGAGTTGCGCGCCATCGCCGACGTGGTCGACAAGTTCGCGATCCCGACGGTGAAGGTCACCGGCGGCCAGCGCATCGATATGCTGGGCGTGAAAAAGGAGGACCTGCCGGCGGTCTGGGCCGATCTCGGCAAGGCCGGCTTCGTCTCCGGTCATGCCTACGCGAAGGGGCTGCGCACGGTGAAGACTTGTGTCGGCTCGGATTGGTGCCGCTTCGGTACGCAGGATTCCACCGGCTTCGGCATTCGTATCGAGAAGTTCATGTGGGGATCATGGACGCCCGCCAAGGTGAAGATGGCCGTATCAGGCTGCCCGCGCAATTGCGCCGAGGCAACCTGCAAGGATGTTGGCGTCATCTGCGTCGAGTCCGGCTACGAGATTCATTTCGCCGGCGCGGCAGGCCTCGACATTAAGGGCACGGAGGTGCTCGGCCAGGCGAAGACCGAGGACGAGGCGCTGGAGATAATCGCGGCGCTGGTCCAGATGTACCGCGAGCAGGCGCGCTATCTCGAACGCATCTACAAATGGGCGAAACGCATCGGCATAGATGAGATCAAACGCCAGATCACGGACGACGCGAAACGCCGGTCCTATTTCGACCGCTTCGTCTTCAGCCAGAAGTTCGCGCAGTTCGATCCGTGGTCGGAACGCGTCTCGGGCAAGGACAAGCACGAGTTCCGGCCGATGGCGGTGGCGGAATTCACAGCTGCGGCGGAGTAAGCGGTATGGAGTGGCTCGACATCGGCTCCATAGATGACATCCCCCGCCGCGGCGCACGCTGTGTGAACACCCTGCAAGGGAGGATCGGTGTGTTCCGCACATATGACGACCGCATCCTCGCCATCGAGGATCATTGTCCACATAAGGGCGGCCCGCTCAGCCAGGGTATCGTGCATGGCGCGGCCGTCACCTGCCCGCTGCACAACTGGACGATCTCGCTGGAGACCGGCGAGGCGCTAGGCGCCGATGAGGGCTCCGTGAAGACAGTGCGCGTGCGCGTCGAAAATGGACGGATCGCGCTGGCGCTCTCAGGAAGCCTGCGGGCGGCGGAATGACAGAGGGAGGCGATTTTCAATCCGGCGGGGTGAGGACGACCTGCCCCTATTGTGGAGTGGGTTGCGGCATACTGGCCAACCTCACGGAAGACGGCACGGTGTCGGTCCGTGGCGATCCGCACCATCCCGCCAATCGCGGCAGGCTGTGCTCGAAGGGAGCCGCGCTTGGCGAGACGACGGGGCTGGATGGACGTGTGCTTTCTCCCGAGATTCGCGGCCGGCGCTCGACATGGGACGAGGCGCTCGATCTGGTGGCGAAGACATTCGGCGATACGATTGCGCGCTTCGGTCCCGAATCCGTCGCCTTCTACGTTTCGGGACAATTGCTTACCGAGGACTATTACGTCGCCAACAAGCTCATGAAGGGTTTTATCGGTTCGGCCAATATCGACACCAATTCCCGACTATGCATGGCCTCGTCCGTCGCCGGCCACCACCGCGCCTTCGGCGCGGACATCGTCCCGGGAATCTATGAGGATTTCGATGAGGCCGATCTGATCGTGCTTACCGGTTCCAACACCGCCTGGTGCCATCCAATTCTTTATCAGCGGATGCTGGCGGCGCGACGGACGCGCGGAACGAAGATCGTCGCCATCGATCCGCGCCGCACCGCGACCGCCGATGAAAGCGATCTGCATCTGGCGCTCGATCCGGGTACCGATGTGCTTTTGTTCAACGGTCTGCTGGCGCATCTTGCCCGGGCGGATGCCCTGGATCGCGACTATATCGCCGCCAGCACCCAAGGTCTTGAGGAGGCTCTAACCGCAGCCAGCGTCGACGCGCCCTCGATCGAGCGCGTGGCGCAGGGCTGCAGCCTCGAGCGAGCCGACGTGGGCCGCTTTTTCGATCTTTTCACAGCGACGGAGCGCACCGTCACGGTCTACAGCCAGGGCGTTAACCAGTCGGCGCGGGGCACCAACAAGGTCAACGCCATCATCAACTGCCATCTGGCGACGGGCCGCGTCGGCAGGCCCGGCATGGGGCCGTTTTCGGTGACCGGCCAGCCTAACGCCATGGGCGGGCGCGAGGTCGGCGGGTTGGCCAACCAGTTGGCCGCGCATATGGGGTTCGACGATTCGGCGGACATTGATCGCGTCGCGCGCTTCTGGAGAGCTCCGAGCATCGCCCGCAAGGCCGGGCTCAAGGCGATCGACTTGTTTCGGGCGGTCGGCGACGGCAGGGTCCGGGCGATCTGGATCATGGGAACCAACCCGGCCGTGTCGATGCCCGACGCCGGCCGCGTGCGCCAGGCCTTGAAGCGTTGCGATTTCGTCGTCGTGTCGGATGTGGTACACACCGATACCAGCCGCTATGCCGACATATTGCTGCCGGCCGCGACCTGGGGCGAGAAAAGCGGCACCGTCACAAATTCGGAGCGGCGCATCTCGCGCCAGCGGCCCTTTCTGCCAATTCCTGGGGAAGCCCGGCCGGATTGGCGCATCATCTGCGATGTCGCTTGCCGCATGGGCTTCGTCTCTGCTTTCGACTACGCTGGACCAGCCGCCATTTTTCGCGAGCATGCCGCGCTCTCCGCCTTCGAGAATGACGGCAACCGGTTGTTCGATCTGGGAGGCCTCGCGGAAGTGGACGCCGCCGCCTACGCCGATCTCGCCCCCCAGCACTGGCCGGCAAGGTCGGGCCGATCTCAAAGGGCGAGGGAGGCCACGCCGCCTGAGGCTGTTGCGCAAAAGCGCCTGCTTGGCGACGGCCATTTCCCCACATCGGACGGACGCGCCCGCTTCGTCGCGGTCAGGCAGGAAGGCGTTGCCCGACCTGCCGACGCCGATTTTCCGCTTGCCCTCAATACCGGCCGCCTGCGCGACCAGTGGCATACCATGACACGCACGGGCAAGGCGCCACGCCTTATGGCCAACGCGCCGGAACCCTTGATCGACCTCCACCCGCGCGATGCCGCTGCACAGGGCCTTACGGACGGTGATCTGGTGCGTTTGTCGACCCGCCACGGCTGTGCACGCGCCAAGGTTCGCATCAGCGACGCGCAAAGGCCCGGCCAGGCGTTTCTGCCGATGCACTGGAGCGGCCGTTTCGCGGCCAACGCCGCGGCGGGCATGCTCGCGGCGCCCGTTGCCGATCCGGTTTCGGGCCAGCCGGAACTGAAGCACACGGCGCTGCGTCTTGTGCGTGAGGAAACCAGCTGGGTCGGTATTTTCATCACGCGGCGCGACCTGCGGCCGACCGGTTTCACGCATTGGAGCCGCCGCAGCGTCAGCGGCGGCTGGGTCTATGAACTCTGCGGCCCCGAGACGCCTGACCAGGGCGTTCTGCTGGCACGCGTGCTGCTTGATGATGCGCGGCCCGATTGTCTGCTAGAATACCGAGACCGGAAGGAACTGATCTACCGCGCGGCGATCATGGACGAACGCGGCGCGCTTGCAGAAATCCTGCTCGTCGCGCCGTTCGGCCAATTGCCGTCCTGCGATTGGTTGGTATCTCTGCTGGCTTCAGGCGAAGCGCTTGCCGCAGCAGATCGGCATGCCCTTCTTTCCGGTCGTTCGCCTTCGCCAATGCCTTCTTCCCCCGGACGTATCGTCTGTTCCTGCTTCAATGTCGGCGTGAATCAGCTTGTCGGTGCGGTTGCCTCCGGCTGTCACAGTCTGGAAGTCATCGGCCAGGTGCTCCGTGCCGGCACAAACTGTGGCTCTTGCCGCTCGGAGATAAGGACCATCATCGATGTGGGTCGTAACCAGAAGGAAGGGCAAGTGCCGCACTGAGCCGGCGAAGCTTGTCGGTTCCCGCAAGCGGGAGTAACGTTTGACATGGGATGACCGGGACGGCCAAGGCATTGACACATGGAGGTCAGTGATGGCGAAAACGGCGAACGAAACGGCGGCACCCCGCCAACCCGTCCAGGACCAGCCCTTCTTCGATACGACTGCCTACGGGTCCGGTCCCGATGATTCGATCATGGACGCGACCGAGAACGCCGCGATCACCCATCATGTGGCGGAGCTGAACGGCAATTCCATCTCCTATACGGCGCGAGCCGGCCATCTCGTCGCCGTCGATCCGTCGAGTTCGAAGCCGGCCGCGAAATTCTTCTATGTCGCCTTTACCGCCGACGGTAAGGACCCGGCGACGCGTCCTGTAACGTTCTTCTATAATGGCGGACCGGGCTCCTCATCGGTCTTCCTGCTGCTCGGCTCCTTCGCACCGCGGCGCATCAAGACAAATATGCCGGGCTTCACGCCGCCGCCTCCCTACGCCATGGAGGATAATCCCGACAGCCTGATCGACCGCAGCGATCTCGTCTACATCAATCCCGTCGGCACCGGCTATTCCGCGGCGATCGCGCCGTTCAAGAACCGCGATTTCTGGGGTGTCGACCAGGATGCCGTCTCGATCAAGCAGTTCATCAAGCGGTATCTGAGCGCCTTCAACCGCTGGAATTCGCCGCGCTTCCTGTTCGGCGAATCCTACGGCACGGCGCGCAGCTGCGTGCTGGCCTGGCTGCTGCACGAAGACGGGCTCGATCTCAACGGCGTCACACTGCAATCGAGCGTGCTCGACTATCCGGCCAATTTCTCCAACGCCGCCGGCCTGCTGCCGACCTTCGCTGCGGATGCCTGGTATCACAGGAAGACCCGCATCGAGCCGCCGGCGGCGGACCTGCCTTCCTTCATGGATACAGTATGCGCGTTCGCGCAAGGACCTTACGCTCGCGCGCTGAAGTCATTTCCCAACGCGAAATCCTCGACCGTGAAGACGCTGAGCCGCTATATCGGTCTTCCGGTCAGCATGCTCGAGGGATGGCGCCTCAACGTCGAAGCCGCCGACCGCCTCGGCCATTCCGCTTTCCTCATCGAATTGCTGCGCGACAAGGGACTGGCGCTCGGCGCCTATGACGGACGCGTCACCGGCATCGATACCGGCATCGCGGCCATCGTCTCGCCCGACGGCGGCATGAACGATCCGACCATGGCCGCGGTTGGCGGTGTCTACACGACGATGTGGAACAGCTACCTCGCCAACGACCTCGAATTTACCGCCACCTCGAACTTCATCGACCTCAACGACCAGGCGTTCCAGTTCTGGGATTTCAGCCACACCGATCCGGCGGGCAGGGTGCAGAAGCCGGACAGCCAGGGCAACCCGACGCTCTACACGGCCGGCGATCTCGCCGCCACCATGGCCGCCAATCCAGACATGCTGGTGCTTTCGGCCAACGGCTATTTCGATTCCGTGACGCCCTTCTTCCAGACTCGGCTGACGCTCGACGCCATGCCGCTCGAGGACGCCCGCGCGCGCGCCAATCTGACGATCCGATATTATCCGTCCGGCCATATGGTTTATCTCGACGGGACGTCGCGGACGGCGCTGAAAGCCGACCTTGCCGCCATATACGACCGGGCGTTCACCAGAAACGTGGCGCAGCTGCGCGTCAGGGCGATACTGCCCCGCACCGTGCCGAACATTGTCCGGCCGTATTTCAAGCTGCCCCATGCGGGCGAACGCGCCTTGCGCCCGGCGGCGGCGGGTGCCGTCCCCTGGACGGTGCCGGACCTGTGCAAGGCCTATTCCTGGCCGACGAGCCTTGCCGGGGACGGCGTCATTGCTATCCTCGAATTCAGTGGCGGCTGGATCAAAAAGGATATCGTGACCTATTTCCGGGCGGCCGGTCTGCCGGTGCCCGATATCACCGACGTTCCGGTCGGCGCCGGGCGCAACGATCCGAACCGGCATTCGGGCGATCCGGCCGGCGATCCCGATCGCGAGGTGGCGCTCGATATCGAGGTTGCAGGCGCGGCCTATTCCATCGCGACGGGCAAGGCGGCGACGATCCGCGTCTACTGGGCCGATGCAAGCGACTGGAATGCGATGGCGACCGCTATCACCGCCGCCGTGGCCGATGGTTGCGATGTCTGCTCGGTCTCCTGGGGTTCCGACGAAGCCAACTGGCGGGCGGCGGCGCGCCAGACGGGCGTGGATTACCCCGGCAAGCTGAACGCAGCGGCAGAAGCCGCCACGAAGGCCGGCATGATCGTCTTTGCCGCGTCGGGCGACAATGATTCCTCCGACGGCGGGTCCGACCCGGCCAATGTCGATCTGCCCTCGTCCAGCCCGTTCTTCGTCGGCTGTGGCGGCACGATGAAGCCGCACGACCTGAAAGCGCCGGAGACCGTTTGGAATGATAATCCCGGCGATCCGAACGGGGAGGGCACCGGCGGCGGCTTCTCCGAATTGTTCCGCCCGATGCCGGCATGGCAGGCGGGCGCGCCGCACGGACCGGGGCGCATGGTGCCCGACATATCCGCCAATGCGGATCCCTATACGGGCTATGAGGTGTTCGTCCACGGCGGCCGCGAAACGGTGGGCGGCACCAGCGCCGTGGCGCCGCTCTATGCCGGCCTGTTCGCCGCCTTCGGGCGCAAGCTCGGGCTGGTGACGCCGCGGCTTTGGCTTAATCAGGCGTGCTTCAACGACATCACCCTCGGCGACAACGGCTATTACCGGGCGCGCACCGGCCCCGATCCCTGCACCGGCATCGGCACCCCGATCGCGAATAGACTGAGCGCGCGTTTCAACGCGCCGCGCAAGGCCCCGTCGGAAGCTGGGCCAGCACCACGACGCCGGGCGCGGACGTAACAAAGGCGGCGTAGAGTGTCGTCTGGCCGTTAGGTCGTGCGCCGAGTCCACGACCTAATTGGGTCCTCCTCGTTTTGCACGGAATCACGATGGTTTGAAGCAGGCCGACGCACCCACTTTCGGCCAGGCGTCAGCTTTGACAACTACATGTGATAGCGCTAACATCTTGCTATTGGAGGAAAGCCTGGAAATGGTCATGACGTCTGAAAGTCGCCCTGACGTGGCAAAGGCTCCGCCGAAGGCAAAGGAGGCTCGGATCGGTTTGCTGGCCGTTCGGCGGATTGCCCTGTCGCTGGTCCCTTGGCTGGCGATCATCGGCCTCTGGTATCTCGTGCATATCTCAGGCGTGGTGAAGGCTTCGCTGGTGCCGACGCCGTGGCAGGTGGCGACGAAATGGTGGGTGCTCGTCACACAGAACGGCTTCCTGATCGACATGTACATGTCGACGCAGCGTGTCGTCTTAGGTGTCGCGCTCGGCATCGTGGCGGCTGTCCCGGTAGGTTTCGTGCTTGGCTGGTACCAGCCGGCCCGCCGTTTCATCGATCCTCCGGTCAATTTCTTCCGGGCGCTGCCGCCGATCGCATTGATCCCGCTGGTGATCGTCTATTTCGGCATCGGCGAAGTGGCCAAGATCGTCATCCTGTTCTATGCCGCATTCTTCTCCGGCGTCATCGTCATGTATGAGGGCATTGCGCAGATCAGCCCGCTTTATCTTAGGGTCGCGCGCACGCTCGGCGCCACCGATCTTGAAATCTTCTGGCGTGTCATCGTGCCGCTTGCGGTGCCGCACATGCTGACCGCGCTGCGCGTTTCGCTCGGCGTCGCCTGGGCGACGCTTGTGGCCGCGGAGCTTATCGCCGCCCAGCGCGGACTTGGGTCCGTGATCGAGGATGCCTCATCGTTCTTTCAGCTCGACGTAATCTATGCCGGCATCCTTACAATCGGCGCGATCGCGCTTGCCATGGATTATCTTGTACGCCGTCTGACGCGCCGCGTGCTTTCCTGGCAGGAAAGGATGTCGTCGTGAACGCCGCTCCTGACCGTATTGTCTTCGAGCAGGTCTCGATGCGATTTGATCTCGACCGCGGGCCGTTGAAGGTCGTGGACGAGGTTTCCTTCTCCATCCATGATGGTGAATTCGTGGCGCTCGTCGGTCCGTCCGGCTGCGGCAAGACGACAATGCTCAACATGGTGGCGGGTTTCGTCACGCCGACTGCGGGAACGGTGCGGCTGGACGGCGCGCCGATCGCCGGCCCCGGCCCTGAGCGTGGCGTGATGTTCCAGGAATATGGCGTGTTCCCCTGGCTGACGGTCGCCGGCAACATCGAATTCGGTCTCAAACTCAGCGCCAATCGGGTGAGCGCCGCCGAGCGCAAGGAAATCTGCGAGCGCTACCTGAGGCTGATGCGGCTCGCCGACTTCCGCAACGCCTATCCTAAGACGCTCTCTGGTGGCATGCGTCAGCGGGTGGCGCTTGCACGCGCCTATGCCGTGCGTCCCGAATTCCTGCTGATGGATGAGCCTTTCGGCGCGCTCGATGCGCAGACGCGCAGCGCCATGCAAGACCTTCTGCTTGAGGTGCTGCAGACCGAAGGCAAGACGGTGATGATGATCACGCACTCCGTCGACGAGGCCCTCTATCTGGCGTCACGAATCGTCGTCGTTTCCGCAAGGCCGGCGCGGATACGCAAGATCATCGACGTGCCTTTCGCCTATCCCCGCGAGGAGTCGCTGCACGACAAGCCCGAATTCGCCGAACTCCGCTCCGAGATCCGTGATCTCGTGATGCAGGAATATGCGGCCCAGGAACGGCAGACGCGCCTGCGCCTGTCGGAATAAGAACAGGAGGAGGAAAAGAAATGGATGAAAAAATCAGCAGACGCAGCGTGGTGAAGGCGATCGGAGCCGGCACTGCCCTCGGCGTTTTGGGGATGCCGGCGATCGCCAGGGCGGCGGACAGCATCAAGGTCGGCTATCTGCATACGCTCGCGGTCGATGGCCAGTTGTGGCTTGCCGATCACGAGGGTTACTGGAAAGAGCAGAAGCTGGCGCCGCAATTCGTCAAGTTCACGACCGGGCTGCAACTCTTCCAGGCGATGATCGGCGGTTCGATCGACATGCTCGTCACGGGCGCCGTCATTTCCAATTTCCCGGCGCGCGGACAGGGCAAGGCCTTCCTGATGAACGATATCGAGTTCGCCACCGCGCAATTGTGGGTCAACCCGGCAAAGGGTGTTTCGGACTGGAAGGACCTTAAGGGAAAGACGATCGCGACGACGCTGGGCACGACGGCCCATGTGTTTCTCGCTACCGCCCTGAAGGCGCACGGGCTGACCCCGGACAAGGACGTCAAGCTCCTGAACCAGACCATGTCGCAGGCGGTGACGTCCTTCATCTCCGGCGCCGTGCCGGCCGTCGCCCTATGGGTGCCGTTCAACATCTCCGTCGAAAAGCAACTGCCCGACGCCAAGATGATCGACGATGCCTCGCATTATTATCCCCAGGCGGCGATCATGGACGGATGGGCGTGTCAGGAAGGCTTCATGAAGGAGAAGCCGGACATCCTGAAGCGGGTCATCAAGGCCTGGCAGCCGGCGAACGATTTTCTGGTCGAAAAGCCCGACGAGGCCCTGAAGATCATCCAGGAGAAATATTATCCGAAGGTGCCGCTTGCCGATCTCAAGGTGCAATACAAGGCCGAGAAGGTCTTCGACAGCAAGCATTGGGTCGAACTGTTCAAGAACGGTCAGGTCACCAAATGGCTGCAGCAGGTGACCGACTTCTATGTTTCGGTCGGCGGCATCAGCAATCCGGTTCCGGCGAAGGACTATTTCGTGCCGGATTTCTATCTGGATGTCGTGAAAGCCTGACTCGGGTGAGGTGACGGAAAGGCATTAAGCCACGCCCCCCCTCCCCAACATTCATTCATCGTCCAGCGCCAGATGATCCGTCCTCAGGGGGGTCCGTCTCGGCGCCCGCGATGGTAGCGCTAACTTAACCTGCGCCGGTTGAAGGGCCGGCGCAGCCCAACGAGGACGGATTCCATGAGCAGGATCGGATTCATCGGTGTCGGCACGATGGGTGCGCCGATGGCGCGCAACATTGCTAAAGGCGGCCATGAGGTGAAGGCCTACGATATCGACGCCAAGGCCGTCGCGGCGCTCGCCGATGCGGGCATAAAGCCGGCGAAAAGTGCCGTCACCGCCGCGGGCGGAGCCGAAATTCTGATCACCATGCTGCCCAATTCCCGCCATGTGGAGGAGGCGGCCTTCGGCGAAGGCGGCTTCGCATCGGCACTCTCGCGCGATGCGCTTTATATCGATATGAGCACGATCGCCCCCGCGACGACGGATTCGATCGGCGCACGCATGGCCGAACGGGGCATTGCCATGGTCGACGCGCCGGTAGGCCGCCAGCAAAGTCACGCGGTGGCCGGCAAATTGATGATCATGGTCGGCGGTGCGGATGAGGCGGTAACGCGTGCAAGGCCCGTGCTCGAACTGATGGGCGATACGATCATTCATTGCGGGCGGCTCGGCATGGGCGTGCGCATGAAAGTCGTCAACAACTACATGTCGATCGCGCTCAATTCGCTGTCTGCCGAGGCATTGGTCCTGGCCGAGCGTTCGGGTCTCGATCCGAACCTGGCGCGGGAGGTCATGCTCGGGACCGCGGCCGGGCAGGGGCACTTCGGCGGGACTTACCCGGCAAAGGTTCTGAAGGGCGACCTGACGCCGGGCTTCATGATCGATCTGGCGCAGAAGGACATGGGGCTGGCGCTCGATCTTGCCGCCTCTCTCGATGTTTCTGTCGGGACGGGAAAGGCGGCGCGGGCCGCCTATGACCAGGCGCAGAAGGAAGGCCGCGGCCGGGAAGACTGGACGGCCGTCTATGCGTCCGCCCGCCGCAGCGCCGGCCTTGGCTGAACAACTGGCGCGGCGCGCGTCGAGCCGCGGGAGACGATCTCGAAGCCGAGATCGATGATCCTGTCGTTGCTCTCGCGCCCGGCGATGCGGTCGAGGATGAGTTGGGCTGCGCGCGCGCCGATCTCGTAGCGCGGAATGCGCACCGTCGTCAGCCCCGGCACCGTTTCGGCGGCGAGATCGACATCGTCGAAGCCCGCGATGCCGAACTCATCCGGTACGGCTATCCCGCGCCGCTGGCATTCGAGCAACGCGCCGGCGGCAAGAATATCGTTGGCGAAGAAAATCGCATCCATATCCGGATGCGCCTCGACGAGGCTCGCGAGCGCCAGCGCGCCGTTGCGGAAGCTGAAGGCCGCCTCCCTTTCGAGCGAGCGCGCCTCCGGAAGACCGCATTCCCGCACGGCCCGGCGGTAGCCGGCGACGCGGCTCGCCGCCCGGTCGTTGTGCTCAACCGGCGCGGAGACGAGGCCGATCTTGCGATAGCCGAGGCCGTGGAGATGGCGCACCATCGCGTGTGCCGCCTTCTCGTTCGAGAACCCGACCAGCATATCGATCGGCTCCTCGCTGAGACTCCATGTTTCAACGACGGCGATGCCGGCGCGGCCCAGCAGTGTCCTGGTGCGGTCGGCGTGGGAGACGCCGGTAAGAACCAGCCCGCTCGGCCGCTGCGCCACGAAGGCGGACACCAGATCGGCCTCGACCTCCAGCGAATAGCCGCTATTGGCCAGCATCAGATGATAGCCCTCCTTGAGCAGCACGTCCGTCATGCCCTGGACCTTGTCCGCGAAGATCGAGTTGATGATCGTCGGAATGATCACGCCGATCGTGTGGCTGCGATTGGAGGCCAGGCTGCCGGCGAGCCGGTTTGGGATATAGCCGGTCTTCTCGATCGCTTCCCAGACGGCCTCACGGGTCTTCTCGGCGACCTTGTCGGGTGTGTTCAGCGCACGCGAAACGGTGATCGCCGACACACCGGCAAGGCGGGCGACTTCTTCTATCCTGACCGCGGTGCCGAGCCCGCGGGGACGGCGTGTGGCGCTTTCCTTCGGCATCTTGACCTTTCCGTTATGATAGCGCTAACACAACCATCTGTCTCCTCCCGTCTTTGTAGGAGTTTCGCCCAGGATGACAAAACACAATTTCGGTAATCTCGCCGCGCGTGGCTGGGCGAATGGAACCGGCGGGATTCGTCGAAGAAAGCCGGAGCGGCATGCTGCACGTCAATCACGGGACGATTCCGGACGACCATATGCCCTTCGGCGGCATCAGGAATTCCGCCGTCGGCGCCTATTCGATCGGGCCGCCAGTCGCGCAGTTCTATACCAGCCGCCACTCGGTTTCCCTGGAGTCGGCCTGATTGCAGAAGCGCCTGCAATACGTTTCTCTGATCAGTCGCTGCTGTCGTCCGGGCGGATGCCAAGATGCTGGGAGCGATTCCAGCAAAACTGTGCAGCCGTTTTGGCGCGGAATTGCGTGAAAACAAGGACCTAGTCGCCTTCCGAATGAGCCTAACCGACGGCCGTCGATTATGGATCGACGAAACCGGGCCAAGTCAGCGTTGGTCAGGAACCTGCTGGAAGACCCACAGCTTCATGACAAGATAGGTCAGGACGGGTGTGAGGCTCATCATTAGCATTGCCGCTATCCAAGCCGGCGAAGCCATTGCATCGACCAGCACGTAGGAGATCGCGGTATTCATCGCCAACCCCAGCAAAGAAGCGGCAAGAAATCTGTGCAGTTTGCCTTTGCTTTCGAAGGTCCAGGACGAGTGGCCGAAATATGAGATCAAAAAGGCCACCGCGTAAGCCAATATCGTCGAAAACACGCCCGACAGACCCAGATGAACGAGGACGACAAAGACGCCACTGTTGACGCATGTTGCAGACAAGCCAACGATTGCAAAGCGGACCCCTTGAACGGTCAAGCGCTGCACTATAGGGGTCCGCTATCGAGTTCGGAACGTGAATGGTCGATTGTATAGATTGGACGCTGCTTGGTTTCCAGAAAGATACGCGCGATATATTCTCCGAGAATTCCAAGAGAGATAAGTTGAATCCCTCCCATGAAGAGGATAATCGTAATGATAGAGGCGTATCCTGGTACTTCTGTGCCGACTATAATTGTCGTCAGGACGATGAATACGGCATACAGGAAGCTAAGGCCTGCTATCAAGGCGCCGACATAAGTCCATACACGCAAGGGAACAGCCGAGAAGCTCAAGATGCCGTCGAGCGCAAAATTCCAAAGCTTCCAATAATTCCATTTCGACCGACCTACCTTTCGCGCTGGCCGGCTATAGTCGATATGGCAGGTCTTGAAGCCTACAAACGAGAGCAGCCCCTTCATAAACCTGGTACGCTCGCGATACTCGTGGAGCGCATCGACGACCGCGCGGTCGATGAGGCGGAAGTCTCCGGCGTTCGGCGGAATATCCGTTTGCGACATTGAGTTGAAAAGCCGATAGAAGGCGCCCGCTGTCGATCTTTTCATCCACGAGTCGCTCGCCCGGTCCATGCGCCTGCCATAGACGACCTTATAGCCGTCGCGCCATTTTCGAATGAATTGTGGGATAAGTTCCGGGGGATCCTGCAGATCGACATCCATCGGGATCACGGCATTTCCTCTCGCCGCATCGATGCCGGCCGTAAGTGCCGCCTCCTTGCCGAAATTTCGCGATAGCGCGACCAGGCGCACGGGAACGCCCGAGCGCCTGGAGACGGTTCGCACCTTTTCCGTGGTCTCGTCCGTGGAGCCGTCATCCACAAAGATAACTTCGAAATCGGCGTCGACGCCTTGAACGACAGCGCTTACCGCCGCCACGAAGGGTTCAATCGCGCCGGCCTCGTCATAAACCGGCACTACAATGGAAACCGTCGGTCTCATTTGCCCTCCCTTTCGCCCCATCAAGTTGCTTTAGTTGAGAAAAGAAAGGAAGTGCAATTCGAATTTTGATGGGCCGAATGGCTGGTTTGTCGACGAGGCAGACGCAGGGGCATGTGCATCCTGCCGGGCATTCGCACGAAGGCGATTCTGCGCTGCTATACGTCGTCGAGCGAGTCGAGATGACGCGGAGAAGTTCTATACAACCATTACCCGCCGGCCAAACAAGGCCGCGGATACGGCAAGCAGCCCATCCGCCAGGCGCCGGCTCCCGCCATTCTGTCGAGGCGGGCGTGCCGAGCGACGCGCGTCCTTCCCGCGATTCTCATTTTACATCTCCCACTGATTCGCGGGTTTGTTGAACAGGATCGCCTTCATAGCAGTCCGAACCGAGGCGATATCGAAACCGCCTTCATAAAATTTCGCGTTTCCAGCCGCGCCCATCCGTTTTACCAGATCAGGATTTGCCACCAAAGCCTCGATAGCTCCGACAATCCCTTCAAAATCCACTTTTCCACCCCGCACCGGAAGAAGAAAGCCGTTTTTGCCATGATCGACAATTCTGCGGCATCCGGGAATGTCGGACGCTATGAGCACGTTTCCAGTCGCTGCGGCCTCAATAAGAATGCGTGGGAGCCCTTCGCTATAAACCGTTGGAAGCAGAACCACATGAGTGCTGGAGAGAAGCGAAGGCATATCCGTACAGGGGCCAATGTAGCTGACGTTGGCCGGAAGATGATGTTCGGAAAGATCGACCGAATCAGGATCCTTGGGATCATGGCGTCCAGCGATAATGAATTCGGCGACAATGCCACGGCACGCCATTTCGGTGGCGATATCGATGAAAAGTTCGAGCCCCTTCGATTTCAATAGCCGCGAAGCAAAAAGTATCCTGAGTGGCGAGGCAGCCCTGCCGGGGGCAAATCTGAATTTGTGGGGGTCCACTCCAGCGCCTGGAAGTAGGCGTGTCGATGACCTCTTCAAAATACCCAGCGAGACCCAGTGATCCCGATCCGCGGTGTTTTCGAAGACCGCTACGATATCACCTCCCGATAGGGCGGCTTTCAGGCCTAAAACCACCAAACGTCGCATCCAACCTTTGCCGCCCGCGAATATGCGGCCAAGCCCCGCCGTCATCATAACAAGCCGGCATTTGCGAGCGGCAAACAGATTGTAAATTCTGACTGCCAGTCCGCCGAGCAGGTTGGGTTTGATCGTAATTGTATGGACGACTTCAGGTGCATGGCGCTTGAGTAGTACCAACATCTGAACAAGCAGCAGGAAATCTCGCAGCGGTCGGAAGCTATATCGGTCGCAGGAAAAGCGCGTTATCGAAAAAGCGCGCTTCTCTCTCAATTGCAGTTCGCCGCCACAATAGGCATTTACCTCGACGTCCTCCAATTGGCTGAACTGATCATAGCGATGGGCAATGAAATAATCGCAATCGTTGCAGAAGATGAGCAGGCCAGCCATCTCGCGGGTCTTAAACATGGCGGTTTCGCCATGCGTCACGCCCAGCGGAATATGCATCGAACGGATGGTGAAAGCTCGATCCGCCGGCTTTCTCCGCCTCATCGCGCATGATCTTGCCATCAAGCAGGCGCAGTATCCTGTTGGTCTCCCCAAACTCAAGTTCGATCCAATCGCCACCGGCAATGTCTTGCCGGCATAGCCGTCCGCTGATGAGACGGTAAACGGGGAAGGTTGGGGCTAGAAACACAGAACATCTACCAATGAAAAGAGGCGCCTCAACGTCTCATAAAGGATGACTACACCGCGAAGCTGCTGAGAGTCCATCAGTAAAGTTAAATTCATCTGAAAAGGCGACGCTTTCCAGATACAGCTGAGTAGATAAGAGCGGATAAACGAGTTTTCATCCTCCGTATCGCGAGTGACGGAAGGCATTTTGCGGCTTTTCGTGCCACCTCTTGGCACTCGGGTTGAAATCGATGAGAAGCGTGTCAGTCATCGTGTGGACAGCATTGTGAATGCCATCTGGAGAAAGGACGCGGCCAAGTTTAAGATCGCCTTGAAAACTGGCGCGGGCCGCCCGTTGCGGTTGATCAGGCGAAGAAGCGATCGACCGCCCAGGATATGGCAAGCTCTGGACAAGTGAAGCTTCCCATGATCGCAATCGCGCCGGAAACGTCGTGCCGTAGAATTCAAGCGCCAGCCCTGGTTCTTATGGCTCCTACTTGTAAAGTCAGGGTGCCGCTGATACAGCCTAGGCGGCATCCATGGAATTCGTCCGCATGTCCGGCATTGCTTCCGCGGTATTTCGTTTTCAAAGGCCCTTGAGAGCAAATCGTTGAGAGTTTGTCATGTCGCTTGCTGCGTTTGAAGGGCGCATTTCCGTCGCGGCGCGCAGGCAGTTGACGAGGATTTGGCTTTATCGGGACTTCGTCTTTGGCAGCGTCAAGCGCGAGTTCCAGACCGAATACAGGAAATCGCTTCTGGGCGCGGCGTGGATTGTGATCGGCCCGTTGGCGCTGATCCTGATCTATACAGTCGTATTCTCACAAGTAATGCGATCGCGGCTGCCGAGAAACGACTCGCAGTTTGCCTACAGCATCTATCTTTGTTCCGGCATATTGGCATGGATGCTTTTCGCGGAGGCAGTGGAGCGCGGACAGCGAATCTTTATCGACAACGGAGAGCTGATCAAGAAGCTCAATTTTCCGAAAGCCTGCCTGTTTATCGTGCTGCTATTGAACTCCCTGATCAGGTTTGCAATCGCATTCGTGCTGTTTCTGATCTTCCTCCTCCTTGTCGGACAGTTACCTGGGATTCAGTTTCTAGCCTTTGTACCTTTGCTTCTCGTGCAACTCGTCTTTACGCTCGGGCTTTGTCTCATTCTCGGCACTCTCAACGTCTTCTTTCGCGATGTCGGACAATTCACCGTCATTCTCCTTCAATTCTGGTTCTGGTTCACGCCTATCGTCTACCCGCGAAGCATCCTGCCGGACGCGGTGAGGTCGCTTCTTGCACTCAATCCGATGGCGGATATCATTGGCGGCTACCAGCGCATCATGGTCGACCGACAATGGCCAGACTGGTGGGCAATGCTGTTTCCGGTAGTCGTCGGTGTCTGCCTCTGCGGCATCGGCCTCTACATCTTCGGCAAGTGCTCCGGCGACCTCGCTGACGAGGTCTAATGATTGCGATCGATGTCCAGGGGCTGGGCAAGGCCTACAAGCAGTATGAGCGGGGCAGCGATCGTCTCGCTGAGTGGCTCTTGCGACCGGGCGGAATCAGGCACCGCCTCAAATGGGCGTTGAAGGACGTCACCTTCACGGTCGCCGCCGGCGAGGCCGTCGGTATTATTGGGGTCAATGGTGCTGGAAAGAGCACGTTGCTCAAGCTGATCACCGGCACCACCCAACCTACGGCCGGTCATATGGAGATGCGTGGGAGAGTTGCCGCGCTGCTCGAATTGGGCATGGGTTTTCATCCAGAATTCTCTGGGCGCGAAAACGCGATCATGGCCGCGCAACTCAGTGGTCTGCATACGGAGACTATCCTTCGGCTGATGCCCGAAATCGAGGCGTTCGCCGAGATTGGCGACTACATCGACAAGCCGGTGCGGACTTATTCCAGCGGTATGCGCCTGCGTCTCGCCTTCAGCGTGGCCGTCGTCGACAGGCCGGACATTTTGATCATCGACGAAGCCCTTTCTGTCGGAGACGCGTATTTCCAGTACAAGTGCATGAGCAGGATCCGCGAGTTCCAGCGCGAGGGGACGTCTCTCCTCTTCGTCTCGCACGATCCGGGCGCCGTGAAATCGCTCTGCACCCGCGCAATCCTCCTTCATGGCGGATTCATGCTCAGCGAAGGCAAGCCGGACCAGGTGCTCGATTATTACAATGCCATGATCGCGCGAAAGGAAGCGGAGGAAGAGATTCGCCAGGCCGAGACAAGCTTTGGCCGACATCAGACCAGAAGCGGCAATCGCAAGGTGACGATCGATACTGTCGACCTTGAAAGCGACAATGGCGAGAGCATCCGGGCGGCAACGGTCAATCAACCTGTAGCCCTTCGTCTCGAGTTCTCAGTTCGTGAACGCGTGCCCACGCTTACCATCGGCATGGTAATTCGGGATCGGCTCGGGAATGACGTCTTCGGCACAAACACCCATCATCTGAACAGGGAAATACCGGCTCATCCCGGTGCTGGCTCCGTAACCTTCCGGTTTCCTGCCAGCCTCGGCGTGGGTACATATTCCGTTTCGGTCGCCGCCCATACTTTCGATAACCACGTCGAGGACAATTTCGACTGGCACGACAACGTGCTCGTTTTCGAGATAGTACCGGGGGAGAACCCGAGTTTTGTCGGCACCGCCTTCCTGCCGGTGGAACTTGAGATAGGACGACCTCTCGTCGGGGCGGAGAAAATGAAAACCTGATGTATTCGCCCGCCGATAGATTGATCGCCTACGGGAGCAATTGCACGTGGGGCGTACTTCCGCTAGGGGATAGTGCTGTTGCGTGATCGATTGCCATCCGTGCCAGGCATGAACTTTGAAGGCGGGATCCGGTGGCCCGAAGAGGAGGACGTTGTTCGCAATGTCGCCACGCTATTGCGCATCGAGGGCGATGATTCGGCGCCGGTACGCAATGCATGGTCAGGCCATCCGAAAGACTTTGGCGCGGGGAAGTCTATGTTGAAGCGTTTTAAGGCATATTTCTGGGCTCTGCGGGAGTTGATACGAACCAGCAACCTTGCAAAGACGCTGCAAGGTCGCGTCGACATGCTGCAATCAAGCTTGCGAGAAGCCGACACGCGCACCGGAAATCTGGACGGACGCATTGAAAGCCAAAATGCCCATATTGAAAGTCTGGGCGGACGCATTGAAAGCCTGAACGCCCAAATTGAAAGCCTGGGCGCCGCCAGCAACTCCATAGAAGCGCTGCGCAATTGGAACAGGGAGATCGTCTCGCATCTCGAACGGCTGGATATGCGATTGGACCGCTTGGAGGGGGATATCGGCAACATCTCGTCGCGCACCGATGAAGCCGATTCCCTTCGTCACCGCGCGATGGTCGACTTGGCGGAAGTCCGCCGCGAGGCCGAGTTGCAGCGCCGCGCCTATTCCGAACTCTCGCTGCGGCTTTCGCGCCCTCCCCGGTCGACCGAACCGGACGATGTGAAGCTGACCGGTGCCGAGGCATTTCTGCCGGCCTTTTACACGCGTTTTGAGGATCGCTTCCGCGGCAGCCGCGACGAGATCAAGGAGAGGCTCAAGATCTATCTGCCGGAACTCGAACGCGTCCGCCGCCGCAAGGGGAAGACCGTTGTTGTCGACCTCGGCTGCGGCCGCGGCGAATGGCTGGAACTGGCGGCGGAGCAGGGCTTCGAACCGATCGGCGTCGATACGAATGAGGTTCAGGCCGAGGATGCCCGGGGAAAGGGCCTGACCGTCGAACTCGATGACGCTCTGTCGTGGCTGCAAAAGCGCGAAGACAGTTCCATCGATTTCTTGACGTCGATGCACATGGTCGAGCACATGCCTTTTGAGGTGATCGTGCGCCTGCTTCAGGAGGCATCGCGCGCATTGCGGCCCGGCGGCATGCTGCTTCTCGAGACGCCGAACCCGGAAAGTCTGCTCATCGGCGCTTACAAATTCCACCTCGACCCGACGCACAACAAGCCGTTGCCGCCGGAACTCATGCAGGTCTTGCTGGAGACGATAGGCCTGTCGGACATTCGTGTGCTGCGTTTGCACGACGATCCGCGGCGTGCTCTGATGGTCGCCGGGCAGCGGTTGGACTCGGAGGTGGCCGAGCTGCTCTACGGCAGCCGCGACTATGCCATAATTGGCCGCCGCCCGACCTGATCCGCATGCGCATCGCCATAGCGACAACACAGGTGCCGTTCATCAAAGGTGGCGCCGAACTCCATGCCAGCCGGCTCGAGGCTACGCTGAAGGAACATGGCCATCAGGCCGAAATTGTCTCGATTCCCTTCAAATGGTATCCGCCCGAAGTGCTTCTCGAAGGTCTGTGGGCTGCCCGGGCGATCGACCTCTCCGAATCAAACGGTCAGAAGATCGATCGCATGATCGGCCTGAAATTTCCCGGCTATCTGATGCGCCATCCGGACACCGTGATGTGGGTGCTTCATCAGCATCGCGAAGCCTATGATTTGTGGGGGACGGAACTCGTCGACGTCCATCGCCATCCCATGGGCCGCGTCATGCGCGAGGCGGTCCATGCCGCCGATATGCGCGCGTTCTCGCAGGCCAAGGCGCTGTTTGCCAACTCTCGAACTGTTGCTGATCGCCTCAAGCGCTTCAACGGCATCGCGGCGGACCCGCTTTATCACCCGCCGCCGCTTGCGGGCGCCATGCGCACCGACGCCTACGAACCCTTCTTCTATTATCCCAGCCGGCTCAGCGGCCTGAAACGGCAATTGCTGGTGCTCGAGGCCATGGCGAAATGCGTCAGCCCCGTGAAAGTTGTCTTTTCCGGCGGCGCCGACAATGACGAGATCGCCGAGCAGTTCCGCAAGCGGGTGACGCAGCTTGGTCTGGAGAAGCGAGCCGAATGGCTGGGCCGTGTCAGCGAGGACGAGATGCTCGGCCTCTATGCGAGGGGACGCGGCGTCATCTTCGTGCCTTACGACGAGGATCTCGGCTATATCACCCTGGAAGCGATGCTGGCGCGCAAGCCGGTCATCACCACGACCGATTCCGGCGGCCCGCAGGAATTCATCCGGGACGGCGTGGAAGGGCGCGTCGTCGCGGCCGAGCCGGCGGAGCTTGCCAGGGCGCTCGATGCGCTCTTTGCGGACGCAAGCCTGGCGGAGCGGATGGGGGAGGCGGGCCATCAGCGTTACCGTTCCCTCGACATCACGTGGGAGCACGTGGTCCGTTCACTGACATGCTGAAAGGCGGCCCGGCAATGGAATCGCGTGCATCTGATTACCATCTCGCCTGGCTGTCGCCGATGCCGCCGGCGCGCACGGACATTGCGCAATACAGCCGCCGCGTCATTCACCACCTCGACAAGCTGGTGCCCCTCACCGTGTATCCTGAGGGTCCTGCCCAAGGCGCATTCTGCCGGGGAGACGGCTTCGCCCTTGCCGGCGATGCGGCCGAGCGCATCGGGTGCAGTGGCCGATTACCGGTCATCAACATTGGGAACAACGCGCAGTTCCACCGCCATTGCGTCGCTGTCGCCCGTAAATTGCCTGGCATCGTCATCGCCCACGATTTCGGCCTCCAGAACATCGTCCTTGGCATCGTTCAGCATGAGTTCGGCGGGGTCGAAGCCTATTTCCGGATCATGGAAGGGCTCTACGGCGAAGACGGAAGGCAAGCGGCGGAGAATGTGCTGTCGGGTGCCTGCGAACCGCATGACGTCGCCGATCGTTTTCCGATGATCGAGTGGGTGGCGCGGAAGGCGTTGCTCATGATCACGCACAACCCGACCCTTGTGGAACCGTTGGCGCGGCGTACCGGCCGGCCAGTCGCCGCCCTGCCCCTGCCCTTCGAAGTGCCCGAGGCCGCGCCGCCGCGCCAGGGCGGCGACGGTCCGATCCGGCTCGTCCAGTTCGGCTATATCGGCCGCAACCGCTGCCTTTCGAATCTCATCAGGGCGCTGGCTCGGCAGCGCGACCCCTCGCATTTCCGGCTCGACGTCTACGGCCAGGTCGAGCAGCACGATGAGATTCGCCGTCTGATCGGCGGGGCCGGGCTTGATCGCGTGGTCGGCCTGCATGGCTTTGTCGATGAGGCGGCGCTCGACAGCGCGCTCGGTTCTGCCGATCTCGTCGTCAATCTGCGCAGTCCGACCGTCGGCGAAGCATCGGGCAGCCAGCTTCGCATCTTCGCCGCCGGCGCCTCTGGCGTCGTTGTCAGGGCGGGATGGTACGACACGCTCCCCGACGCGGCGGTGATCAAGATCGATCCCCGCCGGATCGACGCCGAGCTCGACGCCCTTCTGGGCCAGCTCGAGTCGGACCGTCATGTATTCCGCGAAAAGGGCAGGGTCGGCCATGCCTTCGCCAGGCGCGAGCATATTCCGGAGATCTATGCGAAGCGATTTGCGGATCTGATCGCGAACATGCCCGAAATCATGCGCGAGGCGGCCGCCCGCGAGATGCTGGAAAGGCTGCTCATACGCGGCGGCTCGGCCGAAATGAACCGCGCTCTTTATCGCCGGGCGCGCGAAAGTCTCGGATTGGCGACGTCCGCGAATTTCTGAAGGTCGCGCGGGATCGGTTGGCAAGCGGCAACCGGCTCCCAACCGGCTCATTTGGCGGCATAGATCATCACGCCGTGAATGCCTGCCTGATCCTCGTGCACCATAACGAGTTCGCCAAAGCCGTGCCTTAGGAACAGCGCGTGCACCCGGGTCAGGTCGTAATCGTTCATCTGCATTTCCGGCGTATTGCGTGCCCGCTCCTCGCGCAGCACGCTTCGCGTTCCGGTATCGCTCGATTGGAAGAAGCGCGTGCCGCTGGTGGCATAGTGCATCAGCCGGGCGTCCTTGTAGAGCGTCACGTGGATCGAGCACAGACAGGCGGGCGCGGTTAGCTCCAGAAGCGAATCAAGCAGCTGGTAGCCCCGCATCGTGGGAATGTGCTGGAAGACGATGTACGAGTTGATCCAGTCCGCCTTGACGCCGCGACGGTGCAGCGTTTCGAGATCGGCGCAGATATCGACGTTGCGCACGCCCTCGGCGGCGGCCCGCTCCCGGCATGTCGCCCGCATCGTCTGGGACACGTCGACGCCGATGGCGAAACGCGCCCGCGCCGCCATCGGCAGCAATAGCCGTCCTACGCCGCAACCGAAATCGACGGCCGTTGCCGCACCTTCCGGATCGCGCCCGAAATGCCGCTCGAAGCGCTGGCATATCTCCGTCACGTGACGTCTTCCGGTTTCGAAGAAACGGCCGAGGCCCTCGCGGGATTCCCCGAGTCCCCGATATTCCGCGTTCGAAAGCACCGCCCAGTATGGATCCTGGCGGGATAGTTCCTCCCAATCCCTGTCGGTATCGTTCATTGCGAAGATCCATATCGATCGAAGCGGTCGGTCCGCTGGGCGGCCGCCGAAGGCCGAGTAGTTACACGCACCGAACCCATGGAGCAATTCCCGTCGAGCCTGCCTGCCTGAGCCCGCCGGCGAAGGCGAAGGAAGGGCGGGTCGAAGCGTCGCTGTTATCCGTCCGGTTCCCAACGGCTTGAAATCGACGGCGACGATCGGAATGGCCTCGCGATCGTCGATCCGGCGAAGCGTGAAAAAATCTTCCGCAACCAAAGCGATTGTACGCTTTACACGGGATTCGAACATTCATATAAACGAAGGTGCTAACTCATCGAGACGGGAGGCTGCGGCTTGAGGCGCATGCCTGTGTTGGTCGCAATTTGAATTAGCAGCACCTGACCCCCGCAAGGCGCGTGGGAGTAAAACCGGCCTCTATCGACAGATCGCCCAGAGGCCCCTATCCGAAGAGAGGGTAAGCAGAAGAGATGACGGCTACCACCGACACGATCACAGGCTACTACGAGACGATTCTGCAGGAGGACAGCCCTCCGGCCAGCGAGGTTCAGCAATTCGCGACCCAGGTGGACAACGGCACGCTGACACTGGCGGATGTCCGCGAGGCGCTCATCGCGCAGGCGGCAACCTATGTCGACCCGGTCATCCGGATGTACCAGGCGGCTTTCGACCGCGTGCCGGATCAGGCGGGCCTGCATTACTGGGCCGACCAGCTGGAAGCTGGAAACCTGACGCTGACGCAGCTGGCCGACGCCTTCGTCCTGTCCGACGAATTCCACGCGACATTCGGCATCGGCGCCGGCGATCCGATTTCCACCGCCTATGTGACCGGCCTCTACGAGAACGTTCTGGGCCGGGCGCCCGACGCCGCCGGCCTCAGCTACTGGACCTCGCAGACGCAACTCACGCCGGCCCAGATGCTGCAGGCGTTCTCCGAATCGCCGGAGTTCCGGAACGACACCAATCAGGGCATCCACGATTTCCTCAATGCGGCGGCGCAGGGCGCCGAGAGCTACACCGGGCCGCTTTCCGTGGTCCATCCCGGCGGCACTTACGTGCTGACCACGGGCATCGACGCATTCCTGCCCAGCAATGGCGGGTCGACGGCCAATGACGATCACTATCTCGCCTCGATCGACAATTCGGCCTTCCCCCCCATGGCGACCATCAATGCCGGTGACCAGATCGACGGCGGCGCCGGCAACGACACGCTCACCATCACCACCAACGATTACAGCGGCGATGTCGATCTGCGCGGCGCAACGATCACCCATGTCGAGAACGTCGTCATCCATGATGCCAGTAACAGCCTCAGCGGTGATATCTATCTCAATGACGACTTCCAGAACGTCACCCTGCAGAATGTCAACAACGCGGACGTCTATGGCATCCAGGAGGG